>JAYFQF010000032.1:0-33985 GCA_034927285.1 Peptococcaceae bacterium
TATCCAAAAAATCAAACGTGCCAATGGTACTCTCGCCCAATGGAGTACGCATTTTGTCAGAATGATAATCGACAATCCTGTGTACTCTGGAAAGATCGCCTTTGGCAGACGAACGAGAGAAAAGGTCAAAGGCACGAAAAATGAATACCGCCAAGTACATCAAGATGAATACATTATCGCAGATGGTCAGCACGATGCTATTATATGTGAGGAACTATGGAACCAGGCACATGAAAAGCGAGAAGTAACAGGCATAAAATCCCCATCTAAAATTGGCCGGGACAGGGCGCACTTATTAAAAGGGCAGGCCGGCTGTATCCGGCTGGAAGAAGGGTTGAATATTTCCTTCAGTCTCCCCTGCCCCGGCTTTTTCCCCTGGACTGGGACGCTTATCGCGGCAAAGGCGATTTCTTCTCCGGACAAAGCGCCGGGAACAAAATAAACGGCGTCCTCCACTCGGACTACGCCCATGCCCTGGTGATTATAACCGCTGACTATTCCCTTAAATAACTTTTCGCTCATCGACCTGGCTCCAAACTTTTGATCTGTTGTTTTCGTCAAATAATGCTATGATCCGCCGGCTCTATTATATCATGATTCCGATTGGAACGCGGCCGGCTCCCCGAATCCGTAATTATCGCACGGCCCGCCACGGAAGGTAAACGATGATGAAATTCACGGCAGTTCATTTTATCATGAACTCCGATTGGAACGCGGCCGGCTCTTTGTATTTTATTGTCTTGTATTGCAGCATAAGCTGTTAAAATCTCAGCTTCTGTGTTATTCTTAAGGCGTAATATGCCATGAGCCCTGTCCCGGCATACCTGGCCCCAGGCCAGATCAGCAGTTCATTTTTCACAAGCCGCCCATTGACTCCCCTTATTCCCGATTCTCCGTGAAATTTCCGGCGAGAAAAAACGTAAAGCCGGCAAAGATCACAGAGAAAAATTCTCTTTAAAATTCATACAATTGCATACAATTAATAATATTCCCTCTATGTTCAGGAGGCAAATCAAGGTGAATGATCTGAAGCCACGCGTTCAGTTAACAGGAGGGCAACGTGAACCAGTCGGATATTCAGCTGCGTTTATATAAAGCAATCTTAATCGCGGGAGCCTGTCTGTCTTTGATTACGGTCATCGGCAACCAAATCTCCGCTTTTCCCTTTTATTGCAGTCTCAAATGGATCGCGCTGTTTTTTATCGCCGTAACCGCTTTTCTATTTTCCGGAAATAAAAAGTACGGCGTCCATACGATGTTTGGCGTATTTTTATTTGCGGTCTTTATTTTTTTGCCCTATGCCTTCGTGAATACGGGCGGAAGCAATAATAACGCCATCGGTTACACTTTTTTTCTTTTGATCGCCATAACTTATCTTTTCAACGGCTGGCGGCGCGGTCTTTTGATCGCCGCGCTGATTGCCGTATTCATGGTGATGCACGCCCTGGAATACTACCGCCCGGAAATGATCGCCGTTTATTCATGCTGGAACCAGTTCGTGGACCGGATGATCCAGATCCCTTTGTTATTGCTGGCGTCTTTTCTGATCATTTTGCGCTTTGCAAAAGAATATGAACGGGTAAATCAAAGGCTGGCGGTTTATGCCAGCTTTGACGAATTGACCGGACTATATAACCGGCGGATGTTCAACAAGGCGATGCAGGAAGCCGCCCAAAGCAAAGAAGGGCCCATCTGCCTGGCTTTTCTCGACCTGGATAATTTCAAAAAAAT
Organism: Peptococcaceae bacterium; assembly: GCA_034927285.1. GTDB lineage: Bacteria > Bacillota > Peptococcia > DRI-13 > UBA5745 > JAYFQF01. Next base: position 1,732 of record JAYFQF010000032.1, read on the forward strand.
GAACGATAAATACGGCCATTGTACAGGTGATGAAATACTCAAGGTGCTGTCCGCTCTTTTACAGGAAACCTTCGGTCTGGACAAGCACATTGTCAGCCGCTGGGGAGGCGATGAATTTGCCATCATCTATTTTGGGCCAAAAGAAGAGCTGCTGCAAAAGCTGCAGGAAATCAAAGAATCTTTCAGCGCTTATGTCGGCATTTATGAAGAAAAAACCGGAATAAGCACAAGCGTTGTTTGCTTCAGCGACTATGATAAAATGTCTCAAATCTTAATAGCCGCCGATCACCAGCTCTATAAAGAGAAGCGGAAGAAAACCTGCTAAGGGATCCGGCGGGGTAAAAAAATTCTGTAATTATTAGTTTTTATTCAGCTTTTATAGTATGATAAAATGAACGCAGCGAATTATACTCTATTGAGGTGAAAAATGGAAGCTCTTTCACTGGACGACATAAAAGACAAATTGGATTTCTTCAGTAAAATGTATGACGCGGTAAGATTAGTGAACCCGGCTCACAAAAAGGTACTGGATTGCCGGGACGAAAGCCTGGCGGGAACGCCGGAAGTATGCTATGACTATTGGGGAAACGGAAAGATTTGCGATAATTGCATCTCCATCAGAGCCCATCAGGAAAACAGAAGCTTTGTAAAGCTGGAAAAGAACAGGAAAGCGGTCCTTTTAGTGACGGCGATTCCCATTGAACATACCGATACCCCGGCGGTGCTCGAATTATTAAAGAACGCTACCGACACGATGCTGATAGGCTCGGGAGATTATAATGAGGGGGAAATGTTCAATCGTTATGTCCGGGAGATCAACGATATGATCGTCCGGGATTCTTTGACCTCTCTCTATAACCGGCGTTTTGTGGACGAGCGCCTGCCGGTTGATATCATAGAGGCCGCATTGAACCGCCTGCCCTTATCCCTGTGCTTTATGGACCTGGATAATTTTAAATCCATCAACGATCTTTACGGCCATCAGACGGGGGATCTGGCAATCAAAGCCGTCGGCGACCTGATCATGAAAAATATTCGCTTCGAGCATGATTGGGCGGCGAGATACGGCGGGGACGAATTTCTGCTTTGCCTGAACAACACCGGGAAAGAACAAGCCTATGCGGTGGCGGAACGCATCGAAAAGGGCATTGAAAAAATATCGCTGGATTTTCACCGGGGCGCCGGTCTTGCTATATCTTACGGCATAGAAACCATGCAGGAAACCCCGCTGACAGCCCAGGAACTGATCAGGCGCGCCGACCAGAATATGTATAAGGCAAAAGAAATAAAGCAATCCGGCCACGGGAATAAGTGATATCTGCGGAAATGAAACCTTCTCCCCATGCAGAGGGCTCCGGCCCTCTTTTTTCTAACGCGAAAACCCGCCGCCAGGCCGGGGCCCCATCAGGCATAACGTTTTTCCAGCTCCAATAAGTATTGCTTCATCGAAAGGCCTCCGGCATAGCCGGTTAAGCTGCCGTCCTTGCCTACTACCCGGTGGCAGGGAACGATGATGGGAATCGGATTGCGTTTATTCGCCAGGCCAACGGCACGCACCGCTTTGGGGCTTCCGATCTGCAGGGCAATATCCGCATAGCTGCAGGTTTTTCCCGGGGCTATGGTCTGCAAGGCTTTCCAAACTGTTTTTTGGAACTCCGTGCCCTGCATGGACAGCGGCAAGTCGAATTTTGTCCGTTGCCCTTCAAAATACTCTTTAAGCTGCGTCGCGGCTTTTCGGATCAGGGGCGTTTCAGCGGCCTCAAATTTCTCGTGACTTTCTTTGTCTAAAAAGAGATGAGAGATGAAGCCGTCTTCTTCGGCAATTCCAATCGTTCCGATGGGGTAATCATAATACCACAGGCTTTTCATCAGTGGACCTCCTCTGTTTTTTCTTTGTTTTTCTTTGTTTTTCTTTGTTTTTCATTGTTTTTCTTTATTTTTTCTTTGTTTTTTCCTCTGCTTTTCCGCAGTCTTTGCTCATAGTATAACATTGAAAGCCGTGAAAGTCCTACGGTTTTTCAGCGGGCAATTCTCAAAGGAAGCTTTTTCGGACCATCCCGGGCCGGGGGGCTTCGCCAAGGTCCCGGGACTATGCTATAATTCCGGTATGATCAAAACCGGGGATAATAACGGCCGCGAGGTGTCCTTATGGATCAAAAAATAAAGAAACAGCTTAACAATCTGGAGAAAAAAGAGCAAAAGCTCATCCAAAAAAGCCGCCGGGCTCAGGAGAAAAAGGAAGCTCCCGCCAAAAGGGGCCAATGGGGAAAAAAGCTCCGGGGAAAAATCCCGGATAAGCTGGCAGGCACGCTGAACGCCGCCTTCTGCAAGGGCTTTTCTCTGGTTTTTGAAAAAGGCGCCTCCTGGATTGAAAAAACCTATGATAAAAAGAAAATCGCCGGTATCCATGAGATGCAGGACCGCCTTTACCGGGAGGAGTCCAGCCGGCGGCGCCTGCGTCAGCTGGATCAGCAGGCCAAAAAGACCAAATGGATAAATACGGCGGTGGCCGCGGCGGAAGGCGGCGGCCTTGGTCTTTTCGGCATCGGCCTGCCGGACATCCCTTTATTTTTGGCCTTGCTGCTGAAAGGGATTTATGAAACCGCCCTCAGTTACGGTTTTGCTTATGACTCTGATCAGGAGAGGATTTACATTCTGAGCCTGATCGCCGCCGCCCTGACCGAGGAGGACAAAGACCGGGCCAACCTGCGGGCAGATGAGATCGAAGCCGCTATCGACGCCGGTAAAGCCTTCCCCTGGAAACTGGATGAAGAAATCCGCCGGACTTCCAACATCCTGGCCACAAATCTAATGACGGTAAAATTCCTGCAAAGCGTCCTGATTGTGGGAGCCGTGGCCGGCATTGCCAACGTCGGCATCTACCGGAAGGCTGCCGGTTACGCGGCTCTGAAATATAAAAAGCGCTATCTGAAGACTTTACAGAAAAACTGAGCAGAAAAACTGCGCAGACAAACTGCCGCTTATTGACGGACAAGCTGCGGAAATCCCAGGAGAATCCGGTCCGGACGAATTACTGATTTAAGGAGCTTGCTATGGCTGAGAATCAACATGCCACGATCCAGATCCAGAGTTTTGTCTTTAATTACCTGATGGACAGAATGCATGCCAACCTCTTTGTTACCGATATTAATACGGATGAAATCATCTTTATGAACCGGACCATGCAGAATTGCTTTGGCCTGGAAAATCCCGAGGGGAAAATCTGCTGGCAGGTGCTGCAAAAAGGAATGACCGAACGCTGCCCCTTCTGCCCGATTCCCCGGCTGCTGGAAGCGGATAATCAGGAGTCTTGCGTGGTCTGGGATGAATTCAATTCCCTCATGGGCCGTAACTACGAAAATTATGACAGCCTGATCCCCTGGATGGACGGCCGCCTGGTCCATTTGCAGCATTCCGTGGATGTTACCGAGATCCGCCAGCTTTCCCGGGAAGCCAAGATCGACGATCTGACCAACCTGTTGAACCGCCGGGCCGGAAAAGACCTGCTGGAGAGCAGCCTGGTCCGGGCCCGGGAAAACGGCGTGCCGCTGACGGTTTGTCTCTTTGATTTGAACGAGCTGAAGCTGGTCAACGACCGTTACGGCCATAAAGAAGGCGACCGGTGCCTAGCCTATGTCTCGGCGGTCACCCGGGAAAATTTAAGGGCTGAAGATGCGGCTTTCCGGCTTTCCGGCGATGAATTCGTCATTATCTGTTATAATGCCCGGCAGCCGGAAACCGAGGCCCATATGCGCCTGATCCTTAAGCGGCTGAAAGAAAAGCGCAAGGAATACGGCATTCCTTATGAGCTCTCCTTCTGTTATGGTCTGGCGGAAGCCCTGCCGGAAAAAAGAGCCAGGGTCGCGGACCTGCTTTCCCGGGCCGACGAAAAGATGTACCAGCAAAAAAGGCTCTATCACATCCGTAAAACGGAGAAAAGGCTGATTCTCAGGCCGGAAGAAATGCAAAAAGCCGTTGAGAGCTTTAATTACGACAAGGAGCATCTCTATGACGCGCTGATTGAAAGCGTGGACGACTATTTGTATGTCGGAAACATGAAGACCGGCGTTTTTCGTTATCCGCCGGCCATGGTCTGGGAATTTGCCCTGCCGGGGGAAATCGTGCCCAACGGCGCCGCGGTCTGGAGCGGTAAGATCCATCCCCACGACAGGCTGGCCTTCCTGGAGGCCAATCAGGAGATCAGCAGCGGCCAGACGGAAACCCATAACGTGGAATACCGGGCAAAAAACCGCTACGGCCAATGGATCTGGCTGCGCTCCCGGGGCCACCTGCTCAGGGACAAGACGGGAAATCCCAACCTTTTTGCCGGAATGATCACAAACCTGGGCCGGAAAAATAATCTGGACCCCGCCACCGGTCTTTATAATAAATTCGGGTTTGAAGAAGAAGTGAGAAAAAATATTCAGGATTACCCCGGGGCTCCTTTAGGCATCATGCTGCTGGGCCTGGACGACTTCAAACATATCAATGATCTTTATGACCGTCTCTTCGGCGACCAGGTCATCCGCCTCACTTCCCAAAAGCTGCTTTCTCTCCTGCCCGATAACGCTTCCATCTTCCGGATGGACGGCGACGAATTCGCCGTCCTGATAAAAGATATTGACGAAGGCTGTTTCCAGCGTATCTACCGGCAGATCCAGAAAGCTTTCCTGCGCCAGCAGGACATTAATGGGAAAAAGTATTTTTGCACCGCCTCCGCCGGCTGTGTCGTCTATCCCAGAGATGCCGCCAATTACCCGGAGCTGCTGAAATTTGCCAACTACTCTCTGGAGTATTCCAAGCTTCAGGGCAAAAACCGCTGCAGCGTTTTTACCCGGGAAATCCTCTCCCATAAAGAGCGGCCCCTGGAACTGACGGAGCTTTTGAGGGAAAGCATCGAAAAAGGCTTCCGGGAGTTTTCCCTCTATTATCAGCCCCAGGTTGACGCCCTTACCGGCCGTGTGGTGGGCGCCGAGGCCCTCTGCCGCTGGCAATGTCAAAAATACGGCAATGTCTCCCCAATGGAGTTCATTGCTCTGCTGGAAAAAAGCAATCAGATCATTACCGCCGGCAAATGGATTTTCTTTACGGCGGTAAAGCAATGTGTCGAATGGTGCAAACTGGTCCCCGACTTCATCATCAGTATTAATCTGTCTTATTTTCAGGTGCTGGACCCCGGCTTTCTGCAATTCGTGGACCGGGTGCTGGAAGAAACCGGCCTGTCCGCCGCCAATATCGCCCTGGAACTGACGGAGACCCATCTGGTCAAGGAGGACGAAATAATCCGCCGGGTCTTTTTGAATCTGAAGGAACGGGGCCTCAGCATCGCCATGGACGATTTTGGAACCGGCTATTCCTCCCTGGGCCTGTTAAAAAGCACCCCGGTGGATCTGGTCAAAATTGACAGGACCTTCATTAAAGATATCCAGGAAAGCGTCTTTGATTCCACCTTTATCCGCTTCATCGTCGATCTTTGCCATGACGTGGGAAAACAAGTCTGCATGGAAGGCGTGGAAACGGAGGCGGAATATAAGGCGGTCCGCCAAAGCGGCCTTGAGTTCATCCAGGGATATTATTTTGGCCGGCCGTCGCCGGCGGAAGAATTTACCCTCAGATATCTGCAAAAGGCCAATGCCTGAGGAGGCCCGTTATGACTTATCGGGAAATCACCTGTAAATCCGCCATAAACAAGCTGGGAAAAAGCCGTCTTCCTTACCGGTACGACCTGAACATATACCGGGGCTGTCAGCACGGCTGCCGGTACTGCTTCGCCCTGTATTCCCATCAGTATATGGAATCCGCGGATTTCTACGGCGAAATTTTTGTGAAAACCAATATCGCGGAACAGTTGGAAGTGCAATTGAAAAGCCCCGGCTGGAAAGGTCAGGTCATCAATATCGGCGGGGTCACCGACAGCTACCAGCCGGCGGAAGCCGGATACCGGCTGATGCCCCGGGTGCTGGAGCTGATGATCAAGTATAAAAACCCGGTGATCATCTCCACCAAGTCCGATCTGATTCTGCGGGACTTCGACCTCATCGGAAAACTGGCCTCCCTTACCTACGTAAACGTAGCCGCCACCATCACCACCCCGGATGAAGGACTGCGGCAAAGGCTGGAGCCCGGCGCAGTTTCTTCGGAAAGGCGCTTTGCCATGCTGGATGCTTTCCGCAAGACCAAGGCTTCCCGGGGGCTTCACGTTATGCCGGTAATCCCCCTTCTCACCGACAGCCGCCAAAGCCTGGAACAGCTTTTCCTCCGGGGCAAGGAATGCGGCGTCAGCTACCTTCTGGCGGAACCTCTCAACCTGCGCGGCCGTACCCGTGACGCGTTTTGGGATTTTATCCGCCGGTGCTATCCCGGGCTGCTTGAGGACCTTCAGGAGCTTTACGGCAGCGGACGCCTGGACCGGGCCTATCTTTACCGCCTGTACCGGCTTCTGGCTGAACTCCGGAAAACCTATGGCCTTAGCGCCGATTTTCTTGGGTCCATGAAAGCGCTCTCTGAGAGGGACAACCAAAGGGGCGGGCAGCAGCTGTCACTTTTTTAGCACAAAACTTTCGGGAGAAAAAATGCGACCGGATCCACATTCCTCAAACGATAAATCTGCCTTTGTCCAAGGCTTTTCTGATCCCGCTTCCTGCCGGCTTTGCCCCCGACGCTGCGGCGCCGACCGGAGGGGCCTTCCGCCGGGAGCCGGCGTCTGCGGCATGGGCGCCGACGCTTATGTGTCCAGAGCGGCCCTGCATATGTGGGAAGAGCCCTGCCTTTCCGGCTGCCGCGGCAGCGGCGCCGTCTTTTTCGCCGGCTGCAACCTGGGCTGTGTTTTTTGCCAGAACCGCCTGATTTCCCACCCCGCCCCCGGAAGTCTGCCGCCGGGCCGGCCGGTCAGCCCGGAGCATCTGGCTGAAATTTTTCTGAGACTTCAGGAGCGTCAAAAAGCCCACAACATTAATCTGGTTACCCCCAGCCATTTTGTCCCCGCCATCGCCGAGGCGCTGAAGCTGGCCCGGCGGCAGGGCCTGCGCCTGCCTGTGATCTATAACAGCGGCGGCTATGACCTTCCTCAGGCTTTGCGCCTTTTAGACGGACTGGTGGATATCTACTTGCCGGATTTCAAGTACTGGTCTTCAGAACTGGCGGCTCTCTATTCAAAAGCCCCGGATTATCCGGAGGTGGCCCGGGCCGCCCTGGGGGAAATGTTTGCCCAGGCGGCTTCCCCCCGTTTTGACCGGGAAGGAATGATGGTGAGCGGCGTAATGGTCAGGCTTTTGCTGCTGCCCGGCTGCCTGAAGGATGCCGAAGCCGTACTGGACTATCTGTTTGCCCAATACGGAAACCGTATTTTTTACAGCATCATGAACCAATATACGCCTGTTGCCTCTCCCGCCTTAGAGGCCTTCCCCGGCCTTTGCCGCCCGGTGAAGGATAATGAATATGAAGCCTTGCTGGATTATGCCCAGGCCCTGGGCATCGAGAACGCCTTTATCCAGGAAGGGGGCGCCGTATCGGAAAGCTTCATCCCCGATTTTAACGGCAGCGGCCTCTGAGCCGTAATATCATCCCCTTCCCTCCCCTGTCATAGGAAAAGCCGTCCCTTTTGCAGAGACGGCTTTTTTGTTTCCCCGGCCGATCATGTTTTCCCCGGATGATAATTAGAAGGCAGACCCTTTACAGCAGCAGGTCGCCTAAAACCGTGGCGATGAATCCGGCGGTCAGCACCCGGAAGATGATTCCCAGCACGGCGGGCTTCAGGGCGTCGGAAGGTTTCATCTCGCAGGAGTTGGACCAGATCAGGGGGATCTGGCCGACGATCACGGACAGGGGGAACCCGGAAGCGGCCATGACGAAGGAGCCGATGACCCATTTGGGGTTAATCGCGGCGGCTGTCTCCACCAGGTTATTCATGGCCAGGGTAGGCGAGGCCATGATGCTGAGCAGTCCCGTGACCGGATCGATATTCAGTACGGTCATCATCGAGGTTAAAAAGTTCTGGAAATAGATCCAGATGCCGATATAGTCCAGGAGCCCGATAAAACCGAACACCACGGCAAAAGCAGGCAGCACCAGGAAGAATAAGGTGTTCATCCCTTCCTGGCCGGCGGCAAAAACGCTGTTCAGAAACGGCGTATCCGGCGTAAAGACCGGCAGTTCTTCCAGCTCCACCGCTTTACAGTTCCGGTATAAAGTGAAACGGCCGATAGCCGGGCAGATCAGCAGGGGCAGGAAAATCGAAATGACGACGACGGCAAAAACCTTGGCTCCGGCCAGGGTCAGACAACCCAGGCCGATCATGAAGGTGGAGAAGGACTGCTCCGACTGGACCATGGTAAAGATGGCCAGCTTTTTTTCATCCTCGGTGGCTCCTGATTTTACCAGGATGGGGCCGGAGATGCGGCCGGCAGCATTAATATCTCCCAGAATATTATAGATGGCGGGAATTAAAACGGCGGCGTTGAAGTTCAAGAGCTTACCGATAGGCAGAAACAGGCGCATCAGGGCGTCGGTAAAGCCAAGCCTTTCCAGAACCCGGCCCATAATCACGCTGATGACGATAGAGACGGACATGGTGCTCATGATTCCGGTATTGATCACAATGGGATGAGCCTTGCTTACCATGGCGGTAAATCCGCCGTTCAGCGCTTCAGGCCAAAGGAACAAGGCCACCATACAAATGGCAAAGATGCACAGGCCCACAATGGTCATGGCCGGCATTTTTTTCGTCTGCATCCGTTCGTTTGTTTTAACTTCGCTCATACAAAATACTCCCTTCTCTTTGTCCTTCTCTCGATGGAAACAGCCGTTTATCGAACGAATATGACATTTTTTCTTATGCAGTCCCTTATTTCTGCATAAGGGCCGAATACCGGTACTGCCGGCGGTCCTCAAGCGGGCCGCCGGCAGTATTCCGGAATGCATATAAAGGGGGTTTAGCTGGGAACAAACTGCAGATGTCTGCTCTGTAATTTTACAGGAACAGGCCGAAAATCTGGGCCACCAAAGCGGCATAGACCAGCCGGATTATGCAGCCGATTAAAGCGGAAACCATGATTTCACTGTTTTTCAGGTCTACGACGCCGCCCCATACTGCGGGGATCTGGCCCAGGGGGACCTGGATCGGCCAGGAAGAGTTGGCCAGCACGAAGGAACCTACCACCAGCTTTTTGGCAATGGTATTTTCCGCCAGGGCGGTTTTCAGGTTGTTCATGGCCAGGGTGCCGGCGGTAACGATAGTATCAACACCGGTGTTAGGCTCAATGCCGATCATCTCCAGGAAGCCGCCCAGAGCGCTGGTAATCACGCTCCATACACCAAAGTACTCCAGGATGCCGATCAGGGCAAAAATAGCACAGCCGGCAGGCAGGATGAACAAAAAGACCAGCTGAGCGCCTTCACGGGCGGAACCAAAGAGGGTGTCCATGGGGCCGGTTTCCGGGGTGAACCGGGGCAGATCCGTGATATCCACCGCTTTGGTGTCTCTCCAGAACAGTTTCAGGAAAGCCGGAACGACGATGATGGGCAGGAATAATCCTACGATGATTACCGGGAAGGGATTGATGCCCGCTATAGACAAGGACATGATGCCCAGCACGATGATGGAAAAGGAACAGGGGGCGTTACACATGGTAGCGATGGCGATCTTCTGCTCATCCTTGGTGCAGCCGGCCTTCATGACTACCGGTCCGGCAATCCGGCCGGCGGCGTTGACGTCGCCCAGGATATTATAGATCACGCCTACCACTACCGCGGCGTTAACCTTGATGTATTTCATGACGGGCAGGAAAATACGCATCAGGGCGTCGGTGAAGCCCAGTCTTTCCAGGATGCGGCCGGTCATGACGCTGACCACGATAGCGGCTCCCAGCTTGGACGCGCCGAACAGATAAAACTCGAACATTTTATATGCACGGGTAAACATAGCGTCAAACATGCCGGAAAAGCCTTGATGGAAGAAGAAAATGCAGAGCAGGATTACAACCAATAAACCTAAACCAACGTACTCTATCGGATTCCATTTCTTTCTGTCTTGAGCCTGAGTATTCATCGGGTAGACCTCCTCGTTTTAAAAGATAATGACGGATCATTGTTATATGGAAATTGGCGGTCCGGGGAATCGGATAATGGATAATGGATAATAATGGAAAGCTATACTGGTTCTTGCCTATTCTGCCGCTCTGTGCCGCCGCATCCCCCCTTTCCATTTTTGCTTTCCTGATTCCCTCAGAATAATTACCCTTGCCAAAAGCCGGCTTTTTCGGTGCCGCCTGCGCCGGTTAAGGAGCAGGCGGCGCTTCTCTGATCTGTTGCTTATTTACGGTGCAGGTAGTTTACAGACATTTCTTCGGCATAATCCCTGATCTCGGGAGAGCCGATTTCCGTCAGAGGCACGCTGGTCATTCTTTCTCTGAAAATGACCACCTCGCACTCCGGCAGATGCTTTTTCAGGGCGTTGGCCATAGGCACGCCGTTTTCAAAGATCTCCATAGCATGGGAATTGCCGCAGACGAAGTTCAACCCCAGCTCCTCGGCTTTGGCGATCAGCTCATGGCCGGGATAAACGCGGCTGATGGTGGCCAGCAAAGTATCCACTTCAGGGTTGTCCCTGACCAATTTCTCCAGATGACTGCAATTGAAGCCGCAGTGGGGGAACATATGGATGACCTTTTTCATGGGCCGGTCGGGAGAGCCCACCAGGATCTTGGCTCTGGCCGCTACGCTGGTCTCCTCGATCTCCGGGCAATTTCTCAGTTCCCGTTCCATGGCCAGCATCTTTTCGTCCACGCTGACGTTCATCAGGGTATCCAGGCGTTTAATCATATCGCCTACGGTTTTGATTTCCGGCAAGACGTCGCCTACATAAACGATGTTTCCGGGAATGCCGTCGTAACACACGGAAGCGAAATGGGGTTTATGCCCGTGCAGCCAGGGGATACCGGGGTGCATGCCGTGGAAGGCTTCATGCAGCTCAAAGCAGGCCAGATTATAGGCCCCAAGGTAATACTTGATCAGCACCCCGCCGGAATTGGCCGCGTCGGCGATGGGATGATGGGTCACCAGGGCGTTTACGCCGGTGGCGGCGGCCAATTCAATGGCACTTTCGGTCATGGTCATCATGACGGCGATCTTTTTTACTTCCATTTCGGGATCTCCCCAGACCAAACCGGGCATTTCCACCACGGCCTTACCGGGGATATTGGATGATTTGGTTACGACCCAGGGGTTTTTTCCGCTGGCCCAGTCGCCGGGGGTTTTCAGGCAGCGGCCGTTGGTCAGATCATCCATGGCTTGCAGAACATCTTTTACACGAACTGTCATTTTTGCATCTCCTCCTGATTCCACATTGCTTTTTCCAGGTTGGAACATTTAGAAACCGATTTTGTCTTTTCCGTGCTATTTTTTACGCCTTTAAGGATCTTTGCGCAAAAAAAGACCGCAAAAACTACTTTAGACATATGAAGCAAGTCCAAAATAATTCTGCGGTCAAATCAAGCACTCGAAAAATGCGCCGCTTATGCCACTAAATTCAAGGCTTCGTCAACACGACTCCTTAAAAATCTTGGTATGAGCATCAGAGTTCTAAATTTACCCGTCCTGTTCAATTTTCACGGTACATAATTTCGACACCATTTATTAAAATCCTTCCGTTCTGAAAAAATTTTTTAACTTAAGCTATTAACAGCAGCTAACTTCCGGATTTTTCTTGTTTAAAACCTTACTTGCAAGGTTTTAAATAAGGCAAAAGTTCTTCCACCGGCTTCTCCAGGATGGTCACGCTGATGGAAATCTCCAGCTTCGGATCGTAATCTTTCAGATGAGTGAGGACCTTCAGTCCCAGCTGTTCTTCCATCATCTCGACAAAGCGTTCTTTGAACTCAGTGAGCAGCGCTACGTCCATCAGCTTGGTCGTGGCGTTGTCCGTCCGGTCCACCATGGACAGAACTTTAACGCGCCGGTTATTGGCGACAATCAGAATTTTATCCTGAAAAATCTCAACTCTTTGAGACAATAAGCCTTGTCCGAAAACCTCCATATTTACCTTATTATTTATCCGGATAACTTCCTGCTTGAATTCGCCCATCAACATGTTGTAAAATCCACCTACCTTTCAGCGGGAATGGGTTTACTGGCGTATTAATATAATAGAATAATGTAAATACTATGTAAAATTCTTGATTAATCCATTTATTCCTGCCGCTTCCAAGGAAAAACCTCTTTTCTTTAAATTTTTTCCGTGTTTTTTCCGGACACTCCCCCGGCGGCCAGCAGTACCCCCAGCCGGATTTGCCCCAAAGCGATTCCTCCCTGCAGATAGACGATATAAGGGGGCCGCAGGGGGCCGTCGGCGCTCAGTTCAATGGAGGAGCCCTGGATAAACGTGCCGCCGGCCATGATCACCGGATAATCGTAACCCGGCAGCAGATCCGGCTCCGGCACAAAGCCGGCGTCCAAAGGACAGGCCTTTTGAATGGCCCGGCAAAACGCCAGCAGCTTTTCCTCGGTCCCAAGCTTTATCGCCTGAACGATATCCGCGTTCCTGTCTTTTGGCGAAGGCAATACTTCATAGCCCAGCTTCGAAAAAACCCGGGCCGCCAGCCGGGCGCCTTTTACCGCCTGGGCTACAATCAAAGGGGACTGGAAAAAGCCCTGAAAGGCGCTGCGGTTGAACTGGAGCGAAGCTCCCAGATCCGCCCCCAGGCCCGGGGCGGCCAGCCGGCAGGCCGCCCGGCGCACATATTCTTCCCTGCCCACAATATAGCCGCCGCAGGGCGCCAGGGTGCCGCCGGGATTTTTAATCAAAGAGCCGATGACCAGATCGGCCCCCACATAGCCCGGTTCCAGGGTATCCACCATTTCGCAATAGCAGTTATCCACCAGGCAAAGGGCCTGGGGAGCCGTCTGCCGCACGACATCAATGAGTTCCTTCACCTCATCCAGAGCAAGGGAAGCCCGCCACTGGTAACCTTTGGAGCGCTGGATCAGCACTACTTTGGTTTTTGGGCCCAAAGCCCGCCCGAGTCCCCGGGTATCGGGGCGGCCTTCTTCCGTCAACGGCACTTCCTTATAGGAAACGCCGCTGTCGGTCAATGAGCCTTCCTCTTGGTGCAGCCCAATTACTTTCAGCATGGTATCATAAGGAGTGCCTACGGCGCTGACCAATTCGTCGCCCCTTTTCAGATTCCCGAAAAGTCCCGCGGCCAGGGCGTGGGTGCCCGAGAGAATCTGGCAGCGCACCAAAGCCGCCTCGCCGCCAAAATAGGCGGCAAAGACCCGCTCCAGGACCTCTCTGCCCACATCGCCGTAGCCGTAGCCGGTGGAGCCCCCCAAATGGAAGTCCGTCACTCCTTGTTCCTGAAAAATCTGCAGAAGCCGCAGCTGATTATAAGCGCTGATTTCGTCAATTTCCCGGAAAGCCGCCTCTTCTTCTTTTTCCGCCTGCCGGATCAGAGTCAGCAGCTCCCGGTCCGCGCCATAGCCCTCCGCGGCCAATTGCGCCCATCGGTTTATCTCCATGGTCTACCTTCCGCCTTCCTCGGTTAAAAACTCTTTGTATTTTTCCGCCAAAGCCCCCGGCAGGATCGCCTGCCCGCTGATCTCTTCGCCCAGGTATTCCAGCTGGGATACGATCCCTTCCCGGTAAAACAGGTTCAGCACAGCGCCGTCTTTTTGATGCAGCAAAAATCTGACCTTCACCGGCGGGTCCGGCAAATTCTCCATAATAACCTGCCGCAGTTCTTCCAGGCCCTGGCCGGTGGCCGCGGAAATCAGCACCGCCGGCTGATGCTCCGTTAAAAAGCCGCCCAACTCCACCGGGTCCTCCACCAGATCGATTTTATTAAAGACATGGATCATTTTTTTATCCCGGCAGCCGATTTCCTCCAGCACCTGACGGACTGTCCGAAGCTGGGCCGAAAGCTCCGGGTCCGAAGCGTCGGCCACGCAAAGCAGTACGTCGCTGTACAGGGCTTCCTCCAGGGTAGCCCGGAAAGCCGTGATCAAAGAATGGGGCAGCCGCTGGATAAAACCTACGGTATCGGTTAATAACGCGTTTATGCCGTTCAACGAACAAAGGCGGGTGGAAGGATCCAGGGTGGCAAAAAGCTTGTCCTCCGCCAAAACGTCGGAATCCGTAAGCTTATTCAGCAAAGTGGACTTTCCGGCATTGGTATAGCCCACCAGCGCCAGTACCGGCAGCCGGTTTCTCCGCCGGCGCTGGCGGATATTGAAGCGCTGTTTTTTTACGCCTTCCATCTCTTTTTTCAGGGTTTCGATCCGGCGGCGGATATGCCTGCGGTCTTTTTCCAACTGGGTTTCGCCGGGACCTCTGGTTCCGATACCGCCGCCCAGGCGGGACAGGCTTTTGCCCTTGCCGGTAAGCCTGGGCAGAAGATAACTCAGCTGCGCCAGCTCTACCTGGAGTTTGCCTTCGCTGGTACGGGCATGATCGGCAAAAATCTGCAGGATCAGGGCCGACCGGTCGATCACCGGGCATTCCAGCTGCTGATCCAGCTTAAGCTGCTGCCGCACCGATAGCTCGTCGTCGACAATGACCAGATCCAGTGCTTTTTCTTTGATCAGCCCGTTGATCTCCTCGACCTTGCCTTTGCCCACGTAATGAGCCGGGTCAGGCCTTTCCCTTTTAACCAGAAGGCTTTCCGCAACAATGCCGCCGGCGGTCTCCGTCAGGCGGGCCAGTTCCGCCAGGGAAGCCGCCGGGGACAACTGGCCTTCCGGCCGGCGAAAGTCCAGCCCCAAAAGCAGCACCTTCTCCGGCTCCTGCTCCTGGGGAAGCCTGAAGCCGCGGTCAGGACCGCCCCGGCGATTTTCTCTTTCTTCCGCCTCTTGGCTTTGATTAAAATTTCCAGATTTTAGATCGTTAAATTCCGGAAAATATCCAGGATCCCCCGGATCCGCCGGCTTGAGGCGGCCAAAGGCCGCCGTGGCCGCAAATTGGGCATATACGCTTTTCTTCTGTTCTTCAGTCATTAATTTCTCCTTATAGAAATCCGCGCCGGCGCCATACTAAAACCGGAGGTGAATACCATGAAAAAGAAGTTAAGTCCTGCCAGTAAAACGGCTTTGACCACCGGCGCTCTTGTGGCCGGCGCCGGCGCTTTGATCGGCGGCCGGCTGGGGTTTTCCATCGCCGGTTTCGGCGTAGCCCACATGGTTTTAGGCGGCGCCGATATGATCAAATCCGATTTTAAAGGCTTTGGGAATTTCGGTTTTGGCTCGAATACCTGACGCTGAAGCCGGTAGCCCACGCAAAAGGGACGAACAAAAATTTTGGCCGGCCCTTAGCTAAGCGGCGGATTTGCCGGGCGCAAATCCCGAATCAATCCTTCCACGAAGGCCTGATCTCCCAGTTTCTGGCTGTCCAGCCAGAGAATATCGGGATTACGGCCAAACCAGGTAAGCTGCCGCTTTGCATAACGGCGGCTTTCCTGTTTTATGCGGCGGACAGCCTCTTCATAACTGGTATTTCCCTGGAAATATTCCAGCATCTGCTTATAGCCGATGGCCTGCCCGGCCTGGCTGTTAAGCGTTAAGCCCTGATTTTTGAGGGCTTTCACTTCCGCTTCCAGTCCCTGCTCAAGCATTTGGTCCACCCGGCGGTCAATCCGCCGGTACAGCAGCTGCCGCTGGGTAAAAAGCCCCAGAAAGCGGGTGGGATAAAGCAATTTGGGAGCCGTCAGGGCTTCCCGATTCCGGGAGATCGGCCGGCCGTACAGCCGGTGGTATTCCAGAGCCCGGATCAGGCGTTTTCGATCGTTTTCATGGATTTTTTCTGCGGAAGCGGCGTCGACTTTTTTTAATTCTTCCCAGAGCCAGCGGCTGCCGCGGCTGTCCGCTTCTTTTTCTAATTCTGCCCGGATCAGGCGGCTTTTATGGCTTTCCTCCCGGTTTTCACCCTGGGAAAAATCGTAATTATACAAAGCGGCATAAAGATAAAGTCCGGTTCCTCCTACGAAAATCGGCAGTTTTCCCGCTTCAAGCAGCCGGCGGATTTCCTCCCTGGCCAAAAGCTGATAGTCCGCGGCGCTGAAATTTTCGCCGGGCCGGCGGATATCCAGCAAATGGTGAGGTATTCCCCGGGCTTCTTCCGCGGTTACTTTTGCGGTGCCCACATCCATCCCCCGGTAGATCTGCATGGAATCGGCGGAGATGATTTCGCCTCCCAGGGCCCTGGCCAAAGCGACGCCCAGAGCTGTTTTTCCTGAAGCGGTAGGTCCCGCCACCGCCAGAACCGTTCCCTTTTCAATGGGCATTATTTGTTTTTTCTCCATGACAAAATTTTTTATCACAGCATTATCCATAAGGGCAGTTCTCTACGACTCCTTTTCCCAGACGCCATAGGCTACGGGTCCGTATTTGCTTCTTTTTACCTGAGGGCAGCCCAGCTTCTCGAACATTTTGCTGAAGGACCTTTCTTTCATGACTACCCGGCGGCGGCAAACCCGCAGCGCTTCTCCCAGGACTTCCTCGTCCACCGGGCTGTAGCAGGCCATGGGGCGCAGGCAGTTTATTGCCGAAGATTTGGTCTGGGAAGCCTGAAACATAGGATCAAAACAGACTACGTCCCAGGAATCGGCAGACATTCCCCTGAGATAGGGCAGGGCTTCGGTGGATAAGACGCTGATCCGGGAAGCCAGTTGGGCTACCGGCGCTTTCCTGCAGGCAAAACGCCCGGCCTGATGACCGAGCCCCCATTGGGTGATGGCAGCGATCACCGGCGAGGCTTCCAGACCCAGGACGCAGCCGCCTTCTCCCGCGGCCCAGGCCGCCAGCAAGGCGTCGGCCGCCAGGCCTAAGGTACAGTCCAGGACTTTGTCTCCGGGCAGGATCGACGCAGCCCGCAAAAAGTTATCCTTTTTGCCCTGGTACAATGCCCTGAGCCTGACTACCGCCATGGAAGGATGCCATTCCAGGAAAGGTTCTTCGGAATAAAGCCGCTGATTACGGTCCAATACCAAAAGGTACTCCAAGCCCATTTCTTCTTTCAGTTCCGCTAAAGATTTCCCTTCCCTGGGATAAAAACCGGTCTGCCAGAATAAAGCCAGCTCTTTTGCCTGCCGGAGAAGGGTAAAATCGGATTTGATGGATGTGGTGATTCCCCAGCGGCATTCCATTACAAACTCCTGCCAAAGGCCCGCAAGAGCCGGTTAAAAGGCAGCAGGTACATGATCGGCCGGCCATGGGGGCAGGTCATGGGATTTCTGGTCTTTTGCAATCCTTGCAAAAGGGCCAGCATTTCTTCTTCACTCAGCCGGGTGTTGGCTTTCACCGCCTGTTTGCAGGACATCATCACCAGCAGGCGCTGACGGGCTTCCTGGGCCTCGGCCCTGCCGCCGGCCTCAGCCAGCTGAGCCAGCAGATCTTTAAACATGTCCGGGTCCAGGACTCTTTGACCTGCCGGCAGGGAACGGATCACATAGCTTCTGGGCCCGAAGCGCTCCAAAATCAGTCCCATGTCGTTTAAGGTAATGATATTTTTTACTAAAACCTCTTCCTCCAGGGATGTCAGGGACACGGAGACGGGGATCGCCAGCATCTGGGCCGCCTTGGGGCCTTCGCCTTCCAGTATTTGTTCTTTTGCCGTCAGCTGCTCATAGATGATCCGTTCATGGGCCACATGCTGATCCACCACCAAAAGGCCGGAATCCACTTCCGCCAGGATAAAGGTATCGTGGAGCTGCCCGATGATCTTAAACCGGATTCCGGGGTTAAAAATAAAATTCTCCGGCTCACAGGCCCGGGCCATCTGCTGCAGGGTCTTGGTATGTACTTCTACTCCCCACCTGTTTTTTGTTTCCTCCGGGCTTCTTTCCTCCAGACAGCAAAGTCTTGCGTCGGGATTTTCGCAGGCCCGGCAGGCAAAACTCCTCCTTTCACCGGCCGGACTTGCATTTTCCTCATCCTTGCCCGCGCCGCCCTCGGCTGCGTTGAAGTCTGCGCCGGCACAAAGAGCGTCAGCCGCGGCTGTTCCGGCGGCATAAGTATCGGCGGCGCCTGTCCCAAGGCAGGAGTTTTCCCCCGCCAAAGCGCTGCCGAAGCTCCCGGACCCGTCCCCGCTTCTGCCGGCTTCATCTGGCGGCAAAGCCTCCGCCAGTTCGCCTTCCCCTCTGGCGGGAAAATTGTACAATTGTTCCCACTCTCTGGTCTGAAACCCGCCCGGCTGATCATTAAAGTTCTTAAAGCTCTGCTGGCCCTGGGCGGATTTTCGCGTTTTTCCTTCAAGAACGTTCGTTCTTTCCGCAGAAAAGCCGTTTTTTCCACCGGCGGCGCCTCCTAAATCTCCTGTGTCCGGCAGCAGCTGCCCCCCGGAAATCGCCTGCTTCAGCACCCGGGTCAGGGAAGAAAACAGCCCTTTGTCGTTGATCCGTACTTCCAGCTTACCGGGACATCTGCTGGACATTAACGTCCAGCAGATGTCCCGGGATCCGGAACTGGAAAACCGCTACCGGGAATCTGCCCCGGGGCAGCAAAAACTCAAACGCCCGTTCGATGGACCATTGCATATCTTTTATGCTGATCCGGCGGCCGTTGACAAATACATGGATTCCCTTTCTTGTGCCGCGGCTGTATGGCGGCGCCGTCACAAACCCCTGCAGGCGGCTTTCGGAAACCGGCGAAACCGCCGGCACCAGGGCTCCCCTGGCGTCCTTGCCGTAAAACAGTTCCACCAGATCCGGGACATTGTTTATCCCTGCCGTATCCAGGATCTTTTTTCCCTGGTTTTCCAGAGAAAAATCAATCTCCGGATAGCCCAGGGCCATCTGGATCAACAGGTCGTGGATCAGTCCGGCCTCATAGCCCGGGGTTTTCATAAACTTCAGCCGGGCCGGCGTGTTGAAGAACAGGCGTTCCACCGTAATGCAGGTGCCTGCCGGGCAGCCGGCGGCGCCTACTACCGGTTCCTGATCCTCTCCCCGGACAAAAAGCCGCGAACCCTGGACTTCCTCCTGCCGCCTGGTGATAATCTCCAGAGAAGCTACGGAAGCGATACTGGCCAGGGCCTCGCCGCGAAAGCCCAGAGTCCTCAGATCATCCAGGTCCTGGATGCGGGTCAGCTTGCTGGTGGCATGACGTTCCACCGCCAGGGACAGATCCCTGCCGTATATCCCCACTCCGTTGTCGGTAATCCGGATCTGCTCAAGACCGCCTTCCCGGATTTCCGCCTTTATCCGGGTACCTCCGGCGTCAATAGCGTTTTCAATCAATTCTTTCACTACGGAAACCGGCCGTTCAATCACTTCGCCTGCGGCGATCTGATTGGCGGTCAGATTATCCAGCCGGTGAATTCTGCCTTCCTTCATTTCTTCTGTCATTCTCTTTCCCTCCGGATCTTTCTCTCCGGTTCTTCCCGCGGTTTTTTTCTGAGGTTCTTTACCCTGCGCGTATTTTTCCCGCATTTTTCTTTCTTCCGGACTGACCCCAGCCTTTTCCCGCCGCTTATTCTGCCTTTCCCTCTTCCAGTCTTTCCTTTAGCCGGTAAAGATAATTCAAGGCGTCCAAAGGCGTTAGCTTCATCATATTCTTACGTTTCAGATCCCGGATCACCGCCTGGGCCGCGGTGCTGAGACCAAAGCTGCCGTTTTGAGCCGCCGTATCCGGCTGGAACAGGCTCATCTGTCCCTCCCGGGCCTCCGCCGCCGGCTCTTTCTCCTTTGTTCCCGGCTCTTCATTTTCCGCTGTTTCCCTGGTTTCCGGCGCAGGCTTTGTCTCGGCCTCGTCTGCCCCAAAGCCTGCCTCCCCGGTGGCGGAGGCGGTGAAGCCGGCCTTGCCGGCGGCAGAGTCCGCCGAAGCCGCCGGGGGATCTGGCGCCGGCTTACCGGCCCGGTTTTCTCCATCCCGGTCCAGCTCCAGCTCCATCAGCTTGGCCCGGGCCCGGGAAATCACCTCTTCCGGCAGCCCCGCCAGCCGGGCCACGTGGATACCGTAGCTCTTATTGGCTGAACCCGGCAGAATCTTGTGCAGAAAAACGATGCTTTCCCCTTCTTCTTCCACCACCAGCGAGAGGTTTTCCACCGTGGGATAGAGCTCCGCCAGTTGGGTCAGCTCCAGATAATGGGTGGCAAATAAGGTCTTTGCCCTGATCCGGCTGATGATATATTCGCTGACTGCCCAGGCCACGCTTAAGCCGTCAAAGGTGCCGGTGCCCCGGCCTACTTCGTCCAGGATCACCAGGCTGCGGCTGGTGGCATGCTTCAGGATATGAGCCACCTCGTTCATTTCCATCATGAAGGTGCTCTGGCCTCCCCGCAGATCGTCGCTGGCCCCCACCCGGGCAAAGACCCGGTCCCGGATGGCCAGGAGAGCTTCCGAAGCCGGTACAAAAGAACCCATCTGGGCCATGACAAAGGCCAGGGCCACGCTGCGGCAATAGGTGCTTTTCCCCCCCATATTCGGCCCGGTGATGATAAAAAGGTCCGTATCCTTCTCCATCAAAAGGTCATTGGGCACGAAGCGGTCCTGTTCCATGATGGTCTCCACCACCGGATGACGCAGCTCCTTAAAATAGAACCGGTTTTCTTCCGAAGCCAAAAGGCCGGGCCGTACCAGCCGATACTGCACCGCCGCCTCTCCCAGGGCCTGGAAGACGTCCAGCCGGGCCAGGGCCCGGGAGGTGGCCTGAATCCGGGACAAAGCGGCGGACAGGTCATCCAGGAGCTCCTCATAAAGGCTCAGCTCCAGGGCCACCATCTTTTCCTCCGAGCCCAGCACCAGACCCTCCAGCCGGATCAGTTCCTCGGTGACAAAGCGTTCGCCGTTTGCCAGGGTCTGCTTACGCCGGTAGTCCTGGGGAACCATGGACAGATTGGCTTTAGTGATGTCCAGATAATAACCGAAGACTTTATTGAAGCCGATTTTCAGCGATTTGATCCCGGTGCGCTCCCGTTCTTTTTGCTCCAGGTCCAGCATCCATTGGCGGCCGTTTCTGGCCGCCAGCCGGTATTCGTCGGCCTGGGCGCTGTAGCCGTCCCGGATAAAGCCGCCTTCCTTCCAGTTGGCCGGCAGGTCCTCGCTGATCGCCCGGTCTAAAAGCTGCCGCAGGTCCGTCAGGTCGTCCAGCTCCGCCAGGATATCCCGGATTTCCCTAACCGGCTCCAGCTGGCCCAACAGTTCCTTTATCTCCGGCAGCCGGCTGAAAGAGCCTTTCAGGGCCAAAAGCTCCCGGGGTACGGCCCGGCGGTAAATCACCCGGGTCATCAGCCGCTCCATGTCGTAGATCTCTTTTAAGGCCGTCCGGAGGGCTTTGCGCTGGCTCCAGGCCTGACTCATGATCTCTACAGCGTCATAGCGGTCCTCGATGGCCTGCCGGTCCAAAAGGGGCCTTTCCAGCCACTGCCGTAACAGGCGGCTGCCGCAGGCCGTGCAGGTCTTGTCCAATAGATCCAGCAGGCTGCCCTGCTTTTCATAGGTCCGCAGATTCCGGGTGATCTCCAGGTTCCGGAAGGTAGTGGGATCCATCACCAGGCAGCTGCCTGGCATGTCCAGCTCCAGTTCCTGAACCTGGACCGGCGCCGCTTTCTGGGTTTCATCAAGATAGAACAGGATTGCCGCCGCCGCCGTGCCGGCCAGGAGGCATTCCTGCCATAGGGGCCTTGCCGCCGCCTGCCTGGAAAACTGTTCTTTCAGACGGTTCAGGCTCTTTTCCCGGTCATAGGTTTCCGCTTTGCGCACCGTCAGCGCCGCCGGAAGTTTTTCCTCGGTCAGCCATTGGCGGCTTTCCTGGTCCAAAAGCAGATAATCGTTTTCGGAGATCAGTACTTCCCAGGGTCTGAGCCGGCAAATCTCCGCCGATACCTCCTCTAAAGCTTCCGGGCCCCGGAATTCCGCTAAGCGCATCAGGCCTGTGGACACCTCGCAGACCGCCAGGCCCCAGCCCTGCTCCTGGCCGTACAGCAAAGAAGCAATGTAATTACTGCCCTCCTGGGCCGGGCCTACTTCCATGGCTGTTCCCGGCGTCACAATCCGGACCACGCCCCGCTTTACCAGCCCCTTTACCAGACGCGGATCCTCCAGCTGTTCACAGATGCAGACCTTGTAGCCTTTTTGAACCAGGCGGCTTAAATACTGCTCCAGAGCATGATGGGGCACGCCGCACATGGGCATGCGCTCCTCGGTGCCCGCCGCCCGTCCCGTCAGTACGATATCCAGCTCCCGGGAGGCGATTTCCGCATCCTCACCGAAGAACTCATAGAAATCGCCTAAGCGGAACATGACCAGAGCGCCGGGATTATCCTCCTTTACCGCCAGGTACTGTTTCATCATCGGCGTTTTTGCATCGCTTATGCTAACGCGCTCCTTCATTTTTGCTCTCCTTTTAGCATCCAGGTCTGGGGATCGGTGACCGTCACATCCAAAAAGGTCCCCACCTGCTCCCGGCCGCCGGGGCAATGAACCAGCTGATTGCCGTCGGCCCGGCCGGATAAAATCCCCTGGGACCAGCTTTCCGCCAATACCCGCAGGGTCTTTCCCCTGAGCTTTTCATGCAGGCCGGCCGCCGCCCTGGCCTGGGCCCCCATCAGCTCCTGCAGGCGGGCTTTCTTTTCCCGCAGGGGGACCTGGTTCTCCATGGCCGCCGCCGGCGTGCCTTTTCTGGGGGAATACATAAAGGTAAAAGCGGAATCATAGCCTACCTTTTCCACCAGGCTTAAGGTATCGGCAAAATCCTCGTCGGTCTCGCCGGGAAAACCTACGATAATATCCGTGGTCAGCACCGCTTCCGGCACCTTGCTGCGGATTTTCTCCGCCAATTCCAAATAATCCTCCCGGCTGTAGCCCCGGTTCATCCGCTTCAGGATACGGCTGGAGCCGGACTGCACCGGCAGGTGTACATGGCGGCTCACCTTGGGGCAGGCGGCGATGGCCTCCATCAGATCCTCTTTGAAATCCCTGGGGTGGGAGGTCATATACCGGATTCTCTCCAGACCGGGTATGTCCTGGGCCCGGTGCAAAAGCTCCGGAAAGCTTTCCCCCGTGGTTTTGCCGAAGGCGTTTACGTTCTGCCCCAGGTACATCAGCTCCAGTGCGCCCTCCGCCGCCTTTTCCCGGCTTTCTTTCAAGATGTCTTCCAGCTTGCGGCTGCGTTCCCTGCCCCGGACATAAGGCACGATACAATAGGTGCAAAAATTGTTGCAGCCATAAGTGATATTTACCAAAGCCTTAAAGGGGTAGGCCCGCAGGGAGGGCAGGCTTTCCACGATCTCTCCCGTTTCCTCGGTATCGCTTTGAAAGCCCAGGCCCGACCGGATATTCTGCAGCATGAGCGGCAGGGTATGCAGGCGCTGGGTCCCCAGGATAAAATCCACATAAGGGCAGCGGCGACGGATCAGGCCCGCCATTTCCGCCTCCTGGGCCATGCAGCCGCAAAGGCCGATGATCAGCCAGGGCTTGTCCTCCTTCAGCGCCCGGAAGGTCCCCAGGCGGCTGAAAACTTTCTGCTCCGCCTTTTCCCGGATGGAGCAGGTATTCAATATAATCAGATCGGCTTCTTCCGGCCCGGAACAGGCCTCATAGCCCAAGGTCTGCAAAAGTCCCAGAATCGTCTCGGAATCCCGCTCATTGGCCTGGCAGCCGAAGGTCTCCAAAAAAACCCGCATAACAGCCTCCATGTATTAGTTTCATTAGAATATTTTATCATAGAAGGAGCGGGTAATCAAAAGATTTATCTTTGCTATCAGACCAGACGGGCCATGATCCGCTTAGCCACGGCTTTCAGGATAGCGGCTCCCGGCGCCGCTAAGAACATCCCTAAAATCCCGAAAAACTCGCCGCCGACAATCAGGGCCAGGATGATGGTCATGGGCGGCAGATCCAGGGATTCCCCCAGGATCCGCGGCGTCAGCACATCGCTTTCCAGCTGCTGGATCAAAACTACCAAAGCCACCGCCACCACCCCTTTCCAGGGGGCTTGTAAAAGGCAGAGCAAAACCACCGGTATCGTGCTGATTACCGCGCCGAAATAGGGGATCAGGTTTCCCAGTCCCGCCAAAAGCCCCAGGATACCGGGAAAGTCCAGCCGCAAAAGAGCCATGGCGATATAAGTCAGGACGCCTACCACCAAAGAAGTAAAGAGATTGCCTTTTAAAAAGCCCTTGACGATTTTATGGATCTCGTCCCCTAAATACACCAGATCCCCCTGAACCCGCACGGAAAAGATGCTCAGGATCCAGGCCTTGATCCGCTCCCATTCCTTCAGGAAATAGAAGGCCAGCACCGGAGCCAGCAAAAGATCCACCAGGCCGGCGAGACTGGCGCTGATGCCGCTGAGGCGTTCCTGGAGCCAGCCGCCGATTTTCAGCTGCCAGTCGTTCAGCAGCAGCTGCCAGCGCTCCGGCGTAATCTGCAAATGCAGGCGGGCGGCAAGCTCCGGCGCGTTTTGGACCAGGGAGGATATTTTTTCAAAGATTTTCGGCAGCACCGCGGCCAGCTCGGCCATTTCCCGGTTCAGCAGCGGCGCCAGAAGCAGGATCAGCAGCGCGGCCCCCAAAACAAACAGCCCGAAAGCGGCTAAGGCCGCCTTTACCTGCTGCAGGCCTTTGCGCCGGAAAAAGGCCACGGCGGGAAAGAGGCCGTAGGCTACCAACAGGCCCAGAAGCACCGGCCGGGCCAATACCCGCAGCGGCCAGAGCAAGGCCGCCAGAAACAGCAAGAATACCAGCCGGCTCAGCCGGGTGAGCCGGCCGTACTGGGGAGTATATAAAATAGCGTCGGGGCGGATCAGGATCATGTCCGGGCCCCATTTCAGAATATCCCGGTAAAGCAGCAGCGCCCTGCCGTACATTATGTCGTGAATCAGGCCGTCGGATATTTCCACCCCGACGATGGTTTCCTCCTCCAGCAAAATATCCGAAGCCCGGCCGATACTGGCGCCGGAACCGTCGTAGACCGGTACCGCCGGCTTTTGCTCCGCCGCCTTTTCCGGTGATTTATCCAGGATCAGGGCCCTGGCCTGGGGCTTCAAGAAAACCGCGTCCTGGCCCATCAGCTGGATTTCCGTTACCGCCACCTGCCGCCAACGGCCTTCCAAATCCATGAAAAAGAGGCCTTCCGTATGGCTGAAATCACCATATTGAAAGCCCATGGTATAGCCTGCGATCAGGCCGGTGCCGCTATCATAGACCGGAACGTGCTTCAGCTTCTTGCTCTGCTTCATAGATCTAGGATTGGTCCCGGCCAGGGGAAATATACATGAGACCGCCTTCTTTTCCCGCTCTTTCCCTTTTTTGGCAGCCTTTATTTTTTCTCCGGCTCGGGTCCTTTGTAATATGCCCCCCGATCCTTGCCCTGACCCGTAGGTTCATAGTATACGGTACCGGCCAGGGAGTCCGGCAGGTACTGCTGCTCCACCCAGCCCCCGAAGGAATGGGGATACCGGTATTCCAGGCCCCGGCCCAGTTTTGCCGCCCCGGGATAATGGCTGTCCCGAAGATGCGGAGGCACGGGGCCGCCGCGGCCCTGCCGGACATCCTCCAGGGCCTTGTCAAGACCCAGATAGGCGGCGTTGCTTTTGGGGGCGTTGCATAGGTATACCACGATATTTGCCATAATGATCCGGCCTTCCGGCATCCCCGCCATCTCCAGGGCCTGGGCGGCTCCCGCGGCGATACCCATAGCTTCCGGCGCCGCCGGGCCGACATCTTCGGCGGCCAGGATCAAAATCCGCCGCATGATAAACCGGTGATCCTCCCCCGCCTCGATCATCCTGGCCAGATAATGCAGGGCGGCGTCGGCGTCGGAACCGCGTACGCTCTTAATGAAAGCGGAGATCACGTCGTAGTGCTGATCGCCGGCTTTGTCATAAAGGACAGCCCGCTGCTGGATGGATTCCTCCGCTTCCGCCAGGCCGACATGCCTTATGCCCTTTTCGTCAGGCCGGGTGGAGGTGACCGCCAGTTCCAGACCGTTCAGCGCCTGGCGGACATCCCCACCGGCGGCCCGGGCCAGATGCCGCAGGGCTTCTTCGGCCACCTCGGTCCGGTAAAGCCCCAGGCCTTTTTCCTCATCCTGCAAAGCACGCTTCAGGAGCTGAAGAATGGTTTCCTCCTCCAAAGGGTCCAGGCGGAAGATCCGGGAACGGGACAAGAGGGCGGAGTTTACGGAAAAATAGGGATTTTCCGTAGTGGCGCCGATCAGAACGATCTTGCCTTCTTCCACCGAAGGCAAAAGGGCGTCCTGCTGAGATTTATTAAAGCGGTGGATCTCATCGATAAATACGATGGTGCCCCGGCCCGAATTCTTCAGCCGCTCCCCGGCTTCCTTTACCACCTGGCGCAGCTCCGCCACCCCGGAGGTTACGGCGTTGATTTTGATGAATTCCGCTTTAGTGGCCCGGGAAATCACCAGGGCCAGGGTGGTTTTGCCGGTGCCGGGAGGGCCGTAAAAAATCAGAGAACCCAGCTGGTCGTTTTCAATGGCCCGACGCAAAAGCATGCCCGGCCCCAGAATATGCTTCTGGCCCAGGATCTCCGCCAAGGTCTCCGGCCGCATTCTGGCGGCCAGGGGCATTTTCTTTTTTAAATTTTCCCGTCCCAGACTTGAAAATAAATCTTCCATTTTTATTCCCTCGCCAGCTCTTTTACAATGCGGGAAGCCATCAGAAGGCCCGCGGAAGCCGGCACAAAAATCATGCTGGCCGGCCCCTCTCCCGCTTCCGCCGGCTCTGCCGGCAGCTCCGTGGACCAGACGGCCTGGATCCCCCGGCTGATCCCTTCCTCCTTCAGGGCCCGCCTCAGCCGGCGGGCCAGGGGACAGGTATGGGTCTTCCCGATATCGCTGACGGTAAGCTTCGTGGGATCCAGACGAAAGCCGGCGCCCATGGAGGTAATCACCGGGATTCCCCGGCCATAAGCCCAGGATAATAACCTGGTCTTGGCCGGCAGATCGTCGATGGCGTCGGCGATATAATCAAAATTACCCGGGGCCAGGAGCCCCGGCAGGTTTTCCGGAGTCAGCCTGACGGCAAGGCAGTGAAGCTTCAGTTCCGGATTAATGTCCTGAAACCTGGCGCCGCAGACCGACAGCTTGTCCCTGCCCAGGGTAGAATGCAGAGCCGGCAGCTGCCGGTTAAGATTGGACGCCGCCACCTGGTCGAATTCCGCCAGGCTGATCTCCCCTATGCCGCTGCGCACCAGGGCTTCGGCGCAGAAAGAGCCTACCCCGCCCAAACCGCAGACCAGGACGTGGGCCTTGCGGAGCTTTTCCAGGGCGCCGCCGCCGATCAGCCGGCGGCTGCGGTCCTGCCACCGGGCAATCCCGTATTTTTCAGCCAAATTTTTCACCGCCTTAAAAAAATGGCCCCACAATGTCGTGGAGGCCTTTGTTTTGAACCTGCATGTGCAGGTGGGTGCCCTCCCGCCTGCTTATCGCTCCTGTACCAAGACAGGCCCGCAAGCCACAGGCGGAGCTCTGGGGCTCCCATATAAAAGTGTGTTGGCTCAAAACTGAAAGGCGCGGTCACGAACACCGCAGGGCTTTTCATTGATTTAAGGTTATCATATGGTCTTCTGTATTTCAAGTCTTGACAAATTCCAAGTAGGCTATTCCGCCGGTTTTTTCCTTGGAAATGCTTGCTTTTTCACGACATCCTGCGGCAAAAAAGCCGGCGGTTCCCAAAATCCGCCGGCCTTTTCCAGGTTTGTTTCCCACCTTTTTACTTTGCACTTTTTTCTTTCTTCTTTCGCCGGGCCTCAGGGCCGGATCTCCTGGAATTCCACCGTAGCCACAAAGAGATCGGCGAAGCTTTCTACCCTGAAGCTGCCGCCGCAGGCCTCCGTAAAGCTGCTGGCGATGGAAAGGCCCAGGCCGCTGCCGCCGTCGCTGCGGCTTTGATCTCCCCGGACAAAGCGCTGGGTAAAATCCAGGCCCGCCTCCAGTTCAGACTTGGAAATATTTTTAACGCAGGCCACGGCCCGGCCCTCATTTCTGGTCAGCGTGACAAAAACCCGTGAACCCTCCAGCGAATATTGCAGCGCGTTTTGCAAAAGGTTCTGGAATACCCGGTACAACCGCTGTCCGTCGGCGGAGATCATCACCGGCTCCCCGGGGATTTCGGTTTTCACTCTGACGCTGCCGGCGGCGATGGGTTCGGCCATATCCGCCAGGGTCTGCCTCAGCAGCTTGCCCAAATCCAGGATTTCCTGCCGGACCGGCAATTGGCCGGAAGCGGCCTTGCTTACCTCGAAGACGTCCTGCACCATGGTCTTCAGCCGTTCCGCCTTGCCGCTGAGGATCTTGATATAATCCTTTACGTGTTCCGGCAGTCCTTCCTCCTGATCCAACAAATCCACATAACTGATGATGGAGGTCAGCGGGGTTTTGATATCATGGGAAACATTGGCGATGAGCTCCACCTTCAGCCGCTCGCTTTTGGTCTGTTCCGCCAGGGCCGTCCGCAGCCCCTGTTGGATCTCGTTTAAGTCCCGGGCCGCCTGGGCCAGGTCCGCATCCGCCGGCAAAGATAAGCCCTGGGTCAGGCCGCCGCTTTTCACGGCGGCGATCTGTTCTGTCAAAGCGCCGATATCTTCAGCCACCTCTTTATTATTCCGGACAAAAGCGTACTGAAACCAGGCCAGCCCGGCGATCAGGGCCAAAACCAGCGCCGCCGGCCAAAAAGAGCCGTAATCGTAATACTCTCCGGCGAAAATCACGCTTACGCCCGCCGCCGCGGCCAAAATCAGGCTCATGACAAACCAGGTCCGGCAGCGGCCCACCATGCGCCGCTGGACCGGCAGCTTCATTTCCCGGGTGCGAACCGCCGCCAGGGCCCGGCTGCACAGGCTGTTCCGCCAGGGTCTGTCATTATAGCGCAGATCGTTGATAAACAGATAAGCCGTCCAGAAAAGGACCAGTAAAGCGCCGCGGTTGGAGCTCAGACCGTTGAAGTACTCCGTCAGAATCCACCAATCCCCTTGCCGGAAGCCGCTTCTGCTCAGGAGATAAAAGGTTTCCCGGATTCCGTAGCCAAAGCCGGAAAAAAACAGCGCCAGGACATTCAATAATACCGCCAGCTTTACCTCGAACCAGATCCTGCCGCCGGCAGCGGCCAGAAACCGGTCCGCAGCCTGCTTTTCTTTGCGCAGATAGACGTAAAGCCCTGTCAAAAGGCAGCCGGCCAAAAGGGAAAGGGCTGAGGAAAGATAGTGGTCCCGCTGCTGTTTTTGGTTATATTCCAGCCAATACAGGCGGTTGTATTGACGCTCGTCCCAGCTGCTGGAATAATTCCCCTTTACATAAATCATGGGCGAACTCAAAGCCGCAATGGTCACGCTGGCTTTTGCCGTTTCGTCGTCCACCGTGAAGTTTTTATAGCCCGGCACATACCAGCCGCCGGCATCCCGGTAATAGCCGTCGCCGTAGACGTCCACTTCCTTTCCGTCCTTGATGATTTTTACGGAAGTACCGTCAAAATACAGCAGGAAGTTATAACCTTCGGGCAATATCCCGGCCGCCCCGTTTAAGGTCAGGCCCCCGGCATTGGTATACTTGACCTGATTTTCGTAGGCGATGGAATAGAGTACGTTCTTATCCTCTTTATAATAGTCGTGGGCGCTTTTCGCCGCCTGCAGAGGATCGGCCGGAGACGACATCTCCACCTCCGGCGCCGCCACTGTCGGGGTTTCTCCCTCGTACCCATAGCCCCGGTCTTCAGTTACCGCCTCTCTTTGAATGATCATCTCTTCTATCTTCGTCCCGGCGCCGGGGATAGCCTCATACAGGGGATAACTCTCTGCCGCGGCAGATTCCGCCGTCCCATAGGCTTCCGCCGCACTGTAGGAGTAATGCACGCCTCTTTCCCCTACGGGTCCGCCGGTTGCCATGGCTAAAAAGTCCGCCAGATACTCCGACATTGCCTGACGAAATTCCGCGGTCTCCTGGTAATCGCTTTGGAAAGCGTCCCCGGCCTGCCGCCAGGCGGCGGAACCGCCGCAAAACAGGGAAAATAAGGTCAGCCCGCCATGGAAGAGCAGGCTAACACCGAAAAAGAAAGCGGTAAAACTAGCAATGATTTTCCATTTTTTCGATTTTGTATCCAATACCCCATACCACCTTTAAGTATTCTGGCTCTTTTGGATTCAGCTCAATTTTTTCCCGGATGCGGCGGATATGCACCATGACCGTATTTTCCGGAGCAAAGGCCTCCTCGTCCCAGACCCGCCGGTAGATTTCTTCCGCCGGGAAGATCCGGCCCAGGTTCCGCATAAAAAGCTCCACGATCTTTGTCTCCGTAGCAGTCAGCTTCACCGGCTCCCCGTCGGCCCTGAGCACCCGCTCCTCTTTGTGGTATGCAAGCCGGCCGTTTTGAATTACTCCCTCTTTGCCGCTGTCGGCGTTGATGCCGCCCAGTCTGGTATAGCGTCTCAGCTGGCTTTTTACCCGGGCCGCCAGTTCCTGGGGATTAAAGGGTTTTGCCACATAATCGTCGGCTCCCATGGAAAGCCCCAGGATTTTGTCGGAATCCTCACTTTTGGCGCTGAGCACGATAATCGGCAGATTTCGCCGCTCCCGGATTTTCATGATTGCCGACAGGCCGTCCAGCTTGGGCATCATTACATCGATGATGATCAGCTGCACCGACTTTTCCGCGATCAGTCGGCAGGCTTCCAGGCCGTCATAGGCTTTCAGCGCCTGATATCCTTCCTTTTCCAAAAGGATGGCGATCGCTTTCACAATTTCCCGGTCGTCGTCAACTACCAGCACGCATTCGTTCATGTTGAGCTCCTCCTTGAGTCGCCTTCATTCTACCGGGCATTTCTTAAAAACAAACCGATGTTTTTCTTACGGATATCTTACGGATACGGCTTACCATAAGCCAAACCGCTTAACGGCCCAGCGGACAAGCCGGTAGTAAGGGGTCTCCAGCTCCCCGGCGGCTTCGGCCAAAAGCCGCCGGACAGGCAGGCCCTGGGGGCAGCGGCTTTCACATTTGCCGCAGCCTGCGCAGAAAGAGGCGCTGCTTTGCCTTTTGCGTAAGGCCGTGCAGCGTAAATAATCCTTCCGGCCGGCTTTTGGGCTTTCGGCATACATCGCATTATAACAGGTAAATGTCCCTGGAATATCCACGTTGCGGGGACAAGGCATACAATACCCGCAGCCGGTGCAGGCGGCTTTGGTGGCGGCTCTGGCCGCCTCTTTTACGCCTTCGATCAGGGCAAAGTCTTCGGCGGTGAAACCGCCGGGCCGGACCTGATCAGCCACGCGGCAGTTTTCTTTCACCATAGCCAAAGAGTTCATGCCGGACAGGACGCAGGTCACGGCTTCCTGGTCCCAAAGCCAGCGCAGGCCCCATTCGGCGGCCGAATACCGCCGCGGATTCCGGCGGATCATTGCTTTGGCCTCCCGGGGCAAAAGCTCCACCAGCTTGCCCCCTCTGAGAGGCTCCATCACAATCACCGGCAGTCCTTTGGCCCGGGCGTACTCCAGCCCTTTACGCCCGGCCTGGCTGTGCTCATCCAGATAATTATACTGAATCTGGCAAAGATCCCAGGGATATGCGTCCACCAACTGCTGAAAGGCCTCCCGGTGGCCGTGGTAGGAAAAGCCGACTCCGCCGATCCGGCCCGCCGCCTGCTGCTCCGCCAGCCATTCCCTGATCCCCAGGCTTTCCAGCCTCTGCCATGTCTCCAGATCCGTCAGCATATGCATCAGGTAATAGTCCACATAATCGGTTCGCAGCCGCCGCAGCTCTTCCAGGAACAGCTTTTCCAGCCCCTCCCGGGATTTAACCAGATAATGAGGCAGCTTGGTGGCGATCATGACCTTCTCCCGGCAGCGGTTCTTCTCCAGAATCCTGCCGAGAGCGGCCTCGCTGCCCGGATAAACATAGGCGGTATCGAAATAATTTACGCCGGCCCTGACGGCGGCCATTATTTCTTCCTCCGCCTTAATCAGATCGACGCGTCCCGCGGTTTTTGTAAAACGCAGGCAGCCGTAGCCCAGGATCGAAACAGGCCGTCCTTTTTTATCGGGTCTGTATTGCATAGCGATATCTCCCCGTCAGAATTTTATTGGCTTCATGCCAAAGGGAGAAAGGCTTAGCCTTCCTCCGGGGTTTCGTTTTCTTCGGCTTCGAGAGAATTCAGCGTGACGGCGACAATCTCGGGCCTGTTGAACACCCGGATGGGAAAAATGCTGTTTCCCAGCCCCCTGCTCACAAACATCGCAGAGGAATTTTTGGTGTAGAGGCCGCTGGTATACCGGGGAAAAAGCCCCTGACCCGGAGCCGCAAGTCCTCCGATAAAGGGAAGCC
>JAYFQF010000040.1:0-34085 GCA_034927285.1 Peptococcaceae bacterium
GATAGGCTACAATAGAAATCCGGTAAGAAAGAATTTGAATAAAACAGCCTGCCACCATACCGCCGGCAATTAGCACAAGCTGATTGGATAACAAGTACCCGGCAAACTCGGAAAGTACGGGAACAAAGGACGGTATGGTCACTAAAGCCATCACCGCGATAAACGGAACCATAGACCAGACCTTGGCTTTAGTGTAGCCCATCTTAAAGTACAGAGGCATTTGTATTCCTGTAATAGCGGAAAAAACCAAAAAAGATATACTGAACCCCAGCAGAATATCCGGTAATTCCAGCGCTTTATGCTGAAAGAACGCAAAGCCGGAATACAAAATGATAACCCCAAGAAATGAGATAAGGTAATTCAAAAATACGGAAACATATCGTCCAAGCACAATGTCTTTCAATCCAACGGAAACTGAACTGTATAAGCGGTCAAGGTTGTTTTTTTCCTGTATGGCAAAAATATTGGAGGATATCAACGCCACAAACCATGCTCCGGTAATGCACAATAAAGTAACGGATGAGCCCATAAATCCGAACATCAGCACGATCAGCACTAATGATAAATACGCAGCCAGCTGTGATTTCATTGTGAAAAAATCAAGTCTGGCAATTCTCAAAAAGCCTGTCATTTCTTTTTGCCTCCTTTACTGATGCCGATCATAATATCGTCAATCGTTGCCCTGTCAAGGATGTAATTTTTATATTGCGCCGCTTCTTTCGTGCCGATCAGCCCTTCAAACCCCATATCTGTCTTTCGCAAACCGATAATGTTTTTTTCAAGTTCCACTGTTAAATCCTGCGTTCTGCCTTTTATAAGCCGATAACCGCCTGATAAAGCCTCCATGCTGCCGGTATAAATCAACTCACCCTGATTTATCAGCG
Organism: Peptococcaceae bacterium; assembly: GCA_034927285.1. Lineage (GTDB taxonomy): Bacteria > Bacillota > Peptococcia > DRI-13 > UBA5745 > JAYFQF01. Next base: position 885 of record JAYFQF010000040.1, read on the forward strand.
TAATGTAATCGGCAACCCGTTCTAAATCTGTGGTAATGTGCGTGGAAAACAAAACGCTTCTTTCCCCGTCTTTTATATATTCCTGCAGGATCTCCAGAAATTCGCTGCGGGTTACCGGGTCAAGGCCGCTGGTGGGTTCGTCAAGGATAAGCAGTTTTGCGTTATGGGAAAAAGCGCAGGCAAGCATCAGTTTCATTTGCATCCCCCGCGATAACTCCCCCACTCTTTTTCTTGGCGGCAAATCAAAGCGTCTTACCATTTCACTGAAAACATCATGATTCCAATTATCATAAAAGATAGATATTGCTTTCTCCGTATCCTTTACCGTCCAGCTATCCACATAAAATACGCTGTCGAACACAACGCCAATGTCCTGCTTGACGGCGTTTTCGCTTTTAATATTGTCGCTGCCAAAAACCAGGATCTGTCCTGCGTCCTTTTCAAGCATATTGAGAATAAGCTGTATCGTCGTTGTTTTTCCGGCTCCATTGGGGCCGACAAACCCCATAATATAGCCTTTAGGCAAAGAGAAGCTGAGGTCACGCAGCTTAAAGGCGGAAAAGCTCTTACTCACATTCCTGAGATCCAAATAGTGATCAATCATATTTTACCTCCAATAAAAGCCGTAAAAGGCTGATCATTTCATCATCCGTCATGGAAATCCTCTCTGCCGCCCGTATCGCATTGTTTAAGTTGTTTTCCACTTCCTTGATCAGCTGTTCACGGATAAGTTCGGAACTGCTGGACATAACAAAGAAGCCTTTACCTTGCCGGCTTGTAATAAATCCTTCCTGTTCAAGCTCATTGTACGCCCGCGTAGTCGTCAGCACACTTATTTTTAAGTCCTTCGCCAGCTGCCGCAACGAGGGGAGCATTTCATCTTCTATTAATTCTCCCGATAGGATCTGAGCCTTTACCTGTTCTTTTATTTGCTCATAAATCGGCAGGCCGGAGCTATTTGCGATTATAATGTTCAAGCGATCACCTCAAACTGTAATTCAATATTCATATACAGTATATTCAGAAGTAACAGTCTTGTCAAGGAGAAAACGAAATTATTGTCTCATCCCGTTGGCAGTTGATTCAAACAGGACAATTTTGTATAATCCATTTGGGATATGTTTTATAAGTTTACATCTTCGGGAGGGGACAGAGCAGGATGAAGCAAGAGAAAGCCGGTGTTTCCGGGCTGCATTATTACTCTGACCGGCTTAGAAAAAAACTGAATAAAATACCTCATTCCCCCACTACAATTCTTGAAGCGCCGTCAGGCTGCGGAAAAACCACGGCGGTTCAAGATTTTCTGGAATCTGAGTTGGTGCAGGACACACCGGTCTACTGGTTCACAGCGGCTGACGAAGCGCCCGCCGTCGGTTTTATGCGGCTTTGCCGCGATATTGACAGAATAGACAATAATGCCGGTCAACGGCTGATTCAAATAGGTTTGCCCAATGCCGCCACCGTCGGCGAAGCCTGTGATGCGCTGCATTCAATTAATTGCCGGCTTGAAACCTATCTTATCATCGACAACTTTCAGTATTTGCAAGCCGCCCTCCCGAAAGCCTTTTTTACCGCCATGACAGAACATGCCGGAGAGCGTCTGCATCTCGTGGTCATCACTCAGATGCTCTCCCGTGAAATGCTGTCCGCTCTGTCAGGCCGGGGTGTTTTACATATTACCGCATCCGATCTGCGACTTGAATTGAAAGATATTGTTGATTATTTTGCCCTTGCAGGTCTGACTGTTACTTCCAAGGACGCGAAAGAAATCGCCGGTTATACTGAAGGCTGGATCATCGCGGTTTATCTGCAGCTTTGCGCTTACCGGGAGACGGGTTCCCTCTCCGATCTGTCCGGTATTTACACTCTGATTGAGCGCCTTGTTTGGAATACGCTGACTGATGAGCAACAGGGATTTCTGCTGCGGCTTTCTCCTTTTGAGGCAGTTACTGTGCGGCAGGCCTGCACCCTTCTGGGCTGTGACAGTCTGCCGGAATACGCCCATGACGCTCTGAAAATTCCGTTTATCCGTTATTCAATCAGTGAGAAACGGTATGAGCTGCATAGTGTTTTATCTGAGATTTTAATTCAAAAAAGGAAAGATTCAGGCATTGACGTTGAAAGGAAGTGCCTGCTGGCCGCCGGGGATTACTTCCGGGACGCAGGAGAACAGGATAAAGCTCTTGATCTATACTTCCAGGCCGGAGATTATAAACGGATGCTGTCTCTTGATCTCTCGCGTCTGACCCTGGAGGAAATAGGCGGGGTTCCTTTTTCTGAAATTGCGTTGCGTATCGCGCGAAACTGTCCTGATGATATTAAAAATAAACATGTTCTTTCCATGCTTCGGGTCGCGTGGGCGCTTTTAACTGCCGGGATATATCCGGAGTTTGACGTTTTGATGAAAGAGCTTCGGGGAACGCTTGCGGCAAACGCTTCCGAAGACGCGGCGCTTTTGCGCGGCGAGTGGCTGCTGCTGTCTTCCTGGCGGTGCCTGCCGCGCCTTAATGAGATGATCGGCCTATTAAAGCAGGCCGCTCCGCTTTTCGGCGGAAGGGTCTCGCAGGTGATACTGCCTGCCGCGCCGTGGTGCTTCGGTGACTATTCCCAGATAGCCGTGTTTCACAGTAAGCCGGGTGAAGCGGACCGGGAGGCCGACATTCTTGAGGAATACATAGCGATCTATTCCAGACTGACCAATGGTCATGGAAGCGGAGCGGATGCGTTGTTTCGCGCCGAGCTGGCCCATTACAGAGGGGACTTGAACGGAGCGGAGATTTTAGCGTATAAAGCCAGCTTTCTTGCAGAAAGCAGCCGTCAAAGTGTGGTGCAGCTTGGAGCGGCTCTCCATCTGGCTGAAATAGCCGTTGAAAAATCCGATGCGGCAAGCTGGCAGCGGGCCATCACTTCCATGGAGCGCGCCGCAGCCAATCCCGGCCAGAACAATTTTGTGCTTCGCAGCGATGTGGATATCCTTCGCGCCCTCCTGCTGAATGAACTGCAGCACCAGGAGCGGATTGACGACTGGCTGAAATCCGGCGAAACGACAGGGCGAATCCTGCCGTCAATGCGGCAAAGCGCCCTGTTTATAAGGCTTGGTTACTTCATGCACCAGGGCGAATACGCACGACTTGCAGGGATGGCTGAAGCGGCAAAGGAAACCCTCCGGCCTGCCGATACCTTGGCCGATACGTTGCTGTCGCTACTGGCGGCCGTCGGCTATACTTTTCTCGGCTACGCCTCCCGTGCGGAGGAGTTCGTGCTGCATGCGGCTGAAATCGCGCTGCCGGACGGTCTGGTATATCTGCTGGCCGTGTATCACTGGATGACCCAGGGCCTGTCTGAAAAACTGATTCAAAATTATTTCCCGGAGTATTTGTCCCGGTTTCTTGAAATCAAGGAGCGCTTTATCACCGGCTTTACAAAGCTCCATTCCGATCTATCCCCCAGCAAACTACCCGAAGGTCTCACTCTGCGCGAGCGTGAGGTGGCTTTGCTGGCGGCGGAAGGCCTCAGAAACAACGAGATTGCGGAAAAGCTGTTCATATCCGAAAGCACGGTTCGGGCACATATGCGTACAGTATTTCAAAAGTTTGATATCGACCGCAGGGCTAAGCTTGCCGATAAGCTGAGGTAAAGGAAACTTATGATATGAATGTGCGCTTCCGGGCGGCACCACCACACTGCTTGAATTGTATACTGGGGGAAAAATAATCTGAAAAATAGTCCATGTGGACGATGCGGAAATTAAAATCCCGTCTTACAATATCTGTAAGATGGGATTTTTACATTTGGGAGGAAATATGACCTATATAAAATCTGTCGTTCCCATGAAGGACCACCGGCTTTTTATGGAGATGGCAAGCGGCAGCACCGTAACGGTGGATCTCTCCGTTAAGCTTAAAACCATGAAATATGCGGAGCTTGCGGATGAGGACTTTTTTATGACCGCCAAAACCGACGGCGATTACGTCTTCTGGGGCGGCGGGCGGCTGAAACTCACCGTGAACGAGCTTATGGAAGTGGCGTTATTAGGCTGACGCGAAAATTTGACGTTGTTAAACAATTATGGTGAGGAGGAGAAAAATGGGTAAAAAAATACTAAGCGTGCTATTAACATTTTGCTTGCTGGTAAGCTTGCTTACATCCTTCGGCTCTTTGGCTCTGGCGGCGGGTCGCATAACGGTGGGGTCGTCCGGAGACTACAGTTCCATAGCGGAAGCGCTCACGCATGTCGAGAATGGCGGGATCATCGAGCTGTTGGAAGATATTAATGAAAGCGTGTCCGCTTCTGTATCTGCGTCCGATACCGTCATTACAATCGACGGCGGCGGATACACCGTTACCGCCCCGGATCAGACCGACTCCGACTCCATCGTTTTTGCCTTTGCAGGCAGCGGTACGATGATATTAAAAAACATCACGCTTCAGGGGGGAACGGCGACAGGCAGTCACTATAGCATCGGACTGAAAACGATAAGCGGTTCCGTGAATATACTGAGCGGCGGCAATGTCAGCGCCATCGGTGGTCAAAGCGAGTATATGAGCCAAGGTCTTCAATGCAATGGTACCGGAGTTGTCGATGTCGATGTCGCCACTGGCGGAACGGCAAACACCAGCACCGATCAGACCGGGAGCGTCGGCGTATATAACAGCGGCACAGGAACGGTAAACGTTTATTCCGCTACCGGCGGTGCAAGCACTCAAGGCAGTATAGGCGTTGTAAATAACAGCACCGGAACAGTCAATGTGACATACGCAGCGGCAGGAAACGGTGATGTTTACGGCGACGGTATTGATAATATGGGCGGCGGCTGCGTCAATGCTTATGAGGCGACAGAGGCAAGCGGCACAATGACACCAAGCTATGCCGTGTATAACGGAAGCGGTACAGTCAACGCCAACATAGCGAGCACAACAAACGGTACGGTCAATACAAACGTTACAGCGCTTACGTTAAATAAGGGAAGCGGCGTCAGCTGTGTGCTGGATTCCATAACGATCGCAGCCTCAGGCGATACAACTGTGGGTACGCTGCCCAGCGTGACAATAAACGGGCAGTACAGCGGAAAATGGTATACGGACAGTTCATTGGCAACCTTGCTTTCGGGCACAGCGGTTGCCGGCGGAACATCGGACCTGTACAGCAGCTTTTACCAGCTTTATTCGATATCCGGTACGATTACAAACAGCACAGGTAACGGGCTGGCAGCCACACTGCAGCTCCTGGACAGCTTTGGCAACGATGTGGTGGGCGCTGTGGCCGCGAATTCAGACGGTACATATGATATCCCGGATGTGCCCGCCGGTACCGGATACACTATTGAAGTTGCCTTCCCCGGATATATCGCAGGAGTCATTCCGGCATTTGATCTGACCGGCAGTGTCACCGGACAGGATCTGACCCTTGCCGCATGCGCCGCACAGCTGACCAGCAATGGTGCTGTGACGAACTACGATACGATCCAGAACGCGCTGGATGCGGCGGCGGACGGTGATACCGTGACGGTGCTTCGGAACTCGACAGAAACGCTGACCTACCCGGGAACGGTTGAAAAAACCTTCACGGTTGACGGCGGCGGATATACAGTCACCGCCCCTGACTCGGCAGACTCCTCCTCCTTTGCCCTGGTCCTGGGAGGCAGCGGCACGATCATTTTGCAAAATATTACGCTTCAGGGCGGAACCGTGAGTTCCGGAGAGTATACGAGCAGCGGGTTAAGCATTGCCTCCGGCTCCAGCCTGACGGTATTAAGCGGCGGCGCTTTTTCGGCAAACGGCGGCGGGTCCAGCTATCGTAGCGCAGGCGTCATTCATCTGGGCGCCGGTGCGGTCAATGTCGATTCTGCGGCCGGCGGTTCAGGAACGACCAGTTACGGCGTTTATAACGGCGGCAGCGGTACGGTAAATGTTAATACCGCCCAGGCCGGAACCGGAAGCCCCGGCAGTTACGGTATCTACAATAACGGCGGAACCGTAAACGCCGCCGCCGCGACCGGAGATACCTATGGCGTTTATAATTTTGCTTCCAGTTATGTCAATGTGACCAGCGCCCAGGGGAATACATACGATATCTACAACAACGGTACTGTTAACTTAGTCAATGCGGATAATATTGGAACAACACCGGCCTCCACAGTGAACTACGGCAGCGGCGTTACGCCCCTTACGCTGAACAAGGGAGCCGGCGCCGCCTGTGTGCTTGGTTCCCTTCCGATCGCGGCAGCCGGTGATACAACGGTAGGAACGCTGCCCGGCGTCATGAAAGACGGCCAAATTGGAACATGGTATACTACCGGCGATAAAACCATGGAATTTACGGCTTCGATTGTATCGAGCACCACGGCAGCTCTGTACAGCACATTTTATACGGCATCCGATACGACGCCGCCGGCCGTATCGGGCGTGACGCCCAGCGGCGCAGGCGCATCCACCAGAGGCAACGTGGTGATCACCTTCAACGAAGCGATGGGCGCCGCCGCGGGAACGGTATCGCTGACCTCGGCGGGCGGAACGGTACCCCTTGATCCCGCCGGCGGCAGCTGGTCGGCAGATGCGAAGACCTACACCATTGCTTACTCCGGGCTTTCAGGCAGCACAGCATATACCGTAAACATCTCCGGCTTCCGGGACGCCGCGAACAACAGTATGTCAGCCGACATCAGCCACAGCTTTACAACTTGGGTAAGCTTTGCGGTCACCACCGCGGATGGGACCTATGCCTTCGACAGTTCCGGAAATTTGACGATTTCTTCCTCCGGCACATACCACGTCGAAGGACCAGGCACAACGGTTGCCCACAGAATCAAAATCAGTGACGGCATCATGGCAAACATCACCCTCAGCAATGTGAATATCGACGTGTCAAGCGTCGGCGGCTGCGCCTTTCAACTGCAGGGAACAGCGGCTGTCGACCTTACCCTCGAAGGGACCAACACGCTGAAAAGCGCACCGGACTGTGCCAGTCTTCAGGTTCCTGAAAATGCGACGCTGTCGATAACCGGCGGCATTTCGGATGCCCTGACCGCAATCGGACCGACTAATTCTGCAGGGATCGGCGGCGGATACGGCGGAAGCTGCGGCGCGGTCACCATTTCCGGCGGTACGGTCACAGCCTCCAGCACGAACGCCGCAGCTATCGGGGGTGGATTCAGCGCCAGCGGCGGTGTGGTTACCATCTCCGGCGGCACAGTCACAGCCAACGCATCTACCGGTGCCGGCATCGGCGGTGGCAGAGAAGGCGGCAATGGTGCTACGGTCACGATCTCCGGCGGTACGCTTGTGGCAAACAGCGATTACGGCGCCGGCATCGGCGGCGGCTTTAACCAAAACACCGGCGGCGCCGGCGGCATTGTGACGATTTCCGGCGGTACGATCACCGCCACTGGCCAACGCGGCGCGGGGATCGGCGGCGGCGGCGGATGGTACGGTAGTGGCGGAAACGGAAACACGGTCACCATTTCCGGCGGAACTGTCAGGGCAACCAGCGGCTGGGGCGCGGGGATCGGCGGCGGCAGCAGTGTCGCCGGTGCTTACGGCGGCAGCGGGGGCGCGGTCAACATCTCCGGAGGCAGCGTCACAGCGATCGGCGGCGACGGATCAGAGAATATCGGAAAAGCAGTTCGCGGCATCAGCAGCGGAACGCTGCAAAATAACGACATCGATCAAACGCCTGTCCATCTTACCACCGTATCACTGGACGGCCTGAGCGCCAGGTCGGCGGTTACGAGCCTGACGGCAAGCCTGGGCGGTGCCGCCTATATTTACGGAATAAACGATATGACTACCGATACGGATGGCAAACTGTATCTGTTCCTTCCGGAGAATGTACAGACAACGAACGTGCGAACGGCCGGAAGCAGTTACGCAGGCTCCGTTACGACGACAACGGATTCTTCCACATCCCTCGGTACACTTACCCTTGATAATCCTGCGGTGACCAGCGTCAAACCTGACGGTACGGGCGCCGCTCTCAGCGGCAATGTCGTGATTACATTCACTAAGCCCATGAATACGTCGGCCGGTTCGGTTTCTCTTGACCGGGGCGCGACGATCCTCTCCGGCGGCAGCTGGTCGGATGGAGATACTGTGTATACTGCCCCATATTCGGGCATTTCCTACAATACCACATATACCGTCAGTATCTCCGGCTTTAAGGATGCGTCGGGAAATATAATGGCCGATGACACAGGCCACAGCTTCGCAACTGTTTCCGCTCCCTATTCCGGCGGAGGCGGCGGCTCTTCCGGAAATGTTGATGCAACGACCAGTACATCCGGCGGAACCACCACTGCAACCGTTGAGGTAAGGACGGTTACCGGCAAAAGCGGCATTGCCTCCGGTAACGTGACGGACAGCCAGATCGCCGACGCCATCAGGGATGCCGAGGATGCCGCTCACCAAAAAGGCACAAGATCAGCGCTTGAAATCAGCGTTGACACCGGCGGTGACGCGTCAGGAGTATCTCTCACGATATCGCAAACCTCTTTTCATGCTGTTGCCGGAAGTTCTGTCGGCAGCCTGACCATCACAACAGCTCTTGGTTCCCTTACTTTTAACCGGAGAGCCATTGAAGCAATCGACAGCAGCGCCCAGGGCGCTGTCGTGATCAATGTGCGGAAAGCCGATACATCCGGTCTGTCGGACAGCGATAAAGCGAAAATCGGCGACAGGCCGGTCTATGATTTCACCGTGACCTCGGGGGATACGGTGATCTCCGATTTCGGCGGCGGCACGGTCACTGTCAGCCTGCCCTATACACCCGCTGCAGGCGAAGACATAAACAGTATCGTTATTTATTATATCTCCGGAAGCGGGGAACTCGTCGCCATGCCAAACTGCATCTATGATGCCAAGACCGGTACCGTGACATTTACAACGACGCATTTCACGGTTTACGCTGTCGCCTATAACAACATAAGCTTTGCCGACGTCTCCGGCGGGTATGAGGATTCTGTGAATTTCGTGGCTGCCCGCGGTATAATGAACGGCACCGGAAACAATCTGTTTGAGCCGGACATAACCATGACCCGCGCAATGTTTGTATCTGTGCTGTGCCGCCTGAGCGGCGACAGGGAAAGTTATGAAAATCCCTTCACGGATGTTTCTTCCGGAGTATGGTATGAAACCCCCGTAGCCTGGGCAGCGTCAAATAGTATCTCAAGCGGCACCGGCAGCGGCCTTTTTGCCCCGAAAAGGAACATAACCCGTGAGCAGCTCGCTGTGATGCTGTATAATTACGCCATATACATGGGCTATGACCTTTCCATCGGCGGAGATACAAACGCCCTGTCCTATAACGATGCGGCTGCGGTCTCTGCTTACGCTTACTCCGCCCTTCAGTGGGCCTGCCGTACGGGCATCATGAGCGGCGACGGTGACGGCAATCTGAATCCTCAACGCTCCGTTACCCGCGCCGGTGCCACGGCCATGCTGCAGCGGTTTATTGAAAATGTGACCGTCTGATAAGCGGAGTACAGGAATAACTTAAACAGGAAAAGACCATGGACTCAGCTATCCGTGGTCTTTTCCTGTTTTTCGGTTGCCCCGCACCGGTTAACCTGGGTTCAACTGCTGTCCCTGCAATCCGCCGATTCCTGTCAGCGGTCTTTTGTTTCCCTGTATTCAAGCTGGTTTGCAAACGGTAAGCTCCAAAATTATACCGGCGCTTTGGATAAATGGATCAGGTCTTATTGTATGGGGGTAATTTTCAGGATATAATTTATTTAACTATAGTATTCCGGGGCAAGTAGGGGACTGTCAGGTCAGGTATAAATATTAGTCAATAGAGGAGGTCGGTATGCAAAAGAAGAAAATAATTTTATGGGCTGTTATCGTTTTGCTGGGAATTGGCATTGCCTATGGCGGCAGATATTATATCGGACTTAGAAATTATCGGCAGGGAATAGCGGATATCCAGATTCAGAATATAGATTTCTCCGCCATCCCGGACGGGGAATACTTTGGCGGCTGCGATGTCGATTTTATCCGGGTTCGGGTTCGGGTCCTGATGAAGGAGGGGAAAATGCAGGAGGTTGAATTGCTGGAGCACTACAACGGCCGGGGAGAAGCGGCAAATGTGATGCCCGCAAGAATGCTGGAAGAGCAGCGCATAGATGTGGATACGGTATCCGGGGCTACGTCTTCATGCAAGGTTATCCAGCAGGCCGTCTACAATGCGCTGGCGGGAGAACGGAGTGATTGATATGCCTAAACCCCGAAAAATGCTGTCCGACTGGAACGCGCCATATATTCAGTCGCTGGTGAAGCTGATCGAAACGCAGAGCAAGACAACTCTGGCAAATTGGTGTATCTCTTACGCTGAAGAGCATATTCTGCCGGTTTATGAAAAGCATTGTCCGAACGACGGCCGTCCGCAAAACGCGCTGAAAGCCGGCTGTAAATGGCTTGACGGAGAAATTAAGCTGCCGCAGGCAAAGGCGGTGATTCTCGATTGTCATGCCGCAGCCCGCCAGCTTGAAGATAATCCGACAGCTCAAGCTGCCGCGAGAGCAATCGGACAATGCACGTCCGTAATCCATTCTGCGTCGCATTGCCTGGGATTAGCTTATTACGGCGCGCTGGCAGTCGCCTATGACAAATTGGGCGTCAATACGCCCTGGGCAGAACTCGAAGCCTTGGCCGCCGAAGAATGCGGGCGCATGGAGGCGGCTCTGCGGGCCGCGGCGATTGAAAACGAACCAAATCCGGCTAAGTTTACTTGGCAATGTTAAGGCGGCTTTTCTCCAGAAAAGCAAAATATTTAACCATCAGCGGAACATAGGTCAAAGAATACACCGCCGCTGCGGCCAAAGCGGCCTTTTTCTTGTGTTTGCTCGGTATGGTGATACCCAGCAGCACTCCGACGGCGCAAAGGCAGAGCTTCAGCAGACCAAAATCGAAGAGATTCATTTCTTTGGCATAGTTTGTTGAATAACGCAGACAGTTTTTCATCAGCGGCCACCTCCTGTTTTTTTTCAATATATCTTTTCCGGCATGGGGACAAGAAATTCAGGCTTTCCGTCATCCGCCGCCCTTTTTGTTGTCGAAAAAAGAAGGGATGTCCAAAACGGCATAGCGCCGGCAGGACATCCCTTCTTCGTTTACGGTAAATTATTTTGGCTGGTAATTATTTTACTACGATATTTACCAGTTTGCCGGGCACGCAGACCACTTTGACTACTGCTTTTCCCGCGATGCACTCTTTGGCCCGGTCCATGGCCAGCACCGCTTCCTGAGTATCCGCCTGACTTAAGGAAGAAGGCAGCGTAATACGGCCCCTGACCTTGCCGTTTATCTGGAGTACAACCTCGATTTCATCCTGCTTCAGGGCCTCTTCATCATATTTTGGCCAGGCTGCCAGATGCACGCTTTGCTTATGCCCCAATTCCTGCCACAGTTCTTCGGCGATATGCGGGGCAAAAGGCGAAGCCAAAAGCACCATGCTTTCCAGAGCCTCCGCCCAGATCTGAGGATCCTTTCCGCCCTTGTCCTTGTATTGGTACATGGCGTTTACCATCTCCATAATAGAGGAGACGGCGGTATTAAAGTTAAAGCGCAGTTCGATATCCTCGGTGACCTTTTTGATGGAGCTGTGCACCGCCCGCAGCAGATCCCGGCCGTCCCGCTCCATACCGGCCAGCTCAAAGCTGCGGGAACCGGCCTGGATGGCTTCCCGGATGCCGGGAACCCCCTCAAGGGCCAGGTAAGCGATACGCCACAGGCGGCCCAGGAAACGGTAAGCCCCTTCCACCCCCTGCTCGCTCCATTCCAGGTCTCTTTCCGGCGGAGCGGCAAAAAGGATGAACAGCCGCGCCGTATCGGCTCCATATTTTTTGATGATTTCTTCGGGGCTGACCACATTTCCTTTGGATTTGGACATCTTGGAGCCGTCCATCAGCACCATGCCCTGGGTCAGCAGATTTTCAAAGGGTTCGTCGGCCCCCAGCAGGCCGAAATCCCGCAGGGCTTTGGTAAAGAAACGGGCGTACATCAGGTGCAGGATAGCGTGCTCCACGCCGCCGATATACTGGTCTACGTTCATCCAGTAGTCGGTCTTTTCCCGGTTGAAGGCTTCCCGGTCATTACGGGGATCGCAGTAACGCAGGAAATACCAGGAGGAGCAGACAAAGGTATCCATCGTATCCGTCTCCCGGCGGGCTTTAGCGCCGCACTTCGGGCAGGTCGTCTCATAGAAGCCGGGATACTGATTGAGCGGAGATTCGCCGGTGGGCCGGAACTCTACCTCCAGGGGCAGGCTTACCGGCAGCTGATCCTCCGGCACCGGTACAGCGCCGCAGTGAGGACAATACACAATAGGAATCGGGGCGCCCCAATACCTCTGGCGGGAAATCAGCCAGTCCCGCAGGCGGTAGTTTACTTTCAGGCTGCCCTTACCCTGAGCCTCAAACCATTGGGTGATTTTTTTGATGCCCTCCCGGTTGGGAAGACCGTCGAACTGGCCGGAATTGCACATGATGCCGTCTTCCACATAGGCGTTTTCCATGGCAGCTGGGTCCAGAACCTCACCCTGGGGCTGGATGACTACCTTCATGGGCAGTCCGTATTTTTTGGCAAAGAGGAAGTCCCGCTCATCATGTGTGGGCACTCCCATGACCGCCCCCGTACCATAATCCACCAAGACATAATTACCGACCCAAAGAGGCACCCTCTCGCCGTTTGCCGGGTTAATCACGTAAGCGCCGGTAAAGATTCCTTCTTTTTCTACCTCGGTGGAGGTGCGGTCCACGTCGCTGAGCTTCTGAACCCTTCTGACAAATTCCCGGACAGGCCTTTCATAAGGCGTGCCGGAAATAACTTTTTCCACTAAAGGATGTTCCGCGGCCAGCACCATATAGGTCACGCCGAAGATGGTATCGGGGCGGGTGGTATATACCGGCATCTTTTCGCCGGTGCCTTCCACAGTAAAAATGACCTGGGCGCCTTCGCTCCGCCCGATCCAGTTTCTCTGCATGATCTTTACTTTTTCCGGCCAGCCGGGCATATCCTCCAGGCTGTCCAAAAGCTCCTGGGCATAATCGGTGATCTTGAAATACCACTGGTCCAGGGCCTTCTTTTCCACCGTAGCGCCGCAGCGTTCACAGGCGCCGTCCACCACCTGTTCATTTGCCAATACGGTGGCGCAATCGGGGCACCAATTCACATAGCCGGATTTTTTATAAGCCAGGCCGTTTTTATACAGCTGCAAAAACAGCCACTGGGTCCACCGGTAGTAATCCGGCAGGCAGGTGGCCACCTCCCTGTCCCAGTCATAGCTGATCCCCATGGATTTCAGCTGGCGGCGCATGTTTTCGATATTGTCCAGAGTCCAGAGAGCCGGCGGGGTGCCGTGCTTGATGGCGGCGTTTTCGGCAGGCAGGCCGAAAGAATCCCAGCCCATAGGATGCAGTACATTATAGCCGCGCATAGTTTTGAAACGGGCCACCACGTCCCCGATGGAATAATTCCGCACATGGCCCATGTGCAGATTCCCGGAAGGATAAGGAAACATCTCCAGGCAATAGTATTTAGGCTTCTCCGGGTCCTCCGTCACCTTAAAGGCCTGGCTTTTCTCCCATCTTTCCTGCCATTTGCTCTCCAGGATCTCAAACCGATACCGCTCTTCCACAAAAAACACTCCTTCTATCCCTGACGTCACTGCTATATTATCGCAATTTTTATTGGCAAAAACCGGCGGATCTCCGGTTTTTTCAGGATAAATTATCCTTTGGGCATACATTAAATTATTATACTCGATAAAAATTACCCCGTCAAATCGGCAAAGGACGGCCGGGAACAAAAGGCAGGAAAAAACGTCAAAGAAAAAGAAGCTTGAATAAACTCATATAATGCGCCGACTTTATGACCGGTTTGCGGCTGTTTTTCGGCTGTCGATTGGCTGTTTGCTAACTGTTTATCCGAAGGAGGACTATCGATGAAGAAAAAAAATCTCTTTACGGCGCCTTTACTCATTCTTCTTTTTCTTTGCCCCCTGCTTTTGCTTACGGCTTGTTCCTTTGGCGGAAGCTCGGCAGGCCCTCAGACTCCGGAGCCTGAGGAGGTGGTCTACCATGGCAAAATTATGCAAAACACCGGAGAGTCCCTGCTTTTAGCCGGCGCCGGAGAAAACGCCGACAGCGCCGAATTATATCGTCTTGGCCTGAAGGAACTGTCGGTCTACGGCCTGGACGGCGGTGCCGCCGAGCCTGGCGACCTGACGGCAGGGGCCTTGGTGGATGTTGTCTACGACGGCAGTATAATGGAAAGCTTTCCCGCCCAATTCAGCCGGCCGGTAAAAATCAGCGTCACCGCTTTGGAGGACGACCTGACCGGCCTGTATCTGCAGATTATCGACGACCTTTACCGGATCGACCCGGGATTAAACGACGGTATTTCTTTAGTGGCCTTTGATTTAAGCGCCGTGGAAAACTTAAGCCCGTCAGAAAAAAGCGCGCTGCTTTACCTGACGGGCAATGCCTACGGCCTGGAAACCCGGGCCGCCACTTATAAAGAGTTGGTGGAAGAGGGACTGATCGACGAGGAAAACCTGTACTTTGAAAAGGGACTGCTTTTTACTTTTGACGATATGGAGTTTAGTGATCAAAGCTTCACCTTTGACGTAAAAAAATGGCGCAGCGGTCTTGGCGCTTATTATTTTGTAGATTGCACTGCCGAAAAAGGTGAAGCCGGCTGGGACTACAGCGTCGGCCAGGAAGCTATCTCCTGATCTTCCCGGTTCCTTCGGGAGATTCGCTTTGCCGTATCCTCCTCATTCTGCCCGAGAGTTTCGGAGTTCTTCGTATCCTTCCTGATTTCTTCCGAGATTTGTAGTTTGCCGTATCCTTTCCGGTCTCCCTGGGAGGCCGGTTTTTTTGTCTCTGCTTTTTTGCTCTTTCTTTGGCCCCTCAGTGTTCCAGGTTTTTCAGCGCTGCTTCCGCCGCGCCGGTAATAGCTTCAGCAAAGCTGGGATGGGGACGGACGGCTGCCGCCAGCTCTTCGGCTCTCAGGCCAAGGCTGCAAGCCAAGGTCAGCTCGCTGACCAGATCCGTTGCCCGGCCGCAGAAAAGCTGCGCTCCTAAAAGCACGTGGTCCTCCCGGTGAAAAATCAGCTTGACAAATCCCCGCTTTCCGCCGTCGATCACGGTACGGCCGTTTGCCCCCATAACATATTTGCCGGTAAAAGCCGGGATACCGGCGGCTTTAGCTTCATCGGCGGTCAGCCCCACACTGGCGGTTTCCGGATCGGTATAGACGCAAACCGGCAGAAAAGGTTTATCTTCTCCCTTGCCGGGACCGGTTTGGGAAAACATTCGCCTGACCGCTTCCTTCCCTTCCGCTTCCGCCTTATGAGCCAGCTGATGACCGCCGACGGCGTCTCCCACGGCATATACGCCGGGCCGGCTGGTTTGGAAGTCCCGGTTGATTTTAATCAAGCCCTTTTCCGTCAGCGGCGCCGCTTCCGGCGTCCAAAGCCCTTCTAAAGCCGGTTTTCTGCCGGTGGCGGCCAGCACCTGTTCCGCGGTCAGCGTCAGCTCAAGGCCTTTTTGAGCAAAGCTCACCGCCAGACAGCCCCCTTCTTCCCTCCGGATTTCCTCTACCTTGGCGCCGGTGTAGACCGTTACCCCCAGTTTTTTCAGCTCCATCGCCACGCTTTGGGAAAGCTCCCGGTCCAGATTTGCTATGATCCGGTCCAAGGCCTCGATGATCGTCACTTTGCACCCAAAGGCCGACCAGGCAAAGGCCAGCTCCACGCCGATGACTCCGCCGCCGATGATGATCAGAGAATCGCGAAGCTTCACGTTTTCCAGCATCTGATCGCTGGTCACCACTCCGGGCAGTTTCAGCCCGGGGATCGGCGGGCTGCCCGGCGCCGAGCCGCAGGCAATCAGGATTTTATCTCCATAATAAATCCCGCCGCCGGCCCTTATCTGGCCCGGTGCCAATAATAACGCTTTCTCCCGGATTAATTGGACTTTCTTGTTCTTTAAAGAGCTTTCCATTCCCTGCCGCAGGATATCCTTCACTTCCCGGAGCCGCCGGTTCAGTTCTTTTTCCTGCAAGGCTTTTTTTTCATCGCTTATTTTTCCCCCGGCTTTTTCTGCCTGCCGGTCCGCGGACATCTGTCCGGCGCCCTCTGTCTCTTTGCCGCCGGCAGCCTGCAAAAGTTTTGCTTCCGCCGCCAGATGCAAAAGCGTCTTCGTGGGAATGCAGCCCCGGTTTAAGCAGGCGCCGCCGACCTGATCCGCTTCAAACAAGGCCGTCTTTTTTCCCAGTTCCGCGGCTAAAAGCGCCGCCGCCAGCCCGGCGGGCCCGCCGCCGATCACCAAAAGATCATAAGACACATCCTTAGACATATCCTTCCTCCTGAAATTCAACAGTCTCTCTTCCAAAGCCTTTGGCCGGCCTTTTCAGCATTTGTCGTCCTTTAAACTTTCTTCTGCAACTCAAAGGCTCTTTGGCCGGCCTTTAAAAGTTCTGCCTGCCTTCTTAGAAAAAGTCTTCGGTCTGCTGTTCAAAGGCTCTCCTATCTGCTGTTTAAAGGCTCTTTTCCCTTCCGTTAAATGGCACTCTCTGGCTGGACTTCAAAAGCCCTGCTCCAGGATCAGGCTCCGGATATCCGTTATGAGTAGGCCGTCGATCCCCTCTTTTTCCGCCTCTCTTTTGATCAGGTCCCGGGCCAAAGCCGCCGAGCTGAAATAACGGCCCAAAAGCCTTTGTTCCGCCCAGGGCACCCAACGGAAATCCATAGCGTCGGACCGGATCAAAGCGTCCGTCACCCGTCCTTCTTCCACCTTCAGGGAGATTTCCGCATCTCCCCAGGGGAAACGGCGGGAAAACCTGTGGGAAAAATCTGCGGTACGGCCGTATTTCCATCGGGGAGACGCATATTTTTCCTCCAGACCGGCTCCTCCGGCCCCCGGTGCCGGCAGCCTATCCACCGGCAGCCCGTATAGGCTGCCGAAGGCTTCCCGGAGCCTGCCCTTCAGCGAAGCCACTGTCAGGTCCGGGGCCAGGGAGCAAAGGTTCACCGTCCGCGATCTTACGGAATCCACGCCCTTGGCCGCCAGCTTTCCCGGATCCACAGCAAGATAGCGCATCATCCTGGCCATGTCCACCTCCAACAGGAGGGTGCCGTGATGGTAGCAGGAGTCTCCCTGCCGGTAAAAAGCGTTGCCGGAACACTTCCGTCCTCCCACCGTAACATCGTTTCTGCCGGAAAGCTCCGGGGATATTCTAAAATCTTCCAGTGCCCGGATAACCACAGAAAGCTGCCGGGCCACGTCGTAGTCTTTCCGGCCTGTAATAAAGGTAAAATTCAGATTGCCCAAATCATGATAGACGGCGCCGCCGCCGGAAAGGCGGCGGGCCAGCCGGCCCCCTTCTTCTTCCAGAAGGCTTACCCGGCACTCTTTCCAGCAATTCTGATTTCGTCCGATCACCACCGTATTTTGGTTCTGCCAAAGGTAAAGGATGCACTCCCCCTCGTTCAGGTTATTCAGCAGGCATTCTTCCACGGCCAGATTGAAATAGGGATTGAAGCCCTCGCTTTCGTAATACAGTAATTTATTGATCACTTTTTTCACCGTCGAACATATACCGCACTACCGGCTGCCGGGCGGCGGCAGTCTCATCGGGCCTGCCTACCGGTGTGGTCTCCGGCGCCCGGTGGGCAGCCGCCGGATCCCGTTTCGCCTCTTCCAGGAGCCGCAAAAGGATATCACAGGCCCGGTCCAGGGTTTCCCGGGATTCCGTTTCCGTAGGCTCGAACATCAGCGCCTCGTGAACGATCAGCGGGAAATACATTGTAGGCGGATGCATCCCCTGATCCAGCATGAATTTTGCCATATCCAGAGCGGAAACTCCGGTTTCCGCTTTCAGCTTTTCCAGGGTAAGCACAAATTCGTGCATGCAAAGGCCCGGATAAGCCGGCTGATAAGCGGCTTCTAATCTTTTTTTCATATAATTGGCGTTTAAAACCGCGGTCTGGGCCGCTTCCCGGAGACCCGGCCCCCCCAGCAGCAAGAGATAAGTCAGCGCTTTTACCACCACCAGAAAATTCCCATAGAAGGCCTTGACCTGCCCGATAGATTCTCTGCCGGCCTCCTCCCCCAGGGCACTGGCCGGCAGGTAAGGCGCCAGGAAGGACTTGCAGCCTACCGCTCCCGAACCTGGCCCGCCGCCTCCATGCGGGGTGGCAAAGGTTTTGTGCAGATTCAGGTGCAGTACGTCAAAGCCCATATCTCCGGGCCTGGTTACGCCCATGATGGCGTTTAAATTAGCGCCGTCATAATATACCAGCCCGCCTGCTTCATGGACCAAACCGGTGATTTCCAGAATATTCTTTTCAAAAAGCCCCACTGTGTTGGGGTTGGTCAGCATCAACCCGGCGGTGTCTTCCCCTAAGACCCGTCTCAGAGCCGCCAGGTCCACCAGCCCTTCCGGAGTGGAGGGCAGGGTCACCACCTGATAGCCTGCCATGGCGGCGCTGGCCGGATTTGTGCCGTGTGCCGAGTCCGGCACGATAATCTTTGTCCTGCGGCTTTCCCCTTTGGCCTGATGATAGGCCTTGATCAGCAAAAGACCGGTAAATTCGCCATGAGCGCCGGCTGCCGGCTGAAAAGTGAAAGCCTCCATGCCGGTAACTTCCGCTAAAAGCCCGCCGCAGAGCCGGCGGACTTCCAGGCAGCCTTCCACCGTATGCGCCGGCTGCAGCGGATGGATTTCCGTGAAACCCGGCAGGTCGGCTACCGCTTCGTCAATTTTGGGATTATATTTCATGGTGCAGGAGCCCAAGGGATAGAAGCCGCTGCAAACGCCGAAGCTTTGGCGGGCCAAGGCGGCATAATGCCGGCTTAAATCCGGCTCCGCGATTTCTGCAAGCCGCGGCGGCATCCTGCGGCGAAGGCCTTCCGCCAGCTCCGTTTTCGGTACGTCGCAAGGGGGCAGGATCGCGTTTTTTCTGCCTTTTACGCTTTTTTCAAAGATCAGTTCCATCTTCCAGCACCTCCCGAATCACCGTCAGAGCCTTTTCCAGCTGACTGCGGCCGCAGACCTCCGTCACACACCAAAGAATACCGCCCTGCCAGGGCAGCCCGCCCAGGATTTTTTCCTTCTCCAGGGCGGCCAGAATTTTTTCCGGCGGACAAGGCAGCTCGGTAATAAACTCATGAAAATACTCTCCCGGATAGCGCAGCCTGACTCCCGGCAAGCGGCAAAGCTGACCGGCAAACCAATGCGCTTTGCTTAAGCACTGCTCCGCCGTTTCCGCCAGGCCCGCCGGACCCATCAGGCTTAAATACACCGAGGCTTTCAGGGCACACAGGGCCTGATTGGAGCAGACGTTTGAGCCGGCTTTTTCCCGGCGGATGTGCTGCTCCCGGGCCTGCAGGGTCAGCACATAGGCCCGGCGGCCCCGGCCGTCGGCAGTCTGCCCCACGATCCGGCCAGGCAGCTTTCTCAGCAGCGGCGCCTTGACCGCCATAAAGCCCAGATATGGGCCGCCCCAGCTCAACGGCATGCCCAGGGGCTGGCCTTCGCCCACAGCGACATCGGCTCCCCACTCTCCGGGGGATTTCATCAGCCCCAAGGCGATAGGATTCACTCCCAGGATCAGCTTGGCTCCGGCAGCGTGGACGGCCGCCGCGATTTCCTCCGCTTCTTCAAAACAACCGTAAAAATTAGGCTGCTGCAAATACAGGCAGGCAGTCTCCCCGTCCAGGAACCGGGTCAGGGCTTCGGTATCCGTCCGCCCTTCTTTTTCCGGGGCCAAAAGAATTTCCATGCCGTTGCCAAAGCAGTAGGTGCGGATAGTGGCCAATACATCCGGATGGACAGTGGCGGCCACCACGGCCTTCGTTCTCTTCCGATCCTTCAGCATGGCCACCGCCTCCGCCGCCGCTACAGCGCCGTCGTAATGGGAGGCATTGGCCGCATCCATGCCGGTAAGCTCGCAGATCATGGTTTGAAACTCGAAAATGGATTGCAGCACTCCCTGACTGATTTCCGCCTGATAAGGCGTATAGGCAGTCAGAAATTCTTCTTTTGCCGTAATGGCCGGCACGGCGGCAGGTATATAGTGGCGATAGGCGCCGGCTCCCCGCAAGATCGTGGAAAAGCAAAGATTTTTTTCCGCCAGCTCTCTCATAAACTCCGCCGCGGCCAGCTCCGCCTTTGCCGGAGGCAGATCCGGCGCCGTTTTAAGGAGAACAGAATCCGGTACGTCGGCATACAGCTCCTCAGCCGATGCAAACCCCAAATCCGCCAGCATCTTCTGCCGTTCCTCCCTGGTGGATGGCAAAAATCCCGTCAAGGTCATCCCTCCTCAGCGACCACAAAGGCTTCATACGCCTGGGCGTCCAACAGCTCTTCCCGGCGTCTGACCTGATCCACCCGAATCAGCCAGGCCTCATAGGGCTTTTCATTGATCAGCTGCGGGCTGTCCAGCAGCTCTTCATTGATTTCCGTTACTCTGCCGCTGACCGGGCTGATTACGTCGGCCACCGCCTTCACCGATTCCACATCGCCCAGGGCTAAACCTGCGCTCACTTCATCGCCCACCTCCGGAAGATTAACGAAAACAATATCCCCCATCTGCTCCTGAGCGTAGTCCGTCAGGCCGATCTCGGCGGTTTCTCCTTGCGATTTTATCCATTCGTGGGATCTGCTATAAAGCAATTCCTTGGGCGTATTCATGTCATTTCCCCTCTTTCCTTTTTTGTCCGGTTCCTTTTTGCCCGGCCTTTTTATCTTTGTTTCTCCTGTAGTTTATCTCTGCGGTAAAAAGGCAGTTTTACTACCTCCGCCTCTATGCGCCGGCCCCTGACGTCCACGAAAAGGGGCTTTCCCGGCTGGCGGCAGTCCGTGTCCACCAAAGCCATGGCCGCCGCCCGGCCCAAATAGGGGCAATGGGTGCCGGAGGTAACCCGCCCCACCGGTTTTTCTCCGTCGTAAACCGTGCAACCTTCCCGGGCGATGCCCCGGCCCGTCATGAAGAGTCCGGTCCTGCGGCGGCGGCAGGCGTCATAACCGCCGGCCAGAGCCTCTTTGCCGATAAACTCCCCTTTATCCGGAATAACGAACATACCCAGTCCGGCTTCATAGGGGGTAATTTCCGCCGACAGCTCATGGCCGTACAGCGGCAGCCCCGCTTCCAGCCGCAGCGTATCCCTGGCTCCCAGCCCGCAGGGGATCAATCCGGCGGCCTTGCCCCGGGCCAAAAGCAGGTCCCACAGCTCCGGCGCCTTTTCGGCGGCGCAGTAAAGCTCAAAACCGTCCTCACCGGTGTATCCGGTGCGGGAAACCAAACATTCGATACCGCCTATATTTCCCCGCAGAGCGCTGTAATATTTCCCGGGAAAGGAATCGGCGATCCCGGTAAGGATCTCCTCTGCCCCAGGGCCCTGCAAGGCCAGCTGAGCCACTTTATCGGAAATATCCTCCAGGCCGCAATCACCTTCCAGATGCTCTTTGATCCAGGCGGCGTCCTTTTCCCGGTTGGCGGCGTTTACCACCATCAGATAACGTTCATCAGCCAGTCGGTAGATAATCAGATCGTCGACCGTGCCGCCCTCTGACCTGCACATGAGGGTGTACCTGGCCCGGCCGGTTTCCAGCCCCCGAAAATCATTGGTCATCAGGCGGTTTAGGTTTTTCAGGGCGTCCCGACCCTGCAGGATCAATTCTCCCATATGGGAAGTGTCGAAAAGCCCCGCCCCTTGACGGACTGCCAGATGCTCGGCGATGACCCCGCTGTATTGCACAGGCAAAAGCCAGCCGGCAAAAGACACCAGTTTCCCCCCTGCCGCCAGATGCCGCTCATAAAGCGGCGTTTTTCTTTCCATCCGCGACTTCCTCCTTTACGCAATGATAAAAAAACAGAGGCGCACAACAAATAAACGTTATGCGCCTCTGTCATTAACCTGAAAGTTTCCCCCGATAAGATCAGGGTTGCCTCTTCGGTGCAGCCGGAAAAACTGCTGCTTTTCAGAGTTTCGTCGGAAGCCGATCCTTTTACCTGAGAGTTTTCGCGTTTCACCTTCGGCGGCAGCCTGTCTGAAAAACGGCTGCTCTCTCTCGACTTCTTCATCCGAACCTATGAAGTTTTTTAATCCTTTAATTTCAGTATAACGGCAAAAAAAGGATCTGGCAAGAGAAAAGCTTCGATTCCCATGTGTAGATTGCTTGTTTAATTGCCCACCAGAAAAAGCCGGTACGCTGAAACCGCATAAATGTTATTCCCCGTCAGGATACAGAAGCCTTCCTATGAAATCTACATATGCGGTTCTACCGCCGTCAGCTAAATCATTGTTCTTATTAAAGCTAATTTCGTTGCTTAAAAAGCATAAATGTTGCGGATCATCTGCAACAGCTTCTGGCGTTGACGAGCAATTACCTCTATCAATGCTACCCCAAAATAGTGAAGGGTTTCCATTGTCATACACTGTACCCCAGACCTGACCATTTAACCCATTTTCTGTACTGATTGCATGCTTGGAGTGATAAATAATCGCATCGGGCTGTATGTAATCTACCGACTGACTTTCACCCTCCAGACTAGAAGCCTATATTGCTGCCTGAGCATTAATTACCTTTTCTCGAGCAACAACTTGTCTTAAATCGGCTTCAAATTCTTCCGGGGTTATTGTGATTTCGGAGGGGGAAGGCACGTCCAACCCATATTTCTCATTTATGGTTTCACGGTCTTCTTCGGTCATAAAACCCCATTGAGTTCCCTCTTCAGCATTGATTTTTTCGCAAATATTTAGATATTCATTTACCCTTACTGCGGTTTGCATGTCCAAAATTTCATCTTCGTCTAAATATCGAGTAATTTCGTCCATACGTTCTTGACTTAAGGTTACAGTAGCTTCGTCTGCGAAAGCAGCGCCTGGCAATATAGCAGTCAACAATCCAATTATGGTGATTATTGTGAATAATTTTTTCATCGTTTTCAGTCTCCTTTTTGTCCAACTTTTAAATCTTATACAAAAGTAACAGGTATATGAGCTTCACCTTCCTTCTTTTTTCTATGGTTAATTATAACAATCCATGCAGAAAAGCAAATATTCCTACTCCATTTGATTCACCTTCCTAGTACGGATTAATAATGATAAGTTTAACTCTTGCGCTACCACTACATCCATATCTTAGCCAAACAAATATAGCAAAGGACAAGCATGGCTGTTTCATCGTCAATATTCAAGCGATACAATCAGTTTTTTTATCCGATCAACGCTATTTGGTCCTTCACTATATATAACGCTAAAAATCTCAAAATCCTGACACCCTAAAAAATTTTAATTATTCAGCGAAAAATTTATAGAAGCCAGCGCTACATAATAAACTATCTTTATATTTCTATCTATAAAGGTAACGAAATAAAGGAGGCGATAATTACCTAGAATAAAAGAAGGAATTAGATTAAATTTTTAACCTTTTCCAATAAAGCAGTATACATGCATGCAAACCCTGGAGGACCCGTACAGGCATACCGCTTTCGATATATACATGATATAATAGTTATAGAGAATTCATCACCGTCTTCCCCCTCCGCTGTTGGGCCCCGGCCAAACCGGCGGTCCGGGATCAAAATATTAAGGAGCCTTCCATGAATACCTCTGGCAGAAACAGTCCCGGCGCCCTTCACCGGAAACGCCCTCCATCCTCACAGGCGGGCGGCAGCATCAAAAGACGTTCTTCAAAAAAGAGACGGCAAGCCGCCAAGCTGCTCCGCCTTCTTTTGGTCATGCTGGTCTTTTCCCTGCTGACCTTTATGCTGACCTCGCTGATTTCCGGAAACGGCCATCGCATCAGCCAGGCCGTCCGGGGACTTTTCACTCCCAACTCCCCCAGGCTGATTATTAAAGATACCGGTCATGAATATAAAATCAAAGCGCTCAAGACCGAGTTTGCCCAAAGCCTGGTGGATTCCCTCACCACCTCCAGCCGTCAGGAAATCGAAAGCAGCGGGGCCGCCGATATCGCTCCGGCAGCCGAGAGCCAGGATCTGGACTCTTTCCAGCGTTTGTTTGCCAAAAATAATTATACGCCGCCAACCATTGATATTTATAAAAATCTGACCCAAAGCGTAGCCTTTGAAAAAGCCCCCAGCCGGCTGTCCGGATTTTTGGTCCACGGCTCGGATACGATCCTGGTTTCCGACCTGACCGCAGTAAATCAATACGAGCCGGAAAAGGACGGACCCTGTTATGTATTGCTGGAGGCGGTCTGGGAGGCCGGCGCCTCCATTCAGAGCAGCCGCCGGGCCGTCTACTGCTTTGCCATGAATTTTGACCGGCCGGCCCAGTTTGAGATTAATGCCTCTGAGATCGATCCCGGAGAGCTTTTGGTATTCTATGCCGATTATCTTACCTCTTCCGACACGGTCACCGTCCATAGCGGCCTGCCCTTAAATCTCACCTTTGCTCCTTACGGCGAAAAGGAAATGATCGCCCTGGCGCCCCTCAGCTACGATATTAAACCCGGCAAATACAGCACTACCCTGTCAGCCGGCGACGTCAGCCAGAGCTTCGAAATCACCGTCAAGGACAAGGACTTTGCCGTCCAGACGGTGACTGTGGATCCGAAGCTGGCCGCCGCTACCCGCAACGAAGCCACCAGCGCCGAGTTTACGGAAAAGGTCACGCCGGTATTGACTCAGCAGCTGCCGGACCTGGAATGGCAGGACAGCCCCCAGTGGCCGGTAAACGGAATGAAGATCCTCACCGACTTCGGCGTACGCCGTTATATCAACCAGGACGCCAATTCCTATCGGCACAGCGGCGTAGACATTCAGGCGGACAAAGGTTCCGAGGTTCTGGCCATAAACGGCGGTAAGGTCGTTTTTTCCGAAGAACTGGCCTATACCGGCAACACGGTTATTATTGAGCACGGCCTGGGTCTGAAGAGCTGGTATTACCATATGGCAGACCGTTATGTTTCTGTCGGAGATACGGTGAATAGGGGCGACGTCATCGGTACCGTAGGCGATACCGGATTTGCCGCTACCCCGCATCTGCATTTGAATTTATCGGTGAACTCCACCTACATTAATCCGATGACGGCCTTCAATGCCCCGCTATTTCGTCAGCCGAAATCCTGAATCCGAAAACGGACAGCCCAAGAAAGGCAAACATGCTTGAACTGATCAATCTTAGTACCTGGCCGGAACAGCTGGAATATTTCCGCAGCCGCCAAGGCGGTCTTGCGGGATTTCTTCGGGAATTTGATCTGGATGGAGTGGAGTTGATCCAGGCCGGGCCAATAGAAATTCCTTCTTACCTTAAGCCCTATATCCGCGGCTGGCATCTTCCCTTCTGGCCTGACTGGCTGGATTTCTATTGTGGAAATACAGATTCTCTGGCCTTTAGCTTTCCTGATGAGGAATGCCTTTCTTACTATTATGGCAGTACCGATCCCCGGGAACTGGCCCGGATCTGGGCCCGGGAACTGAGCCAGGCCGAAGCCCTGGGGGCCGAATATGCGGTCATCCATGTAGCCAATTGCACAAACCGGGAATCCTTCAGCTATTCCTTTGCCGCAGGAGACCGGGAAGTGGCGGAGGGTTTTGTCCTGCTGCTGAATGAAGCTTTGGCCAACCTTAAGGGCAGCAGCTTCCGGGGGAGGCTGAAGATTTTACTGGAGAACCTCTGGTGGCCCGGCATGACTTTGCTGGACCCACAGATCGTCCGCTACCTCTTGGAAAATATCTCTTACCCTCGTTTAGGGCTGGTTCTGGATTCCAGCCATCTGATGAACACCAACCCCTCACTGACCAGCCAACGGGAAGCCGCCGCATATATCCTGAAGGTTATCGACGGCCTCGGCCCCTTGGCTTCCCGGATTGAAGCGGTACATTTGAACAGTTCCCTTTCGGGATCTTATGTTATGGATACGAAAAGGCGCGATGAAAAGGGCCGGGAGCCTTTTTCCCCGCCGGAAAACCTGCGGGACTTTCAGAATGTCTTCGCCAAAGTAAGCCGGCATGTCAGCCGGATCGATCCTCATCTCCCTTTTTTTGATCCTTCTATCCGCGATATTCTGAAGAAAATCCGGCCCGCTTATCTGGTTCACGAGCTGATCCAGGCCGAGCCCGGCGCATCCCTTGAATCGCTCGGCCGTCAGACCGCTCTCTTTCGTCCCCGAAAAAAATAAAACCCGTAAAACAGAATCGGTCCATGAATCCATCCGTTTTTCCTTGTCCTTCCAGGAATTGCTTCAAGGGGGAGTTTCCCCGGAAAATCTTAATCAAACAGAAAATCTTAATCAGACAGGAGAATATTTATGATCACACTTCATGAGGGCGGCGCCTTTTTGGTGGAAAAAGAAAAGGTCTGTCCCGCGGGTCAGGACACCCGGGCACTGCTGGAGCGGCAGGGTCTGGCCGCCGATCCTGAGGAAGGCCGCAAAAAAACCCTGGCCTATCGGATCCTGACTTCTCATAATACCAGCGGTGATATGCAAAATCTGAAAATCCGCTTTGACGCCATCGCCAGTCACGATATCACTTTTGTGGGGATCATCCAAACCGCCCGGGCCTCCGGCATGACGGAGTTTCCCTTGCCCTATGTATTGACCAACTGCCACAACAGCCTTTGCGCCGTAGGCGGCACCATAAATGAGGACGACCATTTCTTCGGCCTTTCCGCCGCAAAAAAATACGGTGGAATTTACGTGCCCCCCCACCTGGCGGTTATCCATCAATATATGCGGGAAGCCCTGGCCGGCTGCGGCAAAATGATTCTGGGCTCCGACAGCCATACCCGCTATGGCGCCTTGGGGACAATGGCCATCGGCGAGGGCGGCGGCGAGCTGGCCAAACAGCTGCTGCGGCAAACCTACGACGTAGCTTATCCCGGCGTGGTGTCCGTATATCTCACCGGCGAGCCGGTGAAAGGCGTAGGCCCTCAGGATGTGGCCCTGGCGATTATCGGAGCCGTTTTCAAAAATGGATTTGTCAAAAACAAAGTTCTGGAATTCGTCGGTCCCGGCATCCGCAATCTCAGCATGGATTACCGCAACGGCATCGACGTCATGACCACCGAAACCACCTGCCTTTCTTCCATCTGGTGTACGGACGAAATCACTAAACGCTGGCTCTCCCTCCACGGCAGGGGAGACTCCTACCGGGAACTGGCTCCGGAAACCGGCGCCTATTATGACGGCATGATCGCCGTGGATTTGGGCAAAGTCCGTCCTATGATCGCTCTGCCCATGCATCCCAGCAACGCTTACCCCATCGAAGAACTGAAGGCGAACCTGACGGAGATTCTGGCGGATACGGAAAAAGATTGCCGGCAGCTCATTGACAACCCTCAGATCCATTTCTCGCTGCGGGAAAAAATCTTCAAGGGCCGCCTGAAAGTAGATCAGGGGATCATTGCCGGCTGCGCCGGCGGCACATACGAAAACATATCGGCAGCCGCCCGGATCATCGGCCAGACGCCCATCGGACAGGAGGAATACAGCTTAAGCGTCTATCCCTCCAGCCAGCCCATCATGCTGGCGCTGACCAGAAACGGAGATTTGGCCTCCTTGATGAGCGCAGGGGCCATTATCCGCAGCGCCTTCTGCGGCCCCTGCTTTGGCGCCGGCGATGTGCCGGCCAACGGCAGCCTGTCCATCCGGCATACCACCCGCAATTTCCCCAGCCGGGAGGGCTCCAAGCCTGTCAAAGGCCAGATCGCTTCCGTAGCTTTAATGGACGCCCGTTCCATCGCCGCTACCTCCTTAAATCACGGCTGGCTTACCGCCGCCACGGAAATAGACTACGACCTGTCGATTCCGGTTTACCACTACGACTCCGCCCCTTATCGCAGCAGAGTCTATCAGGGCTTCGGCAAAGCGCGCCCGGAAGAACCCCTGCGGCTTGGCCCAAATATCACCGACTGGCCGGAAATTTCCGCCATGCCCCGTCATCTGCTGCTAAAAATCGTTTCCTATATCACCGACCCGGTCACCACTACCGACGAACTGATCCCTTCCGGCGAAACCTCCTCCTTCCGTTCCAATCCCCTGGGGCTGGCGGAATTCACTTTATCCCGGAAGGACCCCTATTATGTAGCCGCGGCCAAGGATGTCCGGCAGCTGGAAAAAGACCGGTCTTCCGCAAACCTTGCCGGGACCAACTCGGGCAGTTCCTCCCCGGGCGCCAAAGAGCCCCGGACATTCCAGGGGGAAGGAGCTCAGGAACTTAACCGGCTGCTTTTATCCCTGGGCCGGCTGCCGGGCTTTAAAGAGCTTACGGCAGAAGACCTGGCAGGTGAGGATTTTGCCATTGGTTCCTGTATCTACGCCAGGAAACCCGGCGACGGCTCAGCCCGGGAGCAGGCCGCCAGCTGCCAGCGGGTCTTGGGCGCCGCCGCCAATATTGCCGGTGAATACGCTACCAAGCGTTACCGTTCCAATCTCATCAACTGGGGTATGCTGCCTTTTCTGTACGAGGGAGAACCCTCTTTTGGCAAGGGAGACTACCTGTTTATCCCGGAAATCCGCAAAGCCCTGGAGACGGACTATTCCGCTATCCCCGCCTACGTGCTGAAAGAAGCGATACGGCCCATCACGTTAAGTATCTCCCCGCTGACGCCGGAGGAAGCCGATATCTTAAAGGCCGGCTGCCTGATTAACTACAACCAAACCCGCTGAGGATTCTCTCTTTTGTAAATCCGGGTCCCCGGCAAAAACAGACTAAAGCCTCGAAAAGCCGGCAGGCTCTGGTTTCCCAGCCCGCCGGCTTTTTCAGTTCTGCAATTTGCCTGCCCATAACCATGCTTAAAAGAAAAACTTTCGCTTATTCAGCAGTAACGCCCTGATAAAAGACAAACTGTCCATCCTTAACCGTCTCGATAACGGCGGGCTTACCCACAGGATTATGGGTGGCCGGGTCAATGGTCAGCTTGCCGGTCAGGACCTGGACGTCCTTGCAGTTTTCCAGCCACTGGGCCAACACGGTGCTGTCGGTGGACTCCGTAGCCTTGATCGCTTCCACGACAGCCAAAAGTCCGTCTACCGCCAAAGCGGGATTCGGCATGACGGGGTTTTTCCCGAAGGTTTCGGTGTACTCTTTTACCCAGTCTGAGATAGCCGGGTCGGCCAAAGAAGCGATATTCACGAAATAACTGCCTTCGGTACCTTCTCCGCCTAGCGAGACCAGTTCTTCGGAGGCCCAGCCGTCGCCGCCCAGGAACTGGCATTCCATGCCCAGCTCTCTGGCCTGTTTCATGGCCAGGCCGGCTTCTTTCTGCTCGGTAGGGATAAACAGCAATTCGGCGCCGGCGTCCTTAATCTTGGACAGTTGGGCCTTATATTCCAGTTCTTCGGAACGGAAAGCCTCGTCGGCTACGATCTCCCCGCCCAGGGAAGTAAAGGTGTCCGTAAAGTACTTGGCCAGATAGGTGGAGTAGTCGGATCCTACGTCTTTCAGAATGCCGGCTTTTTTAATGCCCAGGGTATCATAGGCAAAGGTAGCCGCCACCATGCCCTGGTAGGGGTCGATAAAGCAGGAGCGGAAGGTATAAGGTAAAGCTTCGCTGGCGCCATCCGGAACCGTCAGCTTTTCATTGGTGGCGGTGGTGCCGATCAGAATAACCTTGGCTTCCTCGGTAACGGCGGAAGAAGCGATAGCTACGCCGGACTGTGAGGGACCGATCACGGCGATACAGCCGTCGGCCACCAGGCGGTTCGCCACATTTACGCCTTCAGCCTGTTCCCCTTTATTATCATAAGTGACGATTTTTATCTGTCTGCCTAAAACGCCGCCGCCGGCATTGATTTTATCCACGGTCATCTTTAACGCATTCTGTTCCGACTGTCCCCATAAGGCCGCGCCGCCGGTCAGGGAAACGGAGTGGCCGATCAAAATCGGGTTGGTATCACCGTTTTCTTTTTCCGCAGTGCCGCCGGGTTCATTACCTGGGCCGGCGCCGCTGATTTCTCCGCAGGCCGCCAGTGAAAAGCTCAGCAGAGCAATCAAGAGAACCGATAATATTTTCCTGGATTTTTTCATCAAAAGCCCCTCCCTTAATCTGAAATCCTGCGACAAAGTTAACGGTAATTTTCAGTTTAGCTTTACAGAAGTCCTGAAACCTTTTGTACGCTCACTTTATCTTATCGCTATCCCCCCTCGATTTATTACTTTATTAATTTAACTGCCTCCTAAATCCGAGAGCGTCTTTGCCTCTGGGCCAACTGCAAAGCCTTTGTTACTCAATATAAAGCTCAATATAAATCGGATTATTCTGACTTTATAAATGCCGCCAGCCTTGTTCTGGCTGGCGGCAAAGAAAGGATGGAATTATGCCAGGCCCTGCTTTTTCCTGAGACAGGCCTGTTTTCTCTGAGATTTTTCCCGGATTCTATCGATGACCCACTGACTGTATTCGCCGTCGCAGATAAACTGCGCTTCCCCTTCCATCGTAACGTCATAGTCGTCGCTGAGGCTTATGGTCAGAAGCCCGCCTTCGGCCTGGACCTCCACCTGCTGATCCAGGAGGCCCAGCTTATGGCCGACAATCACGCAGGAACAGCAGCCGGTACCGCAGGCCAGGGTATGCCCGGCGCCCCGTTCAAAGGTTTTCACTTTAATATGGCCGCGGTCCATGACCTGCATAAAATTCACGTTGACTTTCTCCGGGAAAGCCTGGTTTCCTTCTATTTTGGCCCCGATACCTTCAATATCCACCTTTTCCAGATCTTCCAGAACGATTACGCTGTGAGGCACCCCCATCCGGATGGCGCTGATCATCACCAGCTGCTCACCGATTTGCAAAGGCTCCAGTAAAACGGGGTCTCCGGTCAGGGTGGTGGGCACCTCCCCGGCGGCAAAAGCAGGCCGGCCCATCCCTACGGATATTTTTTGCACCTTGTTTTCCTCATCCAGAGCCAGGGTGATCTTCTTAATCCCGGCCGCCGTCTCCACCTCAAACAGGGGCTTGGTGACCAGGCCCTTTTCATAGACAAATTTAGAAAAGCAGCGAATACCGTTGCCGCACATTTCTCCCATGCTGCCGTCGGAATTATAGTAAACCATCCGGATATCGGCAATTTTGCTGGGCAAAGCCGCCATGATTCCATCACCGCCGGTGCCAAAGTGGCGGTCGCAGACCGCTTTTGCCAAAGGTCCGAACTCCGGCAATTCCTGGTGAATACCGTCAAACAGAGAGAAATCGTTGCCTGCTCCATGGAGTTTTGAAAATTTCATCTTTACTCACCTCATCGAATCATTCCCACTGGTGTCATGATAAACCGAAAAAGCGGGCCGGGTCAACACCCGCCCGCTTTTTTTCTTGCAGAACTGCCGCATTTCCGTGCAGGCGGCAGCTTTTCCTGTAAAACAGCGGCATTTGTCATCGGCTGCCTTTAGTCCGCCGCTTATCATCAGCCGCATATTATCAGTGATTGCTTTTTACACCCAGATAGGCCTCCTGGACCTTGGGGTCTTCCAGAAGCTGTTCGCCGGGCCCCGACAAAGTGATTTTCCCTGTTTCCAGAACATAGGCGTAGTCGGAGATTTCCAGGGCCTGGAAAGCGTTTTGCTCTGCCAGTAAAATGGTCATCCCGCTCTTTTTTAAGGTCATGATGGTATCAAAGACCTGCTGGATAATCAAAGGGGCCAATCCCAGAGAGGGTTCGTCCATCAGGAGGATCTTCGGCCGGCTCATCAGCCCCCGGGCAATGGCCACCATTTGCTGCTCGCCGCCGGAGAGGGTGCCGGCATATTGTTTGACCCTTTCCCGCATAATGGGGAACATATCCATCATTCTTTCGATATCTTCCTTGATGCCCGCTTTGTCCCTTCTCAGATGGGCTCCCATCATCAGATTTTCCCGCACCGTCAGGTTGGCGTACAACCGCCGGCGCTCCGGCACCAGGCTGATTCCCTGTTTTACCACATGGTGGACTTCTGCCGCCAGCGGCTGATCGTCATAAGTAATCTTACCGGATTTAGGCTTCAGCACACCGGCAAGGGTCATCATCAGCGTGGATTTTCCGGCGCCGTTGGCTCCCACCAGAGAGACAACCTGTCCGTCTTCAACATCCATGGACACATCCCGCAGGGCATGGATACGTCCGTAGAATACATTGACATGATCGATTTTAAGCACGCTTATATCCCTCCCCCAGATATGCTTTCAGCACGGCGGGATCATTCTGGATTTCCTCAGGATTTCCTTCAGCCAATTCCCGGCCGAAGTTAATCACGTACAGGTGGTCGCAAAGCTCCATCACCAGATCCATATGGTGCTCGATCAAAAAGACCGTAAGGTCCAGTTTTTCGCGGATTTGGCGGATCAGTCTGGCCAGATCCATCGATTCCTCTGGGTTCATGCCGGCGGCGGGTTCGTCCAAAAGCAGAAGCGTCGGCTGCAGGGAGAGAGCCCTGGCGATTTCCAGCTTGCGCTGCACGCCGTAAGGCAGACTGTCCGCCCGTTTTAACGCCACGTCGGAAATCCCTACCAGATCAAGATAAAACACGGCCTTTTCCCGCAGTTCTTTTTCGCAGCGTTTAACTTTGCTGGGCAGAAAAGGGGGATTCAAAAGCATGGCCTCCGCCAGATTATATAAGGGATTATGCAGGTCCAGAGCCGTTACCACGTTTTCCAGAGCGGTAAGGTTTTTAAACAAACGGATATTCTGGAAGGTCCGGGAAATCCCTTTTTTTACAATGACATCGGGAGCTTTTCCGGAGATCTCCTCGTCTTTGAAGATCACCTGGCCGCTGGTGGGCTTATAAACGCCGGTAATCAGGTTAAACACCGTGGTTTTGCCGGCGCCGTTGGGGCCGATGAGCCCCATAATCTCTCCGGTTTTGATATCGAAGGTAAGGTCTTCCACCGCCACGATACCGCCGAAGCTCTTGCTGAGATTTTTGATCTGCAAGGCGATCGTCATTGCTCTTCTCCCCCTTCCCCGGCCTTGACCGGCTGCCCCCTGCCGAAGATGCGGCGGAAGAAATTGGCTATGCCGCGGAAAGTCAGCTCCTTATAGCCCATAATCCCTTGGGGCCGCAGCACCATGATCGCTACCAGAATAACGCCGTAAGCCACCAGGCGCCACATGTTGGCCACCCGCAGCACCTCCGGGATAGCGGCAAAGAGCAGCGCGGCGACGATGGGACCCGTGATGCTGCCCATGCCGCCGGCGACCACCGAGGCGGTCATCAGGGTGGACTGGACATTGGTAAACATATTTGGCTGAATGAACCGG
>JAYFQF010000045.1:0-56907 GCA_034927285.1 Peptococcaceae bacterium
AACCTGGGGTTTCCGCCGTCAGCCCTGCCGTTCTTTACTGTCGTTTCGACAGACCTTTTGACGGCTTGTTCACTTTGCTCGATTTTAAAAGCAGGGCGGAGAAGATGACGATCCATAGCATGTAGCCGTAGATATTGATGCGTTCCCAAACACCCATCAGAGGCGTGGGCAGGTTTAAAGCGTATTTTGGCTGCTCCAATCCGGCCAGCAGGCCAAAAACGACAAATAATATCATGGTGATAACCGAATAAGCTCTGGATTTCCCTTTAAAGGAGACCGCCCCCGCGATCATCGCCGGGAACATGCAGAGAAAAACCCCGGCCGCCGTCAGAATTCCGTGCAGCGTATCCGAAAAATCCGCCGGGATTCCCCGCAGATGGATGGGAAAGAACAGCGTAGCCGCAAGCCCCAGGAGCTCTTTGGCGATAATCAGGCAGGCCGCGATTTTCAGAGCTCTCTTACCGCCGGAAGAGAGCAAGATACCGGCGCCGTAAGCGTAGATCAGCAGGGCATAGAGAATGAAAGAAACAGCCACATACACTCTGGTGGGCGCGTCAATGGCAATCAGTTCGCTGACAGTTTGAGATACGGGGCTATACTCACGCCACATAAGGGATGCGGCGATATCGGTGATCAGATAGAGAATTGAGGAGATGATCCCAAGGGAAAATAAAACTTCCTGAAGCCTGGCCGTTTTACGGCCTTTTTTTCTTTGAGCAGGATTTGCGGAGGTCTGCTTCATCTTTTTTCCCTCTGTTCTTTTTGCGCCGGCGTGCTTACGGAGCGGTCCAGCAGCCCCTTCATCGTAAATTCGGCCAGGTATTCGATCACACCGGGAAAGTATTGGATGCCGATTTCCTCCTTATGGGTTTCCGTCACGATCAAAGCGCTGAACATCGCCATAATCATCTCCGGATCGATATCCCCTCTCATCCGGCCTTCGGCTTGCCACTTCTTCACGATTTCGGTAAAGCTGCTGTAAAGAAAATCCACGCGCTTCAGGCCGTTTGCGTCACGAAAGCTCTTTTCTATTTTGCCGAATACCTCTTTGTTGTACCATTCCCGCAATATAGGATCAGCGTTCATGCCCTGAAAATTTAAAAGCAGCATCCGCTTCATGGTTTGCAGAGGATCGGCATTGACGTCTACGGCCTCCATGATGCTCTTTTTCAAGGCGACGTTTTCCTCATTATAAATCTCCAGAAACAGGGCTTCTTTCGAGGGGTAGTGATTGTAAAAGGTGCCTACCGCCATTCCGGCCATTTTCATGATCCCGGCAACATTCGTATTCTTAAAGCCCTTTAAGCCGAATAAATGCTTTCCCCAGCGATAGATTTCCGCTTTTTTATCCATGTATATCCTCCCGCGGCAATGTTTTAAACGTTCATTTTTCTTCCCGGAAAATCAAAGCAGCGCCCTGCGGCCTTTTTCAAAAATCCCGATGTAGTATCATAATTGTAATCGGACTCGAACCAGCATTTTTCCAGATAATAAAGGGAATCCCGGTATTCCTCACTTGCATCCGGTGAATCATTGTTCGCGTCATCCGGAACAGCATCAGCCGGTTATTCGAACTCAATCCCGCCGTAGGGTTTCTGGATGCTTCCGAATTTGCGGACGGCGTCACAGGTCCCTTTTTTCGTTGGCTCCCGATCAAGACGATCATTTTTTTATTCCGGACCTCCAATGGATACAGATAAGTCTATATGAATGAATATTTTTTTATTCATTCATATAAACGGTAACAGCTACAAGGGGAGATGTCAATAGGTGAAGCTGCCTTGCGGAATGCTTCCACAGTAAAATTATGATATAATGAGCCACGCGAATTTCATCATGATATAATGAGCGAAAATAAGCTGCAATGACGGGGAAGAAGGGGGAGAATGAGGAAAAACCCTTTAGAATACGGAATCAGGCGCTATTTGGGCACCATTTTCGGCGCCGTACTCTGCCTTATCCTGCTAGCGGTTTTTTTCAGGGACGCCGGCATACGTTCTTCGGAAAATGAGATGAATCAAATCCGGCACCAGCTGAGGGAACTGGCCTGGGTGGAAGCGGATTATGTAAAATTTCATATTGAAAGAACCATCCGCAGGGGAGAAGACCTGGCCATGGCCCTTGCCAGCCATCGGGAGCTTTTGTCGCCTGAAGTGCAGGAGCTGATCACAGAGCTGCAGAACGAAAGCGAAGCTGCCGATATTTTTTTGATTCTGCCTGACGGCAGTTTAGCTTATGCGGAAGAAGAGGGCTGTAAATTAGCCCGGGAAGTGGATTTTCATCGGGTATTAAAGGAAGGCACCCTGATTTCCGCCGTTCACCCGGCGGAAAACGCCGGGGACAATCATTTCGGCATCATGTTTCCGGTGCTGCGGGAAGGTCAGGCTCTGGGGGTGCTGGTGGGCCTGTACAACGCCTCCGCTTTAAGCCAGATTATCAATATCACCTGTTTTGAAGGGCAGGGTTATGTCCACGTATTCCAGTCCGACGGTACGTATGTGGTTCGTTCGGCTCATGCCGGCAGCATCATTCAGTCGGATAATATTTTTACCATCCAAAAAGCTTCTTTTCATGAAGGCTACAGCTTTGAAACCATGAGGGCCGATATCCGGGCGGGCCGCAGCGGTTTTATCGCTTACACCTCCACCGGAGGAGCCGACCGGTACGGTTATTATATGCCGGTGGGGGTAAAAGACTGGTATGTCATTTCGGTGACGCCGATGGAAGTGGTGGAAAAATATGCGGACATGACAGATAGACTCAACCATCAATTGGTCTTGAAGATCCTGTTGGCTTTCGCCGTTTTCGCCCTTTCGGCCATTACGGACCTGTGCCGCTGGAAAAATCAGATTCTGGAAGCCGACGCTCAGGTCCGGGTTTGCGATCAGCTGTTTAAGACGGCCGTTGCCCATCTGGATTACCGGTTTTTTGAAGTCAATTTTCAAACCGGAACCTTTCGGATGCTGGACAGGAAAGGCGAGGAAGGAGAGCGGCGCAGCGGCATTGAGGAGTATAAGATCAGGGTCCATCCCGAGGATCTTCCCGTCCTGAAGGACATAAAAAAACAGCTCCAGAGGGACAGGGAGGAGGCTTCCTGCCTGTTTCGGATGAAGCCGCCGGAAGAGGGAGAGGGCGGCAGCTACCGCTGGTACCGTCTGGCCTTAACAGGGATCAGAGATGAGAAAGGCAAAGTCATCCGGGCCGTAGGCAGCCTGAAGGATGTGGATCAGGAGCAGAATGAGACGCAAATGCTGCGGGAAAAAGCGCAGCGCGATCCCTTGACGGGCCTGTTGAACCGGGCGGAATGCCAGAGGCAGATCGATCTGGCTCTGAAAAACGGCGAAGCTTTCGCCGGCGGTATGCTTTTGATTTTGGATATCGACCATTTTAAGGAAATCAACGACAGCCAGGGCCATCTCTGCGGCGACAAGGCCTTGCTGAAGGTGGCGGAAGGACTGAAAAATACCTTCCGGAATACCGATGTGGTGGGCAGGCTGGGCGGCGACGAATTTTTGGTTTTTGCCCGGGAGGTTTTTGACGCCGGCGTGATCGGAAAGAAATTGCGGGAAGTAAGCCGCATCCTGCGCGCCGCCGAAGAAGACCAGGATCTTTACGTTGCGGTAAAGGTCAGCGCCGGCATCGCTGAGGCGGAAAAAGGCGACGATTTTCTTTCCCTTTACGACAAGGCGGACAGGGCTCTGTACAAAGCCAAGGCGGCAGGACGGGACCGCTTTGCCGTTTGGGGCCTGGAATAGTTGATTTCCCGGGGATAATGGTTTCTTAAATATTGTGCTTCATTGTCGTAAGTGGTAGAATGTCTTTTATAGACGGACATTTGTCTGCCGGGGAAATAATTGGCGGGAGGAAGCTCGATGAAAGTAAAAGGTATGGCCAAATCCTATATTGTCAGCAGAGAGATTCTGCCGGAAGCGATCATTAAAACGGCTCAGGCCAAAGAGCTTTTGCTCAAGGGAGAGGCCCTGACGGTAAATGAAGCGGTGGAAAAGGTGGGCATCAGCCGCAGCGCCTTTTATAAATACCGGGACGGGGTAGCCCCCTACGTCCAGGATGAGAGGGAGAAAATCATGGCCCTCACCGTGATTTTGGAGCACCGCTCCGGAATTTTGTCCAGTGTCCTGAATACCGTGGCTTCGATGAAGGGAAATATCATCTCGATTAATCAGGGGATGCCGGTGCAGGGAATCGCCATAGCCACCTTAAATATAAATACCACTTCCGTAAAAAACCCCCAGGAGCTGGCGGAAGCGCTGCGGCGTCAGGAGGGAGTAAAACGGGTGGAAGTGATTTCAAAGATCTGAGAACCGGCCGGCCTTGGGGAAAAGGCGGAATATTGCCGCTTAAGCGGGAGGGAAAAGATGAACAGGGTAAATATTGCGGTGCTGGGTCTTGGCACCGTGGGGCAGGGAGTGATCATGCTCCTGAAAAAACAAAAGGAAGAGATGAAAAAGGCTACGGGCTGTGAAATCTGCCTGAAGCGCTGCCTGGAAAAATTTATTACGAAAAAATTGGACGTGGAGCTGGAGCCGGGGGTCCTGACGGACCGCTGGAGCGAAGTGCTGAACGATCCGGAAATCCAGATCGTCATCGAGACCATCGGCGGTATCGAGCCTGCCAGGACCTATATCCTGCAGGCCCTCAGGGCCGGAAAAAATGTGGTGACCGCCAATAAGGATCTCCTGGCGGCCTGCGGTCAGGAGCTATTTAAAGCCGCCGCCGAAGCCCATAAGGATCTGTACTATGAGGCCAGTGTGGGCGGCGCCATCCCTTTGGTGGGTCCCCTGCGGCAGAGCCTGGCGGCCAGCCATCTGAGTCAGGTCATGGGGATCGTCAACGGTACCACCAACTATATCCTGACCCGGATGGAGCGGGAAGGCCGGGCCTTTGACGACATTTTGCAGGACGCCATGAATCTGGGATATTCCGAGGCCGATCCCAGCGCCGACATCGAAGGCTATGACGCCGCCCGGAAAATGGCGATCCTGGCTACGTTGGCCTTTCACAGCCAGGTGACCATAAACGACGTCTATGTGGAGGGCATCAGCCGGGTGGACCTGGAGGACATTCGTTCTGCCCGTCGCCTGGGCTATGCCGTAAAGCTTCTGGGGATTGCCCGCCTTGACCGCCAGCTGATCGAGGTCCGGGTGCATCCCGCCCTGATTCCTTTGGACCATCCTCTGGCCTCGGTCCATGATAATATGAACGCGATCCTGGTGAACGGCCGGGATCTGGGAGATTCCATGTTTTATGGCGTGGGGGCCGGCCGCCTGCCCAGCGCCAGCGCTATCCTGGGGGATGTGGCCGCTATTGCCAGGAATATTAAAAATGACTGCGAAGGCCGGCTGAATCTTTTGGACCGCCGGGAGCGGGCCATCAAGCCTATGCAGGATGTGGAGACCCGCTTTTTCCTGCGCCTGGTGCTGGCCGACCGGCCCGGGGTGCTGGCCCAGATCGCCGAGGTTTTGGGAAACCATGGGGTGAGCCTGGCCCGGGTCCTGCAGACCAATTTGCGGGAAGGGGACGCCGAACTGGTATTGGTCACCCATGGGGTAAGAGACGGGGATATGCAGCTGGCCCTGACGGAAATCAGCGGCCTGGCCGCCACCAGAGAAATCGTTACCGTACTGCGGGTAGAAGGCCTGGAATAAGAAGAAAACCGGCAAAGAGGAGTGGAAAACATGGAAAATGTATATGTGGCCATCCTGGGCCTGGGCACCGTAGGCCAGGGCGTGGCCATGATGATATTGAACGACCGGGAGATCTGGGCCAAAAGATGCGGCAGCCGGATCATTTTAAAGCGTACCCTGGAGCGGCGGCCGGAACGCCGCCTTGATGTGGAGCTTGACGGCGTGGTCCGCTCCCAGGATTGGCGGGCCATCGCCGAGGATCCGGAGATTTCGGTGGTGATCGAGACCATCGGCGGCATCGAGCCGGCCCGCACCTATATTTTGGAGGCCCTGGCCGCCGGAAAGAACGTAGTCACCGCCAATAAGGAACTTTTGGCCGTTCATGGCCAGGAACTGTTTGCCGCGGCAAAGTCCGCCGGCCGGGACCTGTATTTCGAGGCCAGCGTGGCCGGGGCCGTGCCCATTATTTCCGCTTTGCGGCAAAATCTGTCCGGCAGCATCCTGACGGAGGTCATGGGGATCGTCAACGGCAGCACCAACTATATCCTGACCCGGATGAAACGGGAAGGCCTGGGCTACGGCGACGTACTGGGAGATGCCCAGAAGCTGGGCTATTTAGAGGCGGACCCCACAGCCGATGTGGAAGGTTTAGACGCCGCCCGCAAGGCCGCTATCCTGGCTACTATTGCGTTTAAGAGCCAGGTTACTTACGATGATGTCTACGCTCAGGGCATCACGGCGATCACTGCCGAGGATATGGCCTTTGCCGAAAAGCTGGGCTATGCCGTTAAGCTGGTGGCCATCTGCCGGGAACAGGAAGGGAAAATCGAGGTACGGGTCCATCCCGCCCTGCTGCCGGAAAAACATCCGTTGTCGTCGGTAAACGATTCCTTCAACGCGGTTTTCATCAGGGGACTGGGCCTTGACAAAGTCATGCTTTACGGCCGGGGCGCCGGCAGGATGCCTACGGCCAGCGCCGTCATGGGCGATGTGGTGGAAATCGTCAGGAATATCAATTTTAACTGCCAGGGCCGGCTGAATCAGGTCTATCCCCGGGAAAAAGAGATCATCCCCATGGCGGACGTGAAGACCCGCTTTTTCCTGCGGTTTATCCTGGCGGATAAACCCGGCGTTATGGCTAAAATTACCAAGGTGATGGGAAACCACGGCATCAGCCTGGATTCGGTGCTGCAAAAAGAGCTGGGGGACGGTTCGGCGGAGGTGGCTTTTGTCACCCATCTGGTCCGTCAGGGCGATATGGACGCGGCCTTGGCGGAGATCAGGGAAATGGACGTGACCCGGGAGATCAGGACGGTATTGCGGGTAGAAGGGGCAGAGGCATGATCAGAGTCCGCGTGCCGGCCACCTCGGCCAACCTGGGGCCCGGCTTTGACGCCTTCGGCATTGCCCTGAGCTTATTTAACGATTTTATCTTCCGGGAAAAAAGCGATGAGCGGCTGCCCAAGGGCTACGGCCTTTTGGGAGCCGGAAACCTGGCGGAAAACGCCGTAAGGCTTTTTGCCTCCCGGGGCGGCTTTGCCATGCCGCAAAACCTGGAGATCGGCATTCGGGCCCGGGTGCCCAGAAGCAGAGGCCTGGGCAGCAGCGCCACCCTGTCCGTGGCGGGCCTGGCCGCCGCCAACGCCTGGTTTAAGGCCGGGCTGGGAGAAGAGGAGCTTTTAGCGCTGGCCGCCTGCCTGGAGGGCCATCCGGACAACGCGGCGCCGGCTATTTTAGGGGGGTTTGTCATCTCCGTAAAAGAAGGGGAACAGGTCCGCTATCTGCAGACCGTGCCGCCCAAGCCCTTAAAGGTGGTGGCCGCCGTGCCGGAGTTTGAACTGAAGACCGCCGATTCCCGCAAAGTGCTGCCGAAACAGGTGGACTTTAACGACGCTATATATAATGAAGCCCGGGCCGGGCTTTTGGCCGGGGCCCTGATCACCGGCCGCTATGAGCTTTTGCGCACGGCCATGCTGGACCGGCTGCATCAGCCCTACCGCATGCCTTTAGTCAAGGGGTTGGAGCAGGTGATGGCGGCGGCCCTGGAAGCCGGCGCCCTGGGCGCCTGCCTGTCCGGTTCCGGCCCTACCGTACTGGTCTTTTGCCCGGCGGATAAGAAGTTTTTCAACGGCCGAAGTCAGGCGGATCGGATCAGCCAGGCCGTCTGCGGGGCCTGGCTGGAGGCGGGAGTAAAAAGCCGCTGCTATCATTTGGATGTGGCAAAAAAAGGCTATTTACTGACGGAATAATTTTGCTTTTTCTGCTTTTTTTGCTTGACAGTAAAACGAAATCCTTTTATAATAACATGTGTTGTTGTCGGGGCGTAGCTCAGTTTGGCTAGAGCGCCATCTTGGGGTGGTGGAGGCCGCAAGTTCAAGTCTTGTCGCTCCGACCATTTTTTTGAAAGACAGCCTGTTTCCCGTTAAGGAAGCAGGCTTTTTTCTTTGCGGAAAATTTTATTGACAGCAGAGAAAAATCATGTATAATTGGGTTGATTGTCGATGACGACAGTCGAAAATTAAATAAGAATTGGGGGCATGATAGATGAAAGTAACGGGCCGCCATGTGTTAGCCGAAATCCACGATTGCGACATGGATTTGTTGAAGGATCTTCCCAAAGTGGAAGCCTGCGTGTTGGATCTGATTAAGGAAAACGGCATGACTGTCGAGGACAAAGCCTTTTGTCAGTTTAATTCCGAGGGAGTCAGCGGGGTGGTGATCATCCCCAAGACAAACATGACGATTCATACTTGGCCTGCTGGACGCAGAGCCACTGTAGACCTGTTTACCTGCAGCGAAGAGCTGGATATGATGGTCCAATGCCGCAGTCTGGTAGAAAAGCTGGGCGCCAGCTATATGACCGCTCAGTCGGATACCCGGGAAATCGAAGTTGGAGCTCTGGCCTTCGCGGTTTAATTCTTAGGAGGGATTTTTATTTTATCCGACCGACGAAGTAAGTTAAAACCGAAAAAATAAGCGCCTGTTGTTTGGAGAAAACAGCAGGCGTTTATTTTTTTGCCGTATCGCTTTTTAACGGACGGGAGAAGGGAGGGAAGGGCGGAGACGGCGGCGGAAAGCCCGGGGATCTGCCAGCAGTGTCTCCGGAATCCAGACCAGGCGGATTTTTTCCTTTTTCAGCCATAGACTGTCCCGGCAGCAGGTTTTCGGCTCTTCGCCCAGGCGCAGGGCCAGACGCAGGCGGGGCAGATAAGCGTCGAAGGAACAGCCCCGGAAGGACCATTCGGTCAGCAGAGTTTCACCGGGGAAAACCCAGGCCAATAGCCTTGCCAGCCTTTTTTGGGGCGGCTCCGGCGCCGGCGGCGGGAAAGGAAGATGCGTTCCGGCGGCAGTCTCCCCCGGGGTTGGATCTGCCGGGGCAAGGGAGCCTGAAGAAAAGGAGTCTGCCGAAAGGGCAGCTGGGGAAAGGGAGTCCGAGGAGAGAGCGTTTGAGGGAGATTCTGTGGAAAGAGGGGCTGAGGAGAGAGCGTCCGGGAAAGTAGAGTCTGAGGCGAGAACGTCCGGAGGAAGAGAATCTGTGGAAAGAGCGTTTGCGGAAATTATGTCTGCGGTAAGAGAATCCGGGCGGCCGGCGTCCGGGGGATGGGACTCCGGGAGAAAAGAGGATTCCCCCTTGAGCGGATCAAAAAAAGGAGCTGAATCCGCTTCAGCCGGGCAGCCGCGCAGGGCCAGGGTATGCCTGGCGAAGAGAAGCTGGATTGCGTTCAGGCAAAAGCCCACGGTTTCCGCGTCGGCGGCTTCCTTTTCCGCCGCCGGCTGAGCCAGACGCTGCAAAAACAATTGCTGCACCATCTGCCAAAGCAATTCCGGCTGATTTTCCACCAAAGGCAGAAGGAGGGGAAGCAGGGCGGAAAATGTCAAAAAAAGCTGATTATCCCCGGCGGCCAGAGCCGGATCCCGCCGGGCTTCCTGCTGATGAAACCCGGTCAGCCGGCTAAGGATTGCGTCGACGGAAGCCAGGATCCGCTTCTCCTCAAAGGTGGTCATAAAAGCATCAACTCCTTATTAATAATTGGATGATGATCCGGATAAGCTAGTACAGATTACAAAATATTTTATTAAAACTACTTGACGAATATGCCTTTGTTTGCTAAAATACATTTTGTCACGTCAAGCGGGGCATAGCGCAGTTTGGTAGCGCACCTGGTTTGGGACCAGGGGGTCGGGGGTTCGAATCCCTCTGCCCCGACCATAATTCAGGTGTGATGGGATAGATCCATTTGGCCCGGTGGTCAAGAGGTTAAGACACGGCCCTTTCAAGGCTGTAACACGGGTTCGATTCCCGTCCGGGTCACCAAAATTCTTTGACAGTTTCATACGCGGAGCCGTGGTGTAGTGGCCTAACATGCCTGCCTGTCACGCAGGAGATCGCGAGTTCGACTCTCGTCGGCTCCGCCATTTTCTTGCCGACGTAGCTCAATTGGCAGAGCAGCTGATTTGTAATCAGCAGGTTGCGGGTTCGAGTCCCATCGTCGGCTCCAGTGAATATCATAGAGGTATATCCATATCATGGAGGGATTCCCGAGTTGGCCAAAGGGGGCAGACTGTAAATCTGCTGGCACTGCCTTCGAAGGTTCGAATCCTTCTCCCTCCACCACTTTTACTTACTATGGGGTGTAGCCAAGTTGGTAA
Organism: Peptococcaceae bacterium; assembly: GCA_034927285.1. Lineage (GTDB taxonomy): Bacteria > Bacillota > Peptococcia > DRI-13 > UBA5745 > JAYFQF01. Next base: position 10,296 of record JAYFQF010000045.1, read on the forward strand.
GGCAACGGACTCTGACTCCGTCATACCTAGGTTCGAGTCCTAGCACCCCAGCCATTTTGTTATCAAGATTCTTTATCATATATGCGGTCGTGGCGGAATTGGCAGACGCGCTAGATTCAGGTTCTAGTGCTCGCAAGGGCATGGAGGTTCAAGTCCTCTCGACCGCACCACTCCAAAAGTTAAGCGTACCAAGGGTTTCAGACCTTTGGTACGCTTTTTTTGTTTGTGTGGGCAGAAAGTGATATTTATAAAACGGTGCCCAACTTGGCTATTTGCGTTTGAAGCGTCCGAGAGTCTGGCGATTGGAAATGGAATTATCCGGAAGGCATTATAAATTAATCCGATTTATACTATTTCATTTATTTAATATTTCCATTTGATTTATGTCGAAAAAAGTGTGACAATTTGAAAATATAGACGGTTGGTAATAAAAAAGGGAAAAATGCGCCCGAAAGCGGAAAAGGCGGCGGATTGACCGGTCCGCAAAAGGCAGGCGGATTTTTTCTCAGGGGACTTGCCGGCCTTTTTATTTTTGGCAAAAGGCCGGAACAGGAAAATGAATGAAAACGAACAGGGAGGTAATGATGACAGACTATCGTAAAATGTGGCGGGACCTGGGTATGGATCTTGAATCTCACGATGTGCTGTGCAGTGTGTTGCCTACAGCCTTTGGCGACACCTATCTTTCCCAGAAAGACCGGCCGGAGGGCATGGCCTTCTATGATTTTGTGGTGTCGGAGATCCATGGCGTGCGGCCGGCGGAATTGATGGAACATCAGAAAAAAGGCGGCAAGGTATTCGGAACCTTCTGTATCTATGTGCCCGACGAGATCGTGTTTGCCGCCGGCGGCATTGCCACCGGCCTTTGCGGCGGTTCCCAGTTCTGGGTGCCGGACGGGGAAAGAGTGCTGCCGAAAAGTGTCTGCCCCCTCATCAAGGCATCCGTGGGGGCCCGGGTGGGAAAGACCTGTCCATTCTTCCGGATTGCCGATATGTATGTCGGCGAAACCACCTGTGACGGCAAGAAAAAAGCCTGGGAGATCCTGGAGGAGGAGGTCCCCGTCCACGTGATGGATATCCCGCAGATGAAGCGGGAAAAGGATGTGGAGAAGTGGGCCGGCGAGATCGGGACGTTCCTGGAGGTTGTGGAAGAGTTTACCGGAAACAAGGTTACGCCGGAAAAGCTGGCGGAAGCCATTAAACTGATCAACAATAAGCGCAGGGCCCTGGCCCGGGTATATGAGTGTCGTAAGGCCGATCCTGTGCCCATCAGCGGCAAGGACGCCCTCTTAATGATGCAGATCGCGTTTTACGACGACCCCGTCCGTTGTGCCGAGATGGCAGACAAGCTGGCCGATGAGCTGGAGCAGCGTGTAAAAGAGGGCAGGGGGGTATTCCCCCAAGGCACTAAACGTATCCTGATCACCGGTACGCCTATGGCCATCCCCAACTGGAAACTGCATCATATCGTCGAGACCTCCGGCGCCGCCGTGGTCTGCGAGGAGATGTGCACCGGCACCCGCTACTTTGAAAACCTGGCGGACGAAAGCCGCACCACACTGAAAGACCAGATCAGGGCCCTGGCGGAGCGGTACATGAAAACCAACTGTGCCTGTTTTACGCCCAACAAAGGCCGTATCGAGGATATCCTCCGGCTGGCCAGGGAATATAAGGCAGACGGCGTCATCGACGCCAACCTCAAATTCTGTACCCTTTATGATGTGGAAGGCCGCGACGTGGAACGGGCGTTAAAAGAAGCGGGCATTCCGGTACTGGGCCTGGAGACGGACTATACCGATACCGACGCGGAACAGCTCCGCACCCGTGTAGGCGCTTTTGTGGAAATGCTGGGCTGATGGATAAGCGGCCGGAGGATTACTATGTGCTCTTCCACAATCATACGGAAGGCATGAAGCTGTATCAATACATACGGGCCCGGGGGATTGCGGTGAGGATATCTCCCGCGCCCCGGGCTGCTTCGGTTTGCTGCGGTATGTCGCTGTTGGTGGAGGAGGAGATGATCGGGGCGGTCCGGCTTTGTATCCGGGAATCGGGTATCGCAATTCAGAAAATTGTTAAGCTGCCCAGGACCATCGATCCGGGCCGGGATAAATTCTGCTGAGAAAGGGTTTTTCAGGGAGGCCTGACAGGGGGCGGGAAATTGCGCAAAAAATATTATATCGGCATAGATATCGGCTCTACGGCGGCGAAAGTCGTTGCCCTTGGCGAAAGGGAAATCCGTTTTGTGCTGCCCACAGGCTGGAGCAGTACGGAAACGGCCCGCAGCATCCGGGAAAGGCTGGAAGAAGAAGGCATATGCCTGGCGGATGGACTGGTGGTCTCCACCGGATACGGCCGGCGGGCGGTGGATTATGCCCATAAGCAGATCACGGAAATCACCTGCCACGGCGCCGGCTGCGCCCGGACCCACCCCAATTGCACCATTATTGATGTGGGCGGGCAGGATACCAAAGTGATCCGGATCAGGAACGGCGCGGTGGACGATTTCCTGATGAACGACAAATGTTCGGCAGGCACCGGCAAGTTTATCGAGGTTATGGCAAACCGGCTGGACTGCGGCATCGACCAGCTGTTTGAATTGGCGGCCCAGGGCCGGGTGCTGCCCATCAGTTCCCTGTGTACGGTGTTTGCCGAGTCCGAGATCATCGGGCATATCGGCGCCGGCCGGCGACGGGAGGATATCGCGGCAGGCATTGTGGACAGTGTGGCGGCTAAAGTCGGGCAAATGGCCGGAAAGCTGTCGGCGGAAAAGGACGTGCTGCTTACAGGGGGCTTGAGCCACCTGCCCTATTTTGCAAAAGCCCTGGGAGAAAAGCTTAAAATTTCCGTAACCGGCCTGGCCGACGGCAGATATGCCGGCGCGTACGGCGCGGCGCTGCTGGCCTGCCGGGAGGCGGAGACGGCAGCCCTTGGGCCGGCCGGAGAAAAGGAATAAATAATCGATAAACAATCACCTTGGCCGAAAGCGGTATCCGGCCAAGGTGATTTGCTTTTATACAAGGTGATTTGCTTCTATAGGGGAAAGGGACCGCCCGGAGGCCGGTGCCGGGAAAAACCGGCACTGTTAGTCCGTTAGTCCGCCGTCTTTTGTTTCTCCGCCAGTTCCCTGATCACGTGGACTACGGTGTCCAGCCCCAGGCCGCTATTAATGGACAGGTCGTAGTTCTGACACCTGCCCCATTCACCGGAAGCGAAATAATTATAATAGGAAGCCCGGTCCTTATCCTGTCTGAGAATGTAAGAACGGACATCTTCCAGGTCCAGGCCGTAAAACTCCTTGACCCGGCGGATCCGCTCTTCCAGAGGAGCGTGGATAAAGACATGAAGGCAATGAGGCTGCTCCGCCAAAACGTAGTCGGCGCACCGGCCCACGATGATGCAGGAGCCTTCTTTGGCTACTTTTTTGATGATGTTGGATTGAGCGATAAATACCTGATCCGACATGGGCAGGTTCTGCGGCGCATTAAAATAGAGATTGGCCAGGAAGCCGCTGGTGCGCTTCTGCTCGTTTTCCCGGATAAACTCTTCGGAAAAACCGGTTTCTTCAGCGGCCATGGCGATCAGCTCTTTATCATAAAACGGGATGCCCAGTTCCTGGGCCAGACGGCGGCCCACCAGGCGCCCTCCGGAGCCAAACTCACGGCCTATCGTAATAACGGGATATGTCATCGGACTGCCTCCTTATGCTTTCCTTAACTCAAGGGATTTGAATATAAACTCAACGGGTTTTGAACATAGTATAAATTCTACTTCTTTTGGTCTTGTCCTGCCGGGGAATTGACAAAGGCTCCCTGGGAAGGCTAGTATAATATCTGAAGGAAGGTGAAAGACCGTATGCACTGCTTTCTTCTGGAGAAAAAACTGAAAGAAGCGGTTCCGGGGCCGGAAAAACCGGCGGGCTGCGTACTGATTTTCGATAGTGCCGACAAAAAAGAAGGACGGCTGGCGGACTGGATCGAGCCTTCGTTTTTGCCGAAGCCGGAAAACGCCCACTTTTGCAAAGCCGAGGTGTATGTCGATCATTTAAACGGTACATTTTCCATACCTAAAAAAGACGGCTCCCCGGGGCGGATAAGTTTCTCCTATTGCCTGGAAAAAGGGCGGGCAGCTTTTTTCGACGACTCCGGCGCGGCGCTGACCATGATAAAAAAGATCATGGAGACAAAAAGCTGGCAGACTCCCTCGGTAGGGGCTTTTTTCTATGCGTTTCTGGAGGAATTGGTAGAAAAGGACCTGTACCACCTGGAAAAGCTGGAGGAAAGGATCGTCAAGGCGGAAGAGTCGGTGGTGGAAGGGCACCTGGAGAACTTCGACAGGAGGATCATCATGATCCGCAAGGAAATCGTAGCCTTTCACCGCTATTATTCCCAGCTGATCCAAATCGGGCAGGAACTGCAGGAAAATGAAAACGGTTTCTTTTCCCGGGAAAGCCTGTCGGCGTTTAAACTCTTTACCGAGAGAAGCAGCCGGCTGCTCAGCGAAACCTCAATGCTCAGGGAATATTCCATGCATGTCCGGGAGGTTTATCAGGCGCAGATTGATATCCGCCAAAATACCATTATGAAAGTGCTGACCGTGGTGACGGCGGTATTTTTGCCGCTTTCCCTGATCACCAGCTGGTACGGTATGAATTTTGCGTACATGCCGGAACTGCGCTGGCGTTACGGTTATCCCCTGATCGTGATCGTCAGCGCCGCGGTGGTGGCCGTCTGCCTGTGGATCTGCAAAAAGAAAAGGTTTTTCTGACCCATCATCCGTTGAAAAGGTTCGGGAAAAAGCAAAAAATTTTCATTTGAAGCCGGTTTAATTTAGATAAACCGGTTTAATTTAGATAAACCGGTGAAATTAAGATAAGCCGGTGAAATTAAGATAAACCGGTGAAATTAAGATAAGCCGGCAACAAAAAAAGGCTTGCGGCAAGACGGAAATCTCACGGCAAACCTTTTTTTCACCGGACGTAAGGCTTTAGGCTGCCCCGGCGTTCCTTAACGGATCAGCAGGCCCGGGGGCTTATTTTCGCTCTTTGCCGCCGGGCAAGTCGATATCCGCCAGGTTTTCATAGGATTCGGCTTCCGCGTCGGTTTCCGGCGGAGTGGGTACCAGGCCGGTGCAATCCATGGAGGAGGTCACAACGGAGTTTTCAAATATGGGCCCCAGGTTGGGGCAATTCGAATGGGGGAGAGTTTTTTCCTTACGCTTATCCATCTGATCAGATCCTTCCTGAAAAACTGATTTGCCCTTTTAGTTTTTACTGAGAACCCGCAGATATACGTTCAGATTCAAAGCCATGGTAAAAAAGCTCCGGAACTTAAGGGGTAAAACGAAATACCGATCATTTTTTGCCCCCGGCCGTCATAATCTTTTTATAGAGGCAATTTGTCGAAAGGGTGAAAGGATTATGCGGATCGGCTTGAAAAGCTCCCTTTTACGAATAAAGCCCTCCCTGCCGGGAAGGCTTTTTCTTTTCTCCGTACTCATGGCGGCGGCGCTTTTTTTGCCGGACAGTCTGCCGGCTCATCTTGCCAGTCCCTATGAAGAAAGGGCTCTATCGGTTTTTTCTTTGGCGCCTCCTTTGCTGCAGCTGCCGGAGGTGCAGATTTCCCTGTTGTTTTCTGAAAACACCCAGATGCGTCAGGAAGCTCTGGATATCACGGCCAGGAATGTGGCGGACTATTTGCGTCCCAAGGCCCAGACCGGTCAATGGCAGGCCGTAGCGGCCAGGCTGCCTGCGGAAGAGGGCGCCGGCCAGGCTGCCGTGGCCCTGGCTTTATCCTGCCCGCCGGAAGAAGGCATTCTCTGCCTTTTGACTCCCGGCACACGGGGGTACACATTGGTCTATGCCCAGGAGGGTTTTTTGCCTTTGGAGGATCTGCGGCTTTGGCCCGGGGAAACCGGCGCCGGCAGCGATCCCTCCTGGTTTTTGGCCGTGACGGAAAACCATGACGAGAGCCTGGGGGCCTATTCCCGGGTAAGGCGCTTTTCCCTTTGGTTTTGGTCCGGGGAAAAACTGGCCAAGGCCTTTGAAGCCAACCTTTCCTGGCAGATAGCCTTTCCCCGGGATCAGTCCTGGATCGGCGCGGACCAGCAAATGGAAGTCGGCGGCGGGGGAGAGCGGCTGTCTTTAACCTGCCGCCAGTCTTATTGCCAAAGCGGTCAATACAGCGCCGCCCTGCTTTCCCCGGCGGACTGGGAACAGGCCGCGGACCTGGAGGTGTTAGCCGGTCTTAATCGCAGCTACCGGGAAGAATATCATTATGAGCCGGAATATCAGTTTTTCGGACTAACTACAGGCCGGTGGCTGCCGGAAGGGCAGTCCAGTCCCCTGCCGGTTCTGGTGGTCAGGGATATGTCCCTGGATCTGGAAGGGCCATTTGCCGCCAGGGAGGAGTACCTGCTGAAAACCGCGGAAGGGCTTTTGACCACCGCGCCCAAAACAGAAGTGACGCTGCCGGATTGAAAACCGGCGGGGGAAGTATTTTCTGGCCGACGGCTGAGCCAGGCATAATATACTATCCTTGACAGGATCATGGGGCTTAGCCTCTTGGTTCGGGCTCTCTGCCGGCGGCCGCCGGCGGAGGGCCGTTTTTTATTATCCAATCAAGCAAAACCGCATTTTTTACTTCGCCTTTTTCTAAGGCTATCCCCGGCCGGAAAGGATATATCCCCCAATCATGGGAAAAGACACCCGCCGAAATAAGCTTCTCCCTTTATATTCTTTTTACCACGTCTGCCGGAATGCCCAGGCTGAGTAATATCCGATCGGAGCCGCAGCCTTCATATTCCGCCAGATCGATCCCATAGGTCAGCAGCGTGATGGCGAAGGCGTTGGCTTCATTCTCATATTTATTCTTGGGGCAGTAGGTATACCGATCCATGAATACGGTGTTGATTCTCCGGTGTAAGAGATAATGACCCAATTCGTGGGCGCAGATGAAGGTTCTTTCCTGGTCGCTCAATGAGTCTGAAAGGTAGATGAAGTAATTTCGGCGGAAGTAATGGTAATATCCCCGGACATCCTCCAGCGGTACTGTGATGATCTTAATGTTTAGGCCTTCAGCAATCTGAAAGGGGTCCGTGGTCCTAAACCTGCGATATAAATTTTTCACAAGATCTCTCAACAGCAGCACCCTCAATCTTTGCGATACTTTTTGGGAATATACTTCTTGTTTTCCTCCTTGGCCATGGCGATGCCGATCTTCATGGCCGAAAGGATGGATTCGATGGCTTCCGGGCTGGCCGGCTCACCGTCGAACATCAGCCCCTCGGCATCCATCAATTGCTCCCGGGCCTGGGCCAGGATTTTTTCGATGTCTTTTTCTTTCCTGGCTGTTTGGCTGACAGCGTCAGCAGGAGATTTCTTACTCAAAAGGTCGGATAATTGAACCCCGAGATAGTTGGACAGACTGCTGAGCGCATCCGTCCTTGGAATATTGGCTCCGGAACACCAACCCGAGACCGTCCCCTTAGCGACACCTAATGCCCGTACGATATCCGTCTGTTTTATATTTTTTGAGACCATTATTTGTTTTAGATTGGCAGCAAATATTTTGCTAACGTCAGCTTCGCTCATGTCCACGTCCTCCTTGCTTAGTAGCATTGTACGCTTAAAATGAACAAAAATCAATACTAAGCAAAAATAAGTTCAATTTTTATGAATTTTCTTCTTGACAGACGGCGGATTCTTGGCGTATGATTTGTTCAGATAAATCGAACATAAGGCGATGATGGTGATGGATATGGCACTCTTAAAAGCAGATACAATCAACTTTGGATTGAGAACTGGATTATTTCGCCCAAAATGTTCAATTAAAACGAACTGAAGCTTTGGCCGGAAAAGCCTGCTGCCTTGATCAGAAATCAACCTGCTAAGCGGCAGAATAATGATCAAGAAATTTCCGATTTCCTTTAGTATATCACGGAATATGTACGATTGTTTGAACAGGAAGGAGAGCTAATGGAAGAATATTGCGGCCGCACGATCCGGGATACGGCGAATATCCTCAATATGAGCCCCGGCGCTATCCCTGAACGGATCCGGCAAAGGAGGGCTTTTATGGCCGCAAAACAGCGTAAGCACCATACCTGCGGCGCCGTGCTTTATGCTTGCTCCGTGCTGGCCCTGACCGCCGCCATGTGGTTTTGCGCCGCGGTCTCCGGCTATCAGGCAGGGCTTGCGCTGCGGCCGGCGGCAGCGATTATGTCGGCGCCGGAATAAGTGGGCGCAAGGCTATTCAGGAAAAGGAATTAATCAGAAAAAAGAGGCATTTTTATGAAAGCCACAGGCATGATCAGAAGGGTAGATGAGCTTGGCCGGATTGTGATTCCCAAAGAGATCCGGCGGAATCTCGGTATCCGGGCAGGTGATCCCATGGAGATTTACTCGGCCAAAGCAGGCTTAGTGCTCCGGAGGTATGTGCCGGCTTTAAGCGTAGCGGATTCCCTCCGGCGGCTGAAGGATCAGATCGAGGATGAACCCGGAATGCGGGGCCCATCTGGATCCGGAAGAGTCCTGCGATTGCGGTGAAGGAAAAAGAGCCGCGATTAAGGCTGCCCTTTCCAGAGATCTATTCGGTTCATCTATCAGGGATTGGCGAGCCCTTGCCCGGGAATGGAGCCGGACCGAACGGTCTAAGAGAGGGTTCAGGCGTCAACGAAAGATGCGGCCGGCGCAAAGACAGCCGGAGAGAGCCCAGCATATGGAGCGGCTGTGAGGACTGAATGGCGATTCCGGCGATTGGCCCGGGAAATCCGGAGAACGTCTTTGTGCCGGTGGATAAGGAAGAGGTCTATGGGCTTAAGAACAAATAAAAAAGGAGCGGAAGCTCCTTAATTTTCTGCGCAGCAGAGCTTTGGCGTATGAGCGGTACTACCGCCGGCAGATGATGCCGCAGGCGATTCTTTCTCCGGAATTTCCCGCAGGCTGTGTCGTGAAATCGTCGGGGGAGCCGTGAACGATGACGGCGCGTCCCATGACCTGGGCAATCGTGAAACGGTTTGTCAGCACCGTCATCAGCGCATAGCCGTTATTTCCGAACAGCGGGGGAAGATCGCCGGCATGGTGGGGATGTTCGCAGTTGCCCGGGTTGTAGTGGGATCCCGCGTCGGCAAAGGGATCCGTGGCGTTTCCTGTACAAGAGCGGCCTTCGTGAATATGGAAGCCGAATACGCGGGTTCCGCAAGGGGCGGGCCCGTAAGGCAGCCCGACGACACTGGCCGCCAGCACTACACAATTATTCGCTTCATAGAAATTCACAAATCCTCTTATCTGTGGATAGTTGGGACTGCCGTATAAAACGGCCTGGGCATCCGGCTTGCGCATGAGCAGACACCCTAATTCCTTAGACCATGATGATGATTCCATTTAGACCACCTCCTGCCAGAAGTATATGCGCGACTGGGGCAAGGGGGTTCTGAAAGCCGGAGAAAAACATTAAAGGAGTCCGGGCTATTTGGGCTTATACGCCAAAATAGCGGCCGCCACATCCCGGTCTTGGGTCACAACCTCGATATTGGGCCGATCATCTAAGGTCATGAACCGGGCGATAAGCCCTTCAGGACAGTCGACGCCGTATTGGATCTGATAGAGGGTATAGCCTTGCCGGGCAAGGCCACGGGCAAAATAGAGCCAGCCGTCGAGATCATAGAGTCGCAGCATGTTTTATCACCTCAAGGGTAATATGCCGCAATCAGGCGGCAGATAGCCCCAAAGAAAAAAGGGGGGGCCAGTGAACCAGGAACGATTAAAACAATACCAAACCCTCCAAAGGGAGATTAAGCAGCTGGAACGGCAGATCGTCAAGCTGCGGGCGGTAAAAGACCGGCCGGGTGTTATGGTGGCGGACAGCGTCCAGGCCAGCCGCAGCCAATACCCATACCGGCAGTACCGGACCGTGATCACCGGATGGGCAGACGGAGAGGACCCGGCTGAGTGGCGCCGGGAAATCGAAGACTTGGAGGCCCGGCTGCGGGAGAGCAAACGCCGCTGTCAGAGGGAACTGTGGGGGCTTTCCCGGTACATTGAAAGCCGGCCCGACAGCGAGGACAGACAGTTGCTGCGGATGCGTTACATCGAAGGTATGTCACTAATGGAGATAGGGGAGGAAATGCACGCAGACCGCTCTGTAATTGGGAAAAGGCTCAAAAAACTGACCGGATAATTTGCCCCCCTTGCCCCATTTCTCCCCAATATAATTATACTAAAGGATTTTGTTAGGATTTTGTTCCCGGCAGACATTTCTCTTAGGCCGGCCTCTCCAAGGATGTAAACCCTTTTCGACGGAGCTGCCGATAGGACTTCTCTTTTTTCATACGAAATTTTAGGATATGGCCGCCGAATCCGGCGGCAGGGATACAGATCATTACGGCGGGGGAGGGGCCGATCTGCTACGACATTTGACAGGCTATGCGACGTTGGAGCTCTTATTTGAGTTGAGCATAAAACGAAATCAAGGCGGTCAGGGCAAAGGTGGTGAGACGAATTGAAGAAAACGCCAGCAGCTAACGTTAAAAATGGTTATGGCTGATCAGCCGGCCGCCGAAAGGAGGGATTACATGATCAAACGCATAGACATCTTGAACGCCATTAACCGGATCCTGACGGAGGCCTATCCGGAATATAAGGTCTACATTGACCTTTGCCCGGATGGATATGAACGGCCCAGCTTCCTTTTGCAGCATGCGGCGACAGTACGGGAAGACGTTAACCGCAGCACCGTCTCCGAAAAGGTGGAGTTTATCCTGTTCATCCATGAGGACGTGGATGATTATTCCGGCAGCAGCACCTTGACACTTTCAGAAATCCAGCAGGCCGTCCTGGATTTATTTCGGTCCGGTGCTCTCCAGGTGGGAGACCGGTGGCTCCGGATCCATGCCCAAGCAGGGGTCAGGGATTTTAACGTCGCCCGCTTAACGCTGCGGGTGGAATATTTCGACCTTCGGGAGCCTGTACAGATCCCCGAAGAAATGATCCGGGAAGTGGCTTTGAACTTAACGAAAAAGGAGTGAATGATATGGGTTTACCGAGTATCAATATTATCTTTAAGACTCTGGCCTCTTCGGCCATCAGCCGTTCGAAAAAGGGCATTGTGGCCGTTATCGTCAGGGATGAGGGCGTCGAAGCCGGGGGGACTGTCTTAACGTCTGCCGATCAGATCCCCGCCGGCCTCTCCGCACAAAACAAAGCTTATACGGAGAGAGCTTTCATCGGCTATACGGAAAAGCCCCGCAAGGTTTTATTGTATGTCCTGGCGGCCGAAGCCGGGGACCTTTCCCCCGCTCTGGCCTGGCTGGCGACCCAAACCTTTGATTATCTGGCCGGACCGCCGGAAATCACGGCGGCAGAAGCGTCGGCGGTGAAAACCTGGCTTTTGGCCAGACGTGGGGAAGGCGTTGCCCCCAAAGCTATCCTGCCCTCGCTGACCGCAGATTCCGAGGCGGTGATCAATTTTACCACGGCAGGGATCAAAGCCGGCGGCGAGACCTACACCGCCGCCCAATACTGCAGCCGGATTGCCGGTCTTTTGGCCGGTACCCCGATGACCATCAGTTCCACCTACGCGGTGCTGCCCGAGGTGGAGGATATTACCCGGCTGGATAGGGCCGCCATGGACGCCGCCATCGACGCCGGCCAGCTGATCCTTTACCACGATGGGGAGAAGGTGAAAGTAGCCCGGGGGGTAAACAGCCTGACCACAGTAACGGATGCCAAGGGGGAGGCCTTCAAAAAGATCAAAATTGTGGAGGCTGTGGACATGATCCAGGCGGATCTCCGGAAAGCCGCTCAGGACAGCTATATCGGCAAGCTGGCTAACAGCTACGACAATAAATGCCTCCTGGTTTCTGCCGTCAGCGATTATCTGCGGCAGTTGGAGCGGGACGGCATTCTGGAGGCCGGCAGCAGCTCTGCGGGGATTGATTTGGCAGCTCAGGAAGCTTACCTGGTGAGCTTAGGTGTCGATACTTCGGAAATGAGTGAACAGGAGATCAAGGAAGCCAACACCGGGGATAAGGTATTCCTGACTGCTGTTATCAGGATCCTGGACGCCATTGAAGACATTAATATCGTCATTACGATGTAGGAGGGAAGAAAGTATGGTAACGTTAGCGGCAAATCGAGTGATAAGCGGCACCTGGGGCGAGGTGTGGCTGGATGGCGACTATGTGGCAGAGTGCTATGGCGCCCAAATCAAAAGCAGCTTCAATAAAGAAACCGTCAGCCTTTGCGGGCAGATGGCCGAAGATAAGAAGATCACCAGTATTTCCAATACCGGCAGCCTGCGCTTTCATAAGGTCAACAGCCGGATGGCGGCTTTGATCGGCAATCAGATCAAGCAAGGCCAAGATCCCCGCTTTACGGTGATCTCTAAGCTGGCCGATCCCGATGCTTATGGCGCAGAAAGAGTGGCTGCCTATGGCGTCAGCTTCGACGATCTGACATTGGCGGACTGGGAAGCCAAGGCTGTGGGCAAGGTAGAGGCCCCCTTCAGTTTTACGGATTACGAGTTCCTGGATATGGTGGAGGCGTAAGCCATGGACGAAAAAAGGGCGAATATTTTGGAGATGCTGCTTAAACCGGAGATCCCCAACGTCATGAGACAACTGCCGGAAAAGCAAATTAAAGTAAAACGCCTGTCCGAGCTTTTAGGCGCAGAATTTACCATGACGCTAAGGGGTTTGCCCTATGGCAAGGTGGAGGAGCTCCGGGAAAGCGGCAGCCAGGACATGGGCGTTCACATCCTGCTGGCCGGTGTGGTGGAGCCAAATTTGAAGGATCAGCGGTTAAAAGAAAAATTCGGCGGAGCTACTCCGGCGGAAACGGTGAAAGCCATGTTTTTACCCGGGGAGATCGAGGACATCAGCCGGGCCATCGAGCGGCTCTGCGGCTACAGGATGACCACCATTGAAGAAATAAAAAACGTTTAGAGGACGGCGGCGATCCGGAACTGGGACTGGTGTACTATCTGTTTCACGTAAAAGCCTGGGCCCCGGGGGACTATTATGAAAAGTCCCCCGGGGAACGGGACCTGATCTGGGCGTTGGCGTCCTATGAGGCAGAACAAATGAAGAGGTAAAAAAGCTCCTATATGGAGGCGAGAGGGGGGGTATTATGCCGGATAGTGCAATCGTTATTTCCGCCACAGATAATTATTCAACCGCCATGGCTAAGATGTCTTCTGTCACTAAAGAGTTCAGTAAAGATGTAGATGAGCTGGAGCAGCAGCTATATTCCCTTAATAAAAATAAATACGCGCTGAAATTGGATGCTGCCAACGCTTTGGCGGAATTAAAAAGATTAGAGAGACAATCCGCGGCGGCAGGAGATGAAGCCGATGGACTAAAGGTAGAATTGGCTCAGGCAAATTATGATGGAGTGAAAAGGAATCTGGATTTAGTTACAAGAGGGGCTTCAGAAACGGAAAGACAAATGCAAAAAACAGGAGATGCTTTTCGTAAAGCCGGAAATGCCGAAAGCGGAGCATTGTCATCTTTGTCCGCATTCGGAAAAGGGATAGCTCAAGCCGCGCAGGGCGCAGCGATAAATATCGCGAATTCCCTGGTGAAAAGCGCAGGCGGAGATCAAATATCGACTTTGTTTTCTAACGCCTTAACTACAGGAATTTCTGGAGCTTCTGCAGGGTTTACGATTGGTTCTTCGATCGGCAGCATTGGTGGGTCATGGGGGGCGGCTATAGGAGCGGCCGTTGGCAGCGGCATAGGTTTAATAAACGGGGCCACCGAAAACTTTTCCAAACGAGATAATGCTTTCAAATCCTATGTCCAGGAACAATATAATGCCGTTACTGGGGAACAGGCTTCCATCCTGTCCAATGGTTCTGCCACAGCCGGTAAACGGGAAACCGCCCTTATCTCCTTTTCCGCGCTTCTTGGCAGTGATTCCGAAGCTTCGGTTTTCCTGGATAGCATAAAAACCCTGGCTAATACTACGTCGTTTCCCTATGATGACTTGACCGGTTTATCTAAGGCTCTGCTGACCCACGGCTATGATTCTAATGCGATGATTCCTGCGCTGACCGGCTTAGGCGGCGCCAGTGCGGCTTTGGGGCTGGAACAATCGGACGTCGCCACGGTGGCCGCCGCATTGGGAAGTATGAGTTCCATGGATAAAGCGAGCCAAAAGTACCTGGATTTGCTGACTGAGCGTGGAATCGAGGCGGTAGACTGGCTGGCGGAGCGGGATAACATCAGCACCGGAGCGGTCTACGATCGCGTCTCTAAAGGCACCTATTCCGGCAAGGAAACGGCGGCGTTTTTGCTGGAAAAGATGAATGAACTTTATGGAGAGGCCGTAGAGCGTCAATCCCAGACCTTTGAGGGTTTATCCTCTATACTCCAGTCACGGCAAGGCGAACTGGCCAACGCCGCAGGCGAAGGCTACAACGCTGTCCGCAAAGGCGGCATTCAGGATGAGATTGACTGGCTTTCAGGCGAGGATGGCCAAAGTATGCAAGAAGCCTATTCCGCTATTGGGGCATGGAAGGCGGATCTGGAAAACAAAAAAGAAGAATTCCAGCGAACGGCGATAGAAGCGATGATGAGGACGGAAGATTATCAAAATGCTAAAGCCGCCGGCAACGCTGCTGAGATGGGCCGCCTGATCATGGAAGCAAAGGTGCAGGGAATTAATGAGTATAATGCTTCAACTGGAGCCCAACAGGCGTTGGAGTCGGAGCTTGCTTTAGCTGGAGCGATTCGGGATGACACGAAAACCAATACGGCTTTTTGGAGCGCAGGATTTCTTAAAGCTCAGGAATTTACCAAGGGTTTGATGGAAGGATTCTTTTCTGGAAATATTGATCCGACAACGGGAAATCGGATATATGAAGGCTACGCTATTGACGAGTATAGCAATTTCCACCCTGATCAAGGATACGCCTACGGCCTGAAGCGGGTGCCCCGGGATAACTTTCCGGCGTTGCTCCATGAGGGGGAGCGGGTGCTGACTGCCGACCAGGCCCGGACTATGGACCGCCAGGCAGGAACTGTGGTAGTGGATAAACTGGCAGATACTCTGGTGATCCGGGAGGAATCGGACATTGAAAAAATTGCCGCTGCCCTGGCCAGGAAGCTGCAGCGCAGCTCTGGTCTGGCCGTGCCGGTATAAGGGGATGAGAATATGCTTCGAAAAATCAGCTTAAAAGAAGACAGCCCTTCCGGTAAGGAACTGATCCTGCCGGTAACCCCTGCTTCCTGGCAGGGAGAAGCGGGACGAAAGGCCAGCAGTTTGACTATGCATACCATGGGAGCGGTGAATTTGCCGGGCAGCCGTGTTTTGCTGGACGAAGAATTGGACTGCCTGCTGCCGGCCAAGGAGTACTCCTTTAATACGCCGGGAGCGGTGACGGATCCCTGGTATTATCTGCGGCAGCTGATCCGCTGGAGTGATGAAGGGACGGTGCTCCGCTTCATTGTATCCGATACCGAGATGAATGAGGCGGTGATCCTGGATCCTATCCGCTACCGGGAGCAGGACGGCACCAACGATATTTACTGCACCATCCCCCTGCGGGGCTACCGGAAGCTGGCAGTGGAAGCCACCGAGACGGCTTCTACCGGAAATAACGCCCGGGCGCGCAGCTCAGCTGCGGTGACCCAAGACACCTATACGGTGGTGGCCGGGGATACTCTATCGGCTATCGCCCGGAAATTTTATGGTGACGCATCCCTCTACGGTAAGCTGGCCGCTGCTAATGGGATTAAAAACGCTAATCTGATCTATCCGGGGCAGGCGCTGAAGATCCCCAACGCCAAAGAGCTGCCGGCAGCCAAAGTGTCAAGCGGCGGGGCGGGGAAAGCCCCACCGTCGGAAACGGTCACTTTAGAAGTGGTATATACGGGGAGTATAGCTCACTTTGGCTCGGTATACGCCAGCTACCAACTGCCTGGAAGCTCCCAGGGAACCAGGACGGTGACCAATAAGGATTCTTTCCCGGTCAAGACAGGCGGTACGGTGGAAATCACCTGGCGCAGTAAAGGAACGGGCCGCAGCGACTATTTGGTCTTGAATGGGAAGCAGCAGAGCTATGAAGATGGAAACAGAAAACGATTTTCCCTGGAGAAGGCCGGCAGATTATATATCCATTGGACGGGGCTGAAATTATGATGAAGCTGAAATTGCATATCATCCGGGAAGGCAAAGCCATGGATGTCACGGACTTGATTCAAAACATTACCTGGGCTGGGGCCTACAACCAGGTAGGCCGGACACTGGACTTTTCCTTTGGCGTGTCGGAAATCGACAAAAGCCTGCCAAAGGTCAGCTGCGATCTGGGCGCCGGCGTCCGTTTTTATGCGGGTGAACAGCTTTTATTCGACGGCTTTGTATTTTCCCGGCAACGGGATACCGCAGGGGATCTGCTGGAGATCGGCTGTGCCGACCGGGGGGTCTACCTGAAGCGGAATCAGTCGGTGTACCAGTTCAGGAACAGCACCCCGGAGGATATCGCCGCCAGGGTCTGTGCGGATTTTAACATCGCCGCCGGCAGCCTGGCCGAAACGGGAACGTCCATTTCCCGCAGCTTTCCCGGGGTTTCCCTGTATGGGATCATCCAGACCGCCTATACCCTGGCGGCGGAGCAAACAGGTAAGCGGTACATGATCCGCTTTGCCGGAGAAAAGCTGGAGGTGGTGGAAAAAGCCCGGCGGGACAGTACCCTGGTGCTGGGGCCAAAAAGCAACCTGATCGGCGCCACAGTGACGGAAAGCATTGAAAACCTGACCAACCAGGTGGCGATTTATGATAAGAACGATACCTTGATCACTACGCAAAAGAATCAGGATCTGATTGACGCTTATGGCCTGATGCAGGCTTATCTGAGGCAGGACGAGGGCCAGGACAGCGCCGCCCAGGCCAGGAAGATTTTGGAGGATGACGGCCCCAGCCAGAAAATCACGGTGACCAACCTGGGAAATACCGGCCTCATTGCCGGGGAGTCGGTGATTCTGCGGGAACCGGTCACCGGCCAATACGGACTTTTCTGGATCGACAGCGACAGCCATACCTGGAGCGGCAGCCTGTACCAAAATAAGCTGGTGCTGAATTTCCGGAACATGATGGATGAACAGGAAGCCGGCGGCAAACCCACGGCATAGGAGGAAAGCATGGAAGATAATCCGTTTAACACGATCATTCAAGTGATGCGGCAGGAAGGGAGCTTTGATCGTGCCCCTTCCCTGGTCCTGGGCAAGGTCCAGGCTTTGTCGCCTCTGCAAGTATTGGTGGAAGGAACAGTCCAGACCAGGGATACTCTTTTGGCCAATGCGGAGCTTTTGGCAGGGTCCGTCCTGGAGGCGGATTTCCAGATCAACGGTCAGGGCTCCATCACCGGCGCCGGCGATTCGATTTCCGGGAATGCGGAGCTGAGGGGAGAGATTGGACTGGAACGGCAGACGGACAGTTGGTCCATCGGGGATCAACTGCTTCTGCTGCCGGTGGATGAGCATCAAAAATATATCATATTGTGCAAGGTGGTGAGTCTGTGAGCGTAACCCTTTTTCCCCTCACCCAACCGGCAGCGGTCCCCACATCCGGAGACCTTCCCCTTTACCGGGAAGTGGCCTGGGATTACAGCAATAATGTCCCTCTTGTCCGGCAGGGCAGCCCGGTCTATGCGGAAGGTAAGCAGGCCGTGCTGGTCTGGGCCTGGAAGG
This sequence comes from Peptococcaceae bacterium, assembly GCA_034927285.1. Lineage (GTDB taxonomy): Bacteria > Bacillota > Peptococcia > DRI-13 > UBA5745 > JAYFQF01. The sequence continues at coordinate 27,984 of JAYFQF010000045.1, forward strand.
CCCTGCAAGTGCCCCGCTTCCGGAAAGAAATCTATACCCGGGCCTATGGCTGTGAGCTGGACAGCCTGATTGGGCAGCCCTACAGCGAGGATACCAAAAAGGCCGAAGCCAGGAGGTATATCCGGGAGGCCCTCTTGATTAATCCGTATATAACCGAGGTGGGGAACAGCCGGATAAATTTCGCGGATGGACGGCTGATGGTGAATGTAGAGATCAGTACGGTATATGGAGACGGTGAGGTGAGTGAAATTGTATGAGGAGAAAACCCCGGAAAGCATAAAAGCGGAGATTCTGGCGAATTTATCAACGGAGATAGAGAAGCGGGAGGGCAGCTTTGCCGCCGATATGGCGGCCCCGGTGGCCCTGGAACTGTGGAAGCTTTACGACAGCTTAAATGCCGTCTTACCCATCGCCTTTGTGGATGAAACCTCCGGAGAATACATTGATAAACGCTGCGGAGATTACGGAATTACCAGAAAATCCGGAAGAGCGGTGGTAGACGTAACATTTGACGGACAGGAAGGGAAGACAATTCCGGCCGGCAGCGTCTGCGTAACGGACAACGGACTAGAGTTCATTACCCTGGCCCAGTGCGTAGTCACCGAAGGAACAGCAAAGACCGGAACGGAAGCGGCTAAGGTGGGAGCCGCCTATAACGTGCCCGCTGGGGCGATTAACCGCTTACTGACTCCCATCAGCGGCATAACCGGCGTGACCAACTTAGAAGCTGCCGCCGGCGGCGCCGACCTGGAAAGCGACGCCGCTTTGGTGGAACGTCTATACGCCTATCTGCGGCGGCCTGCCACCAGCGGCAATGCCGATCACTACCGGCAGTGGGCGCTGGAAACACCGGGCGTAGGAGCGGCAAAGATTTATCCCCTCTGGCAGGGGCCGGGAACGGTAAAGGTATTGATTGTGGACCCGGAGAAGGGCCCTGTGACCGGCGAAGTGCGGCAGGCCTGCGCTGACCATATCGAAGAAAACCGGCCTGTCGGAGCGGCAGTCACCGTGGCTTCGGCAGAAGGGCTGGCTGTAAACGTTACGGCAACGGTTGTGTTGAACAGTTCAGTTACCGTCTCCGATGTGCAGGAAAAGTTTTCTGCCCAGTTAGGGGAATACCTGAAAGGGATTGCTTTTGAAAAGTATGAGCTTTTGTATAACCGGATTGCTTTTTTGCTGCTGGACATAGCCGGAGTAGAAAACTTCACAGCCCTGACGGTCAACGGCGGCACCGATAATATAGAGGTTGGCTCTGACCAGGTGCCGGTACCGGGAGAGGTGAGTATCTCGATATGAGGCGTTTAATTGATTATTTGCCGGAGTTTTATGCCGGCAGCCCTTATGTCACAGAGCTGCAGGGAGCCTTTACCGGCCGGGCCTCCGCGGTGGAAGCGGCCAAAAATGACCTGTTTGCCCAATTTGTCCTGGAAACCGCCACCTGGGGTTTACCGATCTGGGAACAGGCTTACGGACTTGAAGCAGATGTGACCAAGCCGTTACCCTACCGCCGGAGCCGGGTCCGCAGTAAGATGCGTTCCGCCGCCACCACCACGCCGGCGATGATCCGCAATGTGGCCGAGAGCTTTTCCAACGGGCAGGTGGAGGTGATCGAATACCCTGGGGAATACCGCTTTGAAGTAAAGTTTGTGGGGACCATGGGTGTGCCTCCGAACATGAAAGATCTTTCAGCGGCTTTGGATGACCTGAGGCCGGCTCACCTGGCCTATGACTATGTGATCCTGTACCGGATCCATAGCCTGTTAAAGCAGTATAGGCATGACGAACTGGCCGGCTACACCCATGAAACGATTAAAGGAGGCGAGATCGACGGTGGCAACAGAAACAGCAAACTACGGCTTAGTACAGCCGGCAGAAAATGATTATTATGACATCGGCGTACAGAATGGGAATATGGAAAAGATCGATCAGGCGCTAAAGTCCAATGCCGACGCTATGACAGCGGCCGCTGAGGACGTAGCCGAACTGGCCGGCGCCGGGCGAACTACCGAGACGGTGATGGGGGCTTACGCAGCGGCAGGAGCAGCCGCTGATGCTGCCGCTGCCGCAGTAGCGGAGAAAGTATCTAAATCCGGGGATACCATGACAGGACCATTGAATCTCCAAGGAGGTATGGCGGTAACAAACATCAACGGTGCAGATGGTGGGACTATTGTGTTTAAGAAGGCACCAGATTCTACTTTGGCCGGAGATATGACTTTGGGTATTTATCTTCAGTTGGTACGGTTCTTTGAAGGTGCATCACCTTTTAGGGGGGCCTTTATAGACTTAAATAAATGCGCAAATAATGTTGGAAGCGAAATTTACCATACGGGCTTTTCCCCAAGATTTCAAATTTCCCTAACCCTCCCCAAAACTGGATGGATGGCTAGTGGAAGTTACTATACTCGGGCGGTTACTGTTAATGGCATAACTGCCGCTATGATGCCAAATATTGATGTAAATTTAGCTTCTGTTTCTCAAGATAGTTGGGATGATGCAGAAGAGGCGTGGTCACATATCAAAAGAGTTGTAGCAACGGTGAATACCCTGACTTTCTATGCGAATGAAATACCGTCAATCGCATTAAATTTATTCGGATGGTGGGTGAATTAATATGGGTGAGTGCTTAATTACCCGTAGAGGTGGCGGGGGATATATAAAACCGAACTATACACTTCAGGGCCGTGCTGGAGGAAGTATTATTGCCGGAGATACTGTAGCCAGTGATACTCGTGGTAGTATTGTAAAGGCATCAAGTTCACAAAAAAGTGCCATTTGTTATCAGCTTCCCGGGGATACAACTTATTTTTATTTCGATAACTCTGATTACAAATATGTTAAAATCAACGAAAACAAGTTTTTGCGCATATACACTTATTATTGGGCAAACAGTATAAAGTGTGTTTTGGTAACATATGATCCGATAACCATGCTTCCTAATATCAGCCAGGAAGTATCACTGGGGAATCCTCTTACTTATAATTTAAGGTCTGTTGATGCTAGTTATTTAGGCAACGATAAGGTTATAGTTCATGTTTCTGGTCAATCATCCTCTAATGCAGATTATCGGTATATGGCTTGGATTGTTAATTGTTCTAGTAGTATACCGCAAGTAATAAGATCTAAGGAAGTTACTACTTTTGTATTGAATAATTTTAGTTCTGGTACAGGTACTTCCGTTCGCTTGGGTGCTGCTGCTATTGCGGATGGTAATAATCCTTCCACCAGGTATGCTCTCGGGGAACTCTTTCAAATCCAAGGAGCCATACGCAGGGTTATTTTAATTGATTTAGAATCGGAAAATTTGTATTATCCAGTGTCTGGGTATAAAGGAAGTACATTATTAGGAACATCAACATTGTTGACCAGATATGGAATAAATAATTCTGTTTTGATGAGTATAACGTATCAAGGGCGTATTGATATATACAATTTGACCGTTGATATTTCTACTAAGGAAGTCACAAAAACTAATATGTGGGCCAATTCAGATTCAAGCTATTATTATGGGGGCATAATTGAGTTTGACAGAAACTATTTTTACTTTGTCCAACCGACTAGTAGCTATAATGTAGGAATAATGTCTTTTTCATCTCCAACGTCAATTATTAGGTTCATACCTTTTTATAATTTGCCCACTTTTAGCGGTAATGGTTTTGGAGGAAGTGTCTTTTACTCAATATCCAAAGAAAATGACGATTTATTAAAACTTGTTGGGTATGATATTGGCGGTAATTTAATATGTCGGCAATACCTAAATATTCAAACGGATAGTGGGACTGGCAGCTTTCTTTCATGGCATATTATTAATTCAAATGTAATACTTGCGAATAATCCTAAAGGTTCTTATTCCACCTTACTGATGCTAATCAAAGACACTACGTTGGGAATAGCAAAAAATTCGGCATCTTCTGGGGAATTAGTACAAATTTCTGCACTTTAGAGAGTGCGCGCGTGAAAACAGCTGGATACTCGATACGGTCATGACCAGTTTTCCCCCGCCAGATAGCCCAGGACTATTTAGCCAGAGGAGACAGGCTACGGAGTTCCTGGCCGGAGATGCAGTTTCCTGTCGAGAGCCAGGGCAGCATCGGCTGCTGCGTGGCCGAGTCGCCGGCGGCTAAGGGATCATGCTATACGGCTATGAAGCGATCCTAGAAAGGTGGATAGCAGTGGATTAAAAATCAGAATAGAATATTGTAGAGCTCTACGTGGACGATAAACGGGCCAGCCGCAACGGGCAAGAGTAATGGTATTCGTGCCGCCGAAAATCATCGATGACCGGAACATGATGACACTGCGGGACATTGGAGCGGTGCTGGACACTGATGTTGAGTGGACTGACAGTCAGAAAAATCGTAAGGAAATAGGAGGTCATCATGGATAAAGTAAAATACGTAATCAACGGAGTGGCCGGTCTCGCTGGTATCATCGCCAGTAAATGGCTGGGAGGTACGGATAAAATTCTGTTCGCCTTACTTTGTGTTATGGCAGTAGACTATATTACTGGTCTGATCGTCGCCGGTTTTTTTAAGTGTAGCCCCAAGACTGAAGGCGGCGGCTTAGAGAGCAGGGCGGGGTTTCAGGGACTGATCCGTAAGGTGGGCATGCTGGCTCTGATCGTTATAGCGGTCCAACTTGATATTATGGCCGGGACAAATATTGCCCGGGATTTCACGATCATGTTTTTCTTTGCCAACGAATCGCTTTCGATTCTGGAGAACCTGGCCCTAATGAACGTGCCTATGCCTCCGTTCTTGAAAAAGGCCCTGGAGGTTATGCGGAATAAGGCTGGAGAAGGAACAAACGAGGGGACAAGCAATGAGCAGTAAGGTTATCATCAACCCCGGCCATGGCCCGAAAAACAGCGGCGTTTTTGATCCCGGGGCCGTCGGCCCGAGCCGGATCCGGGAGGCGGACGTTAACCTGGCCGTGGCCAAACTGCTGAAGCCCCTCCTGGAGGCCGCCGGCGCCCAGGTATTGCTGGTCCGGGACGGTGACCTGTCCGATGTGGTCAATACCGCTAATGTTTCCGGCGCCGACTATTTTGTGAGTATCCATTGCAACGCCGCAGCAGATCCGGCTGCCCACGGCACCGAAACCTACATTTACAGCGAGAACAGCAAAGCGATGTCACTGGCCAAGGCTATCCAGGCCGCTGCCGTTGAGGCCCTGGGTGCCACTGACCGGGGCGTAAAGGTACGCCCCGGGCTATATGTTCTCCGCAAGACCGTCATGCCGGCGTTGCTGATCGAGCTGGCCTTTGTCAGTAATCCAGCGGAAGAGCAGATCTTGGCCTCTGCCGGCGCCCAAAACAGGATCGCCCTGGCCCTGGCCAACGCCATCAAGGAGCAGTTAGGACTCAGGCCGGGCCCTGATCCGGCGGCAGACGAAGAAATCCGGATCTTCCTGCACGGCGCCCAGTTGGTAGAGTTATCCGGTAAGCTGATCGATGGGACTACCTACCTGCCGGCCCGGGTGATTGCCGAAGCTTGGGGCTTTCGGGTGGACTGGCAGCCGGGCCGGGTAGATGTGTGGCCGGCGTAGTGAAGAGACAAGTTTATAGATGTGACGAAGCCGCTTCCTGACGGAGGCGGCTTTTTTTATCGTTTGTTGCGGCCGATACTGCAATCTTCCCCATTGTAAATTTTCCAGAATTCTGCCATACTGAATGAAAGGAGCCGTTTGGGCTCTTTATCGGCTCTTCAGAAAGAAGATCCTTTCGATTAAATTGTCAGACAAAAAAGAAAAAACCCTTGAAAATCAAGGGCTTGCGGATGAATAGCGATATTAAATGGTGCCCGAGACCGGGGTCGAACCGGTACGAGGTTTAACCCTCGCAGGATTTTAAGTCCTGTGCGTCTGCCTGTTCCGCCACTCGGGCCCGCTGTCATTGGCGACAATAAAAATAATAATATGAAATCGCTCCAAAGTCAATGACCAAATCGATCTGGATAGCTGAATCCAGTTATAAGAAGTTTCCCAATGGTCCTGAATGTATTGGAGAAGAATAAAGAAAAGAGGTGTCTTTCATGGAACTCGTTTTTCATGGCCACAGCTGTTTCAGCATTAAGACCAGCCGGTATCACATTTTGATCGATCCTTACATTGATGAAAACCCTCTGGCGAAAATCAAGGCTGAGGAGCTGGCGCCGGATTTCCTCCTGCTTACCCACGGCCACGACGACCATTTGGGGGATACCTTGGCCATTGCCAAGGCCGCCAATCCATTGATCATCGCCCCGACAGAGCTGGCGGGATGGTGTGAAAGCAAGGGACTGCGGACCCACGCCATGTACATGGGCAGCGCCGCTTTTCCTTTTGGCAAATTGACCATGGTTTTTGCCAGCCATGGCTCCTCGATTCAGGAGGACGGGGAAAGGCTTTACGGCGGACTGGCTTGCGGCTATGTGCTGGAGCTTGAGGGGAAACGGATCTATCATGCCGGCGATACCGGAATTTTCGGCGATATGAAGCTTTTGTCCGGCCGGCGCAGCGTGGATGTGGCCCTGCTGCCCATCGGCGGAAATTTTACCATGGATCCGGAAGAAGCCCTGGAAGCGGCAAAGCTGATCCGGGCCGGCCTGACGATCCCCATGCATTATAATACTTTTCCTCTGATCCGGCAGGACGGCGCGAAATTTGTGGAAAGCCTGAAGACCATCGGGCTGAAGTCACTGATGCTGGAGCCGGAAGAAGTTCTTGAACTTTAATTCTACAGAAAGCCAGGCTATTCTTAATAGCCCGCTGCTTTAAAAGCCGTGCCTTTGCATGCCATGAAACGTCAAGACGTTTATGCTGCCGCGCCGGATTTTATCAGGCTCGAAAACGCCCGTTCAGGAGAGCTGAAGTGGTCCCTGCAATCAGAGCGTATGGTATACTGAAACGACTCTGGGGGGATGCTTCAAACCCTAGGGGCGTTTTTTCTTTCCCTGGCAGGAGGTTCGGGCCGGACAGGCACATTCTGGCCAGGCAGGAGATTCCGGGCAGGCGGGAGATTCCGGGCAGAAAGGCAGATTTCAGCCGGGCAGGGTCCATTCAGGCGGTGCAAGGCCCACGCCGCCGGGCAAGGTCCCCTTCCAGCCGGACAGGCCCCTTCAGGCGGAACAGGTCCATTCCGGCCAGAAAGGCAGGTTATGGTTAGTAAGCTCATTCCGGCCGGCAGACCCTGCCGGTTGCGCTCAGATGCCGCCGTGAGGAAGCCGCAAGGCCCGTTGAATAAGGTCTTGCAAAAAACAGCCTGAAAAGTTAATATAAATAAGATATAGATGAAATGAGAATAAAGTTCAGGAGGGTCCCATATATGGAAGCAAAAAGAGTAATAGTAACCGTCATCGGCCGCGACAGAGTGGGGATTATTGCCGCCGTGGCCAATACCTTGGCGGAAAATCAGGTAAATATTCTGGACATCAGCCAGACGATCCTCCAGGATTTTTTCACCATGATGATGATCGTGGATATCTCCCAAAGCCCTATCGGCATCGGCCAGCTGCAGGAAACCCTGACAAAGCTTGGGGAGTCCATCGGCATGCAGATTCAGGCGCAGCATGAGGATATTTTCCGCTACATGCACCGGATCTGACCAAAAAGGCAAAGGGAGGAAAACATATGGCGCTGAATTATACCGCTGAAGAGATCATGCAGACCATCCGCATGGTGCAAAATGAAAACCTGGACATCCGCACCCTCACCATGGGGATCAGCCTGCGGGACTGCTGTCACGAGGACATGAAGATCTGCGGGCAGAAAATTTATGATAAAATCACGAAAAAAGCCGAAAACCTGGTAAAAACCGGAGAGGCGATTTCCCGGGAATTCGGCATACCGATTATTAATAAGCGGATTTCCGTTACCCCCATTTCCCTTGTAGGCGAGACCTGCAAAAACGGCAGCTACGTGGAGCTGGCAAAAGCCCTGGACCGGGCCGCCAAAGCCTGCGGCGTAAATTTTATCGGCGGTTTTTCCGCTTTGGTGCACAAAGGCTATACCCAAGGGGACAAGGCGCTGATCGAAGCCATCCCGGAAGCCATGGCGGAAACGGAGCTGGTTTGCAGTTCCGTGAATATCGGCACCACTAAAGCGGGCATTAATATGGATGCAGTCTACCAGATGGGGAAGATTATCAAGGAAACGGCGGGCCTTACCGCCCAACGGGACGCTATCGGCTGCGCCAAGCTGGTGGTGTTTTGCAATGTGCCGGAAGATAACCCCTTTATGGCCGGCGCTTTCCACGGCGTAGGCGAACCGGAAACGGTAATCAATGTTGGGGTTTCCGGACCCGGCGTAGTGCTGGCGGCCATCCGGAATCACCCGGAATGGGATTTCAGCACCCTGGCTTCCGTGATCAAACGGACGGCCTTTAAAATTACCCGCATGGGCGAATTGGTGGGCCGGGAAGCCGGCAAGCGGCTGGGTGTACCCTTTGGTATTGTGGATCTTTCTTTAGCGCCCACTCCCGCCGTGGGAGACAGCGTGGCCGATATTCTGGAGGCCATGGGCCTGGAAAGGGTGGGCGGTCACGGCACTACCGCCGCCCTGGCTATGCTGAACGACGCGGTAAAAAAAGGCGGTACCATGGCTTCTTCCAATGTGGGAGGGCTTTCCGGCGCCTTTATTCCCGTCAGCGAGGATTCCGGCATGATCCGGGCGGTAGAGGAAGGCGCTCTGCATATGGATAAGCTGGAAGCCATGACCTGCGTTTGTTCCGTGGGCCTGGATATGATCGCCGTTCCCGGGGATACCAGCGCCGAAGTTATCGCCGCCCTGATTGCCGACGAAGCGGCCATCGGCATGATCAATAAAAAGACCACGGCTGTCCGCATTATCCCGGTGCCGGGAAAAACAGTAGGGGATACGGTGGAATTCGGAGGACTGCTGGGCCGGGCGCCTATCATGCCCATGCATCCCTACGACCCCGGCGTTTTTGTAAAACGGGGCGGCCGCATACCGGCTCCCCTGCACGCGCTGACCAACTAGGGTCCGGAACAGCCGGCGTCCATGCCGCCGCGCCGGCCGGGGGGAAAACCAATAAAAGCCCAGGGGAACCGTAGAGAAAAAGGAGCGGCAAATGGAATTCGATTTGAAGGATAAGCTTTTGCGCAGGGAAAAAAAGGAGCAGGGGGAAAGCGCTTCCGAGAGAAAAAACGCTCCTGAGAAGGAACGCGCTTCCAAAGGAGAAAGCAGCTCTGAGGAAGAGGCGGCTTCTCTTGATGAAGAGGCCCTGGCCCGGGAAGAGGATTCCCTCCGGGAGACGGCGGAAGACAAATTCGAGGCGGAGCTGGCGGCGGCGGAAAGCTTAAAGCAGCTTTCCGAGGCGGAAAAAGCCAGCCTGGAAAAAAACCTGAGCCGGCTGGAACAGTTTGCCCTGCGGCTGGAGCAGACCAAGATTGCCGAATATATGGATTATCTGGCGGACCCCCGGCGGCTGATCCGCATGAATTTCCTGATGGGCCTGGCCCGGGGCTTCGGCTTTGCCGTAGGTCTGACGGTATTGTCCGCTTTGGTCCTCTATATCCTGCAGATGGTCATCAGGCTGAATCTGCCGGTGATCAGCAAATTTATTGCCGATATTTTAATTTATGCCAACGAATACCTGAAGCTGTATAAATTCCCCGCTTGAACGGCAGCCGGCTTTTGGCCGCCTGTCCTTTATTCCGACGGTTTTTGGAGGGACAATGAAAGAGAAAACCGGATTTTTTCTGACCGGGCTGGCCTGGATTTTTGCCGACCAGCTGACCAAGGCCTTAATTTCTTCCCGGTTGCCCTTAAACTCCACCATTCCGGTGATTCAGGATTTTTTCCATATTACCTACATTCAAAATGCCGGCGCTTCCTTTGGCCTGTTTCAAAATAAAACCCTGGCCTTTGTCTTTTTAACGGCGGCGGTGTTGGCTGTCCTTTTTTGGCTGCTCTGGAAAGAGAAGCCTTCTCTGGGGACATCCCTGATTCTGGGGACCGTGGCCGGCGGCGCGGTAGGAAACCTCATGGACCGGATACGGATTGGAAAAGTAATCGACTTTATCGACTTTCGCGGCATCTGGCCCTATATTTTTAATGTAGCGGATATTGCCGTGGTTTGCGGCGGTATTCTCCTAGCCTGGGTGTTTATCCGGCAGGAGCTGCGGCTTTCGGCCAAACCGGCCAAGGAGGGGAAGAACCGTGACTGAATCTCTTCATCCGGCGGATGAAACGGCGGAAACCGAATATTTTAAGATTACAAAAGAAGAGGAAGGCGCCCGTCTGGACGTCTTTTTGACTGCCGCCCTGCCGGAGATCAGCCGCAGCCGGATCCAGTCCCTGATAAAAGAGGGTCAGGTTCTGGTTAACGCCGGCGCCGCCAAGGCAGGCCGGAAGCTGGAGGCCGGCGACGAAGTGGTTTGCCGGATCCCCGAACCGGCGGAACTGGCGGCTCTGCCCCAGCCCATGGAGCTGGATATCGTCTACGAGGACGGGGATATCATCGTAATCAATAAGCCTCAGGGGCTGGTGGTCCATCCCGCTCCCGGCAGCCGGGACATGACCCTGGTCAACGGCCTGCTGTACCATTGTCAGGATCTATCCGGTATTAACGGCGTGCTGCGGCCAGGGATTGTCCATCGGCTGGATAAGGATACCTCCGGCCTTTTGGTGGCGGCAAAAAACGATAAAGCTCATCAGGCCCTGGCGGAACAGTTGCAGGAACGTACCATGAAGCGCCAATATATCGCCTTGGTCCACGGCATGATGGCGGAACCGATGGGCCTTGTGGATGCCCCGATCGGCCGGGATCCCAAGGACCGCCAGCGGATGGCGGTGGTGGCCGGAGGCAAGGAAGCGGTGACCGAATACCGGGTGCTGGACCGGCTGGCGGAATATACGTCGGTATTGTGCAGCCTGCGGACCGGCCGTACCCACCAGATCCGGGTGCATATGGCTTACCTGGGCCATCCCGTGGCCGGCGACCCCAAATACGGCCGCCGCAAAGAGCCCCTGGACTGGCCCGGTCAGGCCCTTCACGCCTGGCGGCTTTCCCTGGTCCATCCGGTGAAGGGAGAGGCCATGGAATTTTATGCCCCTTTGCCCGGATATTTTGCCCAAAGGCTGAAAGAGCTGGGCGGGGAAAACGCCCTGGAGCTGGCGGAGCGGAAAACGGAGCAAAAATTTTAGCGGGCAGTTCATATAAATTTAATAAGTGAGACGCAACACACCCTTGAGAATATGGTATGATGGAAACGGAACCCAATCCACGGCACAGCCTCCCCCGGGGAGTCAAAGATAGGATGATTTTCGTGGAAATTGAGAAACAAAAAAGTTTCATTGTAAAATGTGCCTACTGGATTTTGGTGGGGGGCATCATCTTTGTCCTGCTGAAATATTGTGTGCCTACCCTGATGCCTTTTGTCATCGGCGGCTTGGTGGCGGTGGTTTTACGGCCCCTTTCCGAGTGGCTTTCCCGGAAAACCAAGGCCAACCGCAAAGTGATGGCGGCCCTGATCCTGATCATTTTTTACGGCGCCGTGGGGATACTGCTGGTTTTATCCGGCGCCAAGGTCTTCCTGGCGGTAAAGGAATTTGTGCTGACCGTGCCCAATTATTATGTAAATGAGCTGGAGCCGGCGCTGCTGCGGATCTTTAACGAGCTCAGCAGCTTCATCATGGAGCTGGATCCCTCGCTCCAGGCCACCGTCCAAAGCGTGGCAAACAACCTGATTTCTACCCTGGCGGACCTGGTGAAAAACTTTTCCGTGGCCGCGGTGGATTACATCACCAGTTTTGCCGGCTTCCTGCCCGGCTTTCTGCTGCGTTTTCTTTTTGCCATCGTTTCCTCTTTCTTTATTTCCGTTGACTTTCCCAAAATCAAAGACTTTATCGCCCGGCAGATCACTCCCCGGCAGCGCCAGATGCTCCGGATGGTGAAGGAAAACGCCTTCGGCACCCTGGGCCAGTATGTCAAAGCCTATGCCATCATTATGTGTATTACCTTCATCGAGTTGACCATAGGCTTTTTTATCATCGGCTTAAATAACGCGGCGGTCATCGCCTTAAGCATTGCCATTTTTGACGTTCTCCCCGTGCTGGGCACCGGCGGCGTTATGGTCCCCTGGGTTTTGATCAGCCTGATCGTCGGCGACACCGGCCTGGCCATTAAGCTGGCGGTGATTTATATTATCGTTACCGCCGTGCGAAATGTACTGGAGCCCAAGATCGTCGGCAAGCAGATCGGCCTTCATCCGCTGGTTACTTTGATGGCGATGTATGTGGGAACGGTGCTTTTTGGGGTGGTGGGCCTTTTGGGGCTGCCCATCAGCATCACCATCTTAAAAAACCTGAACGACAACGGCACTATCCGCTGGCTGAAATAGCCGGAGGAAATGACCGAGGGAATAACCGGAGGAAAAAGCCGGAAGAAATAAACAACTATTCCGGGCGGTGATCCGCGCCGGGAAAAGCATAGAAAAGACCTCCGGCCGCAGACGGAACTGCGGTTGGAGGCCTTTTTATGATCCGCATAACCTTTTCGGGACTGACTTTACCGGAAAGAATGTTTTTCCGCCTTGGCGCCTTGGGCTAAAGCTTCTCCGTCAAGATTGCACAGGGCGTCCACCAGGTGGTCCCGCAGGGTGGAGTTTCCGCCGCCCTGATGGAGCATTTTGGCGTAGGCCAACTCACCGCAAAGCCCCAGGGCGGATACGGCGGCCGCGGCGGCCTCCAGCTCCTGAGCGGGATTGGCGGCCAAAAAGGCGGCCATGACCGCTGCCAGCATGCAGCCGGTTCCCGTGATTTTCGCCATCATCGGATGGCCGTTGCGGATCAGATATGCGGCCCGACTGTCGGCGATAATATCCACGGCGCCGGTGATGGTGACAATCAGGCCCTTTTGTTGGGCGAATTGCCGGGCAAAGGCCAGGCCTTGGTCCAGATTTTCCTCCGTGATCTTATCGGCTACGTCCGCATCCACGCCCTTGGCCCCGCCCCGGGCCCCGGTCAGGGCTTTAATTTCGGAGATATTGCCCCGAACTACCGTAAAAGAGGTCTTGGCCAGCAGTTCCAGGGCGGTTTTGGTGCGCAGGGAAGAAGCGCCGGCTCCCACGGGATCCAGAATCAGGGGATGGCCCAGATCGGCGGCCCTTTTTGCCGCCAGCAGCATGGATGGAATGGTCTGCTGATTCAGGGTGCCGATATTTACTACCAAGGCATTGCAGATCGAGGTGATTTCTTCCACCTCCCCGGTATCGTCGGCCATGATGGGAGAGGCGCCGATAGCTAAAAGAGAGTTGGCGCAATCATTGACTGTGACATAGTTGGGCTTTACGGTCCTTTTGGCTTTGGAGCGTTTTTAGCTTTAGGCTTTTCGGGCTTACAGAAAGCGGCGCGCTGACGGAAACCGGAAATATTCCGTCAGCCAAGGCTTATTCCAGAGGCGGACCGTTCTGATCCTGGGGCCGCAGATAGAGGGTCTGATAGTTTTCGTATAAGACCATGCCGGGTTTGGCGCCCTTAGGCTTCCAGACGTTTTGGCGCTGGGTATAGTCGATGCTTGCCCCCGCAGTTTTGGCCTGGGAATGAGCCAGGCAAATACGGGCCGCCGCCTCGATCACCTGCCGGGGCACCGGCTTTTTTTCCGGGTTGCGGATAATGACATGGGAGCTGGGAATCTTCTGGGCGTGAAGCCAGAGGTCGCCGCTTTTAGCCAGCCTCATGGTCAGATAGTCATTCTGGCGGTTGTTTTTGCCGTAAAGCACCTCAAAGCCTTCTACGGTCTCCCGGCCCAGGGTCATGGTCTCCTCCCGGCCGCCGCCGGCGGTCCGGCTGTTTTTATCGCCGGTTTTGGCTTTTTTATTGTATTTTCCGCCTTTGCCCGGTTTGCCGGGGCCGCCGCTGGGCCCTTTGGGGCTGAAAGGTTTAGGCCTGGCGCCGGACGGGTCTTTGCCCTCGGACTTGACGTAGCCTGCTTCCCACAGCTCTCCGCGGATTTCCGCCAGTTCCTCCAGGCTGGTCACCGTGGTCAGAGAGTTGGAAAGGCTGTCCAGGTATTCCAGCTCTGCCAGAGTTTCCTCATAATGGACCCGGGCTTTTTCCGCCGTATTCCGGGCCTTTTGGTAACGGGAGAAATACTGTTGGGCATTATCGATGACGGAAAGCTGCGGGTCTAAAGGAACAGGGATTTCCGGGCAGCCTTCCTGGGTATAATCTTCCACCAGGGCTTCCGGCCCTTGTTCCAGACGGTAGTGATTGGCCATTAAAAGCTGTCCGTAAAGCTGCCAGCTCTTAGCCGCTTCCGCTTCCTGGATGGAGGCGGCCTGCAAGCCCGCTTTTTTGCGGCAGCGTTCCTGCTCCCGGCGGACAATTTGCTCCAGGTCCGCCTGCTTTTGCCGGAACAAATTGACTATGCCGCGGCCTTTGAAGTATTCTTCCAGCATGGCGTTTACCGAAGGGAAGGTTTGGCGCCGGTTTTCCGGAAACTGGGTCAGGGCGATGGCGGAAAAATCCTTGGGCTTATCGTCCAGCAGGAGGATTTCCGGCTTATAAGTATGGCATAAAAGCTCCCGGCCCAAATCATTTATGGCGGAAAATAGTTGCAGGTATTCCCTTTGGCCGAAATATTCCAGGGTGTCCACCGGGCTGAAGCCGGCCCGGTGGATCAGTTCCTGGGCGCTTAAGGGGCCCAGGCCGTCGTAGGTTTGCAGAATTACTTTATCCAAAGGGCGGCTGATTCCCGCCGCCATCAGCCGGGGAGCCATGGCTTCCGGGGTTTCCTCCCAAAGGGGCAGCTTATGCTGGGCCGGCGGGAACAGATAAGGTTCGCCGGGCAATACCTGCCGGTAACGGCTGACGGAGGTGGGGACCCGGTGCAGGCTGTCGATGATGCGGCAAGGTTTTGACCAAAGGCCCTGATCGCCGGAGGCTTTCGTTTCGCCGGTGTCCTTGGCTTCGCCGGCAGATTTGGCTTCGCCGGTGCCCTTGGCTTCGCCGGCACATTTGCCTTCGCCGGCATCCATTGCCCGGCCGGTGCCCTTGATTTCAAAGGCCATTCCCGCCGGCTTCCCGCCGCCTAGCCCGGCCTTGGCAGGTTCCGCTAAAATGATATTGCTGTGTTTGCCCATGATCTCTGCGATCAGCAGCCGTTCCCGCTGATCGCCCATTTCGTCCGCGGCTTGTATCCGGAGAGTCAGGATCCGGTCCAGACCTTTTTGCTCAAAAGAGAGAATTCGTCCGTTTTCCAGGTATTTGCGCAATACCATACAAAACAGCGGGGGCTTGTCCGGGTTGGGGGCGGCGGCGGAGACGATTTGCACCCTGGCTTCCTGAGCCAGGGCGGAAAGCAGTAATTTATAAGTTTTCGATTGGCTTCGGATATGCAAGATGATCTCATGCCTGTTGGGCTGAGTGATCCGGTCCACCCGGCCCCCGGCCAGGATTTCATTCAGTTCCCGGGCACAGGCCCGCATTAAAATACCATCGTATGCCATAACAGACTCCTTCAAAAAGGGAATATCTTTATTCACTATATTGTAATTCGCTGCGCTTATTATATCATGAATCCCTGGGTTTCAGCACGCAGGAGCTTTACTTCCTGTCAGACGCGCAGTCCGCCACGAGCGGTGAGTCAAGATGTAATTGCTGAGCTCATTATATCATGGATCCGCCGCGGAACAGCGATCCGCCGGCGGCGGTGAAAAACCTTGCCCGGCCGGAAACGAGGCCCTTGGGCCGAAAATGAGTGCACTCCAGGCATGGGGAATAGAGGGGGCGGTAAAACCCCTTCGAAGGTTTGATTTTGCCTTGATGCCGGCAGGTTAGCCGAAGTTTTAGCAGGAATTTGGAAAGCCGGTCCCCGCTTTGTCCTCTAGTAAGGGACAAAATAAAGAGGTGTTTTCCGTTGCGAAAATCCCGGTGAAGTTTGCGGCAACCCCAGTCATTTTTTCCCCGGCTTGGACATAGATTGTGGACAAGGGGGAATGAATTATGTCTAAGCGCCAATGGTATGAGCAAAATGCGGCGGAAGCCGTGGCTGTTCTGAGCAGCCATAAAGACGCCGGGCTTACCGCCAGGGAAGCGTCCCAGCGCCTGGCGGCCGGCGGAAAAAATCGCCTGGCCCAAAAACCGAAACGCCGGAAAATTCTGGTGTTCCTGGATCAGTTCAAGGATTTCATGGTTCTGGTATTGCTGGCGGCGGCCATTGTCTCCGGTTTTGTAGGGGATCTGGCGGATACCGTGACGATCCTGGCCATTGTTTTGCTGAACGGGCTTTTAGGCTATATCCAGACCAACAAAGCCGAAGCTTCCCTGGAAAAGCTGAAAAAGCTGGCTGCGCCGGCAGCCCAGGTGATCCGGGACGGAGTGGAGATGTCGGTGCCCGGGGAAGAAATTGTCCGGGGGGATATCGTGGTTTTGTCGGCAGGCATGATCGTGCCCGCGGATCTGCGTCTGCTGGAATCCCTGCATTTATCCATTGATGAAAGCGCTCTCACCGGCGAGTCGGTACCGGTGGAAAAAGAGGCGTCGGTTTGTCTGGACACGGCTACGGCATTAGGGGACCGGATAAACATGGCCTATATGGGCACCATTGTCACTGCCGGCAAAGGAAAAGGCTTGGCGGTGGGCACAGGCATGGCAACGGAAATCGGCCTGATCGCCGCCAGTATGGAGGAGGAAGGCCATACCGCCACGCCTCTGGAGCGCCGCCTGGAACAGCTGGGGCGGTGGCTGGTACTGGCCTGCGGCATTATCGTGGCGATAGTGGCATTCCTGGGCGTATTGCGGGGAGAGGGCTTCCGGCTGATGTTTTTAACAGGAATCAGTCTGGCGGTAGCCGCGATTCCCGAGGGACTGCCGGCTATTGTGACCGTTTCCCTGGCCATCGGCGTCCAGCGCATGGCCAGACGAAACGCCATCGTCCGCCATCTGCCGGCGGTAGAGACTTTGGGCTGCGCCACGGTGATCTGCTCGGACAAAACCGGCACCCTGACCCAGAGTACCATGCAGGTTACCGAATATTATTGTTCGGGCCAATATGTCGGGTTTGAAGGCAGGGGGTATGAACCCAAAGGCGAAATCCGTTTTCCCAGGGACGAGAAGTGGCTGAAGGCGGACCAGGATGGCCTTCATCTGGCTTTAACCGCCGCCGCCGCCTGCAGCAACGCCCGGTTGACTAAAGATAAAGTGACGGTAGGGGGATTGTTCCGGGAGGCCGGTCAGGCGGCGGGAGAAGCGGTAAAGTCCGGCTGGCGGTCGGCCTGGGGCAAAGAAGTCTACAGCCGGCATGAGGGCGGCGCAAAATGGTCCGGAACCGGGTTAACGGCGGGCAGGCCGGCAAACCGCCGGGAGGGCCGCTGGGACAGAGGCTCCTGGCAGATCATCGGCGATCCTACGGAAGGGGCTTTGCTGGTGGCTTCCGCCAAGGCCGGTATCTGGCGGGAAAACCTGCGGGAAAAACGGATTGACGAGCTGCCCTTTGACTCCGACCGTAAGATGATGTCGGTTTTGGTTGCCGATGAAAAGACCCGTCTGCGCCGGGTCTATACCAAAGGCGCGCCGGATGTGATTCTGAATTGCTGCGACCGGGTTTGGTGGCAGGGACAGGTCCGGCCCCTGACCGGGGAAATCCGGGAGCAGATTTTAAGCGCCAATCAGGATATGGCCGGCAATGCCCTGCGGGTGCTGGGGCTGGCGTATAAAGAGCAATACCGGAAAGACGCCTCCCTGGCCAGGGACGGCGAAAAAGAGCTGGTTTTCCTAGCTTTGGCCGGTATGATGGATCCTCCCCGGGAAGGGGTGACGGAAGCGGTGGCGAAATGCAAGGCTGCCGGCATCCGGACTTTGATGCTGACCGGGGATCATAAGCTGACTGCCGAGGCCGTGGCCAGGGATGTGGGCCTCATGGAAAGGGAAGGTCAGGCTCTGACCGGTCAGGAGCTGGATCAGTTAAGCGATGAGGAATTGAAAAAGGCACTGCAGACCACCGCGGTCTATGCCCGGGTTTCTCCCCGGCATAAGCTCAGGCTGGTAAAAATCCTGAAAGAGATGGGGAAGGTCTGCGCCATGACCGGCGACGGGGTAAACGACGGTCCGGCGGTAAAAGCGGCGGATATCGGCATTGCCATGGGCCTGACCGGCACCGACGTGACCCGGGAGGCGGCGGATCTGATTTTGGCCGACGACAATTTTACCACCATTGCCGCGGCGGTGGAGGAAGGACGGATCATCTACAATAATATCCGCCGCTTTATCCGTTACCTTTTGGCCTGCAATACCGGCGAAGTCCTGGTTATGCTTTTGACCACCCTGCTGGGGATACCCCTGCCTCTGGTGCCCATTCAGATCCTTTGGGTAAACCTGGTGACCGACGGGCTGCCGGCCATGGCCCTTGGCCTGGACCCCGGCGATGAGCGGACCATGCTGTCCAGACCCCGGGATCCCGGAGAAGGCGTTTTTGCCGGCGGGCTGGGCGCCAGGATCATCATCGACGGCTGCCTGATTTCTTTAGCTACTTTAGCCAGCTACGTTCTATGCTTTCTGTTTTTCCGGGATATGGACGCCGCCCGGACCGGCGCTTTCTGTACCCTGGTGATGGCCCAGCTGGTCTATGTGTTCCGCTGTGCCGCCAGCCGGGGCATCCTGCAGAAATGCCGGCGTAATCCCTGGCTGCCGGCGGCGGTAGGGGCTTCCCTGTTTATGCAGCTGGCTGTGATTTACCTGCCCTTTTTGCGCCCTTATTTCGACACGTATCCCTTACCCCCGGCGGGCTGGATTTTCATTCTCTTGCCGATCCTGATCACGACTGTGCTGCAGCAGCTTTTTCAGACGGTTTCCGCTTTTTTGCGCCGGGAGAAATAAACCGGAAAAAGGAAGCGGCGGCAGAAACGCCGTCGAAAAAGAAGCAAGCATAAAAGAAACCGGCGTCTGTATGAATTTGGCTTCAGGTTTTTTCAGAATCTTAGCAGGAGTTTGGAAATTTTCGTCTAATATCTTTTAATAGGGTTAGAGAGGGACCTCCTGTTTGGGGATTCCTCTCTTCGTTTATCTTTGGCATCCCTGGGGAAACCAGCATATAATAAAGAAAATAAATACAGGAGGTGATAGCTATTCGATGATTCGCGTGGCTGTAGTCAGTTTCCGTCCGGAGATCGTGGAAATGCTGCATCGCTATGTGGGGGGGATCCTGAAAGATATAGCGATAGTGGAGGGTTGCACGGCGGAACAGGCTCTGCGAAAACATTATGATCTGTATGTCGTCTATACAGTGGGAGTTGTTTTTCGACAATTAAACAAAACCATCGAGACAGAACGGATCATCCCCGTGGAGCTTTTCCCTATGCCTCAGGGAATCAAGCGGGTATTGTTTCTGCCGGAAGGCAGCCGCCTGGGCATAATTGCCGGTCATCTCTGGGACGCCTCGGATTTTCTGGGACAGCTTCTGTCCACCGGGGTGCGAAATTACAGCTTTTGTACCGGTACGGTGGAGGAAGCCAAGGCACTGGCGGCAAATTATTATATTTTGCCGGAAGAGATCGCGCCCTATGTAAAAGAAGCGGAAGTCAGAGAGAAAATGGTAGTCGTTCCCCGGGGACTGGATTCCAAAAGCGTAGCCAGGATCATTTCCACGGCGATTAAGGTAAGGCCGGCGGAAAATTCCCACACCAAGAATTGAAAATCAGGTGGTTTGCCTTAAAACGTAACGGGAAGAAAAAAGCCGATTGAACAAAAACGGAATAAAGGGAATAATAAGACTAATCGGCAAAACCAATTAACAGAAACTGATTAACGAAACCAGCATGATTCATAAAACCAATTAACAAAATCAAATTAAAAAGCAAAAAGCCGGCTGATAAAAATCATCGGCTGAAAAGAAAGATCCGCTGAAGCAGAAAGCAACCGGAACCGTTTCCTGACCGGGGCTTGACGTAAAGGGAGAAAAACAAAAACAACGTATTTCTTTTGGTTAGATAGGGACCAATTCATTTTGGCGCCCTATCTTTTTTTATTGGGACGGGCGCCTTGGATTGGAGGGTTATAGGTGAAAGAAAGGATGATCGGAAAATCGATCTGCCGCATCGACGGCCCCAAAAAGGCCGCCGGTAAAGCGGAATATATCCAGGATCTGGAGTTTGCCGGCCTTTTGGAAGCGTCCGTGGTGACAAGCCCTTATGCCAGCGCCGAGATCTTGTCTCTGGATACCAGCCTTGCCAAAGGGTTGCCGGGTGTAGTAGCCGTGATTACCGGAGAGGATGTTTCGGGACTTTATGGAACGACGATAAAAGACCGTCCTATCCTGGCTCAGGGCAGGGTGCGTTATGTGGGGGAAGCGGTGGCGGCGGTAGCGGCGGTGGATAAAGAAACTGCCGAAGCCGCCGCGGCTTTGATCGAAGTCAGGTATCGGGAGTTGCCGGCGGTATTCGATCCTGTAGAGGCAGTCCGGGACGACGCCCCGCTGATCCACCGGCAAATGATGGACTACGAGAGGGAGCCGGTGGTTTTCCCGGTGGAAGGCACCAACGTCTGCAGTCATTTTAAGATCCGCAAAGGGGATGTGGAGAAGGCCTTTGCCAGAGCGGACCTGGTACTGGAAGAGGATTATGAGGTGCCCAGAAATCATCATGCCTGCATCGAGCCTTATGGAGTGGTGGCTCAATTCGAGCGGGAAGGGATCCTGCATATCTGGACAGGGACTCAGTCCCCTTATGTTTTGCAAAGGGGAATTGCCGCTCTTTTTGGGCTGAACTGGAATCAGGTGAGGATTACCATTCCCACTCTGGGAGGAGGCTTCGGCTCCAAAATCTATCCCAGTCTGGAGCCGTTAGTGACGGCTCTGGCCCGGGCCTGCGGCCACCGGCCGGTGCGGCTTTTACTGGACAGGGAGGAGGATTTTCTGCGGGTAACCAACCACGGCTGTAAGATGCGTTTAAAAACCGGGGTAATGAAGGACGGAAAAATCATTGCCCGCAAGCTGATCACCTATTGGGATACCGGGGCTTATGCCGACTGCGGTCCCTTGGTTGCCCGGAACTCAGGATTTACCTCGGCAGGCCCGTATCAAATCGACAATGTCTGGATCGACGCCTATGCCGTATATACAAACCTACCGGTGGCCACCGCCTTCCGCGGTTACGGAATCCCTCATGTCACCTGGGCTTATGAGCGGCATGCGGATCAGCTGGCGAAAAAGCTGGGAATGGATCCCTTGGAGTTCCGGCTGAAGAACATCGTTCATACCGGAGATATCAGTCACACCGGTGAAAAGCTTGTGGCGGTTGGAATGGAAAAATGCCTGAAGGCGGTGGCGGAAGCCGCTGGCTGGCAAGCCGGACATCCGCCGGCTCCGGAATATCTGGGGGACGGAGTCTGGAGGAGTTACGGCTTAGCCTGTTCCTGGAAAGGCTCGATGCGCCATTATGGTTCCAGCGCCACAGTGCGGATCATGGAAGAGGGCTCCGTGGCCCTGAATGTCAGCAATGTGGACATGGGCCAGGGCTCATCTACGATATTTGCCCAGATGGTGGCTGAAGAAACCGGCATACCCGTGGAGCGGATTCAGGCAAATCATCCCGATACCTTCATTACTCCTTATGACCGTACCACCAGCGCCAGCCGGGGAACCTTCCATGCCGGCACGGCGGTGATGAACGCGGCAAAAGACGCGTGGAATCAGCTGGCGGAATATGCCGCGGAGCTGTATCATTGCCGGCCGGAAGAAATATACGGGGAGGAAGGTTTCGTCATTGGGCCCGGAGAGGGTCAGCGGCTGCCGGTAAGCAGCGTAATTAAAAAGGCCGTTCTGGGAGGAATCGAGATCGTTGGACGGGGGTACTCCAAGATGAAAGGAGGTACGGGACTTGACCGGGAAACCGGACAAGGAGAGAATCCCACCAGCTTTTGGATGTATGCCGCAGACATCGTCCAGGTCGAGACCGATACCCGCACGGGGCAGGTGAAGGTGCTGAAGGTCTATGCCGCCAGCGACGTAGGCTGCGCCATCAATAAGGAAAACTGCCGGCAGCAGATCCAGGGCGGCGTAACCATGGGATTGGGCAGCGGATTAATGGAAGAACTCAAGTTTGATGAGAAAGGCAGGGTAGTAAACAATAGTCTCCACGACTACAAAATTCCGACAGCGGCCGATAGTCCTGAATTTCAGGTGCTTTTGGTGGAGGAGCACCATCCCGCAGGCCCTTATGGAGCTAAAGGGCTGGGGGAAGCACCCGTAGGGCCTGCGGCGCCGGCGGTAGCCAACGCGGTATGCCGGGTCACCGGATTGGAGATTTTCCGCACTCCTTTGAGTCCGGAACGTTTAAAAATGCTGTTGAAAGAGGCGGGTGATCACAGTGCTTCATCAATTGGAAGATGATTACTACCGGCCGGCCAACCTGGCGGAACTGGCCGGACTTGTGAAAAAACGCCCAGGCCAAAAGCCCTTTTGGCTTGCCGGCGGCAGCGATTTGTGGGTGGATCTGCGTAAATGAAAGAAGACGGCGAACCTGGTGATCGACCTGAAAAGGCTGCCGGGCCTGATGGAAATCCGGGAGATCCCGGCTGCTGCGGCGGCAGAAGAATGGGGGCCGGCCGGCCTGAAGCTTAACGGAAAAGCGGTGTTGAGCATCGGCGCTTTGACGACGATTCACCGGCTGGAGACCGATCCGCTGATCCTGCAGCAGGCGCCGGCTCTGGCAAAGGCCGCCTCCTGCCTGGGTTCCCTGCAGGTAAGAAACCGGGCCACTCTGGGGGGGAACCTTGCCAATGGCGCTCCTACGGCCGATACGGCCGCCCCGATGCTGGCTCTGGATGCCCTGCTGCATATCTGGGGGCCGGCGGGAGAACGGATCGTGCCGGCGGACCAATTCTGGACCGGGCCGGCAAAGAACTGCCTGAAGGATGAGGAAATCCTTCTGGAGATCCTCCTGCCTTGCCGGGGCGGCAGCTCCGCTTATTTGAAGCAGGGGCCCCGTCAGGCCATGGATATCGGGATTTTGAGCGCCGCCGTGTATTTACGGGTGGAAAAGGGGCTTACCGCCGAAGCGTCCATCGCTTTAGGCGGCGCGGCTTCTGTTCCGCTAAGCTGCCCTCTGGCGGCGGAAAGCCTCCACGGCCGGCCGGCGGAGGCCGAAGCCTTTGCCCGGGCCGGCCAGCTGGCTGCCGCGGCGGCAAACCCCCGGAATTCACGGAGAGCCTCCCGGGCTTATCGTTTGGAATTGATCCCCGTACTGGTGGAGCGGGCCTTGCTTCAAGCCCGGAAAGGACAGGAGGAAATAAAATGAAAGGAACGGAAAAAATTTCGGTAAAGCTTATGGTGAACGGGGTGGTTCATCAGATAGAAGCCTCCCCCCGGCAGAGGCTTCTGGACTTTCTGCGGGATGATCTGGATCTGAAGAGCGTCAAGGAAGGGTGCGGGGTTGGCGATTGCGGCGCCTGCACGGTTTTATTGGACGGAAAAGCGGTTCACTCCTGCCTGATGATGACGGTAGAGGCCGATGGGCATAACGTCAACACTCTGGAAGGCCTGGGGAATGACGGGGAGCTTTCCGATCTGCAGCAGTCTTTCGTCGACAAAGGAGCAATCCAGTGCGGCTTTTGCACTTCCGGAATGATTTTAACGGCCGCCTCGATTCTGACGGAAAATCCGGCTCCTTCGCCGGAGGAAATCAAGCGGGCTTTAGCGGGAAACCTCTGCCGCTGCACAGGCTACCAAAAAATCATTGAAGCCGTAACCGATACGGCGGAAAAACGCCGCCGGGCCTAAGGCGGTTTACCAGGACTTAACAGACCGGGGGCTGCGTATCAATACACATAGCGGATAAAAAAATAAAGGGGGATTCATCAATGAAAAAGACAGTAACCATAAAATTCTTAACCCTTTTGCTTATCCTTGGGCTTTGCCTTTCCCTTGCCGCATGCCAGGGCGGAACCGCAGGAACGGCGGAAAACAGCGGGGCCGGACAGCCTGCCGATAATCAGGCGAAGCAGGAAGACTCAGCCGGCAAAAAACAGTTTATCTCCATTGCCACGGCCAGTTTAGGCGGATCTTATTATCCTATCGGCGTTGGAATGGCGGAAATTTTCCAAAAGAACCTGAACAATGTGGAAGCTTCCGTGGAAGTTACCGGGGGAGCTACGGAAAACCCGAAGCTGGTAGGCGCGGGAGACTCCGATATCGGGTTTACTAACGCCAATCTGGCCTATGCCGCCTACAGCGGAACCGGGATTTTTGAGGGCAGCGCCTACGGCGACCTGCGGCTGATGTTCGGCGGAGTGGCGCCCGGAACGATTCACATGGTAGTGAAAGCCGACTCCGATATCCAAACCTATGCCGACCTGAAAGGCCGCAAAGTGGCGGTGGGGCCGCAGGGCGGCGGCGGGTTGAGCCTGCTGCCGGACTTATTCAAAATTTACGATATGACCATGGACGACATCAAAGCCAGCTATATGTCCTATGATGAAGGCGTGCAGGCGGTAATCGACGGTCATGTGGAAGCGGCCTTTGCCCAGGCGCCCCATCCGGCTTCCGCCATCAAGAATATCCAGGGCTCGGGGGTGGCTTTCCGCCTGATTGAGATGACCGAAGAGGAAAGGACTCAGCTCTTGACGGATTGTCCTTACTATAACAGCGTGGATATTCCTGCCGATGTCTATGGCACCGATCACGATATTAAGACCATCGGCAGCAGCAACGTGGTGGTGATCAACGCCGGTCTCAGCGAGGATTTGGTGTATCAGATGGTCAAAGCCGTCTATGAAAACCTGGATGCCCTTCATGACGTTCATCCTTCCGCCTCCTCTATCGCTTTGGAGTCTGCAGTGAATAAGATGATTCCTATGCATGAAGGAGCAATAAAATACTTTACGGAAATGGGCGTTTATTAAGGAGGCATTATAATGGAAAAAGAGGAAAGCAAAGCCCCGTCTACTAACCGGAGAAGACTTGAAGGGATGGTGGGCAAGGCAATAATGCTGCTTTTGATTGTCGGTTCTCTGTTTCATATTTATACCGGCGGTTTTGGGATGTTGTCCACCATGTCTCAACGCTCCCTGCATCTTTTATTTATGCTGACTCCCGTCTTCTTCCTTTATTCGGCCACGACAAAAGGATCGAAGAAGCTGCCCTGGTATGACATAGCCATCGGAGCACTGGTCTTTGCCGCCTGCCTCTATTTGTTTTTCACCTGGCCCCGGCAGACCATGCGGGTAGGGGCCCCGGGATTTCTTGATCTGTTTTTCGGCGCGGTGCTGATCCTGGCGGTTCTGGAAGGGGCCCGGCGTACGGCGGGCAACGCCCTGGCCGGTATCGCCGCGATAATGGTGCTTTACTGCTATTTCGGAAAATTCCTTCCCGGCACCCTGGCCCACCGGGGCTATAGCGTTAGCCGGATCATCTCCTTTTTCTCTTCCACCGCCGAAGGAATCTTCGGCGTACCCCTGGGGGTGTCGGCTTCGCTGATTGTGCTGTTCGTTATCTTCGGCGGCGTATTAAACGCCACCGGCGGCGGCCAGTTTTTCATTGATGCCACTTATTCCCTGGCAGGCCGGCTCCGGGGCGGCACCGCAAAAACGGCGGTTATGGCCAGCGCTCTGATGGGGATGATTTCCGGTTCGCCGATTGCCAATGTAGTGACTACCGGTACCTTTACGATTCCCCTGATGAAACGGGGCGGATTTTCTGCCAATTTATCCGCCGCTATCTGTGCCATGGCCTCCGCCGGGGGGATATTAATGCCCCCGGTCATGGGAGCCGCCGCCTTTATTATGGCTGAATATCTGGGCATGAGCTACGGCGAGGTCATCATGGCGGCGATTATTCCTTCCGTGCTTTTTTACGGCTCCATTTTTGTCATTGTGGACCTGGAGGCGGTAAAGCTGGGGCTTAAAGGGACCGGTAAGGAAAACCTGCCAAATTTGGGCCGGGTCATGAAACAAGGCTGGCATTTACTGATCCCGATTATAGCCCTGGTTTATTTCCTGATGCTGAAATGGTCCGCCGCCAAAGCCGTGTTTTGGTCCATCGTCTTATTGGTGGCCGTCTCTTTTTTGAAAACCCATACCCGGCTGAATAAAGAAAAAGTAATCGGCGCCTTGGTAGACGGCGCAAAAGAGTCGGTTCCCATCGCCGTGGCCTGCGCCGCCGCCGGGCTGATCGTCGGCACGCTGGCCCTTACCGGACTGGGGGTAAAGTTCTCCAGCTCCATTATCGCTTTGTCCAGGGGCTCAAAGGTGGCGGCGCTTTTCATGACCATGATCGCCAGTTTGATTCTTGGCATGGGCATGCCGGCCACCGCAGTTTATATCCTTTCGGCCTCTTTGCTGGCGCCGCCCCTGATTAATCTGGGGATCGCGCCGGTATCCGCCCACTTTTTCATCTTCTATTTCAGCGTAATCAGCTGCATCACTCCTCCGGTGGCCCTGACCGCCTATGCGGCGGCGGGCCTGGCAAATTGTGATCCAAATAAGGCGGGCTGGACGGCGTTTTATTATGGAATTCTGGCCTATATCATCCCCTTTATTTTTGTGTATGACCCGGTCCTTTTGTGGCAGGGAAGCCCGCTGGACATTTTTCTGGCTTTCGCCACGGCCCTGGTGGGCATATTCGGCATCGGCGTGGCCCTGGAAGGCTATTTGGCCGGCCATGTAAGCAAAGCTGTACGTCTGGTCTTTTTTGTCTGCGGCGTAATGGCCCTTATCCCCAACATAGTCTGCAGCCTGATCGGGATCGCGCTGATGGCGGTGATGGTCTGGAAGGAAAAGAAGAAAAGCGAAGCCCTGGCCGAAACCGCCGCGGCGGCTGCCGCGCCGGCCGCAATATCGTCAATGACCGGAGGGAAGGAGGAGATAGAAGAAAAAGAATAATAGTAAAGTAAAAAGCTGAAAATTTAATCACATCGAAAATAAGCAAAGGCGGCGGCCGGCATGTATTAATGTCAGAAGCCGCCTTTTGCTGCGAAGCACCCTGAACAGGACCGCTGTTTCTTTTTATTTGATCCTCATAGTTTTCCCTGTAACTTTATGATAAAATAATTCAATAGGGTTATGTTGTCCCTATCCCCGCGGCGGGAAAGGGCGGGCAGAAAACACGGCGCAAAAACAGGCGCGAAAGATAAGGGGGGCTCATTTTGATCCAGAGCATGACCGGTTTCGGCCGGGGAGAATATGCCGCCGGAAACCGGCAGATATCCGTAGAGGTCAAGACCATTAATCATCGTTACAGCGAATTCAACATCAAGCTGCCGAGAAAATACGCGGCATTGGAAGACCGGATCCGCCAGCGGCTGTCCGGGGCCATCAGCCGGGGCAAGGCCGAGGTGTTTATCAAGGCGGAGGATCGGGAAGGCTCTGAACGGGAAATGTACATTGACAAGACATTGGCTGCCAGGTATCATGAAAAGATACAGGATCTGGCCGGGATGTTAGATCTGCCCATGGATCTGGGTGTGACGCAGCTGGTTAATTTGCCCGGCGTAATGAATATTGAGGATGCCGCGGAGGAACTGGACGAGGCCTGGCTGCAGCTGGAAAAACCGCTGAAGGAAGCCCTGGAGCACCTTCTGGATATGCGCCGGAAGGAAGGCCAAAGACTGGCGGGAGATTTTTTGACGAGGCTGGATTATCTGGAAAAGCTCCGGGGTCAGCTTTCAGCCAAGGCGCCCTTGGTGGTGGAAGTTTACCGTCAGAAGCTGGCGGGCCGTATCACGGAGCTGCTGGGCCAGCAGCCGGTGGATGAAGGCCGCCTGGTTCAGGAGGTGGCGATGTTTGCCGACCGGGCCGGCGTAGACGAGGAGCTGGTACGGCTGGACAGCCACTTCAAACAGTTCCGCAGCCTGATCGCGGAAGATCAGCCCGTGGGCCGCAAGCTGGATTTCCTCTGCCAGGAAATGAACCGGGAGATAAATACCGTCGGCTCCAAGGCCAATGATCTGGAAATGACCAAGATCGTCGTGGAAATGAAAAGCGAACTGGAAAAACTGCGTGAGCAGGTTCAAAATATCGAATAGACGGGGGCGGCTATGCAGATAAAACTGATTAATATCGGCTATGGAAATATTGTGGCTGCAAATCGGCTTTTGGTCATCGTAAATCCCGAGTCGGCGCCGGTAAAGCGCATGGTGGGCGAAGCCCGGGAAGCAGGCAGAATCATCGACGGTACCTTGGGCCGGCGCACCAGATCCGTGCTGGTGATGGACACCGGCCATGTGATCTTGTCGGCCCTGCAGCCGGAAACCCTGGCCGGCCGCCTGGAGAATAAGGAGATATTCAAACAAGGAGATGAGACAGATGGGTTCTGAGCCAAGGGAAGGCCGGCTGATCATTATTTCCGGCCCTTCCGGCGTCGGTAAGGGCACGATCTGTAAAAGAATGCTGGAAAAGGAGCCTAAGCTGGCGTTGTCGGTTTCCGCCACCACCAGAAAGATAGGGCCGGGAGAAGAGGAAGGCAGAGAGTACTTTTTTTACAGTAAGGAAAAATTCCAGTCGGTCATCCAGGAGGACGGTTTTCTGGAATGGGCGGAGATCCACGGCAATCTCTACGGCACGCCCCGGCAGAAGGTGGAGGAGTATCTGAAAGAAGGACGGGATGTGATCCTGGAAATCGACGTTCAGGGCGGCCTGCAGGTTCAGAAGAAGCTGGGCTCCCGCTGCATCATGATTTTTGTGGTGCCCCCTTCCCAGGAGGAGCTTTTGCGGCGGATTTACAGCCGGAACCGGGAAAAGCCGGAAGAGATTGCCCTGCGGATGAAGACGGCCCAATGGGAGATGGCTCAGGAGGAAAAATATCAGTATACCGTGGTCAATGACGACCTGGAGGTCGTTGTAGATAAAATTTTTACGATCATCAGGGAGGAGAAAAAAGAACATGCGTCAACCTTCAATTGATAAGCTCCTGAAACAGATGGATTCCAAATACGGCCTGGTGGTGGCCGCCGCCAAACGGGCCCGGGAAATTACCGACGGGGCTAAGCCGGTTTGC
>JAYFQF010000031.1:0-121180 GCA_034927285.1 Peptococcaceae bacterium
AGAGAGGCGAAAGCCTCCCTGTAGAGGGACGTCTGCCGGTTGACTGCCGTTCCTTTCCCGGAGCGGCAAATACACCTTATTCCTTTTCCGTGCTTTCCTCTTCCTCTGCTTCCTCTTCTTCGGAGCAGCCGCATTCGCAGCTTTCACCGCACATATCGCTGGAAAATACCACGGCGTCACAATTGGGGCAAAGCACCTCCACGTCGCCGTCGCCTTCCCAGAGAACTTCCGGATCAAAGCAGACCATCTCACCGCAGTTGGGGCATTTTACGTCGACGAACTCATCTTCTTCCTCAGCTTCGTCATCTTCTTCGTCTTCATCCTCATCATCCTCGGCAAAACCAAGGATTTCTTCTACTTCATTTAAATCTTCGTCCAAAGCTTCCACGAATTCTTCCAGCTCTTCATGATCATCCTTGACTTCTTCCATCTCTTCGACTATATCCTCCAAAAGGCCCAGAAGAGCGTCGAACATCTTTCCTTCCTTGGTTTCCATGTCAAAGGAGAAGCCTTCCATCATGCCGGAGACATAGGCCACTTTTTCTTTTAAGCTCATCTCAAAAACACCTCTTTCTTTTTACGACTTCAAACTAGGCTCTGCTGACGTAATTTCCTGTTCGGGTATCAATGATCAGGACATCTTCTTCATTCACGAAGAAGGGGACCTGGACCACCACGCCGGTTTCCATAGTGGCGGGCTTGCTGCCGCCGGAAGCGGTGTCTCCCTTTATGCCGGGGTCTGTGGCGACAACCTTCAATTCAACCTGTTTAGGCAGATCTATACCGATAACTTGTCCCTGATAAAAAAGGATGCCGGTGGACATGTCTTCCTTCAGGTACTTGGGGGCGTCTTCCAAAAGGCTTTCCATCAACGTCACCTGATCATAGGTTTCCGTATCCATAAAGGTCCAGTTATCGCCCTCTTTATACAGGTATTGCATCTCTTTCCGCTCCACGTGGGCCTTCTGGAATTTTTCTCCCGGGCGGAAGGTTTTTTCAATTGTGGTGCCGCTTTTCAGATTGCGGAGCTTGCAACGGACAAAAGCCGCTCCTTTTCCCGGTTTTACATGCTGGAACTCCAACAAGGTAACCACATCGCCATCCAGTTCGAAAGTCAGACCGGTGCGAAAATCTGAAGTAGAAATCATGAATAAACTCCTCCTAGCATTGCCTCGATTAGTGTCTCATAAACATAGTGTATCAAATCATCGTAATATCTTCCAGTGCTTTTGTAAACTTTGTTAAAAATCTGCAAGTTTTTTCGGTTATCACGCAGGTATCCTCAATACGCAGCCCTCCCCATTCCGGCAGATAAATTCCCGGCTCCACTGTCATCACCATGCCGGGAGCCAGGAATTCCTGGGGCGCCAGTGGGCTGAAGCGGGGCTCCTCGTGGATTTCAAGGCCCAGACTATGGCCCAGTCCATGGCCGAAATAACGGTCCAGGCCGATTTCTTTCAGATAGTTTCGGGCCACGGCGTCGATTTCCCGCAGAGCTTTACCCGGGGCCAAAGCGGCCAGGGCCGCTTCCTGGGCCGCCAGCACCGCCAGATAACGGTCCTTTTGCAGCGGCTTGGGCTTGCCCAAAATAAAGGTCCTGGTCATGTCCGAATGATAGCCCTGATAAACGGCGCCAAAATCGATCGTCACCATATCCCCTTTCCTCAGGAGCTTTTCGCCGGCCAGGCCATGAGGCAGCGCCCCCCTGAGGCCCGAGGCTACGATGGTGGGAAAAGAGGGTCCTTCGCTGCCCAGCAGGGCCATACGGTATTCCAGCTCCGCAGCAAGGCGTTTTTCCGTAATTCCCGGCTTCAATAAAGGCAGGACCTCTTCCAGGGCCTGGTCGGCGATAGAGCAGGCCTTGCCGATCAATTCCAGCTCGGCCTGGTCTTTGATCCGGCGCATCCGCACCGTGGGGCTGGCCATGGCTGCCATGGCTTCCTCCGGTCTTACCCCCGCATTGACCAGCTCTTCATGGAGCCGCCGGTAAGTAGCCACGTTTAACGACAAAGGGTCATAGCCCAGGCAGCCCGGTCCCTTACCGGCAGCGATTTCCGCTGCCCCGGTGATCAGGCGGCTTTCCAGTACCTCCCAGCCCGGGGCCTGCTGAAGAGCCTGCTCCGTATACCGGGAATCCGTAAGCAGTATCCGGCAGTCGGGTCCGGCCAAAAGCCAGGTGGAATCGCCGCGGAAGCCGGAAAGATAATGGATATCTTCTTCCTTGGTCAACAGATAAGCCTTGAGCGTCAATCCCGCTTTTTCCGCTTCCTCAGGAAGTATCCGGCAAAATTCCTGAAAGCGCTTTTCATAATCAATCCTCATCGGGTCCTCCTACCGGCCGGCGAAAAATCTGCTTTACGCCGATCAGCCTTTCCATAAACCGCAGCACCTTGGTGCCGCCATATTCATGATCTTCCAGCGGCGGAATCAGGACAGTGGTGCAGCCGGCCAGATTTCCCCCTAAAGTATCGGTAAAGATCTGGTCGCCGATGGTCATTACCTGGGAGGGTTCGAGCCCGAGCTTTTTCAGGACTCGCTTATATCCCGCCGGGAAGGGTTTTTTCGCCTGGAAAACCGCTTCCAGGCCGGCGCACTGCGCCGCTTTTCTGGCCCTGGATCCACTGGCATTGGTAAACAGCAGCACCCTTATGCCGTTGGTACCGGCCCGGGCAAAGAAGTCCCGGGCATCTTTCGTGATCCGGTTTTCCCGCCAGGGAGAAATCGTATTATCCAGATCAATCAACACCGCCCGGATCCCCTTTTCATACCAAAAGCCTATGTCCAGGTCCGCCAGCCGGCCTACCACCAGGTCCGGTTTCAGCAAAGCCACGTCTCTATCTTCTCCTTTCCCGCTTAAAGTCCTTATCCAGTATAGCTTTTTCCAGAAAGCTCGGCAAGACGCCCCCGGGGAATTTTTTTCTTCTTTTTTTTCGTCCAGGCAATATCCTGGAATTTTGTCATAAGGATAATGACAGGAACGAAAGAAAAGAGGCCGTCTGACTACCGGAGGTGGAGATTATGCTTATGGGCGCCGTGATCATCGGCTGCGCGGCGATATTGAACAGCCTTATTCTGGCCGCTTATTTACTGAGCAGCAACAGCTTCCCTCAGCCCTTATCCGAAGAGGAGGAGCAGCTCTGGCTCAAAGCCATGGAAGCGGGTGATCCCGACGCCAGGAATATCCTGATCCAGCACAACCTGAGGCTGGTGGCTCATATTGCCAAAAAATTTGAAGGCAGATACGAGGACAGGGATGATCTGATTTCCATCGGCACCATCGGCCTGATCAAAGCGGTCCAGACTTTCAACGACAGCAAAGGAATCAAGCTCAGTACCTATGCTTCCCGCTGTATCGAAAATGAAATCCTGATGTTTTTCCGGGCCAACCGCAAAAACCGCGGTGAAATTTCCCTTTATGATTCCATCGGCACCGACCGGGAAGGCAACTCCGTTTCCTTGATCGACGTCCTGGGCACCGACGGCGATGTGGTAATCAATGAAGTGGAAAACCGCCTGGAGTTCGGCCGGCTGCTGAATCAGATCCAGCAGCTTTCCGAGCGGGAAAGGCAAGTGATCAGCTGGCGATTCGGGCTTTTGGACGGTAAGCGCCGCACCCAAAAGGAGGTGGCCCAGGATCTGGGAATTTCCCGTTCCTATGTGTCGCGTATCGAAAAGAAAGCCATCAAAAAAATCATCGCAGGTCTGAACGGCAAAAACAATTAAGGAGAAAGAGGTGATGCCGGTAAAATGTCAGGCCGCCGGGTATGCCGCATTCGCATCCTCTCCCGGCAGGCTTGGGCCGTCTGTGAAAAAAGAAGACGCCGCAAATAACGGCGCCTTCTTTTTTCACTGCTTTTTAAAGGTGGTGGTTTCAGACCGATTACTGCATCTGGCTGTTCTTCATATGCTCTTCAGCATACTGAACCAGCTTCTTGGTCATGTAACCGCCAACATAACCGTTCTGACGGGAGGTCAGGTTGCCTTTGTCAGTAGAGTTGTAGTTGGCTAAACCCAATTCAGTGGCAGTTTCGTTTTTCATGTTCTTCAGCAGCTCTTTGCTGGAGCTGTTGGTCAGGGAAGTGGTACTGCCGGTAGAGTTGATTTTGTTCTGCATGATAAGTAGCCTCCTAAAAATAGAGTTTTTTTTACACCCATAGCATTTGCAAAACCAAAAAGCTTATGTCAGAAACTATTTGGCAAAATTGGCATATTCCTGAAAAAGCTTTTTTTAAAATAAAAATAATGTTGCTTGTCCCGGGAAAGCATAGTATAATAAATACAGTTATTATTAGTAATGGTTACTAAGGAGGTGTTCCTGTGGCTCTGTTTAAATGCAGTGTCTGCGGCTGGGAAAAAGAAACCCGCTGCCGTCCCGGCAAATGTGCCGAATGCGGCGCCGGAAAAGAGGCCATCGTTAAGGTGGAGGCAGAAAAAAAATAAATTTATCGGGATAAAAAATGCTCCGGAAAATCCCTTGGGGGTTTTTACCGGAGCATTTTTTCGTTTTAAACGCCTTGTCCCGCGGCATCCATCTCCGATACAAGATATTCCGCGATCTGCTTAAAAACCGCGGCGGCTTCCCTGCCGCCCGCCAGCCCTTTTACCTGTCCCTGGAGATCGGCTTCCACCATAACGGCCACGGCATAGCGGGGCTTTTCCGCCGGCAGGTAACCGCAATACCAGGCGATGACCCGGCCGTCGGCGCCGGCCTGAGCGGTGCCGGTCTTGGCGGCGGCGCTGCTGTCTTTCGGCCGCCCGCTTTTGGCCGTACCGCTTTTGGCGGCACTGCGTAAAGCGTCCTGAAGCAAAGCGGCGGTTTCCGTACTCAGCACCCGGTTCCGCCGCCGGTTTTTTACCAGCGGTGTCCGGGTGCCGTCCTGATCCACGGCAAACATCACGCTGACCGGTTCCAGATCCAGACCGCCCCGGCCGATACAGGCATAAATCCTGGCCATCTCCAACGGGCTGACCATGATTCCCTGCTGGCCGATGGAAGTATTGGCCATAAGCATCGGCGTGGCCTGTTCATTAAAAAAGCGCTTGAGGCCGAAAGCGTCGCAAAGCCCGGCCATAGCCGCCGCTCCCCCCTCCTTTTGCAGCAGGCTGATAAAATAGCCGTTGCAGGAAACGGACAGGGCCTGGCGAAAATCCACGGTGCCATGGCGGCTGACGCAGCCGATGGCCTGGCCTCCTGAAAATCCGTAGCTCCCCTGACAATTATAGGTATAGGACGAAAGGTCCCCGATAAGCCCGGCTTCCAGGGCGGCGGCGGCGGTCATCACTTTGAACACGGAACCGGGATAAAACCGTCGGGCCGTGGCCCGGTCGATGAGCTGGTCGCCGCCGTTCAGGTACTGGCTGATCCGGTTTTGGTCAAAATTCGGCCGGCTTACGGAGGCCAGCACCTCGGCGGTATCAATGGATAATACCACCGCCGCGCCCTTGCTCATATAGGCGTCCGCCGCCTGCTCCGCAGCCTTTTGCAGGCCGGCGTGGACGGTGGTGACAATATCCCGGCGGCTGACGTCCTGGGAGGGCTCCTGAGGCGTTACCAGCCCCTGAAGCATTTTTCCCCAGGCATCCCGGACGCCGCCGATCACCAACTCCGGCTCCTGTCCCTGCAAAAGTTCGTTATAATCTTTTTCCAGGCCGAAAATCCCCTTGGCTTCCGCTTTAACCATATAGCCCGCCAGATGGCGGGCCAAAGAATCCGGTCCATAACGCAGCTTAACCGGCAAAACGCTTAATCCGGGGATGTAGGCTTCCTCCACTCGCCGCAAAAAGCGCTGATCCTCCAGCTGATAGTAGATCTGCCAGCTTTTGCCGGCCTTCAGCGTCTCCAGAGAATCCAGATCCAAGGCCTCCAGCAGGTCTTGCTCCAAGCCGGCTTGCCTGATGGCGTCAAGATTCAGGTTGGCAGGAAACACCACCAGCCGGCTGGCAATCCTGCTGTCGGTAAGGCTCTCTCCCTG
Source organism: Peptococcaceae bacterium (assembly GCA_034927285.1). GTDB lineage: Bacteria > Bacillota > Peptococcia > DRI-13 > UBA5745 > JAYFQF01. Next base: position 5,973 of record JAYFQF010000031.1, read on the forward strand.
CCGGTCAAGAAGCTCCCCCCGTTGATATTCTTCAGCGGAAAAACTGGCGTCCCAACGCCGGGCCGCGCTTTCCGCCAGGCTTTTTCCTCTGCCGGCGCCGCTGCCCAACTGGATATAGGCAAGACGGCCCAGCAAAATGCAATGCATCAGAATCACCATCGCGGCCACCAGCTTGATCCGGCCGGACTTTGGTCCGCGGAAAAACAGCTTTTTTCCCTTTACTTTTTCCAAAAAAAACACCTCGGCAGTAGTTTTGCCAAGGCGCGGGGTTTTCAGCCCCTGCAAATATTGAAAAAGTGAGTTCAAAAAAAGAGGAAAATTCCGGGAAACCTTTTCCAAAACAGCTTACCGGGAGCTTTCGCCGTTTTCTTCGGGACGGCAGTCCAGCTCCTGCAAAAGCCGCAGAACCTGGGCCTCGGCTTCCGGCGTGCAGAGGGCTCTGAGCCGCCCCGCCGTCTTGTCCACCGTGGACACCATGGCCAGATGGCCTATCGACTCAAAGATTTTGGTTATAAACGCAATGCGCTCCTGCCGGGCAAAAAAATACACCGTCAGTGAATCTGCCGGATTCCGGGCCTTTACCCCGCCGCTATCCTTCCGAAGTTCTCCGAAAGCCGCCATTTTTTTCATATCAGGCCCTCCTGACCAGGGTCCAGGGAGAAACCCGCCGGTCTAAAGAGATGGTGAGGCGCTGCTGCGGATGAGGCGCCGAATCCACCTTCTCCCCTGCTTCCGTGCGCAGATCCTTTGCCTTAGCCAGGAAATTCGGCCCCGAAGGCGGTACGAACTCCAGGTCCTCCCCCGCCAGAAAACGGTTTCGCTGCTGGATCAGCGCCCGACCGGTATCTTCATCATAATCCAGTACCAGACCGACGAAATCATGGCTTTTACCGTCTTCATTGGAGCGGAGATTAATGCCGGCGTCCTGAAAGTCCTGGCCCAGAAAAAATCCTGTGGTATATTCCCGGTGACTGATCCGGCAGATCTCCCGGACCCAGTGCTCCTGCAGCCGCCAGGAGGCGGGATCTTTTTCATAGGCGTCCAGAGCTTCCCGGTAAACCTTGGTGATCGTGGCCACGTAATGGGCGCTCTTCATCCGTCCTTCGATTTTCAGGCTGCAGACGCCGGCCTCATCCAAAAGGGGCAGGGACTGCAAAAGGCACATGTCTTTGGAATTAAAAATATAGCTGCCCCGCCGGTCTTCCAGCACCGGGAAAAACTGGCCCGGCCGCTTTTCCTCCATCAGCTGATAATTCCAGCGGCAAGCCTGGGCGCAGGCCCCCTGATTGGCGTCCCGGCCCGTCAGATAATTACTTAACAGGCATCTGCCGGAGTAGGACATGCACATAGCGCCGTGGACGAAAGCCTCCAGTTCCATCTCCGGTTCCTTTTGGTGGATCTCCCTGATTTCCTGCCAGGAAAGCTCCCGGGCCAGCACCACCCGCTCGGCTCCCTGACTGCGCCAGAAGCGCACCGCCTGATGGTTGGTGGTATTGGCCTGAGTGCTGATATGCAGCGGCACCGGCAGCCAGGGACCTTCCAAGGCAATCTCCCGGGCCAGCAAAAAGACCCCGGGATCCGTGACGATCAAAGCGTCCGGCTGCAGGCGGCAGAGACTGCGCAGATAATCGGGCAACCCTTGCAGATCCCGGTTCCTGGCATATATATTAACGGTGACGTAGACCTTCACCTGGTGGGCGTGAGCAAAATCCAGAGCTTCAGCCATTTCTTCCAGGCTGAAGTTATCGGAAAAGGCCCTCAGCCCATATTCTTTTCCCGAAAGATATACGGCGTCGGCGCCGAAAATCACCGCCGCTTTTAATTTTTCCATACTGCCCGCCGGGGCCAACAGTTCCATCTGAACGCTCCTTTATCTGTGTCTGTCTTTGTCTGCTTACCCGGACCGGGCAAGGAAAACGGGAAATCCGGAAGGCTCCCGGATTTCCCGCCGCTTACCTGTAGGTTTTGCGGTTTTCTTTGGCCTGCTCTCTGTAGCGGTTATGTTCTTCCAGGGTCTTGGAGAAATAATGTCCTCCGCTGCCGTCGTCTTTGGCCACAAAGTAAAGATAATCGCTGTCCGCCGGCGTCCAGACCGCCTCCAGAGCCGCCCGTCCGGGATTGGAAATGGGGCCGGGAGGCAACCCTTTATAAATATAGGTATTATAAGGAGAATCCATTTCCAGATCCTGATTCAGCAAGGTGGCCTTCGGTTCATCAAAGAGGAATTGGACCGTGGAGCAGGACTGTAAAAGCATATTGATATCCAGCCGGTTCAGGAAGACCGCCGCCGCCACCGGACGCTCTTCATCCAGCTTGATCTCATTTTGGACAATGGAAGCCAGGATTACCGAACTGCGCAAATCCAGGCCGCTGCGGTTTTCCGGCAAAGAACCCAGGATCTCCTGGAAGCGGCCAAGCATCCGGTTCAGCACCGATTCCACCGGCTCGTCCACTTCAATGACATAGGTGTCCGGGAAAAGAAAGCCCTCCAGCCTGGTCTCGTCTTCCGGGGCCCCTTCCAGAAAAGCATAATCATAGGCTCCGCTTTTTACCGCCTGCCAGAAAGAGGCTTCATCGGAAATTCCCCGTTCCGTAAGCACCTTGCAAATCTGCTTGGTGGTGTATCCTTCGGGGATGGTAAATCGCATCGTAAAGAGCTGTCCGTTTACCAGTTCGGTTAAAATCTCCTGGCTGCTCATGGCGGCCGACAGAATATACCGGCCCGCTTTCAGATTTTCCGCCTGGCCTTGCCGGTCGCCGAAAAGAGCAAAGCTCCTGGCGTCCTTGATCAGCCCTGCCGTCTCCAGCTCCTGGGAGATCTTTTTCAGGCTCCAGCCCTTTTCTACCGTAAAAATCTGTTCTTCCGCCGCCAGCAGCACCGGTTCCAGGTTTTTGTGATAGCGGCCTAACAGATAGTAACCGGTGCCGCCGCCTGCGATAACAAGGACGATTATAGTTACCGCCAGCGCCTTCAATAATGCGACGCCGAAACTGCTTTCTTCTTCCTCTTCTTCGCCGTCCTCGTCCCCCCGGTTCTTTTTTGCCGCTTTGGCCGCCCGGGCGGCTTCCCTGGCTTTGGCTCTGGCCCGGGCTTCCGCCTCCCTGGCCCGTTTTTTCGCCGCCTTGGGATCCTTTTCGAAAAGCTGATCCAGTTTTTCCTGAATCTCATCATGTTCTGCGCTCATGAATTACCTCTTTTAATTCTTTTTCTTCCGATCCGGTTTTATTCTGGAAATATCATACCATAAATCATCAGCGGCTGAAAGAAAAAAAGAGCGCTTCAGCGCTCTTTTCGCAACTTTTATGCGTTCTTTGCCGATCCGGCAGAGGAATTATTCCTCGTCATCTTCCAGGGTTTCCTGCCAGAGATCCGCTACTTTTTCCCATTCGTCGTCGTCTTCGATGTCCACCAGCAATTCTTCACCGTTTTCATCTTTTGTGATCTTCAGGATGATGGCTTCGGGCTCTTCATCCCCTTCAACGGGCTCAAGGATCACATATTCGTTTCCGTCGGACTCAATTACATCCAACAGAGCAAATTCATGCTCCACGCCCTCTTCATCAACAAGGATAACGTTTTCGTTTTCCATAACTTCCATATCGTTTGTCATCTGTCACACCTCGCTTATTTCCTGTAGTTTCTTCCCGGCGGCAAATTTTGCCTGTTCCCGGTAATTGTACTTTTATTGGACTTGCTTGTCAACAGAATTATTTTCCTGAAAAAATTCTTATTGTTTTTTCCCGGAAAAGGCCAGTCGGTCCAGATAGCCTTGCAGAATCAGCATGGCGGCCAGCTTGTCCACCTTGCCTTTGCGCTTTTTTCGGGACAGGTCTCCCTCCAGCATGATCCGATGAGCGGCTACCGTAGTCAGCCGCTCGTCCCAGTAGACTACCTCGGGAGCCGGATAATCCTCCAGCCGGGACAGCAGCAAGTCCGTAAATTCCCGGACCTTCCGGCTCTGGGGGCCTTCCGTGCCGTCCATGTTCTTTGGCAGTCCCACCACCAGGGTCTTTACCTGCCTTTCTCTAATCAGCCCCGTCAGATGCTCCAGATCATAATCCAGGCTTCTGCGCTCAAAGGTTTCCAGACCCTGGGCCGTAAGGCCCAGTCCGTCGGCGGAGCTGACGCCGATACGGCGGTCGCCCACATCCAGTCCCAGCATATCTCTCTCCTTATTTTGTATTAAGGTAATGGTTCAGCAGCTCTTCCAGCAGCTCGTCCCGGTCCAGCTTGCGGATCAGGCTTCTGGCGTTCAGATGGCTGGTAATATAGGCGGGATCTCCGGAAAGCAGATAACCGACGATCTGATTCACCGGTTTATAACCTTTTTCGTCCAAAGCCCTGTACACCTGATGCAGGATCTGAGAAACGCTGGTTTCATCATCATATTTTGCCTTAAACAGCATGGTTTCATCCATATTGATTTTGGCGGGATCGTTTTTTTCGTTTGCCATGATACCCCTCCTTATTAAAAATGGCTGTTTCTTAAATTTCGTTACGGTTAAACAAAACCCTTCAACAAAAGGCAAATATTAATAAAATATTTAGAAAGTCCCGTGAAAAAGAAAAGGCCGCCGGCCCCGAGGGGCTTAAGCGGCCGCAAAGATTACCCTTTCTTTTCAGGAACGCCGGGGATTCTCCGGCTCTGTCCGTCACGCCAGCTGGGAGGCGATGATTTCCCTGGCTTTGGCCAAAGCGGCATCCAGTTGTCCGGGGTCCTTGGCGCCGGCCTGGGCCATATCGGGCCGGCCGCCTCCGCCGCCGCCGCAGACCTTGGCAATCTCTTTAATCAGGTTGCCGGCATGAGCTTTTCTGCCGGCCAGGTCCTTGGATATGGTAACGATCAGGCTGACTTTTTCGTCCATTACCGTACCGATGACCAAAATACCGCTGCCCAGCTTGTCCTTCAGCGTATCCGAAAGAGCCCGGAAGCTGTCCATATCCCGGGCTTCCACCCGGGTGATCAAAGATCTTACCCCGGATATTTCCACCACTTTATCCATGATCTGGCCGCTTTGCAGCGCAGCCGTCTTGGCTTCTGCCTGTTCCAGGGCTTTTTCCGTCTGCCTCAGATTCTCCAAGAGATTCTGGATCTTCTTTTCCAGGCCGCCCACCGGAGTTTTCAGCACGGCGGAAATCTCATTTAAAACGGCTTCCTTCTCTTCCAGAAGCTCCAGGACTCCCTGTCCGGTAACGCCTTCAATGCGCCGGATTCCGGCGCTGACCGCGCCTTCGCTGACAATTTTAAAGAGCCCGGCCAAAGCCGTATTCTTCAGATGGGTACCCCCGCAGAGCTCTTTGCTGAAATCTCCCATGGTGACTACCCGGACTTTTTCGCCGTATTTTTCACCAAATAGAGCGGTTGCGCCTTCCTCTTTGGCTTGTTCGATGTCCTTTTCCTCGGTGGTCACCGGATAAGCGGCGAAGATAGCCTGGTTGACCAAAACTTCCACCCGGCTGATTTCTTCCGGGGTCATGGCGTTGAAATGGGCAAAGTCAAAACGCAGGCGGCGGGATTCCACCACGGAGCCGGCCTGATAGACATGGCTGCCTAAAACCGTACGCAGAGCTTTATGCAACAGGTGGGTAACGGTATGGTTGGCGGCAATCCGGCGCCGGTTTTCCCCATCCACGGTCAGGCTGAACTCTTCCGTGGCATGAATCTGGCCTCTTACCCTGCCCTGATGCACAAAGCGTCCGTCGGGCAGTTTGGTAACGTTTCCCACATCCACATGGCCGTCTTTACCGCTGATCCGGCCGATATCCGCCACCTGTCCGCCGCTTTCCGCATAAAAGGGGGTGGTCTCCATAATCATATATACTTCTTCGCCCTCATTGGCCCAGTCCACCAATTCCCCTTCCCGGACCATAACGGCCGCCTTGGATTTAGCCTCCAGGCAGTCATAGCCAACAAACCTGGTGGCCGGGCCCTGGCTGAGCCTGGTCATCATCAGGGCCAGATCCCAGGCGCCCACATCTTTTCTGGCGCCTTTGGACATTTGCCGCTGCTTGTCCATGGCGGCCTCAAAACCGGCCATGTCCACCTTCAGGCCGGCTTCTTCGGCGATATCCTGGGACAGGTCAAAAGGAAAGCCGTAAGTATCGTACAGCCGGAACATGTCTTCCCCCGGCAGGACTCCGCCTCCTTGGGCCCTGACCTTAGCCACAATATCCTGGGCCAGCTTGATGCCGGCGTCCAGGGTTTGACCAAAGCGTTCTTCCTCGCCTTTGATTACCCGTTCCACAGAAGCCTGGGTCTTTTTCAGCTCCGGATAGGCGCCGCCCATCTGCTGCACCACCACCGGCACCAGCTTATTCATAAAAGGCCCGTCGATCCCCAGCACCTTGCCGAAGCGGATGGCCCGGCGTAAAATCCGGCGCAGCACATAGCCCCGGCCTTCGTTGCTGGGCAGCACCCCGTCGCTGATCAAAAAGGTGCAGGAACGGATATGGTCGGCGATAACACGGAAGGGAAAACCGCGCATGTCTTTATAATAGGGCTTGCCGGAGACCTTTTCCACCGCGTGCATAATCTCCAGCATAATATCGGTATCATAATTGGAGGCCGCATGCTGCACCACGGAAGTGATGCGCTCCAAGCCCATGCCGGTATCAATACTGGGCCGTGGCAAGGGAGTCATCCTGCCCTCGGCATCCCGGTTATACTGCATGAACACCAGGTTCCAGATCTCCAGAAAGCGATCGCAGTCGCATTTACCGATACCGCAGTTAGGGCCGCAGCTGTACTCCGGGCCGCGGTCGATGTGAATCTCGCTGCAAGGTCCGCAGGGGCCTGTATCGCCCATGGCCCAGAAATTATCCTTTTCCCCCAGGCGAATAATGCGTTCCGCCGGCACGGGGGTCAGCTTCTGCCAAAGCTCGCAGGCCTCGTCGTCGTCCTGATAAATCGTAATATAAAGCTTGTCCTGAGGCAGGCCCATCTCTACGGTCAGAAATTCCCAGGCAAAGCGGATGGCATCCTCTTTGAAATAATCACCAAAGGAAAAATTGCCCAGCATTTCAAAAAAAGTATGGTGCCGGGCAGTACGTCCCACAGTATCCAGATCGTTATGCTTGCCGCCGGCCCGTACGCACTTCTGAGCGGTGGTGGCCCGGCTGTAGGGTCTTTTTTCCAGTCCCAGGAAAACGTCCTTGAACTGATTCATCCCCGCGTTCGTAAACAAAAGCGTAGGATCGTTAAAGGGCACCAGCGAAGAACTGGCCACTCTCTGATGGCCTTTGCTTTCAAAGTAACGTAGAAATTTTTCCCGGATCTCATTTCCTGTCATCATGACATTTGTCCTCCCTTGTAATGGAAAACGTCCCGGACAAGCGCTTCATCTGTCGGGGACGCATTTATTCCGCCAATAATTATATAAAAGTAAAGATTTTTTGTCAATGAGCAGAGCCCTGATTTGCGGCGGCGGTTTCACCCTCTGCACCGCTTTCCGGCGTCTTTTCCTCCTTCAGGGGCTTTTGCACTCCCTGGGAATTGACGGTATAAGGCGGCGGCCAGGCCAGCTGGGAGACTGGCTTGAAGGAATATCCCTGATCCTTCAGCCAGGCGATCAGGATGGGCAGGGCTTCCGGAGTATGCATGCCGTCATTGTGAAAAAGCACGATACCGCCGGGACTGATGTCCTTTTTCAGCTTGGCTACAATCTCCTGGGCCTCCAGCTCCTTCCAGTCCAGGCTGTCCGCAGACCATTGCACCGGCAAAAGGCCCTGATCCATCAAGGTCTTCACCACCTGATTATTATATGCTCCAAAAGGCGGCCGGAAGGCCTTGGCATCAACGCCGGTCAGTTCCTTGAGGCGCTCCCGGTTAAGGTTGATCTCTTCCAGCAGGGTCTTTTGGTCCACTTGGGTCAGATTGGGGTGGGAATGGCTGTGCAGGGCCAGCTCATGCCCACGCTGGGCGATCAGCTTTACCATATCCGGATATTCGTCCATCCAGATGTCAGTTAAAAAAAACGTTGCCTTGATCTCTTCCTGATCCAGGATATCCAGGATCGACTCCGTCCTGGTGGCGCCCCAGGCCGCGTCAAAGGTCAGGGAACAAAATTTTTCCCCCCGGGTATCCACCGAATAGACGGGGATCAGGCGATCCGCCGAAGCGCTCAAGGCCGCCTCCGAAGGGCCGGGGCCTTCCATGGCGCCGCCGGCGGCATAAAATACCGGCAGCGTAAAAAGGCAGCAGGCAACAATAGCGCTCCAGGCAAAACGGCGCAAAAAAACAGGGTCGCCCATTCTCGTCCGGAACCGTACGCAGCTTTGGGAAACCCTTTTCAACTGTTGGCGGATGATCTTCATCGGCTTTCTTCCTCCCTTGCTCTCTGCTTTCAGTTTATGCGCGGAGGGCAAGGATAGAACTGCCAATGGCTACCGTCCCCGTTCCCGGTCCTTTGCCTCAAAGGCGCTGGATTCGTCGCCCAGATGGCTTTGATCGTTGAGCCTGGCCATATGATAGATCCCGTTTTCGTCCAGCTCGGCCACATTCAGTGCCGTATTGCCATGAATATAGGTCACCAGCTCCGACAATGGCTTGTTCAGCAGGCCGCAGAGCAAAGCGCCGCAGGTGCCGCCATGGCAGACAAAAGCCATGGACCGGTAGTCCTTTTGCTGAGTCCAGTAAATAAACCGGGGCCAAACCCGGCCGAAAAGCTCCTGCAGACTTTCCCCGCCGGCAATATGCAAAAGGTGGGGGGCCGTAGCCCAATATCTGGCCTCCAGGGGGTAATCGTTTTTGATCTGGTCAAAGACCAGGCCCTCCCATTTGCCGAAGCATAATTCCCGGAAAGCAGCGTCAATAACGATGGGACATTCATAACCTTCATTGATAATAGCGGCCGTTTCCCGGGCCCGGGAAAGATCGCTGGAAATCATCCGGTCAAAGGGCATATGCTCCTTCAGGCTTTCCCTCAAGCTTTTTGCCTGCCGCCGCCCTGTATCGTTCAGGGGAATATCCGTCTGCCCCTGAAACCGTCCGGCTTTGTTCCAATCTGTCTGGCCATGTCTGATCAAATAAATCTCTTTTCTCATTCTCCGCCGCTCCTTTCCCTGCCGCTCTGCCCATCAGGCCGTCTCCATGAGGGATTGCTTTAATACAGCAAGAAAAATGCGGCAAATAAGCAGAAAGCTTGTTCTGTAAGCAAGGAAACAAAACCGTAGGTATCCCCGGTATGTCCTTTTAGTTTTCGGTTTACCAAAGCTCCGAAAATGCACGCCGCCGACGCCGCGGCCAGGCCGGCCAGCCCCAGACGCCCCGGCAGGGCCGCCCCTAAAACCAGAGCAAAGACCAGGGCCAGCAAAAAGTCCCCCGGCTGCTGCTCCTTCCTGAAAAAGGCGGCCAGACCCTGGCTTTTGGCCGGAGCAAACAAAAAGGCGGTCAAAGTCACGGCAAAGCGGCCCATCACCGGGGCAAAGACCAGTACCCGCCGGATTTCCCCCAGGTACATCAGTTCCTGATATAAGGAATACTTCAGCAAAAAATACATCAACAGGCCCAAAACCCCCATGGCGCCTATGCGGCTGTCCTTCATGATCCGCAAGGTTTCCTCCCGGTCCCGGCGGGAAAACAGGCCGTCGCAGCTGTCGGCAAAGCCGTCAAGAAACAAGGTGCCCCCTGCCAACAGCTCCGTAAGGATTAATAAAACCGCTTTCAGTTCCTCAAAACGCGGAAATCCGCCGCTTTCCATCAGGCTGAAAACAGCAGCCTGCAAAAGGCCCACCGCCAGCCCCGTCAGGGGCAGCCAGCCCAGGGCCCGGGCCGCCGCGGTTTCCTGCCAGGCATTTTTTCCCGGGCAGGGGATATTGGTGAAAAAACAGAATGCGAACACCACGCCTTTCATGCCTGTCCTCTTTTCCGTTGATTTTTACTTTTGACTAAGCCGCCCTGCGGGCCCGGCACCGCATACCGGCCCGCTTTAAGCGCCTCCTCACCGGGTGCCCGGGTTGGTCCCGCCTGTGCCTTAAATCAGAGCATCCTTATCCCCGAAACCCGGTTTGATCCGCAGCGGCTGGCCGGCTACCACCAGCCAAACCTCGTCGGCATGCTGGGCCGCCAGGCAGTTTACCCTGCCGGCAATATCTCGAAAGACCCGGGTAAAAGCGTTTTCCGGGACGATCCCCCACCCCACCTCGTTTGTCACCAGGATCAGCACGGTATTCTCCCTGCTCTTTATCTGGTCCAAAAGCCCGGTGAAAGGCGGCAGGATATTTTCCCAAAGGGGCTGCTGCTCCAGCTGGTCTGCCCCGGGCTCCGCCAGCCGGCAGAGCCAGTTGGAGGTCAGCATGGTCAGGCAGTCTAAAAGCATGACCTCCTTGCCGGCCTCCGCCGCCTGCTGAAAGGCTTTATGGGGCCAAAAAGGCTCTTCGTAAGTCTGCCAGCCCCGGGGACGGGAAGACCTGTGCTTTCTGATGCGTTCGGTCATCTCCTGATCCAGGGCCTGCGCCGTGGCCAGATAGGCGGCCTTCTCCTCCCGGCCTTTGCTGTAAGCCGTAACTAAGCTCTCCGCATAACTGCTTTTTCCGCTTCGGGCGCCGCCGGTCACCAGGATCAGTTTGCTTTTCATTTACTTTCTCCGCTCCCCTATCGCTTCGTCTCATTTCATGGACCTGAAGGTCAGTCCATGTATTCGCAGATACGAATAATTTTCGACGCCCGGCCCAGGTTTTCCTCCGCCTCGACCAAAATGCCGCTGAGAATCTTCTGGCCCCCCGCCAGCTCATGCCGGACAGGCATTTGGGTGGTGAACTTCCGGATAATGATCTGCGGGTCCACCCCTAAAACGGAATCCCGGGGACCGGTCATCCCGGTGTCGGTAATGAAGGCCGTCCCTTTGGGCAGCACTCGCTCATCGGCGGTCTGCACATGGGTATGGGTCCCCGCAACAGCGGTAACCCTGCCGTCAAGATACCAGCCCATGGCGATCTTTTCGGAAGTCACTTCCGCATGAAAATCGACAAAGATTAAAGGGGTAACCCCTGCCAGCTCTTTGAGGATCTGGTCTGCGCAGGCAAAAGGGCAGTCCAGCGGCTGCATATAGACCCTGCCCATCAAATTAATCACCGCCACCGGTTTTTTGCCGGGCCGCACCTCGTACAGCGTATAGCCCCGGCCCGGCGTACCCTGGGGAAAATTAGCGGGCCGGATCAGGTTCGGATCGGAATCGATGCACTGGAAGATGCCCCGGTTATCCCAGGTGTGATTTCCCATGGTGATCACATCCACTCCCAAGTCGTAGAGCTCTTTGGCCACTTCCGGGGTGATGCCCTTTCCGCCGGCGGCGTTTTCGCCGTTGACGATCACCATATCCGCCTGCCAGGCTCTGATCAGGTTCTTCAGCTTGGCCGCCAGGATTTCCCGGCCGGGTCTGCCCACCACATCGCCGATAAACAGTATCTTCATAAACCATCCTCCCGGATCAAGATTATCTGCCAGATCCCCCACAAGACTTTGGAGGGATAAAAAGAAAAAGCAGGGATCAGTTGCCTGGTCCCTGCTCGTCCTCCGCTATTTTGCGTGATCGACGGCTCTGGTTTCCCGGATAACGACAACTTTGATCTGTCCCGGATATTCCATATTTCCTTCGATCTGCTTAACGATCTCTCTGGCCATCAGAGCAGAACCCGCGTCGTCAACCTTATCCGGTTTTACGATGATCCTGATTTCACGGCCGGCCTGGATGGCGAAGGATTTTTCCACGCCTTCAAAGCTGTTGGCAATCTCCTCAAGTTTCTCCAGACGCTTAATATAAGCTTCCAACGTCTCACGGCGGGCGCCGGGGCGGGCTGCAGAAATCGCATCCGCCGCGGAAACCAGCACCGCTTCCACAGACCGGAAAGGCTCGTCGCCATGATGAGCGGCGATTCCATGGATTACTTCTTCCGATTCCCGGTACTTTTTCGCCAGATCGGCGCCGATGACCGTATGAGAACCTTCCACTTCATGATCAATGGCCTTGCCGATATCGTGCAAAAGACCGGCACGCTTGGCCAAAGCCGCGTCCGCGCCGATTTCCGCCGCCATGACCCCTGCCAGATGAGCCACCTCGATGGAATGCTTCAGCACGTTCTGACCGTAGCTGGTGCGGTAACGCAAACGTCCCAAAAGGCGGATCAGCTCGGGATGGAGACCGTTTACGCCGGTCTCGAAGGTAGCCTGCTCGCCTTCCTCACGGATATTTTGCTCTACTTCCTTCTTGGCTTTTTCCACCATTTCCTCGATCCTGCCCGGATGGATGCGGCCGTCAAGGATCAGTTTTTCCAGGGCGATCCTGGCCACTTCCCGGCGTACAGGGTCAAAGCCGGATAAAATGACTGCTTCCGGTGTATCGTCGATAATCAGGTCGATGCCGGTGAGAGTTTCCAGGGTCCGGATATTCCGGCCTTCCCGGCCGATAATCCGTCCTTTCATTTCGTCGTTGGGCAAAGCCACCACGGATACCGTGGTTTCCGCCACGTGATCAGCGGCGCAGCGCTGAATCGCCAGGGAAATCACGTTTCGTGCCCTTCGTTCGCTTTCCTCACGGACAATATTTTCATTTTCTTTAATGATCATAGCGGTTTCGTGTTTAATCTCAGACTCTACCCGGTTCAGCAGAAGATCCTTGGCCTGATCGTAAGACAGATTCGCGATGCGCTCCAGTTCCTGCATCTGTTTTTGGGTAATCTCGGTAAGAGATTTTTTTTGTTTGGTCAGATCCTGCTCCGTCTTTTGCAGAACTTCTTCCTTGCGCTCGATCTGTTCGGTCTTGCGGTCCAGGTTTTCTTCCTTCTGCATCAGCCGGCGTTCCAGACGCTGGGTCTCATTGCGGCGCTCCCGAATCTCCTGTTCCATCTCGGTTTTCAGCTTATAGGCTTCTTCCTTGGCCTCCACCAGAGTTTCCTTCTTGACGCTTTCGGCGCTTTTCCTGGCATCGTCCAAAAGCTTTTCCGCCTGCATTTCCGCCGAGGAAAGCTTCCCTTCCGCCAGGTTTTTTCGTAAAATATAACCGATCAACACGCCCAGGGCAGCCAGCCCAATTGCAAATAATACCAGTACAAACGGTGAGTATGGCAAAACTATCCCTCCTTTCTTCCAAATTTCATTTCCATTTTTTCATTGCTTAATAATAAATATCGCTGCCGCGGGGGTAAAATCCGCAGCCGCGTATTCCGCTAAAGCCAAAAGGTATATTTTCCCAAAAAAAATCAGGCGAACAAAACGCCTGATCTCTGCCAGAATTAAGATTTCTTCCGCCGGACAAGCCGTTGGAATATGTGTCATCTCCTACGAACATACACGATTTGCAGTTTCCATAAGAACGATCTCTATATAATCATGGATACGTCTTTGTATCTGTAGGCAATCAAAAACACTCAATCTATAATTCAAAGCAGAAATAAAGCTTATTTCTCTCTAAATTATTTTACTTCCATTCCCTTACCCTGTCAAGGGCCGCCTCCCTTAAGCTGGAAAACCTCCGGGAACTCCAGGGAGGGGCCTGAAAGAGAAAATAAACAGCGAATAGAAAGCCAGCGCCGAAATCAAACCGCCCGGCGGCGCAACGGCAAAAGCTTTCTATTCGCTATGAATCAGCCGATATGATCTTTATTCCGCGGCCTCATCCTCCGCCGGCGCCGCCGGATGGGGGCTGTCGGAAAAATGGAGTCTGACCTGATCCTCGATCTCTTTGGCGACTTCGGGATTTTCTTTCAGAAAAGCCTTGGCGTTTTCCCGTCCCTGGCCAATGCGGTTTTCCTGATACGAATACCAGGTGCCGCTGCGCTTGACGATATCCAGTTCCACCGCCATATCCAGGATGCCGCCTTCCCGGGAGACGCCCTGACCGTACATGATATCAAACTCCGCCACCTTAAAGGGAGGGGCCACTTTGTTTTTTACCACTTTGATCTTGGTCTTGTTTCCCACGATCTCCGAGCCCTGTTTTAAGGCTTCGCCCTTGCGTACCTCCAGCCGGATGGAAGAATAAAATTTCAAAGCCCTTCCGCCGCTGGTGGTTTCGGGGTTTCCATAGACCACTCCCACCTTCTCCCGGATCTGATTAATAAAGATACAGATGCAGTTGGACTTTCCTACGGCGGCCGTCAGTTTCCGCAGGGCCTGGGACATCAGGCGGGCCTGAAGCCCCACATGGGTGTCGCCCATTTCCCCTTCTATCTCCTGCCTGGGCACCAAAGCCGCTACGGAGTCGATCACCACCACGTCTACCGCGCCGCTGCGCACCAGGGCCTCACAGATCTCCAGAGCCTGCTCCCCGGTATCCGGCTGGGAGATCAGCATATCGTCGATATTCACCCCCAGCCTGGCGGCATAGCTGGGGTCAAGGGCGTGTTCGGCGTCAATGAAAGCGGCAATGCCGCCCAGCTTCTGCACTTCGGCAATGATATGCAGGGCGACAGTGGTCTTGCCGCCGGACTCCGGTCCGTAGATTTCCACGATTCTGCCCCTGGGGATGCCTCCTACGCCAAGAGCCAGGTCCAGGCTCAGGATGCCGGAGGGCACCGTCTCCACTTGCATCCTGGCCCGGGCTTCGCCCATCCGCATGATGGAGCCTTTGCCAAACTGACGTTCGATTCCCGTTAGAGCCGCTTCCAGGGCTTTCATTTTCTTTTCGTCCATCTTTATCCATCCTTCCGGCCAATTTCAACACTAGATTACCATATTCTTACATTTTCTGTCAATAGGCTACCGATTCTTCCGGATAAAGTTATCTGGCCCGGGCGGTCTGTACCGCCACCCGCCAGCCGTTGATATTGCTGCGGTCCATGATATGGATAACCCGGTGGGCATACTCCTCGGGCACTTCCAGGAAGGTGAACTTATCGTAAATATTGATGCTGCGGATCAGGTGGGAAGGTATATCCACCTCCCGGGAAATCAGTTTGGCCAGGTCGCCGGGGCGGATGTTTTGCTGCCGGCCGATGGTCATGAAAAGCCGGACCATGCCGGGCTTGGCGCCGGTGTTGCCGAAATCCGCCTTTTCCTGCTCAGCATTGTCGATAAGATCCATGCCCCGCAGGCTGAAAGAATAGCGGATCATGGCGGCCAGGGCATCCTGCCGGTCATAGTATTCTTCCAGCTCCTGAGCGATTTCCCGATAGGGCTCCAGGTTTTCCTCCTGGAGGATATTTTCCACATTTTCCCGGATCACCCGTTTTTGCAGATCCAGCATTTCCTTGAAGGTAGGCGGCACGGCACGGCTGATACGGCTGCGGATCAGTTTTTCGATCAGCCGCAGGTGCCGGTATTCCTGGGGAACGATCAGGGTAATGGCCTTGCCCTCCCTGCCGGCCCGGCCGGTACGGCCGATCCGGTGGACATAAGACTCCGGATCCTGGGGAATGTCATAGTTGATCACGTGGCTGATCCGGTCGATGTCGATCCCCCGGGCAGCCACATCGGTGGCGATGAGGATGTCGGCTTCTCCCGTTTTGAAGGATTTCATAGCCTTGTCCCGCTGCATCTGAGTCAGGTCGCCATAGAGGCCTTGGGCGGAATAGCCCCGGGATTCCAGGGCGGCGGCCAGCTCGTCCACCCCCCGCTTGGTCCGGCAGAAGATGATCACGCCGTCGTAATTTTCATAGTCCAGGATGCGGCAGAGAATTTCGATTTTGCTGGCAGGATCCACCTCATAATACTGCTGGGTGATCTGCGGAACCGTCACCGTTTCCTTATTTACGCTGACATATTGGGGATCCCGCAGATATTTGCCCGCCAGTTTGCGGATGGGCTCCGGCATGGTGGCGGAAAACAGCAGGCTTTGCTTATCTTCCGGAGCCTGGTCCATGATGGCCTCGATGTCCTCGATAAAGCCCATATCCAGCATTTCGTCGGCTTCGTCGATGACGAAGGTTTTCACATGGTCAAGGCTCATGGTCTTTCTGTCCAGGTGATCCAGTACCCGTCCCGGCGTGCCGATGACGATATGAACTCCGCTTCTTAATGAGCGGATCTGTCTGTCGATAGGCTGGCCGCCGTAAACCGGCAGCACTCTCAGCCGCTTGAACCTGCTGATGCGCCCCAGTTCCGTGGCCACCTGAATCGCCAGC
Source organism: Peptococcaceae bacterium (assembly GCA_034927285.1). GTDB lineage: Bacteria > Bacillota > Peptococcia > DRI-13 > UBA5745 > JAYFQF01. The sequence continues at coordinate 22,030 of JAYFQF010000031.1, forward strand.
TCCCGGGTAGGCGTCAGAATAAACGCCTGGATTTTATTCAGCTGGGGTTCCACTTTTTCCACGATGGGAATGCCGAAGGCCGCGGTCTTGCCGGTACCGGTCTGGGCCTGTCCGATCACGTCGCAGCCCTTGGCGATCAGCGGCACCGCCTGTTCCTGTATTGGCGTAGGTTCCTCAAAGCCCATTTCCGCCAGGCCCTGCAACACTTTTTTACTCAAATTCAATTCACCGAAAAAATTTTCACTAACCAAAATATATACCTCATTTCAAGATTTTTAACGCCATTTCCATGGCGGATTTTACAGCGGCGCCCCGGATCTGCTGCCGGTCGCCTTTAAATATATACGATTTTACCGTGGACTTTCCATGATAGCTGGCCCCCAGGTATACCAGGCCGATGGGATTTTGGCTGCCGTCGGTGTCCGGGCCGGAAAGCCCGGTAATGCTGATCCCAAAATCGGAACCGCAGACTCTGGCTGCCCCCTCGGCCATGGCCCGGGCCACGGGGCTTGAAACGGCGCCGAACTGCTCCAGTACCCTGGCCGGCACCTCCAGCACTCTTTCCTTCACTTCATCAGTATAGGAAACCACACCGCCCTTAAAAAATTGAGAAGAGCCGGCCAGGCCGGTAATATAGCCGGCTAAAAGACCGCCCGTGCAGGATTCGGCCACCGCCAGGGTTTCCCCCTTTTGCAGGAGAACCGACGCCAAAGTCTCCAGGGCCTGGCCCATTCCTTCATCCAGGACAGGGTAAGAATAGTCGCTCATCACGTTTACTCCATTTCGATCTGGTCGTAAGCCTTCTTAATATAATCATAACCGGAATATAAGGTAAAAAATACAGCCACGGCTAAAATACAGTTGCCGATGGGGAAACCGCCCAGCAGCGGCTCGATATAGTCTTCCAGCATAATAAAGACAATGGCCACGATCTGGCTGACGGTCTTTACCTTGCCTATTTTGCTGGCGGCGATCACCACGCCTTCCGCCGCTGCCACTCCCCGCAGCCCGGTGACGAAAAACTCCCGGGCCAGGATAATGATGACCACCCAGGCCGGGATGCGGCCCAACTCCACCAAAGCCACCAAGCCCGTGGTGACCAGCATCTTATCGGCCAAAGGATCCAAAAGCTTGCCCAGGTTGGTGATTTCTTTTCTTTTCCGGGCAATGTAGCCGTCCAGGCCGTCGGTGCTGGCGGCAAAAATAAAAATCACGGTGGCGATGATATCTCCGTAAGGAATTTTGATCAGCAGGAAAATCATGAAAACAGGGATCAGGAAAATCCGGAGCATCGTTAATTTGTTAGCAAGATTCATCTGTCAACTCTCCCGTTAAAGTATAGTCCTGGCTGTGGGTAATCTCCACCGGTACAATGGTTCCTGCAAGGATCCCCGGCGGACCGCCGAAAATCACCTGGCCGTCGATTTCGGGAGCGTCCCAAAGGCTGCGTCCCTCATAAAGGCTGCGTCCTCTGCCGGCATTTTCCTCCGGCAAGGGTCTGTCCACCATAACCGCCAGGGTCCTGCCGATCCTCTCCGTCTCCTTTTCCGCCATAATCCGGGCCTGGAGGGCCTGGGCCGCTTCCAGCCGGCGCTCTTTTCTCTCTTCGGGGACCTGATCTTTAAAGCTCTCCGCCGGAGTGTCCGGCTGGGGAGAAAAGGCAAAGAAACCGGCCCGTTCGATTTTAAACTCCTCCAAAAAATCCAGCATCTCCTGAAATTCTGCTTCGCCTTCACCGGGAAAACCTACCATCAGCGTGGTTCGGATAGATATGCCGGGGATTTCCTGACGCAGGCGGCGGATCTTTTCTTTCAGCTGGCCTGAAGTGATGGGCCTGGCCATCCGCTTCAGCACCTTGTCGCTGACGTGCTGGATGGGCATGTCCACATAGGGGCAGACCTTGGGATGCTTCATGGCACGGATCAAGTGATCCGTAACGGCTTCGGGATAGCAATACATCAGACGGATCCACTGAAGCTGCGGGATCTGACAAAGCTTTTCCAGCAAAAGGGCAAGGTTTTCTCCCGAAGCAAGATCCCGGCCGTAATCGCCGGTATCCTGAGCGATAATCACCGCTTCCCGCATCCCCCTTTGCGCTCTCAGGGAAGCCTCCTCCAGGATCTCCGCCAGAGGACGGCTGCGGTAAGGTCCCCGGATGGAAGGGATCACACAGTATGTACAGCCATGGGAGCAGCCCTCGGCAATCTTCAGGTAACCGGTATGTTCTTCCTTTTTCTGACCAAGGGCCCAGCGATTGTTATACAGGTGCTGATCGTAAGGGCCTACCACCAGCCTCTTGGGAAGTTCCCTGGCAGGTTCCCGGCTTTGATCCAAAAAGCCCAGCAGCTGCACCCAATCGGTCACCCCCAGGAAAAGGTCCACCTCCGGCAAGGCCTCTTCCAGCTCCCGGCCGTATTTCTGGACCAGGCAGCCCAGAGCGGCCAGGAAACGGCAGCGGCCCTTCTTCTTAAAACAGGCCATCGCCAAAATGGCATTAATGGATTCTTCCTTGGCGTCGTCCACAAAGCCGCAGGTATTAACCAAAATGATTTCCGCCCCGGCGGGGTCTTCGCTAAAGCCGTAGCCGGCTTCCGCCAGCATTCCGGCGATCTGCCGGCTGTCCACCTGATTTTTCGGACAGCCCAGAGTTTTCAGGTAAATCAAAGGGCCCGGCTTAACGGCCGGTTTCGTCTTATTTTCTGTCACGCGCATATCTTCCCGTTTCTCTGCTTCTTTTTTCCGGATCTTCCCGGTCATCAGCCCAAGCCTGCCGGAACTGCCGCCCGGCCTGTCTCCAGGTCGATGACAACGCCGTTTTTCCTGCCGAATTTTTGATTGACCACCTGGCCCACGCCCCCCGGGGACTCCAGCTTAACGCCGTTTATCGCCACTTCAACGCCGCCGGCGCTGCCCAGGCGCAGGGATAATACTTCCTCTGCCGTGCAACTGTAGGTTTCTCCGGCGGATAAAAGGCCTTCCTTCAAGGTTTTACCGTCGCTGCCGACCCTGATCCAGCAGTCCGACAGCCCGTTCAGCGTCAGTTCCAGCTTACCGTCATCGGAAACCGGAATCGTGAGGCCAGGAGCCGGCTCCTGATCTTCATCCGGGCCCGGCGAGCCGGATTGGCTCATCTCTTCTTTTTGATCCGGCGGTTCCGCCGGATCTTTTTTGCTTACATAATTATAGATCAAGGTTCCCGCAATGACCAGCAGAGCCACCGCCGCCAGCAAAATAAGGTTAAGCCGCAGCTTCTTCTTTTTCAGCTTATTCTCCCGCCGCAGACGCTCCGTCTTTTCTTCCGGGTCCTCCTCGAAAATCAGCTCCCCTTCCGGATAATCCATGTTGAATTTATGCAGGACAGCCGCTTCGTTCAGCCGCAAAAAATCGGCATAACGCCGTAAAAGCTTTTCCGCCGTAGCCCGGTCGTGAAGCCGCTTCCATTCGTCATTTTCCATATGGCGGATCATCTGCTTGCTAATTTTCGTAAACTCCACGCAGTCAACAAGAGAAAGCCCCAGCCTCAACCGCGCTTCCAGTAAAATTTCCCCAAGCGTTTTCATGGCGTACCTCCCCGCGAAATCATCCCGGCAAGCGGGTACGGCCCGCCGGGATTGCATCATCCTAACCGGTTATCTCGCTTAAAGCTCGGCCTTGACGCCGTTTTTGCCGAACCTTTCTTCATATTGCTCCATGGTCATGCGGATGGCTCTGGCCTTGCTGCCTTCGTAGCCGCCAACAATCCCCTGCTCCTCCATCTGGTCGATAATCCGGGCGGCCCGGGTGTAGCCGATCCGGAGCCGCCGCTGCAAAAGAGAAATCGAGGCCTGTCCGCTTTCAATAAAGATTTTTGCCGCGTCAGGCAGCAGGCTGTCCAGGGCTTCTTCCCCGTCCTCTTCGTTTTCCTCCGCTTCCACCGTCAATTCCTCCATATAAGGAGTCTGCACGATGCCCTGAGTCTTCAAATGGGTGACAAGGCCGTCGATTTCCCTGTCGGAAACAAATACTCCCTGAACCCGCACCGGCTTGGGCTGCTCCAGGGTATAGTAAAGCATATCCCCCCGGCCCAGCAGCTTTTCCGCGCCGGCCATATCCAGGATGACCCGGGAATCCGTCTGGGAAGAGACCGCAAAGGCGATACGGGAAGGAATATTGGCTTTGATGATACCGGTAATCACATCCACGCTGGGTCTTTGAGTGGCTACTACCAGATGCATGCCGGCGGCTCTGGCCATCTGGGCCAGCCGGCAGATAGCGTCCTCCACATCGGCGGGGGCCACCAGCATCAAATCCGCCAGTTCGTCGATCAGAATAACGATCTGCGGCATGGGCCCGGGCTTTTCCTCCATAACCTGATCGGCCAGCCATTGATTATAGCGGTCGATGTCTTTTACCCCGGCTTTGGAAAAGGCGTCATACCGCTTTTCCATCTCATGGACAGCCCAGCGCAGGGCCTTGGCGGCTTTTTTCGGATCCGTGACCACCGGGTGGAGCAGGTGGGGGATCCCGTTATAGTTGGAAAGCTCCACCATCTTGGGGTCCACCATCATCAGCTTGACCTCATCCGGCGTGGCGCTGAAAAGAATACTGGCGATCAGCGCGTTCATGCAAACACTTTTGCCGGAACCGGTGGAACCGGCGATCAGCAGATGTGGCATCTTAGCCAGATCCGCCACCACCGCCGCCCCGGCGATATCCCTGCCCAGGGCAAAGGTCAGCTTGGATTTACTGTTCTGGAAAGCCGGATCCTCCAGGATCTCCCTGAGGTTCACCTGGGTGCGCTCGGCGTTGGGCACTTCGATGCCGATGGCCGCTTTGCCGGGGATGGGGGCCTCGATACGGATATGGGCCGCGGCCATGGCCAGGGCTAAGTCGTCGGACAGGTTCACGATCCGGCTCACCTTAACGCCGGGGGCCGGCTGCAGCTCAAAGCGGGTTATGCTGGGGCCCCGATTTACCTGGGTGACCACGGCTTTTACGCCGAAGCTGGCCAGAGTTTCCTCCAAGATACGGACATTATCGGTAATATCCTTATTCAGCCGCTGGCTTTTGATCCGGGAGCTGAGAGCCAGGATATCCATAGGCGGTTTTTTGTACTCGGGACCGGCTCCGGCTTTTGGCGGCGCCATCCCGGCCCGGGCCTCTTTTTCTGCGGCCTCGGGAGGAAGCTTGTCCGCGGATTCCGCGGAATCCGGCTTGCCGGGGCCCCTGAAGGGTATGGCTCCTTCGGGATTGGGATTAAAACCGGCGCCGCCTTTGGCAGCGGTTACTGTGGCCGGTGAAGCCCCGGCCGCCGGGGCCGCCGCCTCCCTGTCCGACGCTTCTTCCTCAGCCAATTCCTCCGGGGTTTGTCCCATGATTTTATATTCGATCTCCCGGTTTGCCAGAGCCTGCACCGGGTTTAAAGCCGGACCGGCCGGGGCGGCTGTTCCCCCGGGGCCGCCGGCCGCGGAGCTTTGATCCGGACCTTTCCTGCCGCGGCGGCCGGTGTTTTTATCTTCCCTGAGTTCCGTATCCGTAGGGAGATTCAAGCTATGCAGGACGCCCCTGCCCCCTTGGTTCCGCCTTTCCTGGGAACGGGCCGCCAGACTGGAGAAGCTCTCCTGTGCCGACTGGGCGATGGCGCTGGCCTTATCTCCGGCGTCGCTCATCATCTGCCGCATTGTCTTCCCTGTGATCAAAAGCAGCGACGCTGCGATCAGGGCGATGTACAAAATCCAGCTGCCGGTAACGCCGATCAGGTAATTACTGCCCTGAACCATGACGCCGCCGATCAATCCGCCGCCGGCTCCCGACAGTCCCGCCTGAAAATTTTGTTCCGCCTGGGGCAAAAACAAATGACCGACGGCGCAGCAGCTTAAAGCCAGTACAATATATGCGGTCACCAGAAGACTGTTGAAACCGATTCCCCCGAACCAGCGGCCGGCGCCGATCACGACCAAAGCCAGGGCCAAAAACCATTTGCCGCTGCCAAAAAGGGCCGCGGTTAATTTATACACCCGAAAGCCCAGAGCGCCCAGGATATTTTCCTCGCCGCCCGCCGGCACCTGCCACAAACAAAAAGCGACAAAGAGTCCCAAAGCCAAAAGAGCGATGCCGATCAGATCCTGTTTCAGCTCTGCCTGCATAGCCTTTTTGCTTCTTGGCCGCCCGCCTGCTCTTTTCTTCTTGTATTGGGCCATGATCTTTCCTTACACCTCCAGGATAATCGGCAGGATCATCGGCCGGCGGCGGGTACGGTCGTAAAGGAACTTGCCCAGTCCGTCCCGAAGCTGATTTTTGATCCCGGTCCAGTCGCTGATATTTTTTTCCTCGCATTTTTCCAGAAGAATCATCACCCTATCTCTGACCTCATCCAGCAGTTCGTCGGCCTCCCTTACATAAACAAAGCCCCGGGTGACGATATCCGGCCCGGAAATCAGCCGGTGGGAATTCCGGTTCATTCCCATAACCACGATCAGAATACCGTCTTCGGAAAGCTGTTTGCGGTCGCGCAGCACTACGTTGCCTACGTCCCCTACCCCCAGCCCGTCCACCAGGATCTGGCCGGAGGTCACTTTCTTGCCCATTTGCCCTTTTTCCCTGGTAAATTCCACGATCTGGCCGTTTTCGCCGACAAAAATATGATCGGCTGGGATTCCCATCTTTTGGGCCAGCTGCGCGTGCTTCACCAAATGCCGGTATTCGCCGTGGCCGGGCATGAAAAATTTCGGTCTCACCAGGCCCAGCATCATTTTCAGTTCTTCCTGACTGGCATGCCCGGAAGCATGAATGCCGTCGGTAGATTTATGGACCACTTCGGCGCCCCGTTTATAAAGCAGATTGATGGTTTTTGCCACCAGCTTTTCATTGCCGGGGATCGGGTTGGCGGAGATCACCACGGTATCTCCGGGCACAATCTCCACTTTCCGGTGATCGTTATTGGCAATCCGGGTCAAAGCCGACATCGGCTCGCCCTGACTGCCGGTGCAAATCACTGCCACCCGGTTCTTGGGATAGCGGCCGATCTCGTCAATGTCGATAATCGTGTCCTCGGGGATATTCAGGTAGTTCAGCTCCTGGGCAATCCCCACTACGTTTACCATGCTGCGGCCCACAATGGCCACCTTGCGGTTATAACGGCAGGCCGCGTCCACCACCTGCTGAATCCGGTGTACGTTGGAAGCGAAGGTGGCCAGGATGATACGGCCCTCACAGCGGCCGAAAACATCCATCAAGGTGACCCCTACTTCTTTTTCCGAGTGGGTAAAGCCCGGTTTTTCCACATTGGTGCTGTCGGACATCAGCACCATGACGCCCTTGTTTCCCAGTTCCGCCAGGCGGGCAAAGTCCATGGGTTCTCCGTCCACCGGGGTCTGATCCATCTTAAAATCCCCGGTATGAACCACCGTGCCCAAAGGGGTGTTGATGGCCAGGCCGAAGCAGCCGGGAATACTGTGAGTGACACGGAAAAACTCCACGCTGAAGTACCTGCCCAGCTTAATGATATTTTTCGGCTCCACCGTATTCAGATTCGTATTCTTTAAGCCTGCTTCCTTCAGTTTTTCCTGCAAAAGGCCTAAAGTCAGCCGGCTGCCGTAGACCGGCACGTCCAATTCCCGCATAATATAAGGCATGGCGCCGATATGATCCTCATGGCCGTGGGTCAAAAGGATCCCTTTCAGCGCTTCGCGGTTTTCCAGTAAATAAGAGAAGTCCGGGATAACGATATCGATACCCAGCATTTCGTCTTCAGGGAACATCAATCCGCCGTCAATTACCACCATTTCTTCACCGTAGCGGACAACGGTCATGTTTTTTCCGATCTCCCCCAGTCCTCCCAAAGGAATGATCTGCAGGGGAGTGTTTTGTTTTGCCATTCAATAACCTCCTAATGTTTTTGATGTTTTCATTTGGCATTTAATAAAAGGCGCCGACTTTTTCGGCCGCCAAAAATTCCTATTCTCCGCCGTTTACGGTCATAACGGCGCAGCCTGTCCCCAGGCATGGTCCGCCCAGGAACAGGTACGTTAAAACTCTATCTAATTAATTATATTCTAATCCCCGGCAAATAGCAAATATAATCCGTTTGCCGGTTCCCTGGTTCTGCCGGACTCCCGGCGGCTCCCCTTTCTAGCCGAGAGTCTCATCCAGATCCATGATGATCACTTCGGAGCCGATCTTTTTTATAGCGGCCCAGGGCACCGTCAGATAATCCCGGTCCCGGAACCCGAAAAGGCCGGAGCGGCCCGGCAAGGTGATGGATTCGATGGTCCCCGTCTCTTCCCGGATAATCAGGTCGCAATCGCAGGCCATGCCCAGACGGCCGCCGTTTTGCAGATTAATGATATCCTTACCGATCAGCTGGCTTAAACGCACCGATGACGCCTCCTTTCAGCGCTTGCTTTTTCCGGAAAACAGCGAAGCGATTTTCAGGACAAAGGGCTGCAGGATCGCCGCCCATACGGAGACCAGGGCAATGGGGTCCAGGGTGTACTCCAAAAACCTGACGTCCGAGGGCTTGGGCAAATGCAGGAATTCGCAGAGCAGCTCCAAAGAAACATAGATCCCGCCAGCCACGGAAATCAAATTCCCCACAGCCAGCGATAAGGGTGAGACCAACGGTTCCATGGGCGAATCCCCGTAGGAAGACCGCCAGAAGCGTTTATATTTGCGGCCTCTCAGCCACAGGGAAAGAAAGATTACCGAGAGCATGAACAGCCAAAATAAAAATACCAGCAGCATATATCTCCCCTCCAACCTTGGATTAAGAAAATATATGCTGCCAAAGGCCCGATAATGTCTATTCCTCTTTCATGCCGATGGTGGTCAGCACCTGGGGACCGTCAAAAAGCCAGGCAGCCAGCTCGGGGATATCCTGGATTTTTACGGCGTTTACTTTGGTCATGGTTTCTTCCGGCATGATCACCCGATCCAAAAGCAAAAGGTTCCTGCCCAGACGGTTCATCCGGTTATTAACATTCTCCAGGCCCATATACAGGCCGCCCCTGACCTGCTCTTTGGCGCGGTTAAATTCTTTTTCCGTGATTCCTTCTTTTTGCAGCTTCTCCATCTCCTGGTGGAAAAGCTGGATCACCGTATCACAGGCTCTGGGCGAGGTGCCGGCATAAAAAGCAAAGATGCCCGTGCCGTTGAAGGCGCTGTTAAAAGAGTAGGTGGTATAGGCCAATCCCCGTTCTTCCCGGATGCTTTGGACCAGCCGGGAGGAAAGGCCGCCGCCCAGCACATTATTCAGCAGCTGCAAAGGATAATTCCGCTCGTCTTCCAAGGCTACGCCCCGGGTGCCCAGGCAGACCTGAATCTGACCGGTCTCTTTTTTCAAATGCTTGGTGCTGCCGGAAATTCCCTCCGGCGCCGGCGCCATAGGCGGCTGCTTCTGGACTTTCATCCCCTCAAAATAGGGCGCCACCATATTTACTACCTCGTCATGCTCCAGATTGCCGGCGGCGGCAATGACGATTCTATCCGGCACATACTGCCGCCGGATATAGTTCACCACCATATCCCGGTCGATCTGATCCAGGGATTTAGCGGTGCCCAGAATAGGCTTGCCCAGAGGATTTTCCGGCCAGGCAGTAGCCAAAAAGAGATCATGGATCAGCTCGTCCGGGGTATCCTCGTACATGCTGATTTCTTCTTTAATTACGCCCCGTTCCTTATCCATGGCAGCGCTGTCGAACTTCGAATGGAAAAGCATGTCCGATAAAACCTCGATGGCTAAAGGCAGATGCTCGTCCATCACCCGGGCATAGTAACAGGTCATCTCCTTGGCGGTAAAGGCGTTCAGCTGCCCGCCCACAGAGTCCAGGGCCTCGGCGACGTCCCGGGCCGTGCGCTTTTCCGTACCCTTAAACATCAGGTGTTCGATAAAGTGGGTGATCCCTTCTTCTCCCGGCTTTTCCATCCGGGAACCGGTACCTACCCAATAGCCGACGGAAACCGAACGGAGCCCCGGCACCTTTTCGGTGATAATCCGGACCCCGTTGGACAGTTCATGGATTTTCACTTCTGTTCCGTTATACATGCATAACCTCCTGTGGGCCTTGCCGGCCGCGGCGATACTTGAATTATAGTATGTCAAGATTCAGGCAGGATATCCGAAAGCCTGACCAGGGACAGACCTTTGGCTTTTATGCCGTCGATCAGATCCGGCAGGGCTTTTAACGTACACTCCTTGGGATGAGCCAGGATCAGCGACCCGTCCTGAACCTTGGGCACGATACGTTCCAGAATGGTTTCCACCGAGGGTTCCTGCCAGTCCACGGTGTCCAGGGTCCAATAGACCACCCGGTAGCCCAGTTCCTCCGCCGCCCGGATCACATGTTCTTTGCTTTCCCCATAAGGAGCGGCATAAAACAAGCTGGGCGTTACGCCGGCCGCCTCCAGGGCCTTTTGGGTCCTGATGATCTCCTCCTGGTTTTCCTGAACCCCCAGATTATCCACATGAGGATGGGAATAGCCGTGATTGGCGATCAAATGACCGGCGTCGGCAATGGTTTTTACGATTTCCGGATGATTTTCGGCAAAACGCCCGGTGATAAAAAAAGTGGCCTTAGCCTCTTTTTCTTCCAGCACCTCCAAAATGCCGGGAATAATCTCCTGGCCCCAGTCCACATTGATCATCAAAGCGGCCTGATTTCGCCCTGCCGGAGCGGAATAAATCGGCGAAACGGTTTGCCGGGCCCCGCCGCCCCAAAAGCCGTAAAGCAAAAGGGAAATCAGAAGAACAAGAATCAGCGCCGCGGCGGCTGCCCTCACGGCAGCCTGGGTTTTTGACAATACCACAATTTTCATGACCGGCCCTCCCTTCAATCCTAATCCTATGGGAGGGACAAAAACAATATGCGTGGTTTTCGGCTTTTCTCCACCTGAAGCAAACGGGGACAGACACCGGCCTGTCCCCGTATTTTTAACCTCCGCGGGCCTTTCCCGCTATCGGTCTCCTGCCTTGATCCCAAAGCCGCCGTTATTTTTCCTGCTGATTTTTCTTTTCCATGCGCAATACTTCTTTGCGGGAGAGGTTCACCCTGCCCTGGCGGTCGATTTCCGTTACCTTTACGGTGATGGTGTCGCCGATATTTACCACATCCTCCACCTTGTTTACCCGCTCTTCCGCCAGCTGGGAGATATGCACAAGCCCTTCTTTGCCGGGCAGGACTTCCACAAAAGCGCCGAAAGCCATGATCCGGGTGACTTTGCCGGTATAGATCTCGCCTACCTCCACGTCCCGGGTCAGATCCCGGACCATCTGCTGGGCCCGGGCGCCGGCCTCGGCGTCGGCGGTGGCGATCATCACCAGGCCGCTGTCCTCGATATCGATCTTAACGCCGGTTTCTTCGATGATCTTCTTGATTATTTTGCCGCCGGGCCCGATAACATCCCTGATCTTGTCGGGGTCAATATTCATGGTAATGATCCTGGGGGCATAGGGAGACAACTCGGCTCTGGGGGCCGGAATCACTTCAAGGATTTTGCCCAGGATAAACATCCGGCCTTCACGGGCCTGTTTCAGGGCGGCGGCCAGAATATCCCGGGAAAGGCCGTCCACTTTGATGTCCATCTGCAGGGCGGTAACGCCCTGTTCCGTGCCGGCCACCTTGAAATCCATGTCCCCGTGATGGTCTTCCAAGCCCTGGATATCGCTTAAAATCGTGTAATATTCGCCCTCCTTGATGAGGCCCATGGCAATGCCCGCCACCGGACGTTTAATCGGCACGCCGGCATCCATCAAAGAGATGGTGCTGCCGCAGACGGAGGCCATGGAAGAAGAGCCGTTGGACTCCAAAACCTCAGAAACCAGCCGGATGGTATAAGGGAAGTCCTCAAGAGGGGGAATCATGGGTTCCAGAGCCCGTTCAGCCAAAGCGCCGTGACCGATTTCCCGGCGGCCGGGGCCCCGCATGGGACGGGTCTCCCCTACGCTGTAGGGGGGAAAGTTATAGTGGTGCATGTATCGTTTTGAGGTCTCCAGGCCCAGACCGTCCAAAAGCTGGTCTTCGCTGGAGGACCCTAAGGTCAGGACGTTCAGCACCTGGGTCTGGCCTCTGGTGAAAAGGCCGCTGCCATGGGTACGGGGCAAAACGCCGGCTTCCACGGTGATAGGCCGGATCTCGTCGGTGGCCCGGCCGTCGGGGCGGATTTTGTCGATGCTGATCAATTTGCGGACGTGATCCTTCTCGATGTCTTCCAGGATCGCGGCGATCTGTTTTTCTTCCTCGGGATAGCTCTCTATAAACTTTTCCTGGGCGGCAGTTTTTACCGCGTCTACCGCCGCTTCCCGGGCCAATTTTTCCGGCGTCCTTAAAGCGGTCAGCATATCGGCTCCGGCAAAATCCCGGAGGGCTTTTTCGATCCCGGGATCAAAAGCGGCCAGAACAGGCACCATCTTTTCTTTCGCCAGACCCATGGCCAAAGCTTCCCGGCGGAACTCTTCAATGAAAGCGGCGATCTTTTTTATCGCCTCGTGGCCGAACATAATGGCGTCCAGGCAGGTCTCTTCGGGAACTTCCCTGGCGCCGGCTTCCACCATCATGATCGCCTCTTCGGTGCCGGAAACAGTCAGATTCAACAGGCTGTTTTCGCTTTGCTGGACCGTGGGGTTCAGCACCAGTTGGTCGTCCACTAAGCCGACGGACACGCAGGCGGTAGGTCCGTCAAAAGGGATATCGGAAATATGCAGGGCGGCGGAAGCGCCGATGCCCGCTAAAATTTCGGGGGGATTATCCTGCTCCACGCAAAATACGGTAGCCACTACCTGGACTTCATTCCGGAAGCCTTCGGGGAACAGCGGCCGGATCGGCCGGTCGATCAGCCGGGCGGAGAGGATGGCTTTCTCGCTGGGCCGCCCTTCTCTTTTAATAAAACCGCCGGGGATTTTGCCTACAGAGTACATTTTCTCTTCGTACTCCACGGAAAGCGGAAAAAAGTCGATTCCTTCCCGGGCCGTCTTGGCGGCGGTGGCACAGACCAAAACACAGGTATCGCCATAGCGGGCAAATACCGCGCCGCCGGCCTGCTTGGCCAGGCGCCCGGTCTCCAGGCTCAGGGTGCGGCCTGCCAGCTGCATTTCTTTACGCAGCACTTGGGCTTCATGATAAGGCATTATTATTTCCTCCATTTTCTCTTTCTTCATTTTTTCTCTAAAACCCATTTTACAACCTGGAAAGTATTTCTGCAAATAATTATTTTAAATTTAGATAAAATGCCAATTTATCCTATTCCAGTTCAAAGGCGCCGGTATAAAGTTGATAGTATTTGCCCTTTTCGGCGACCAGCTGCTGATGGCTGCCCCGTTCAATGATCCGGCCGTCTTCCAGTACCATGATCACATCGGAATTCTGCACGGTGGAAAGCCGGTGGGCGATGACAAATACCGTTCTTCCCTTCATCAGCGCGTCCATGCCCCGCTGGACGATGGCTTCGGTTCTCGTATCAATGGAGGAGGTGGCTTCGTCCAGAATCATGACCGGCGGATCGGCCACGGCGGCCCGGGCGATGGAAATCAACTGCCTCTGTCCTTGAGAGAGTCCGCTGCCGTCCCCCTCCAGCACGGTATCATACCCCTGGGGAAGCATTTGAATAAATTCGTGGGCATTTACCAGCTTGGCGGCCTCGATACACTCCGCATCCGTAGCGTCCAGTCTGCCGTAGCGGATATTGTCCATGACGGTTCCGGTAAACAAGTTTACCTCCTGTAGAACCATGCCCAGAGAGCGGCGCAGATCCGCCTTTCTGATCTTATTGATATTAATGCCGTCGTAGCGGATTTTGCCGTCGGCAATATCATAAAACCGGTTGATCAGATTGGTGATCGTCGTCTTTCCCGCGCCGGTGGCTCCCACAAGGGCAACCTTTTGGCCCGGTTCCGCGTATAGGGTTATGTCATGCAAAACGACATGATTTTCCTCATAGCCGAAGTCCACGTCATAAAAGCGGATATCTCCCCGCAGAGGCGTATAGGTTACCGAGCCGTCGCCACGGGGCTGCTTCCAGGCCCAGGTTTCGGTCCGTTCCGCGCATTCCGTGATTTCGCCGTTTTCTATTCTGGCATTGACCAGGGTAACATATCCGGAGTCCGTTTCGGCGGTCTCATCCAGCAGGTCGAAAATCCGGGAGGCCCCCGCCAGGGCCAGGATCACGATATTGAACTGCATGGATATCTGCCCCACGGGATTAACAAAGCTCCTGGACAAGGTGATAAAGGATACGATGGTGCCGATGGTCAGGTCCTGTACCCCGGTAAGACTCAAATTGGGAATGCCGGCGATCCCCGCGGCGCCGCCCACCACCGCAAGAATCACGTATAAAAAGTATCCCAGACTCACTACCACCGGCATGGTGATATTTCCGTACCTGGCGGCTTCCGTGGCGCTGTAGCAAAGGCTCTCATTTTTTTCATCAAAGATCTCTCCGGCCTTTTCCTCATAGCAGAAAACCTTCACTACCTTCTGGCCGTTGATCATTTCTTCGATATATCCGTTGACATCGCCTAAAGACTGCTGCTGCCTGATGAAATAGCTTGCGCTTCTTCCGGTTAAGATTTTAATCACTTTCATTAAAATCAGGGAAAACAAGACAACCACAACGGTAATGCTGACGCTGAGATAAAGCATGGCGGCAAAGGCCGCCGCCGTGGAAAAGATAGAGGAAAGCATCTGAGGCAGGCTCTGGGAGATCGCCTGGCGCAGCGTGTCGGTGTCGTTTGTATAGCGGCTCATCACATCGCCATGGGCATGGGTATCGAAATACCGGATCGGCAGAGTCTGCATATGGCTGAACATATCGTCCCGGATCTTTTTCAGCGTTCCCTGCTCGACGCCGACCATCATCCGGTTATACAGCCAGGTGGACAGCACCCCCACGCCGTAGACCAGTCCCATGAGTACGATCATCTTGGATAAACCCGCAAGCTCAGGATGATTCTGCCCCAGCAGCGGCACAATATGGTCGTCGATCAGAACCTGAAAGAACAGGGAAACCGACGCGCCGGCGGCGGCGCTGATCAGGATACAGAGGACCACGAAGATCAGCTGAAATTTATAATCGGCCATGTAAGAGAGCAGCCTTTTAATTGTCCCCGGCTTAAACCGCCGGCCCGGCCTGGACCCCTGCCCCTTTGCCTTGCCGTTCATCACTTTTTCACTCATGGAGAACACCGCCTTTATTTTGTGAATCATAAACCTCCCGGTAAATCGCGCAGGTAGTCAGAAGGTCCTCATGCCTGCCGATCGCGTTAATTTTTCCGTCGTCCAGCACGATGATTTTATCGGCGTCCTGAACAGAGGCTACCCGCTGGGCAATGATGATCTTCGTTGTGTCGGGAATGCTATTTTTTAAGGCCTGACGGATTAATTCGTCGGTCTTGGTGTCCACGGCGCTGGTGGAATCGTCGAAAATCAGGATCTTCGGCTTTTTCAGCAGAGCCCGGGCGATGCACAGGCGCTGCCTCTGCCCGCCGGATACATTGGTGCCGCCCTGTTCAATATAGGTATCATACTGCTCCGGGAACTCGCGGATAAAGCTGTCGGCCTGGGCCAGCTTACAGGCCTGAATCATTTCCTCCTCGGTGGCCTGCTCGTCGCCCCAGCGCAGGTTCTCTTTGATCGTACCGGAAAAAAGCACATTTTTCTGCAGGACGATGGCTACCTGATTTCGCAGGGACTGGATATCATATTCCCGCACGTCCACGCCGCCGACGGTCACTCTGCCGCTTGTGGCGTCATAAAGCCGGGGGATCAGCTGAACCAGGCTGGATTTGGAGGAGCCTGTTCCGCCGAGAATCCCCACGGTTTCCCCGGCGGCTATGGAAAGATCGATATGGTCAAGCACCGGCTTTTCCGCCTCCCGGGAATAAGCAAAGGTCACGTTTTCAAAGCTGATGGAGCCGTCCTTTACCGTATATACGGGGTTCGGTCCGTTTATCAGGTCGCTTTCCTCATCCAGAACCTCCACGATACGCTCCGCCGACGCCCGGGAAACGATAATCATGACAAATACCATAGAAAGCATCATCAGGCTCATCAGGATCTGCATTGCATAGGTGATCAGGCTGGTCAGCTCCCCGGTGGAAAGACCAAGCACGGGATCATTGCCACTGGCCAGGACTTCCTTTGCCCCAAACCAGGAAAGCAAAAGCATGCTGGTATAAAGGCAAAGCTGCATCAAGGGCATGTTGAAGGCAAGGCGTTTGCCCGCCCGGGAAAAGTCCTGAAAAATAGCCTGGGAAATGGCGGCGAACTTCTGCTCTTCGTGAGCTTCCCGGGTATAGGATTTGACCACCCGGATCCCGAGAAGGTTTTCCTGGACCACATTGTTTAACCGGTCGTAGGTCCGGAACACCTTGACAAAAATCGGATGCACGTGCCTGATTACCAGCCACAGTCCGACGCCAAGCACCGGAATGGTGACCAGAAAAATCAGGGAGAGGCTGGCGTCTATCCGGAAAGAAAAAATCAGGGCGAATATGATCATCATCGGGGAACGTACTCCCAGGCGGACCATCATCTGATAAGCATTCTGCACATTGCTGACGTCGGTGGTCAGGCGGGTGATAATGCTGGCGGTTGAAAATTTATCAATGTTGGAAAAAGAAAAATTTTGTACGTTGCGGAAGATATCATGGCGCAGGTTTTTGGCAAAACCCGCCGAAGCCGTCGCGGTGCTGCTGCCCGCCAGAATCCCCATGCACAGAGAGCCGGCGGCGAATACGATCAGGACAAGGCCCAGCAATAAAACAACGGACATCCTGCCGGCGTTGATTCCGTAATCGATTAAATAGGCCATCAGCGTGGGAATGACAAGTTCAAAAAAAGTTTCGATTGTGACGTATACCGGCGCAAGAATACTGTCTTTTTTGTATTCACGCAAACTGGCAAACAGTTTTTTGATCATATAAAATCTCCTTAAGGGCTTGCCCATTAACTGAAAAAGGCAGGCTTGTCATGAAATATTTGCTTTCATTCTCTGCAGGTACGAATACAGCGTTTTCAACTCTTCCTCCGTAAACCCTCCGGTTAACGTCCGTTCCATTCTTTCGGCGTCTTCGCGCATCAGCCCCTGAATTTTCCGCGCCTGCTCCGTCAGGACGATCTGCTTCAGCCGTCCATCCTGAGCCACCGGCTGTCGCTGGATCAGACCTTTTTGTTCCATCAGGTCAAGCACCTTGGACGCTGTGGATCGTGCGATATTAAAGTGATTCTCAATATCCTTCTGGTACACCTCTTTCCCTTCATTTTCGGCAAGAAAATGAATGATCAGCTTATTGTTGCCTGTGGCATTCTGAATTTCCTTCCTGTAGGTGGAAAACTCAAAATAGCGCCGGATCGTATTGGTCAGCGTGCGCAGCTCCGTTCCAATCCGCATCTTTTCCATATTGTACGTCCTTTCCTTCCGGCAACCGATTTGTTCTATGTAAAACAGTTCTATATGAAACAGTTTTATATACAACATTATGGCGATAAAAATAGTATTTGTCAATATCTATGATCCCTTACCGGTATCTTACCCAAGAGACAGCCTTTATTGAAAAGGCCTTTGCTTTTTTTCAAAAAAAGGAGGCTGCCGCATACCAATGCAACAGCCATCCTTTTCATTCCCTTTATGCCTGGGCATTCCTCTAACGGCGAATGTCGTTAGCTTCCAGGATCGCCTTATAACGGTCATAATCCTGTTTCTTCACGTAGTTCAGCAAACCCCGGCGGGCGCCGACCATTTTCAACAGGCCCCGGCGGCTGTGATGATCTTTCTTGTGGATTTTCAGATGCTCGGTAAGGTAGTTAATCCGCCCGGTCAGGATCGCGATCTGTACCTCGGGAGATCCGGTATCCGTTTCATGCAGCCGGCTTTTCTCAATAACGCCGGTCTTTTGCTCTTTCGTCATTACCATGATAGATACACCTCTTTCTTTCCCTATCTTCTTTCATTCGGCAATATCAGGTAAAGCGTAGGTAAGTCGCCAAACCGAATATTGCTAAGTCACCAAATGATTATATCGAAAGACCTTGGCTCCTGTCAAGAGATATCTCCAGGCCTTAATGCATTAATTCGATAACATCAGGCGGACGACACGCTATTCTTATCGAAGCTCTTTCGTCTTTTGCGCAAGGTAAAGAGGCATTATGACAATTCGACCGTTTTTGAGATAACAGCGCTCGACTTCAACCGGGATGATCTCGGTTCTGTATTGCAGTACAAAGTCGATCTCACTGCTTTGCCTTGCGAAATAGCGCGGCGCTATTTCGAATTGCCCCCGAGCTGCTGCAGAACATAATTTTCGGTAAGCAGCCTTTTAAACTGGTAATCGTTCTTGATCAGGAGGGCACTGTTATCAATTCCCGCCATATGCTTGAGGAGCCCGGTATCACACAGAAAAAACTTGAAGCAATCCAGTCTGTCATTGATCAGGTTCATGCTCATATAGCGCTTCGTCGAATTTCGCTTCAGGCAGATGCCGTCCAGATAGATATCGGGGGTGGTTCCCCTGAAGTTCCCGGCTTCTCCATCATCGGAATTTATCAGTTCCCATATTAGCTGGTGTTATATGCTACCGGAATTTAACCGCTGTTCCATACATTTGCAAATAGAAAAAGGCAAATCCGTTTGTATCCATGTCGATATCCTGGCGCATACAAATAATCGCATCGGCACCAACCATCTCTCCTCGTTTTTTTAATTCTTCAGTTGCAATGAAAAAAGCCTTTTCAAAATCACTTTGACCTACCGACCATTCACCATATAAAAATCCCCAGTCAGTTCTGTCATCTGACATTGCACCGCTATTCTTCATTTGTTTAATTTCCGTTTGATATTGCATGACTAACTTACTTAATGCACTTCCAAACAAGCCCTTATTGGAAACCTGGAAATAGACAGGGCCCAAAATCTCATACGGTTTGTCAATATCGCCAGTTGTCACAATTACTTTACTCATACTAAATATCCTCCTTATATTATAGAGTAGTAGTTTATGCAGGCCCTCTGAAGGGCTGTACTACACTGTAGGGGATGCTGTGGATTGCACTTAATTTCCTTACCTTAGCCGGCACAGCGCTTTAGCCAACGTTTGCTTTGCTATCCCTTTTTTCAACCATCTCTCTTTTGGCCCCCCTTCTCATGTTCACGGTTGACCTTTAATAATTAGTCTTTTAATACATAGAAATCTTTTTCACACTTCACATTCTTGTTTATTAGCGTATTGTATAACAACTAAAATCAAAAAGAAAAAGATAAAACTTCTTATCGAAATTTGTCTGTTTTCCTTGGGGCAATGACGGGAAAAAAATTATTGCCGTTAGGCAAATTACATTACGGGGAAGCGATAAATTGGATTTATAATTTAAAACTTTCAGTCTTCAAATCGCAATAATATCTTCCTTTGGCGGCGGCAAATTTCAAAACACAATAATCCGGGTCGGCTATGCCTTTTTTATAAAACATCGTGTCCCCTGCACGCCAGATTTCCTTTTTTGTCGGCTCATCCTCCAAAATTTCCACCACGCCAATGAGCATGACGCCTTCGTAACGGAAGCGCCCCTTGTTGAAAAAGTAAATACTCGCTTTCGGATTTTTTCTATATTGCGCTACGCGCATAGAAGATGTATTTGTGGAAAAGTAAAAGCAGTTACCATCAATCTTACGCGGCATCAGCATGGCTTTCATATTTGGAAAGCCCTCACCGTCAACCGAAGCGATAAGCGCCACTTTCTGTTTGCCGATAAAATCAAAAATCTGTTCTGCTGTTTTCATAAATCTCCCTTTTCCATTTTTCTACTACTATATGAGCTGTCTTCACGCTGATTATACCATGCTTCCCGGAATGAAAAAAGACATACTCTCCCCTTGGCGGAAAGATCTGTCTTTCGGGTGGAGATAGACGGGATTGAACCGCTGACCTTTAAAATGCCATTCCGGCGTTTCGACGCCCCTGACGTTAAAACATCTCCTCCGGCTTCAGCTCCAGAGCAGCCCTTAGATCCGTTAAAGCCGGCCCTACCTTTTTCTTGTCCTTGCTTACCTGGCCAAACAGCTCTTCAACGCTGCCGAAGGGCCGTTCCCTGCGCAACTGCTGGGAAAGGACCAGACGCAGCTTTCTGCCGTAAAGATTCCCGCTATAATTCAGGATATGAGCTTCAAAGCTGGGGACAGCCTGATCGCTGGTGACCGTGGGGCGGATACCGGCGTTGAGAATCGCCTCCATGATCCTGCCGTCCTCCGTAGCCAGATACGCGGCATACACGCCGTAGGCGGGCCAGACCAGCCCTTCGGGGATCTCAATATTGGCCGTGGGAAAGCCCATCCGGGAACCCAGATGATTTCCGCCCACCACCTTTCCGGCGTAGAGGTGAGGATGACCAAGCATCATCTGAGCCTCCAGCATCCTGCCTTCCTCCACCAGCCGCCGTATCTCCGTGCTGCTGACCTGCCGGCCTTTCCAGCTGACCTGAGGCACCAGCCGGCACTGAAAGCCGTACTCTTTGCCCAGGGTTTTCAGATCCTCGGCTTTGCCGGCCCCCATTCTGCCGAAGCTGTAGTTATACCCGCAGACCACTCCCTCGGCCTTTAACAGGTCCTGAAGATAAAGCCGGGCAAAAGCCTCGGGATCAATCGCCGCAAAATCCCGGGTAAAGTCCAGAATGAAGACATTGAAAGGCCCCCTGCTCTGGATCAACCGTATCTTTTCTTCCAGGGTATTCAAATTTTTTAAAGCCTTGGGACCAAAAAGCACTTTCAGCGGATGGGGCTCCAGCAGCATAACGCAAGGCTCGCCTCCCGCCTCCGCCGCCAGGTCCGCTGTCTTTTTCAGCAAAGCCTGATGTCCCAGATGAACGCCGTCAAAATAGCCTAAGGCCACGTACAGGCGGCGGCGCCAGGCATATTCTTTAATTTTTGCCAACGAGTCGGTAACGATCATGTTTTCTCCTATGGCTGAAATTCTTTTGCCGGAAATACCTTAAGAGGCTTAAAAAGCCCCTGGCCTTCCCGGGTCCCCCAGCCGGGGCTCCAACTGCCGATGGCGGCCAGCCGGCCGGAACCGTCCAATACGCAGGCCCGTGAGCCTTCGCCCGGGAATTCAAGGGAACCAGCCGCCTTTTCCGGCTCAGGAAGCCTTTCCGGCTGGAGAATGGACTCCGGTTCAAATTTCATTATTTCCAGTTCCTCAGCAGGCCGATAGACCGATGCCGGCAGCCAGAGACTTTGGCCCTGCCTGATCCGTAAGACGGCTTCCTCCTCAGGAAGAATCCCGGGCAGCGACGCCACCGCCAGTTCTTTAGGCCAAAGCAGGGCCTGGCCTTCTTCCGCCAGTTCTTCTAAAGTGACGCTGTTTCCCAAATGAAAGGGGCCGGTGCCGGTACGCAAAAGGAAGGTCATGTATCCTCCGGTTCCCAAAGCCCGTCCCAGGTCCCGGCATAGGGTCCGGACGTAAGTTCCCTTGCCGCAATGGACATGAAAACGTATTTTCTCTTGATGAAATTCTATAATATCCAGGCGGTGGACCCTGATTTGCCGGTACAATCCGGTTTCTTCCAGGCCCTGCCTGGCTTTTTTGTAAAGGGCTTGTCCTCCGACTGTTACCGCTGAATAAACGGGCACTTCCTGAAGGCACAGGCCGGTCAGCCCCAGGGCGGCCCGGCGGATTTCCTCCAGGCTGAGTTCCCCTACCGGATATTCCGCCGTCTTTTTGCCCCAGGCGTCCTGAGTATCGGTTTCCGCCCCCAGCTTCATCTCGCAGTAATAACTCTTGCTGTCGTTTGTAATATAATCCGCCAGACGGGTGGCCGCCCCCAGGCAAACCGGCAGCACGCCCGCGGCCTGAGGGTCCAGAGTACCGCAGTGACCGGCCTTTTTTTCAGACAGGATCCTGCGGACTGCGGACACTACATCATGGGAAGTCATTCCCGGCGGTTTGATGATGCTGACGATGCCGTCGGCCATGGTTTTCTCCTTATTAATTATTTGATGCCGGATCGATTGTCTGATCGTGATCATTGAGGGAATTGTTTCCCGATAAATTAATTTTGCCCAGGGAATTGATTACTGATTTTCCGACAGCGCCTGGTCCAACAGCTTACGGATCAGCTCCTCGGCTTCCGAAAGGCTGCCTTTCACCGTGCAACCGGCGGCCCGGATGTGTCCGCCGCCGCCAATAATCGACGCTAAAGCGGAACAATCCAGCCGGTATTTGCTGCGCAGGCTGACCTTTACCGTCCCCGGCTCCGTCTCTTTCAGCAGGGCGGTAACCTCTATTCCTTCCACGCCCCGGACCATTTCCATGGTATTGTCGGTTTCCGCATCCATAATTCCTTTTTCCACCAGTGTCTCATAAGGCAGGCTGCAGATCACCGCCTGCCTGTCGTGGAATATCTGATAGCGTCCAATCACTTCCTGAAGCAGAACCAGTTCAGAAAAGGGCCTGTTTTCCCAAAGATTCTTACGGATCAGACCGGCGTCGGCCCCGGCGTCCATCAGCTGGGCAGCGCAGGCCATGGTACCGGGGCCTGCACTGCTGAATCTGAACCAGCCCGTGTCGGTGATCAGCGCCGTTAAAAAACAGGTGGCCGCATCGGCGGGGATCGGCACGCCTTCCTCAGCCAGGAGCCGGCAAAGCACCTCTGCGGTGGCGCCGGCCTGAACATCCACCCAATTCAGGATGCCGAAGGAAGGATTCGAAATATGATGGTCCGCATTCAAAAGAGGGCGCTTATTTCCTAAAAAATACTCGCAGCGTTCCGCATCCCCGCAGTCCAATACCAATACCACCGTATCCCGGGACAGGACCAGATCGCCCCGGGGAATTACCTGGATCAGTTCCTGCCCCGGCAGCCAGGTAAAGGCCCTGGGTTCCCTGACCCGCAAAAAACGGGGCCGGCAGCCCAGGGACCGCAGTAAAATCGCCAGTCCCAGGGCAGAACCGTAGGCGTCGCCGTCGGGGCGCTCGTGCACCATAATGGCGATATCCTGATCCCGGTAAAGATAAGGTTCCAACTGCTGCCAGTTAAAAAGGCCCCGCTTCCTTTTCGGATCAATTTTTTTCCGTTCCCTGTAATCACTGGTCACTTTCTTCGGAAGCATGCTTTTCCCCTTCTGCCGCCGGATGACCCATCCCCTCTCTGAGAAGCTGGTTGATCCGCGCGCCGGTTTTGATGGATGCGTCGAATTTAAAGGTCAGTTCGGGAGTAAAACGCAGGTTAAGGCGTTTGGCCAGCTCCGCCCGGATAAAACCGGCGGCCTGCTTAAAAACCCCGATCACAGCGGCTTCATCGGTCCCCTTGGTCAGACAGCTTAAATATACCGAGGCGTAACGCAAGTCCTTGGCCACATCCACATGGGTAACGCTGATGATGCTTTCCTTTACCCGGGGGTCTTTGATTTCCTCCCGGATAATTTCCGAAAGCTCCCGCCGGATCTCTTCTCCCACCCGGATTTTACGATGTTCTGCCATAGCTTTCTCCTTAGGTTAATCAGCTTAGTTCGCGCTTGATTTCTTCCATAACATAGGCCTCGATCTGGTCGCCTATCTCAAATTCGTTGAAGCGTTCCAGACCGATACCGCATTCAAAGCCGGTGGCCACTTCCTTTACGTCGTCTTTAAATCGCCGCAGAGAGCCTAAGCTTCCCTCATGAATGACGATGCCGCCTCTGACCACCCGGACCTGGCAGCCCCGGGTAATCTTGCCTTCCAGTATATAAGAGCCGGCGATGGCCCCCACCTTGGGCACTTTGATGATCTGGCGGACTTCCGCCCGGCCGATGACATTTTCCCGAAGCTCCGGCTTCAACAGTCCGGAAAGGGCGGATTTCACATCTTCAATGGCGTTATAGATCACGTTGTAAAGCCGCACATCCACCTGCTGATTTTCCGCGGATTTTCTGGCGTTTACATCAGGCCGGACATTAAAGCCCAGGATAATGGCGTCGGAAGCCGCGGCAAAATCCACGTCGGTTTCGGTGATGCCGCCTACGCCCTGGTGGATAATGTTTACCCGCACCTCGTCGTTGGACAGCTTTTCCAGGGATTGCTTCAGGGCTTCGATGGAACCCTGGACGTCGGCTTTGATAATGATGTTCAGATCCTTTACTTCGCCGGTCTGGATCTGGGTGAATAAATCGTCCAAAGATATCCTGGCCCGGGAATGGATTACTTCCTCTCTTTTTACTGCCGTACGCTCGGAAGCGATCTGCTTGGCCAGCCGTTCGTCGTCCACCACCTGGAAGATATCGCCGGCCTGGGGTACCTCGGACAAACCGATGATCTCCACCGGCATGGAAGGCAGGGCCTTTTTCACCTGGCGTCCCCGCTCGTCGTTCATGGCCCGGATACGGCCCTGAGCCGTACCGATGATGACGAAATCTCCGGCTTCCAGGGTACCGTTTTGGACCAGCACGGTAGCCACCGGGCCCCGGCCCTTATCCAGCTTGGCCTCGATCACGACGCCCTTGGCCTTACGGTTGGGGTTGGCTTTCAGGTCGCCCATATCGGCCACCAGCAAAATCATTTCCAGCAGCTGGTCAATGTTGGTCTTTGTCTTGGCGGAGACTTCCACAAAGATCGTGTCGCCGCCCCAGTCCTCCGCCACCAGGCCGTGCTCGGTCAGTTCCTGCTTCACCCGCTCAGGGTTGGCCCCTTCCTTATCAATCTTATTTACCGCCACAATGATGGGAACGCCGGCGGCTTTGGAATGGTTGATGGCTTCAATGGTCTGCGGCATCACGCCGTCGTCAGCCGCCACCACCAGTACCGCGATATCGGTACATTGGGCGCCCCTGGCCCGCATGGCGGTAAAGGCTTCATGGCCGGGAGTATCCAAAAAGGTGATCTTCCGGTTATTAATTTCCACCTGGTAGGCGCCGATATGCTGGGTAATTCCTCCAGCTTCCGAGGCTTGGACATTGGCCTTGCGGATAGAGTCCAAAAGGGAGGTCTTACCGTGGTCCACGTGGCCCATGATGGTCACCACCGGGGGACGTTCCTTCAGGCTTTTGGGATCATCAGGTTCTTCCGCCGCGGCGGACAGAATGTCTTCCTTCGTTACCTTAGCCTCTACCGCAGTGCCGAATTCCTGTCCTAAAAGGATCAGGGTATCCATATCCAATTCCTGGTTCAGGGTGGCCATAACCCCAAGCCCCATCAATTTTTTAATCACTTCTCCGGATTTGCGATTCATCAAATGAGCGAATTCCACAACGGTTACCGGGCGGTCTAAGGTGATGTTTTTCACTACTACGGGAGCCGGCTCCGGTTTGGGCTGCGCATACTTTCTATCTCTGCCGAATTTGCCGCCTTTATTTTTTCGGTTGTCTTCATAGCGGTTCTGTTTTCTGTTGGGTGTTTTTGCGATGCCGCCGCGATCGTAAGCCTTATCGCCTACGGCGCTTTCCACTTTATTTAAGAAACCGCTGTCCTCTTCTGTTGTGCTGACGATTTGTGTCAAATGATCCGCCGTATCCTTTCTGATCACAGGACCTTTGGTATTGGGACCTTTGAAGCCCTGGCCGCCGGAACCCGGCCGCCGCTTCTGCTGATTTTGTCCGCCCGGAGATCCTGCATATTTCTGATTCTGGTTCTGACCTTGAGGGCGGCCGCCGGGCCGCTGGCCGGCCGGGGCGTTCTGACCCGGCAAGGGCCGCTGACCCTGTCCCTGAGGCCGCTGACTTTGGCCCTGGGGCCGCGGGCCCTGTCCCTGAGGTCTTTGCCCTTGGCCCTGAGGCCGCGGGCCCTGTCCCTGGTGGTTTTGTCCCGCAGCGCTTTGGCCCTGGACATTTTGACCTTGGGGCCGCTGACTTTGGCCCTGGACATTTTGACTTTGAGGCCGCTGGCCTTGGCCCTGAGCATTTTGACCCTGAGGCCGCTGGCCTTGCCGGTGAGCATTCTGACCCTGAGGCCGCTGGCCGCTTTGTCCGCCGCCCTGGTCGGCAAAATTCCCGGCGCCTTGGCTCTGAGGCCGCTGGTCCTGCCGATGAGCATTCTGGCCCTGAGGCCACTGGCCACTGCTTTGCCTGCCGCCCGGCTGTGCGGGGCGGGACTGCTGGCCGCCCCGGGTCTGGCCGGGATTAAAACCGGCCTGAGAGGGAGTGAAACTTTGTCCGGCCTGTTCGGAACCCGGAGCAGAGCCGGCCTGAGCCGTTATCCGTTCGGCCGGGATTTGGGCGGCCGAAGCTTGAACCGCCGGTGCCGGAGCGGCCTGGGCAGCCGGAGCGCTCCCTTCGCCGGCTCTGGCCTGAGGCTGCGCCTCCTGCCTGGGCTTCAGCCCGCTGAGAGGCGGTTTTGTCTTTTTTTCTGCCGGCCGGGGAATATGCTCGGCGCTGGGATCGCCCATATGCTTTAATACCATAGCTTTGATCCTGTTCACTTCGTTTCTGGGAATGGTACTCATATGATTTTTCATCGGCAGGCCCAACTCTATCATCTGATCCAGCAGGACCTTGCTGTTCATGTTCATCTCTTTGGCCAATTCGTATACCCTGATTGTAGCCATTCAATCACCTCCGCTTTACTTTGCTGCTTTCATAATACCCTCCGCCAGCTTCGGCTCAGCTATAGCCAGAAGCCCTATCGGTTTTTTTTTCAATAAACGTCCGTATTCATCCTTTGTTCCCAGCACCAGCAGGGGAATCTCCTTGTCTTCACACCAATGGGAAAGGATCTCCAGCCGTTTGGGATTGGTATCGCAGGCCACCAGCACCAGACGGGCCGTGCCCCGGCGGATCCCCTCTTCCACGGAATAAGTCCCTGACAACAGCTTGCGGCTTTTGGCGGCAAACCCGATCAGGCACGCGATGTCAGGTTTCATTTCCATCCTTCACCTTTTCCTTCAGACGGTCCAGAATCTCTTCATCCACTCTTTGGCCGATGGCTTTATTCAGCCGGCCGCTTTTCAGCGCCTGACGGATACACTCCGCTTCGGGACAGACATAAAGGCCCCGGCCCGGCTTTTTCCCCGTGTCGTCCAAAAGCACCTGGCCGCCGGGGGTTTTCACCAGGCGGACCAATTCCTTTTTCGGTCTTTGCTTACGGCAGATGGCGCACATCCGCATGGGAATTTTTTTCTGCGTCAAGCTTACTCATCCTCTCTGGGATCCCCTTCGTCCTTCGGGGCCGTCCCTTCGGAGTCCGGAACCTCCGGTATTTCTTCCATCGGTTCTTCCTCCTGGAGCCTTTCCAGTTCCGCCATCTGACTTTCACTCTTGATGTCGATCTTCCAGCCGGTGAGCTTGGCCGCCAGCCGGGCGTTTTGTCCTTCTTTGCCGATGGCTAAGGAAAGCTGATAATCCGGCACCACCACTCTGGCCCCGTTTTCCCCGGGAAAAGGCTCCACGAAAATTACTTTTGCCGGGCTTAAGGCGCTGGCAATAAACTCGCAGGGATCGGGACTCCATTTAATGATGTCGATTTTTTCGCCCCTTAATTCATTAACTACGGTCTGTACCCGCATGCCCTTGGGACCGACGCAGGCTCCCAGGGGATCCACATTCTCATTTTCAGACCAGACGGCGATTTTCGAACGGTAGCCGGCTTCCCGGGCCACCGCTTTTACCTCGACCGTGCCGTCCTGGATCTCGGGGACTTCCAGTTCAAATAGACGTTCCAGAAAACCGGGATGAGTGCGGGATACCTGGATCTGAGGACCCTTGGTAGTCTTTTTTACATCAATGATGTAAGCCTTCACCCGCATGCCCGGTTCGTATATTTCGCCGGGCATCTGTTCATTGGGGCCCAGGCAGACTTCCGTATTTCCCATGTCGATAAAGACCGAGCGGTTTTCACAGCGATGAATAATGCCGGTGATCACATCGCCTTTCTGACTGTAATATTTGTCGAAAATCATATCCCGCTCTGCTTCACGAATTCTTTGTACCACCACCTGCTTGGCCGTCTGGGCGGCGATCCGTCCAAAGTTTTTGGGGGTGACCTCAAAGTCCACTACGTCCCCTACTTCATAAACCGGTTTAATGTCCCGGGCATCCTGCAGGCTGATCTGCAGTTTGGGATCCTCCGCTTCCTCCACAACTTCCTTGCGGTGGTATACTTTAAATTCACCGCTGGTCCGGTCAAAATTCACGCTGACATTTTGGTTCGCCCCGAAATTTTTTTTATAGGCGGAAATCAGCGCCGCCTCGATGGCCTCCACCAATACATTGAAGTCGATGCCCTTTTCTTTTTCAAGATCCTTCAATGCCTGCAGCAATTCATTATTCATTGCCACTCATCCCTCCTCATTTTCATCCCAATATAAATTGACCTGTGTGATTTTATCTCTGGGAATTTCCAGGAGCTGGTCTTCGGCCGTGGTCAGGGTCAAATTTTGGTCATCCACAGGTCCCAGTTTCCCAACGTATATCTTTTTCCCATTCAGGGGGGCAAACAGCTTAACCGTTACCCGGCTTCCGGCAAATCGCAGAAAATCCTTTTCTTTTTTTAAGGGCCGTTCGATCCCCGGCGAAGAAACCTCCAGGAAATAGGCCTGGGGAATGGGGTCCGTTTCGTCCAGCCACTGGGATAAAAGGCCGCTGGCCCTTTCACAGTCATTAATATCAACCCCTTCAGGGCTCTCGATAAAAAACCGCAGATACCAGTTGGCCCCTTCCTTTACCAGCTCCAGGTCGGCCAGATCGTAGCCCGCGGCTTCCAGGACCGGTAAAGCGCCTTCCGCAATCCGGTCGATCAGTTTCGTGGACAAGCTCATTCCCCCTTCTTTCAGCACAAATTAACCCTCTTTCTGTTTTATACAAAGGAAAGAGTGGGCTCGCCCACTCTTTCGCAACAAGATACATTAAATAACATGTTCAGTATATCATTAACCGGTATATAGTGCAAGGGATATTCCTCGAAAAGCTGCATAGGTTTTATCAAGGAGGTGTTCCTTTTGGCTTCTCTGCTGAAAAAGTTTGCTTTTCCCGGGTTTATTCGTCTTTTTCCCGCAGCGGTTTTGACCCTGGCCTTAGGGACAGGCGCACTTCTCCAGCCTTTTTTGCCGGCTGAGGCCCCCCCGGGCCCCGAGTCCGGCGGCATCCTCTCCCAGGATCCCCTTTCCGGCGAACCTCCTTCCGACAGCGGCCGGGGAGACCAGCATTCCGCCGGCGGCGCTCTTCCCCGGAGAAAACCGGCGGAAGAAGGCGTACGCCTGATTGTTCTGATGTACCACGATCTTAATCCCGACTCCTCCGCCTGGGGACCCTATGTTTTATCCCCGTCACAGTTGGAGAAGGATCTGCAATATCTCCAGGCCAACGGCTTTTCCACCGTCACCTTGGCTCAGCTGACGGATCACGTCTACGGCGACGGCCCGCTGCCGGAAAAGCCGGTACTGATCACCTTTGACGACGGCAATGAAAGTACCTATACTTACGCCTGGCCGCTGCTGAAGCAATACGGCATGACCGGAGTCATTAATGTTCTGGGCAGCGTCAGTCAGTATTATTCTGAGAACTCGGACCGCCTGGAGCCGGGCTTCGCTTATCTGACCTGGGAGGAGATCCGCCGGATGAAAGAATCCGGCGTGTTTGAATTCGGCAACCACAGCTATGATCTCCACAGCGGCAAAAAGGGCCACCAAGGCGTAAAAAAAATCCCCGGTGAATCCAGGGAGGAATATCAGTACCGGCTTTTTCAGGATCTGAAAGCCAACCAGGATTTACTGGCACAGGCCTGCGGCGAAGCACCCATCGCCTTTGCCTATCCTTTCGGCTACCAGGAGGAAGACGCCCTGGAAGTCCTGGAAGCCCTGGAATTCAGAATCCTGATGGGTTCTTATGAAAAGCCCAATCAAATTACCAAGGATCCGTCCTGTCTTTTTCCCCTGCGCCGCTTTAACCGGCCGGCGGGAATAAATACGGCGGACTTTTTCGCCCGGCTGGAAAAAGTCCGGCCCTGACGCTACTGCCGTAATTTTTCAATAGCGGCCTGAAGATCCCGGGAGCATTTTTCCTCCTCAGGTTTTTTCGCCTTGATTTCATTCAGGCAGGCCAGACCTTTTTCATACCAGGGCAAGGGAGCTTTGCCGCCTTCCGTCTTCCCCTTGATATTTCCCATGCGGATATAAGCGTTGCGCAGCTTCGTATTCCAGGCGCCGGGCTGGCTTTTTTCAAGCTCCTCCGTCAGGGAAATCAGCTTCAGGCAAAGGCCTTCGCTTTCCTGGGCCTCGCCCTGATCCAGCAGCAGCGCCAATAGCTCTTCGATACTGCGGACCAAAAGAGCGTCGTAATTCCGCGTATTTTCCGTAACCGACAAAAGGGTATAAATCGTAATGGACTCTTCAAAGGACTTAACGGCTTCCGCCGGCCGGCCCTGCCTGCTGTCATAGCCGATCCAGAAGCAGGCGTCGGCCAGGCATTCCTTGCATTCCCGGACCACCTGAGGCGGCAAGATCCCCACCAGCTTGCGCCGGAAAGAGACCGCCGCCAACTTATAAGCGTTGAGGGCCTGCTCGGTTTTGCCCGTCAGATGATAGCTGCGGCCCAGGTTATAGCAGATCATGGCTAAGGCGTCTTCGTACTTTTCCGAACGTAAAAAAGGGATGGCCTGCTCATAGGCTTCCGCCAGCTCGTCCCGCTGGCGGTCGGTCAGGCTTGGCCGGCTTTCGTAATAGCGGATCAGGGCCATGCAGGCTGCGGCCATGGCCTCGGACTGCCTTTCATCGCCTTTGTTGAATCTGTCCCGCTGAATCGCCTTCTGTAACAGCCTTCTTCCCTTCTCCCCCTCCTTTTTTTCCTCCAGATAATAACGGGCCAGCACCGCAAGCCCCATAATAGGATGCTCTATCTCCGGCATAGAGCGGCCCAGAGCGGTAATCACGGCCGCCCAGCGCTCCGAATCAGATTTTCCGAAATCCTCTTTCAATAAGAGATCCTCCGCCATCAGGTAAGGATCTTTGAGACTGATCTGCTCTTCCATAACCTTTCCTCCAAATCATTTCCCAGGAAATAGATGTAAAGCCATTTTACCATGTTCGTCTGCTTTGTACAACAACAGCGGCTATTATTCAATGCTATATTTGCGCAGCTTATTATAAAAGGTGGTCCGGGAAATCTTCAGCATTTTGGCGGCCGCCAGCCGGTTTCCCCCCGTCAGGTTCAGCACGGCTTCAATCATTTCCCTCTCGGCGCTGTCGCTGGCTTCCCGGATCGAGGTAATGGCCTTTTTATCGTTGAGCTTACCGCCAAGGGCGCCCAGAAAGCGCTTGGGCAGATCGTCCACGATAATAGTGCGGCTTTCCGTCATGTTGGCGGCGCTTTCCAGGATGTTTTCCAATTCCCGGACGTTTCCCGGCCAGTCATACAAATAAAAGAGATTCTCTGCCTCCTCGTCCAGCCGGCTTACCATCTTCCCCACCTTCTTGCTGATTTCCGGCAAAAAGTGGCTTACCAGGTCCCGGATATCGCTTTTCCGTTCCCGCAGAGGCGGCAGTTCTAACGTCACCACATTCAACCGGTAATAGAGATCGGCCCGGAACCGGCCGGCCCGGACTTCCTCCTCCAGGTTCCGGTGAGTGGCGGCGATAACCCGGACGTCGATCTTTTCCGGCAGCACCGCTCCCACGGGATAAATTACCCCTTCCTGGAGCACCTGCAGGATCTTGGCCTGCAGATTCATATCCATATCGCCGATCTCATCCAAAAATATGGTTCCCCCGTCGGCCGCTTTAACTCGGCCGATTTTTCCTTTTGGTCCGGCTCCGGTAAAAGCGCCGGCGGCATAGCCGAAAAGCTCGCTTTCCAGAAGGTTCGGCGGGATGGCGGCCATATTGATGGCCACAAAACTCTTGCCGTGATTTTTGCTGTTTTCGTGGATGGCCCGGGCAAAAAGTCCTTTGCCGGTGCCGCTTTCCCCTAAAAGCAGCACCGTGGACCTGGTCCGGGAAATCTTTGACGCCATCTCCACGGTATGGCGCATGGCCTCGGAGCTGCCCACAATTCCGGCAAAGGCCGTCTCCTGAAGGCGTTTTTCCTTGATATGCTGCTGCAGCTGTTTTACCATGGTCAGATCCTTAAAGACAATGGCGCAGCCCAGGGTTTTCCCGTCCGCCGCCTTCTGGGGGTAAACGGACATCAGAAAAAACATAGTGTTTACTTCGATCTGGATGTTCTCCACCAGGTTTTTTTCTCCGGAAAGCACGGCGGCGGTAGCCTCCAGGCATTTCTGGCCCGGCAGAAATTCCCGGAAATTCCGGCCGGTGCTGATCCCCGCCCGGTAACTGGCTCCCTTGGGCTGGTATGCCCGTCCTTTGATAATCTCCGGAAAATTCTCCCGGCGCAGGGAATATCCCCGGGACTGATAGAACTTAATTTCCCGGGTCAGCTGATCCAGGATCACAAAAAGCACGTCGTAGGACTGATATTTCAGCTCCAGCTTCTGGCTGTTGACATGAATAATCAGCTGATTGTCCATCCCGTTTATCTGGAGGGACACCTTGGTGCAGCCTGCCAGCTCGCCGTTCAAATCCACAATCAGGTCTTCATAGCGGTTATGGGCGGCTTTCCAGCGGGCGGTGCCCGGGGCGGCCCCCAGCTGTCCGATGGCCAGCACCGCGTCATCGGCGGCGATTTCGGTGATGTCCACACCGATCAGGCGCAAATGATCCCGCATCAAAGTTTCTTCCTGCCGGTCCACCGCGCTGCAGGCCACCAGGACATAATCTCCGGGCATCGCCCGGCCGCCGGGGTGTCCAGGACCATTATTGGTATATAACCCCATCATCTCCTCAAAGCGGCGGTTCAGATAGCGTACATTCAGCTCCCGGTCCAAAAAAGCCACCCCTTCGGGGATATAATCCAAAAGCTCGCGAAAATATTTTTCCATTTTTCCTCCGCCCTTCTTTTCGCCCTGCCGGCGGCTCCCGATTGTATCAATCTCTTTACATATATTGTACATAAATATTTACATAATGTAAATGAAATTTTACACCGTTTTGTGGTGGCAAAGCCTTTTCCGCCGCAAAAAAGTCTCCGGCCGGCATCAGCCGACCGGAGACCAGAGGAGAGTATTTTTTTCGCCGGGAACCGGCAGCTTTTAAGTTAAGGTCAATAACATTTTTTCGATGGAAACATTCAGGTAATCGCTGGGCGGCACCATATTCATGGTATACGCGCCGGATTTTTGCTTCATTACGGCACGGGCCGCCATGACCAGGGCCTGACTGGTGACCGCCGGGTTATTTATG
This sequence comes from Peptococcaceae bacterium, assembly GCA_034927285.1. Taxonomy (GTDB): domain Bacteria; phylum Bacillota; class Peptococcia; order DRI-13; family UBA5745; genus JAYFQF01. The sequence goes on from JAYFQF010000031.1 coordinate 55,179, forward strand.
TCGGCCTTGAAGGAGGCCCGCTGATTGTTGTGGATGCCGGAACGGCCTTTGCGCTCGATCTCGCAGCTGTGGCCAAAATCCCGGGCGTCCTCCAGGGAATCCACAAAATTGATGTTTACCTCGTCATGAATAAAATAGGAATCGTTTCTGATGGCTTTTTCGATGGCGCCCCGGTCCGCGCCGGGTTCCGGCAGAATATAGATCAGACGGCGGTGCAGGCCGGAGCCTTTGGGATAGGTGAGACTTACGGCATCCTTCACCCCTTTGACGGCTTTTACCGCCACCGTATGGCCCATGCTCATGCCCGGGCCGTAATTGGTATAAGTCAGGCCCTTGGGGATCATAATGCTCATCAGCGTGCGGATAACCGAGTTGATGCCGGGATCCCAGCCGGCGGCGGAAAGAGAAGCCGTATCGTATTTCAGCGCGGCCTCATTGAAGGCCAGGTACAAATCCAGCATTTCCTGGCCGTGGATATCAAAAATGTCTACACAGCGTTTTCCCATGGCCAGGACCTGCAAACCGGTCTCCTTCACCTTCCTGCTGGGCACGCATAAAAGAGCTACATCGAATTCCGGAGCTTCCTGCAGGCTTTTGGCCAACGGCACGTTTTCCATATCCCGCGGCAGCTGGGCGATAAATGGATCTACGATCCCCACCAGCTGGAAATCCGTTTCCGTATTCAGGCTCTCTATCGCGTAACGTCCGATATTACCAAAGCCCACTACCAGAGCTTTTATCATTTTCTTTTCCATCTGCAACTCCTCCTTATCTGCAAATTTCGGGAACTGCCTAATATCATATGCATATTGTGTGCCAAAGAAACCATAATAACACCGTGGCGAGACTTGCCAATTTTGCAGCAAGGGAGGCTTCATCATGTCTGAAATCATGCTCATGTTCGGCGATATTTTCCTTCGCTCCGTCCTTTCGGCCATTATCCTGTTTTTTCTGGCCAAGCTAATGGGGTTTAAGCAGATATCCCAGTTCACTTATTTTGACTATGTGGTGGGGATCACCATCGGCTCCATCGCGGCGGAGATGTCCTTTGACCGGGAAATTCCTTACCATTATCCGGTTATTGCCATGATTATTTACGCCGCCATCGCCATCAGCTTCTCCGTTGTTACGGTCAAAAGCGTGAAGGCCCGCCGCTACTTGAACGGCAGCCCCATCATCCTGATGGAAAAAGGCAAAATCCTGGACCGCAATATGAAAATCGTAAAGCTGGATATCAATGACTTTTTATCCCAATGCCGTGCCGCAGGTTATTTCAATATCACCGATCTGGAATATGCGGTGATGGAGCCCAACGGCGTGGTGAGCTTCCTGCCCAAAAGCGGCGTCCGTTCCCTGACGCCCCGGGACATGTCGCTGAATGTCCGGCAGGATACGCCGGCTCCTTCTTTGATCATCGACGGCCACGTCATGGAAGAAAACCTGAGGAACTCGGGCTTTGACGAAAACTGGCTGAAAAACGAACTGGAAAACCTGGGGGTCAGCAAGGTCTATAACGTCTTTTTCGGCACCCTGGACAGCGACAATCGTCTTTATGTCTATCTGAAAAACCTGGATACCTACAAAAGGAATCCGTACAGCTGAAAAAAGCCGGCGGCGGCGCTCTGTTCAGTGGAAAAAGCTATATCCTCCCCCGTATCTGTGATAGAATATAATTAATATTTTATTTCAGAAACGGGGTTTTTATATGGACAAGCATCTGGCGGCGGATCTGGCCAAACAGGAGAAGATCCTGATGAAGGCAGCACAAGACGCCGCAGCTTTTTTGGAAGAACTGAATGAACGGCCGGTCCAGGTTTCCTTTCCCCGGAAGCCGGCGCCTGCTTTGCCTGAGGAAGGCCTGGGGGCGGAAAAAGTCGGGGAGCTGTTTAAAAAAGAATATCTGCCTTATGTGCCGGCCAGTACCGGGCCCCGATTTTTTGGTTACGTTATCGGCGGCGTGACCCCGGCCGCCCTGGCCGGGGACTGGTATGCTTCGGCCATCGACCAGAACGCTTTTGGCTATCCCGGGACCTTTAACCGCCGGATTGAGGAGGAAGCCATCGGCATGATCCGGCAGCTTTTGGGATTGCCCGAAGCATTCGGCGGCGTCTTCGTTTCCGGCGCTACCACCAGCGCCTTTGTAGCCATGGCCTGTGCCCGTCAATGGGCGGCGGCAAAGTCGGGTCACAGCGCGAGCCAGGAAGGACTTTACGGTCTGCCCCGGCCTCAGGTGGCTTCCGGTCTGGCCCATGGCGCCAACTATAAAGCCTTGTCCATGGCGGGAATGGGCCGCGGGATAAACAGCCTGCCTCTCCTGGCCGGCCGTGAAGCGGTGGACATAAAAGCCCTGGAGGACTTTCTGGCCAACCGGGATCAAAATATTCCCTTGATCTATATCGCAAACATGGGCACCGCCGCCAGCGGCGACCTGGACAATCTGAACGCCGTGGCGGCCCTGAAGGAAAAATACGATTTCTGGCTCCACGTGGACGGCGCCTTCGGAGGCATGATGGCCTCGGTACCGGAGTACCGCCACCTGTTCGCCGGCCTTGGCGCTGCCGATTCTGTCACCATGGATACCCACAAGTGGCTGAACGTGCCTTACGACGGCGCGGTGATCCTGTTAAAGAACAGGGATTATCAGTTCCAGGCTTTCACCAACTCCGCCGATGCCCGGGGCGGGGACTCCCGGGACGTGCCTCATTACCATCTGACGCCGGAAGGCTCCCGTCGCCTGCGGGCCCTGCCGGTCTGGTTTTCTCTGCTGGCCTACGGCGGACAGGGCTATGCCGATATCTGCCGGCGAAATGTGGAGCTCTGCAAATATTATGGCGAAAAGATAAACGCCAGCCGCTATTTCCGCCTGTTGAACCAGGTCCGTTCCAATGTGGCGGCCTTCAGCCTGGATTTGCCTGAAGAACAGATCACCCCTGAGCTGATCCAGGAAATCCTGGGCCTGGTGGAAGAGGAAGGGATCACCTATTCAAATTATGTGCCCTATCTGGGCAAACCCGCCCTCCGGGTCTGCATGACCAACTGGCGTACGGATAAAGGCGATGTGGACGCCGCCTTTGCCTCCATGGAACGGGCGGCAAAAAAAGTATTGGCCGGAAGACAGCTGGAATGAAATGAGATATCCCCTTTATAGCAGAAAGAAAAATAATAAAGTCCGCGGGATTTCCGGACTTAAAATCAGAACTTAATAAATGACAGGAGAGAATAAAATGAAGAAAAGATTGCTTTCCCTGGCGCTGGCCCTGGGCCTGAGCCTTGGGCCGGCGGTCCCGGCGCTGGCCGACGACAGGGGCGCGTCTGCCAGCCCGTCCGCCGTAAGCGCCGGCGGCTATCATACCGGGCTGGTGGACGCCGACGGCTCTCTGTGGATGTGGGGATATAACCACTGCGGACAGTTAGGCAACGGCTCCACCAGGCACTCCTTAGTCCCGGTTAAGGTGCTGAATAATGTAGTCTCCGTCAGCTGCGGCAACAGCCACACCGCCACCATTAAGGCCGACGGCTCTCTGTGGATGTGGGGATATAACTCCACCGGCGCCTTGGGCAACGGCGGAAAGTACAATATCGAAACCGGGTCCTCAGACAGATGTCAGACCGTTCCCGTGAAGGTTATGGATGGCGTCGCCGCTGTCAGCTGCCGCGGCGACTATACCGCCGCCGTCAAAACCGACGGTTCACTGTGGACCTGGGGGGTAAACAACGACATGCAGTTGGGCAACGACGGCGGCGGGAACGTTCAGGATGAAGATTACGGGACCTATCAGACCGTGCCGGTCAAGGTGCTGGAAAATGTAGCCGCCGTCAGCTGCGGCGAAGGCCACGCTGCCGCCATCAAGACCGATGGTTCCCTGTGGTGGTGGGGGTACAGCAGCATTCCGGTAAGCGAGAACGGCACGGTATTCCTCGGCGGCAGCTACCAGGCTGTCCCCGTCAAGATCATGGATGACGCGGCCGCCGTCAGCTGCGGCGGTTCTCATACCGCCGTCATCAAGACCGACGGTTCCCTGTGGATGTCTGGAAATGATAACAGCTGGGGCCAATTAGGGGATAGCTCCTCCATAGACGCAAAGGCGCCCACAGCCCCGTTCAAAGCGCTGGACGATGTAGCCGCCGTCAGCTGCGGCGGTTCTCATACCGCCGCCGTCAGGACCGACGGTTCCCTGTGGGTATGGGGAGATAACAAGTTTGGTGAACTGGGTTTCTCCGGCGGGAACGCAAAAGTGCCTTATTACGACATGATATCGGGTTATTACAGCAGCTTTCCTGTGCAGACCGTTCCTGCCAAATTAATGGACGGCGCGGCGACGATCAGCGGCGGTAATGCTTACACCATAATTGTCAAAGCGGATGGTTCCGTCTGGGCGTGTGGAACAAACGAGGTCGGCCAGTTGGGTAACGATGGCAAACATGATCGTACGGGTACAGATGGCCGGCCGATACAGAATATCCCGGTGAAGCTCCCGGGCCTGACGGCCAGGATAAAACGGCCCACCGCCTTTTCCGACGTCGCCGCCAACGCCTACTATACCGACGCGGTGATCTGGGCAATCCAGCAAGGGATCACCAGCGGTACCGGCGTGACCACGTTCTCACCGGAAAGGGTATGCACTAAGGGGGAAATCCTGACTTTCCTCTGGAACGCCCGGAACTCCCCGGAACCTGCAATCAGCAATCCCTTTTCTGATGTTTCGGAAAACAGCTACTATGCCAAAGCCGCGCTGTGGGCCTATGAAAAGGGGCTTGTCTCCGGCCCTGCCTTCGGGGCAGGCGTCCCCTGCACCCGAAGCATGACCGTGACTTACCTTTGGAAGCTGGCCGGCAGTCCCGCCGCGGGGGAAAGCAGCTTTTCCGACGTACCCGGCGGCGCGGATTATGCCGGAGCCGTGGCCTGGGCGGTGAGTCAGGGAATCACCGGCGGCACGGGCAGCAATGCTTTTTCTCCCGATATGCCTTGTACCCGCGGGCAAATCGTGGCGTTCCTCTACCGGGATTCAGCCAGATGATTTTTATTTTTCCAATTAATAAAGGCGTATTGCCCGGATCGGGTAATACGCCTTTTATTCTCTGCCGGCTTTGTACGGACATTTAACAACGGCCTGCTCTTTTGGGGCTTAGGCTCCGGGTCAAAGCCGCGTATCCTCAGGCTGCTGCCGGGCGCTGGCGGCATAAGGGCGGCAGTGCAGGTCCTGCAAGGTCTCCCGGATATCATACTTGCCTTTTACCAAAATCCTGCCGCTGCCGGGAAAGCTGATGGCCCGGTTGGGGCAGCTGTAAGCGCAGCGCAGGCAAAATGTACATCGGCGGCCGAAAACAAGATCGCCGCTGCCGTTCATTTTGATGTTTTCTTTGGGGCAGCGGGATACGCACAAGCCGCAGCTCGTGCAGCCGGGGCCCGCCCGGAAAAAGCGGCCCCATAGGGGAATCAGGTTCAGCAGGGATCTGCCCATGGCGGAACAGGCTCCGGGCTCCGGCAAATTTGGCCGGCGGGCTCCTTTTTCTTCACCCTTTGGCTCCTCTTCCGCCAGAATCAGCAATTCCTTTGTCCATTCCTTCACCTCTGTCAAAATCCCGGGAAAGGCACGGCGGATTCTTTTTTCATCATATTCTGAATGCCAGTTGGAGGAAATAAACCAATAGCGCCCGTCCAGCACCCGGTAGCCTTTGGCCGCCAGGCGATGGGCCGCCACGCCCAGGGCCTGGTTATTTCCCCGGCTTATTTCGCCGGCGGTAGCAAAAAGGAATACCGGCTGGCGAAAGCCGGAATCCGGCATGCTGTGGATGAAATCCAGCGCGATCCTGGCCGGGTTCATCCCATGGACGGGAAAGCCGATCCCGATGATCCGGTAATCGGCAGGGTGAAAACCGCTCCTGCCCTGGAGGATCTCCTCCATCTCCATAAGCCTGGCTCGGTGTTCCTGAGACTCCATACTGTCGTGGATTTCTTCCGCCAGGATTTCCGTGTTTCCTGTGCCGGAGAAATACACTATGCCTATGTCCATATGCCTCCCCTTCTAAGTTTAATTATCGCTATCAGTATATGACAAGCATTCCGCCGTCATGCTTTTTCCCTCTACGATAAATTATCCTTGGATTTCCTGCTGAGACAGATCCTGAGCCGGATCTTCATCCAAAGCCCGGGAACCGTCTCCCGGATCGGGCTTGCCTTCTTCCTGCAGGATGAGGCGGATTGCCGGGTCTTCGTCCATGGCCACGGAACTCAATGGGGTGGTAACGATAAAACCGTCGATATTATCCCCGGAAAGCGAAACCCCCTCGATCTGCGGCAGCAGCACATAGCCTTCCTCAGCGGGCTTTTGGTATTCTACCTGCCAGAGGCTGCCGTCCAGGCAGCGGTAGGTCAGGCCCCCCTCCCGGCGAATATAGTCCACGTATTCCTCCAGGACCCAGTCTTTTTCTCTCAGGATTTCACTGTGGGGTTTCCCCACATAACGAATATGCCAAGGCTCGTACCCAACCTGGGTAATGTCGCTTTTCTCTTCGGTATAGCGCACAACAAAGCCGTACTTCCAGGCGTTTTCTTTCAGCCAGAGACCGTTTTCCGTCAGGCCGTAGGCGCCGTTCAGGTTGTTATGGCTGCGGGAAGGAATATCAATGGCAAGCCCCGTATGGTGTTCGCTGGTATAAGGACGCGCTACCCAAAAAGCGGCTTTTTCTTCGGCTTCCGTTCCTTTATAGCCCAGACCTTTATAGTAATTCAGTTTATTTCGGTAGAGAATCCCCTGATAGTTAAAATCACGGAAGGTGCTGCCCAACAGGAAACCCTTGACGCCGTCTTTTTCATAAGCGTCCTCTGCCATCAGCTGAACCTGCTCCAAGACCGTGGCGTTGATCTTCATCCCGGCCTTGCCGGCGCCGAAGTCTGCCTCATTTTCTGCGGGGATCCGGTCGTTCGCCACCACCATGTCCCGGGGCTCGTAGTCCTGGGGCAAAACCCAGCGGTAATTCACCAACACCATGAACCCGTAATGCAGATCCGCCGCCGTTACATATTTGCGCAGAGTATTTCCCCGGTAACTGACCCCGGGAATCAGCTGCCCCTTATCCAGACGGAAAGGCTGGGCCGCGGGAACTTCTTTTGTCTCATAATCCTCAGCTAAGGTAACCTCGGGCAAAGGCTGGGCCGCAGCCTCCTCCGGCTTGAACTGCCCGTATAAAACCAGCAGCCCCAAGACGCATACCATGCTTACCGGCAAAAGCATCAGCTGGTAAACCGGATTTTCCTTCAGGGTCTGCCAGCTTAAGCCGCGGCCTTGTTTTTGTTTTTCCTCTCCCTTTTCCTTCATTCCTGTGCCTCCCTGCTATTCGATCCTTTTACTGATCCAGGTGATCAATATAATCCTTGCCAAACATCCGGTCGTAAGGCAGCAGCATCAGCGGCGCCAGGGCCTGGCTGTCCGAATAGCTCACCTTTCCGTCCGGATCCACGGTAACGGCCAGGTTATAGGCCATCCGCTCTGAAAATTGTCTCTGGATCCCTTTAAAATAGGTGGTCATGGGCAGATCCGCGTAACGCAAAAGCCAGGGCGCCAGCCCCGAAGCGCTGATCAGCGGCGTGTCCGGTTCCTCTGTAGGATAGTTTGCCCAGAAAAAGCTGTCGGTAAGATATTTTTCCATCACCAGTTCCGGAGTGGTTTCCAGTTGGGACGTCCAGGTCCAGGAAGCCTGATGATCGCCGTAAACCAGCAAAAGTACCGGCTCGTCCACTCCCGAGAGATAGTCGATCAGATCCGCCAGCATCTGGCTGGCGTCGTACATATTGGCGCCGTAGGTACTGATTTCCCGGGTCTGTTCTTCGCTGAGGCTCAGTCCCTCCCCTGCGGTAAAGGGGTATTCCCGGGCACATTCCGGATAATTATAGGGACCGTGGTTTTGGATGGATACGCCGAAAGCGAAAACCGGCCCCTCATCCTCCCGGCGCTTATCTTCAAAAACTTCGATCAGCTTGTCCATAAAAGACTGATCAGTCACATAATACCCCTCGTAAGACGGATTGTCAAAATCCTCAAGGGTGTAAAACTCCTGGAAGCCTAAATTGGGATAGACCATATCCCTGCCGTAAAAGCTGCCGGTATTGGGATGCAGGGCGAAGTTCCGGTAGCCCAGGCTGGTCAGGTCCCGCACCAGGCTGGGCTTTTCTTTATTTACGTATGCCAGAAAAGGGGTCACCCCCGGCGGGCAAAAAATCATGTTGTAACCGGTAAGAAACTCATATTCCGTATTGGCGGTGCCGCCGCCGATAATCGAGGCAAGGGTCTGGAAGGAGCGGAGCTCCTGGCGGTAAGGCTCTAAGGGGCTGAAGGGGTCCGTTTCAAAGGTTATGGCGGAGCTTAGCCGCCTGGGGTCCCCGTAAGCCTCCATCTGAATGGCGATAATATGGGGCATTTTTGCCGGCTTGCCCAAAGGGCCCGGCCCCTGCCACCGGCTCAGCTCGCCGGCGGCAGCCTTTACCGCCTCCGGGCCATAGTTCTCCGGCGGCTTCACGTCGATGTGGGTCAGGTTCATCATGGTGGAAACCAAAAAGCCGTTGGTGCGGTAGTTGGTAAATTGATTATACCGCACGTCGGTGACTCCCTGATCTTTCAGCACCTGGATATCCAGGAAGTGGCCGAAGAAAGCCAGGCAGACAACCAGAGTCCCCGCCGCCGTCAGCCAGCGGTGACGGGCGCCTGTGACCAGGGGCTGAAACAGCCGGCGCTGGTAAATCCAGATCACCGCCAGGCAGGCGGCCAAAAACAACAGGTTCTCGATGATGGCCGCGTTCAGGCTGATATTCATTTGGGGGGCAATCTTTGCCGCCACCCCCAGGTTATAAATATCCATGGGGATCAGGGGATCTCCGCGCAAAATCATCTTATGATAATTTACCGTGCTGATCAGGGCGGTCAGCAGGGCAAACAGGAACGCCGGCAGCAAAGGCTTTTTGAAAAAGCAGCGGATCAGGCAGTAAAGGGCGGCGCCCAGGGCGAAATCCAGAAGAAAGAGCCGGGGATGGTGATACATCCAGGCCAGCATCGCCCGGATACCGCCCATATTGCAGCGCTCCAGCACCACAAAGGAGGCGCCGGTCATCAGCAGGATTTCGGCAGTCCGGAAAAGCAGCTGCAACCGGCGCCGATCCTGACGGGTTTCAAGCATCAGGCTTTGCCCCCTTTGGTTCCGCCGCCGTAGCCTGCCAGGATATTCACCGAATTGGACCAAATCAGCTGCTTTTGCTGGCGTTCCCTTTTCAGCGCCAAATTAATCATATCCTCCGTCAGCCGGCGGAAATCTTTTCCCGCAGCTTCCCAAAGATAAAAAGACAGAGAACCGGGGATGGTATTCAGTTCATTAATGTAAATCTGCCCGTCGGCCTGGTCGATGAGAAAATCTACCCGGGCCACGCCGGAGCAGTTCAAGGCCAAAAAGGCCTTTTGGGCCAGATCCTTCACCCGGGCTTCCGTGGCCCCGTCGATTTCCGCCGGCAGCTTCCGTTTGGCGCTGCCCATGCCTTTCGCTCCCTCGGCGGCGGGATCGCTTTTTCCGCCGGCCTGATACTTATCGGCATAGCTCAGCAGCTCTCCGCTGGAAATGGGTTCCTCGCAGGCCGAGGCTTCCGTATATTCAAAGTCGCCTAATACGGCGCAGTTCACTTCCTTAAGATTTTGGACCACCGGCTCCACCAGGATCCGCTGGGCGAAGGAAGCCGCCAGCTCGATGGCGTAAAGCAGGGACTGCCGGTCTCCGGCTTTCATCACGCCCACGCTGGAGCCCAGATTTACCGGCTTAACCATCATCGGATAGGCAAAAAGGCCTTCCAGCTTTTCCGCCACCTTTTCCGGTCCGGCAAAATAATAGGTGGTATTAAAGCAGTAACCCGGCAGCACCGGCAGACCGGCGCCCTGCAAAAGGCACTTGGAAGCCCATTTATCCATGCCTACAGCGGAAGCGCCCACGTCGGAACCTACATAGGGCAGGCTCAGGAGCTGGAAAAGCCCCTGGATGCTGCCGTCCTCCACATTGGTGCCGTGGACCACCGGAAAGGCCAGGTCCAGGCTGGCGACCAAAGGATTGGAAAAAAGCTTTGCCGGATAACGCAGTACGTTTACCTTCCGCTTATCCCGCTGCAGCACCACCTGCTGGCACTGGCTCAACAGGTTTTTTATGTCCTTAAAGTTGGCGATGTCCTTTAGGGCCTGGCCGGTATAAAGCTCATTGTCCTTGGTGATATAAATAGGGATGACTTCGTACTTTTCGGGGTCCAAAGCCGCCAGCGTCTGGGAAGCGCTGATTACGGCCACCTCATGCTCCACGCTTTTGCCTCCGAAAAAAAGGCCTAAATTAATCTTCATGCTTACCTCCGCTCCCTTTGGATAGATGATCTATTACAGATAATTATCAGTCAGATCGTTTTCCAATAATAAATACATGGGTTCCCGCCGGTCCGGACGGCTGTCGGCCAGCTGGTCGGCTTTGTCCAGGGCGTCCCTGATGTCCTTTGCCACGTAAATTTTATTCACGTCAAAGCCGGCCCGCTTGGCGCCGTCCTGGATACCGAAGCTGCGGTTTGCGCCCACAATGATGATATAGTCGCAGTTTTTAGCCGCCTGACGGCCCAGCCTGCGGTTCAGCTCATCCTCCATGTTCCCCAGTTCCACCATGCCCGGCGTTGCCAATACCCGATAACCGTCGAAGGACCCCAGAATCTCCAGGGCCTGCCTGGCTCCTTCCGGATTGGAATTGTAAGCGTCGTCGATAATCTGATATTTGGAGCCCGGCGGCATCAGCTGCAGCCGGTGGGGGATCGGCTCCAGACGGTTTATCGCCGGCAAAAGCTTCTGAGGTTCAATTCCCAGGTTATAGGATACTGCGGCGGCGGCGGTAATATTCACTACATTATGCCGGCCCAAAAGCTTTGTCCGGCAGTGAATTTTTTCCCCGTTTTTAAAACACAGGTCAAAAGCAGATCCGCCGGGGCCGCTTTCGATATTTTCCGACCAGACGTCCAGCTGCTGATTATCCTGATGGGAACTGCCTATGCCGTAGCACACCTTGGGCTGATTCCGTTTTTCCTTGCGGATATACTCGTTGTCATAGTTCAGGAAGATCAGGCCTTTTTCTTTTACGGCGTCGGCCAGTTCAAACTTGGTTTTTATGATGTTATCCAGGGTCTTGAAGGTTTCCAGATGCATTTCGCCGACAGAGGAAATCACGCCCAGCCGTGGCTGGACGATCTGGCAGATTTCCCGGATATCCCCCGGTTTTTTTGCTCCCATTTCCACAATGAATATCTGGTGGGTGCCGTTTAACTGCTCCCGGATGGTGCGGACCACCCCCATAGGGGTATTGAAGCTTTCCGGGGTCATCAGGGTTTGGTATTTTGTGCTGAGGAGCTGGTTCAGGATATATTTGGTGCTGGTTTTGCCAAAACTGCCGGTTATGCCGATCACCTGCAGGCCGGGCAGCTCCGCCAGCCGCTTTTTCGCGTCGTCCACATAACCTTGAGCGATCCGTTTTTCAATGGGCCGGTTAATCCCGTTGGCCATCAAAATAAAACTGTCCTTCATCAGGTTAAGAAAACCCAGGAGGAAAGGCAGCTCCCACCAGAAGCTGTTTTTCCCGAAATAATTCAGCGCCAGGCCCAAAAGGGTCACGAAGGCCACGCATAAAATTGTAAAGGTGATCAAAAGCCGGCGGATCCGCCAGGTAAAAACCAGAGCTTTCTTTTCCGGCCGCCTTTTTTTGGTCAGCCGCAGAACCAAAAAGACCAGGGCATGAAAAACCAGGTAAAGGCTTAACGGCATGAAGTTGGCAAAGGCCAGATTGGCCACGATCAGACCCGCCAGCAAGAAAGTCTCTTCTTTCCGCTTATTTTCCTTCAGCCAAAGCAAAAAGCGGTCGGCAAAATAACTGGAAAGCTGCAGCATATGCAGGGAATGCCGCAGGCCGTACCAGAAATAAAAAATGAAGCTGGCCAGAAAAATAAAAAAGTAGATGGAAAACAAGGGAGTGCCTCCTTAGCCGACCTTTATTTCACCAAGGTCAATGTTCTAAAAAATAGGTCACTGTCCGCAGAAACTGGGGAAGCTGGTCCAGATAGGAAAAATGTCCCGCGGGCTTTAATACCACCAGTCCCGCGTCCGGGATCAGTTTCTCCATCAGCCGGCCGTCGGAAAGCGGCGTGGCGGTGTCCCCTTCCCCCCAGATCAGAAGGGTCGGCACTTTTATCTGAGGAAGACAGTCCCGCAGGTCCTCCTTCAGCAGTGCGATCATGGTTTTTTTCATCATCGGAGTGGCCCGGCGGTAATCCTCGGAGCCGGCCCTGGCCTGCCTGGCCTCCAGCACAGGCCCTAACAGGGATTTCAGCCCCGGCAGGGAAGCCAGCTTCTTTCCCGCTTTATAGGTATAAACCTTCAGGTACCAATCGGGGCCATGGGCAGGCGGTATTCCGGCGCTGTCGATCAGCAGCAGCCGTTTCAGGCACGTTGGGGACCCGGCCGCCCATTTAATCAGGATCCGTCCGCCGTTACTGTGTCCTGCGGCATTGATCCGTTGACCGTCCAGGCCGGTTTCCCGGAGAAAGGCATGCAAAAAAGCGCAATAATCCTCCACTGTCCAGGGGCGGTCCGGCTCCGAGCTTTTGCCAAACCCCGGCAGGTCCATGGCGACGATACGGAAACGGTCTTTCAGATTTTCAATAACGGGCCCCAGGGACTCCTTGCTGGCTCCCCAACCGTGCAGGAGCACCAGGATCTCCCGTCCCAACCCGCCTTCTTCCGCCGCGGCTGCCGTATCAATATAGCAGATATCCAGGTCCATGATCCTTAAATTCAGTTCTTTGGCGGTCAACGCCATGGGCTGGCTCCTCCTTTTTGGTTTCATTATATCTTCGCAGCCGGTCAATATGCCAATTATTCGCTTCGCTCATTATATCATGAATTTTGATTTCAACGCGACCGGCTCCCGATTTTCCCCCAGCCGCGCGGTCCGCCACGAAAGGTGATTTATGACGTAATTCGCTTCGCTCATTATATCACAAATCGGATATAAACATGAAGGCCTGCCGGGAATTTCTCCTATCCTGGCAGGCCTTGGTGCCGGAATATCTGTTCCGGGCAAATCTTATTCGATTTCGATTATTTTTCCTGAGGAAAACTCCAGGAACTCCGGGCCGGCGGCGGCCAGACAGGCGTTGGCCCGCTCTCCGGTGCAATGGCAGGAGCCCAGCTTGGCGATGCCGGTTTCCCGGATATAGGAGGCGGTTTTTTCGATCCGTTCCCCTTCCGCTTCCTCCAGATGCAAACCGCCGATCAATGCATAAATATCCTTGCCCAGCCGGGCCTTTACCGTTTCGCAGATATTCACAATGCCGTTATGGGCGCAGCCGGTAAACAGCACCAGGCCTTTGGGCGTATCAATAGCCATAACCTGCTCCTCAGGAAAATTATCCTGGCGGTATTGACCGCCCCGCAGAAGCATAAACCGCTGGTCGTCCTTCTCAAAGCTGATCCGCGGAAAATCCGAAAGGATAAATACCCCCGGAACCAGCTCAAAGGTATCCTTCATGGGAAAAATTGTTTTGATGTTTTCAATCTGTAAAAATTCCTCGGCAAAATCATTGCCGATGTAGCGGAGATGGGAATCTTCCCTGAGAAATTTTTTATCGAAAAAATGAGGATTCAGCACCAGTCCGAACTTCCGCCGGGTCTGGCGGCACAAGGCCCGCAATCCCCCGCTGTGATCGGAATGGCCGTGGCTGATGACCACGTAATCCAAATGGGAAAGATCTTCTTCCAGCGTATCCGCGTTTTCCAGAAAGGCCTCGGACGCGCCCGTATCGAACAAAATCCGCTGGCCCTGCCACTGAATCAGCAAAGACAGCCCATGCTCTGCCAGAAAAGCGTCGCCAGACTTCTGATTTTCCACCAGAGTAGTAATGGTCAAACTCATTTCATCAGCTCCTCATGAATGCTTGCTTCGCTATTCTAACGCATATTTTTCCCTTTTGCAACCGCCGGTTAACAATTTTTTTACTTTTTTGTCACGGTTTTTTATTATTCGTCATAAAAGCTTCAAAATATCTTTAATATCCTGTGACTGTTTAAAACAGGGTCTGCTGGTCGCTTTCCGGCAGGTTTCCCAAGGCTCCGTGAGCCCGCAGCACCTCCAGCATGCTCTTGCCCACCTTACCCCTTTTTTTCAGATCCTCGCAGGAAAGGTACGGTTTTTCCTTTCTTCCTTCCACAATGGCCTGGGCCACGCTTAACCCCAGACCGGGCAAGGCGGTGAAAGGCAGCCGCAGGGCCTCTCCTTCGATCAGATAACGGCTTTCCGATGACTTTTCCAGATTCACCGGCAAAAAGTCGTACCCCCGTAAAAGCATTTCCCGTACAGATTCCAGATTGGTATACAGATCCTCGTCTTTGGCGGTAGCCTCTTTGTTTTCCCGTTTGCCCCGGATTTCCGCCATGGCGCTTTCCACCCGGGCCAGGCCGCCGATGGCGATATTTCCGTCCATACCGCCGCTGCGCACGGAGAAGGTGGCGGCATAATAGGCCAGAGGCCGGTAGACCTTGAACCAGGCGATGCGGAAGGCGCTGGTGACGTAAGCCACGGCGTGGGCTTTGGGGAACATATATTTAATCTTCTGGCAGGAGCCGATATACCAATCCGGCACCCCCGCCTCTTCCATAGCGCTGATATCCTCAGGCTTCAAGCCCTTGCCCTTTCTGACCTGCTCCATGATCTTGAAGGCATGCTTGGGCGCCACCCCTTTCTGGATCAAATAAAGCATGATGTCGTCCCGGGCGGCAATCACATCCTTCATGGTACCAAGGCCCGCCTTCAGAATGTCCTTGGCGTTGCCCAGCCAGACGTCGGTGCCGTGAGAAAAGCCGGAAATCCGGACCAGGTCCGCAAAGTTCTTCGGCAGGGTATCCAAAAGCATGCCCCGGACAAAACCGGTGCCGAATTCCGGCAGGCCGATAGATCCCGTTTCGATGCCTGTACCCTCTCTGCTGAGGCCCAGGGCCTCGGGGCTCTGGAACAAAGAAAGGACTTTGGGTTCGTCCAAAGGGATGGTGTGGACGTCGATCCCGGTCATATCCTCCAGCAAGCGGATCATGGTGGGATCATCGTGACCCAGGATATCCAGCTTTACCAGGCAGCTGTCGATGGCGTGATAATCAAAATGGGTGGTGACAAATTCAGAGTTTACATCGTCGGCGGGATGCTGAACAGGCGTATAGTTGGTAATCTCGTCCCCTTTGGGCAAAACCACGATGCCGCCGGGATGCTGGCCGGTGGTCCGCTTGACGCCGGAGCAGCCCTGGGCCAGGCGGTCCACCTCGGAATCCCGTACGGGGATGCCCGCTTCCGCAAAATAACGCTTTACAAAACCGAAGGCGGTCTTTTCCGCTACCGTGGAGATCGTCCCCGCCTTGAATACGTTTTTTGCCCCAAAAAGCTCTTCCGTGTATTTCTGTGCCTGAGTCTGGTACTCCCCGGAAAAGTTCAGGTCGATATCCGGCACCTTATCGCCCTCAAAGCCTAAAAAGACCTCGAAGGGGATATTGAAGCCGTCTTTATAAAGCTTTTCCCCGCAGTGAGGGCAAAGCTTATCCGGCATGTCGGCGCCGCAGCCGTAGCGGCTTTCGTCGCCGAATTCCACGTACTTGCACTTCCGGCAAAGATAATGGGGCGGCAGGGGATTCACTTCCGTAATATCGGTAAAAAACGCCACCACCGAAGAACCCACGGAACCCCGGGAGCCTACCATATAGCCGGCGTCGTTGGAATGCTTCACCAGCTTGTGGGCGATCAGGTACAGCACGGCATAGCCGGCGCTGATGATGGCGTTCAGCTCCCGGTCCAGGCGTTTTTGGATCAGCTCCGGCAGCGTCTGGCCGTAAACGTCGTGGGCCTTGGTAATGGCCATGCCTTTTACCGTGTCCTCGGCGCCCTCGATCTTCGGGGTCATCAGCTGATTGGGAATGGGGTTCAGATATTCCACCTGAGCGGCGATTTCCCGGGTGGCCTCCACCACTACCCGATAAGCTTCTTCCTCGCCAAGGTACTCAAATTCCTTCAGCATCTCTTCCGTGGTCCTGAAAAACAGGGGCGGCTGCTGATCGGCGTCCTTATAGCCTTGACCGGCTTGCAAAATGCGGCGGTACACCTCGTCCTCGGGATTCAGAAAATGGACGTCGCAGGTGGCGCACACCGGCTTGCCCATACGGCGGCCTAAATTCAGGATACGCCGGTTCAATTCCTGAAGCTCTTCCACGGATTTTACCCGGCCGTTGCGCATCAGGTAGGCGTTGTTCATCACCGGCTGGATCTCCAGATAATCGTAAAATTCCGCCGTTTTCTCCAGCGCTTCCTCCGGTTCCCCGTTTAAGACCTTCTGAAACAATTCGCCGGCTTCGCAGGCGGAACCGATGATCAGGCCTTCCCGGAAGCGCTGGATGGCTTCCCGGGGAATCCGGGGCTTTTTATAGAAAAAATCCAGATGGGAAAGGCTTACCAGCTCATAAAGGTTTTTTATCCCGGTTTTATTCTTGGCCAAAAGAATGATGTGCCAGCTGCCGGTACGTTCCGCCCGTTCCAGGAGTTCCCCTTCGGTCAGCTCCTCTTTCTGGCCCCGGGTACCCTTTTTGGGCCGTTTGACCTCGTCCAGATAAGCTTTGCCGTCGCCTTCGATCAGATAGCCCTCCATACCGTAGATGATCTTGATAGGCGGCAGCTGGTCCCCTTTCACCTTAGCCAGCTTCATGGCGTCGGGGAAAGCCTGCACCACTCCGTGATCGGTAATGGCCACGGCTTCATGGCCCCAGGCGATGGCCTGCCTGATCAGGGATTCCGGCGTGGAAACGGCGTCCATAGCCGAAAGCTTGGTATGGAGATGGAGTTCCACCCGTTTTACCGGCGCCTCGTCCTTGCGGCGCCGGCATTCGGTCTCCATGACGTCGTCGGGGAAAAAGGTCAGCTCCCGGGTATACTGGTCAAACTTGGCCGAACCCCGCATCAGGTACCAGCCTTCCGGCTTCAGCCAGTCCTCGGAAAACCGCTTTTGCTTGCCGGGATCAAGGAAAAGTTTCACTTTGATGGAGCCAGAAAAATCGGTAAAGTCGAAATCGTACAGTAATGTTCCCGCCTTCAGCTGCCGCATATCGTTGATCCTGAACGCCATCCCTTTAACAATCAGGTTCCGGCGTTCCTCAAGGACTTCAGACAAAGGGGTAGGCTCACCGGAAATCTTGCGGCCCAGGATCAGTCTGGGCCCTTCTTTTCTTTTCCCTTCGGTCTGAGCCAGCTTCTCCAGATGGCGCCTGTTCATCAGCTCTTCTTCCTCTTCCAGACTGATGATTTCCGCTGCCTGCCGGCTGCCGTTCAGCGTCTCCTCTAAAAGGGCCTTTACGTCCGGCGTCTCCTCCCGCTCCTCAAATTCCAGCCGGTAATCATATGAGCTGCCGAAGGCAGACTGCAAGAGCGCCAGCACCTGAGCCCGATCCTCCTTGGTCACGGGAAAGTTGTTGGCAAAAGAGATTTCCCAAGCATTCTCTGCCTGGGAAACCGTAATATTTTTTATTGATAATGCCCCCAGCCGGGAGGCCAGGCCGATCTCCAGGCCGGCTTGGGCCACCAGCTGTGCCCAGGGTGACGGACTCATTTTTTAACTCAGCACCTCTTTGATTTTTGCTTTTACCTCGTCCAGGGCAAGAGTCTCCGCTTCCTGCTCCCAGCGTTTTTTGAATTCCACCTGGCGGCTTTCCGTGAATTTTTTTCCTACGGTGATCCTGATGGGATAGCCGATCAGGTCGGCGTCCTTGAACTTTACGCCGGCCCTTTCGTCCCGGTCGTCAAGCACTGCTTCGACGCCCTCCTTCATCAGGTCCTGATAAAGGGCCAGAGCGGCGTCCCATACCGGTCCCTCCGCCGTCGTGGGCACGATCACCACATGATAAGGGGCGATACTGACCGGCCAGACAATGCCGTCCTTATCGTTGCATTGCTCAACCGCCGCCGCCATGGTGCGGCTGACGCCAATTCCATAGCAGCCCATCTCTACCGGCTGCTTTTCGCCCTTTTCGTCGGTGTAAACCAGATTCAGCGCTTTGCTGTACTTAGTGCCCAGCTTGAATATCTGGCCGGCCTCGATCCCTCTGGCCGACATTAAGGGCTTCCCGCAGAAGGGGCAGACGTCCCCGGCCGCCACCTGCCGGAAATCTCCCACCACATCCAGCGGGAAATCCCGTTTCGGCAGAACATTGCCGTAATGATAACCGGGCCGGTTGGCGCCGGCTACCGTAGCGCCCAGAGCCATGACCTCTTCGTCCACATAAACCTTGACTTTGCCGGCAAGACCGATGGGGCTTAAGTAGCCGGGCTGGCAGCCGGTGATGGCCACTACGTCGGGAATATCGGCCATGGCCAGTTCATAGCAGCCGATGGCGTTTTTCAGCTTGATTTCGTTCAGCTCCCGGTCGCCTCTTAACAAAATGCAGACAACCTGGCCGTCGGCCTGATAAAACAGGGTCTTTACCAGCTGATCCTCTCCCACATGCAGAAACTGAGCCAAAGAGGCAATGGTATTTGCCCCCGGGGTTTCGATCAGCTCATATGGCGGTACCTCCGGGCCTTCGTAAGCTTCAGGCTTTTTGCTGGTTGCAATCTCGCCGTCGGCGGCATAAGAGCAGCCGCTGCAATAGATGATCTCCGCTTCGCCGGCTTCCGCCAGCACCATAAACTCATGACTGTGATTTCCGCCGATGGCTCCCGGATCGGCCTCCACGATCCGGTATTCCAACCCGCAGCGGCTGAAGACATTGCAGTAGGCCCGGTGCATGGCTTTATAGCTCTCATCCATGCCGGCGGCGTCCCTGTCGAAGGAATACAGATCCTTCATGATAAACTCCCGGCCCCGCATCAGGCCAAACCGGGGCCGGCGCTCATCCCTGAATTTATCCTGGATCTGATAAAGCATGATGGGCAGCTGCCGCCAGGAGCTGAGCTCCCCCCGCACCAGGTCGGTGATCAGTTCTTCATGGGTGGGGCCCAGGCAAAAATCCCGGTCGTGCCGGTCCTTAAACCGCATCAGTTCGCCGCCGTATACGTCCCAGCGGCCGCTTTCCAGCCAAAGCTCCGCAGGCTGCATGATCGGCATCAGGATTTCCTGGCCGCCGGCGGCGTCCATTTCTTCCCGGATAATCCCTTCGATCTTTTTTAAAACCCGGTGAGCCAGGGGCAGATAGGTATAAATGCCCGCCGAGGACTTCCGGATAAATCCTGCCCGCACTAAAAGCTTATGGCTGATCACTTCCGCCTCCGCCGGGACCTCCCGAAGGGTGGGCGCCATTAAATTGGTAAACTTCATCCTTTATCTCTCCTTAGAAACAAAATCGGATTCGGCGATAGCCGCCGCCAATGCATCCACTAATTCTTCTTCCGGCAGGACGGCGATTTTCTCTCCCTTGGCAAACAGGATCCCTCTGCCTTTTCCTCCGGCAATCCCAAAATCCGCCTCCCTGGCCTCGCCGGGGCCGTTTACCACGCAACCCATAACGGCTACGGTAAGGCTCCTGCCCGGCGCCAGCCTGATTCCCGCCAGCCTTTCCCTGGCCTGCCTGGCCAGAGAAATCAGCCCGACTTCCGTCCGGCCGCAGGTGGGGCAGGCAATCAGCCTTAGCCCTTCCTTACACAATTCCAGAGAATACAGAATCTCCCGGGCGGCCCGGATTTCCTCCAGCGGGTCCGCCGTCAGCGATACTCTTATGGTATCGCCGATGCCTTCCGCCAGCAGGGCTCCGATCCCCACGGCGGAACGAATAAGGCCGGTTTCCGGCAGGCCCGCCTCTGTTACTCCAAGATGCAGGGGATAATCCCGCAGCTCCGCCATGCGGCGGTATGCCTCCAGCATCACCGGCACCCGGGAGGCCTTCAGGGAAATCTTGATCTCCCGGTAATTCAGCTGTTCCAGAAGCTCCACATGCTCCAGGGCAGCCGCCACCAGGGCCTGGGCCGTAGGACCGCCGAACTTGTCCAGCATTTCCCGGGAAAGGGAACCGCCGTTTACGCCGATGCGGATGGGCGTCAGCCTTTCCCGGGCCGCCAGCACCACTTCCCGGACTTTCCAGGGAGCCCCGATATTGCCGGGGTTCAGACGCAGGCCCGCTACTCCGGCCGCCAAGGCTGCCAGAGCCAGCTTATAATCAAAATGGATATCGGCCACCACCGGCAAAGCCGATTCCGCCACGATCTTCTTCAGGGCTGCCGCATCCTCGGGACCCGGCACCGCCACCCGGACGATCTGGCAGCCGGCCTCCGCAAGGCTTGCGATCTGCTCCAGGGTGCCTTTTTCGTCCCTGGTAAAGGTATTGGTCATGGACTGGATGCTGACGGGAGCGCCGCCGCCTACTTCCACGGGGCCCAGGTGCAGCGTCCTGGTTTTTCTCCGTTCCAAATCATCGCCTCCTCCGGCCTAGCCGAAAACTTTGGCCAGATCCTTAAAGGTCAAGGCAATCATTAAAACGATCAGCAGCGCGTAGCCTGCCAGGTTAAGCCAGCCTTCCTTTTCCAGATCCAGGGGCCGGCCCCGCACGGCTTCCACCAGATATAATAAGATCTTTCCGCCGTCCAGCCCGGGAACAGGCAAAAGGTTCATGATCCCCAGGTTAACCGACAGAAAAGCCGTCAGAAAAACGGTGTTGGAAAAACCGCTGGAAGCGGTTTGGCTGATGGTCTGGACCAAAGCCACCGGCCCGGAGAGGTTTTCCGATACGCTGGCCTTGCCGGTAACCATCTGGAGAATAGTCTGGATCAAAAGTCCGATCAGGTTAACGGTTTGGCTGATGCCCATCTTAATCCCTTCCCAGAGACCGAAGCGGGCCTTGATTACCTGAGTCTGATCCACCACCACGCCGATCAGCATCCGGTTTTCCGTTTCATCAAAACGGGGGGTCAGCATTAGTTTGATTTCCTGTCCCTGACGGTCAATCACAAGCTCCAGGGGTCTTTCCCCGGTTTCTTTCTGAAGAATCGGCGTCAGATCGGACCAGCCTTCCAGGAGCTGGCCGTTTATGCTGACAATACGGTCGCCCGGTAAAAGCCCTGCCTCCTCTGCCGGGCTGCCGGCGCTGACCTGGCCGATCACCGGCTCATAATCGGCGGCTACCCCGATCAGGGAAAAGAGCATGGCAAATAAGAGGATGGCCAGGATAAAATTCATCAGAGGACCGGCAAGGGATACAAAGATCTTCTGCCATGGCCCTCTGGAAAGGATCGATGTCGGCCGTCCTGCCTCATCCAGCTTTTCCAGGTCGTCGTCAAAGCGGCAAAATCCACCGATGGGCAGAGCCCTTAACGTGTACTCCGTATCCTTTCCCCGATAGGCCCCCAGCTTTGGTCCCATACCCACGGAAAACTCCGGCACACTGATTCCCAGGCTTTTGGCCGCCAGAAGATGGCCGTACTCATGGATAACCACAATTACGCTTAAAACGGCCACAATAGCAATAATGCTTACGATCATGGAACTCTCCTCGTCTTTGGCCCGATTTCCCTAAAGCCCCGGGCTGCCGGCATCAGGCAAAAATATTTTTAAATAGGCTTAACAGATGGTACAGCAGAGGAATGACGATCAGCGCGCTGTCCATCCGGTCCAAAATCCCGCCGTGGCCGGGAATCAGCTTGCTGGAATCTTTTACGCCGGCCTGCCGTTTGACCGAGCTTTCAAACAGGTCGCCGGCCTGGCCTGCCGCCGATAAAAAGGGCGACAGGAGGATCAGCAAAGTTTTGTTTTCCAAAGGCAGGAAGCGGGATACGACAACGCAGAAAAGCACGGCGCCCAATGCGCCGAAAACCAAGCCCCCCACGGCCCCTTCCAGAGACTTTTTGGGGCTGATCTGCCGGTAAAAGGGCCTTTTGCCGATGGCGCTGCCGACAAAATAAGCGGCGGCGTCCGTCAGCCAGATCACCACCAGGGCATAGGCTACCAAAAGCATACCCTGTTCCATATTGCGAAGAAGCACGAAGTGGCCGAAACCAAAGGACACATACAGCACGCTGAGGAAGTTTATCCCCAGGTCCTTGAATCCCGCTTCAGGATATTGGCTTAAATTAATCAGGAGGCCGGATAAAACGAACAGGAAAAAAAAGTTAGGCAGCCAGGCCGGCTGATAACAGAAAAGGACCGGGATTAAAACGGCGCCTGACAGTAAAAAGGTCTTCATGTCCTGGCAGCCCATTTTTTCCAAAAGCTTGTGCATTTCCAAGGCCCCCAGCACAGACAGGGCTAGAACGCCGATCAGGTAAAGGAAGCCTCCCAGATAAACCAAGACCAAAGCAATGGGAATCAACACGGCGGCGCTGATTATTCTGGTTAACATATTCTTTATACACCTCCAAAACGTCTTTGCCTCTTAGCAAAATCCTCTAAGGCCCGGCGCAGGTCCAGCTGAGAGAAATCCGGCCAGAAGGTCCTGGTATTCCACAATTCCGTATAGACCGACTGCCAGGGCAGAAAGTTACTGGTACGCAGCTCCCCGCCGGTCCGGATCAACAGATCGGGATCCGGCAGATCCGCCGTATATAATTCCGCGGCAAGATCTTCTTCCCGGAAGCTTTCGGGATCCTCGCCGGCCAGGGCCCTGCGGGCCAGGGCTTTGGCCGCCCGCAAAAGCTCCTGGCGGCCTCCGTAGCTCAGGGCCAGGGAAAGGTCCAGCCGCCGGTTTTCTTTTGTCTCCTGTACCGCGTTTTCTATTTTGGCCGCCAGCTTTCGGTCCAGGGCCGTCAGGTCCCCCAGCACTCGGATCCGGACGCCGTTTTTTTTCAGGCCGGCCAACTCTTTATCGATGAACTCGTTCAACAGGCTCATTAAGGCCCTGACCTCGGCGGGGGGACGCTTCCAGTTTTCTGTGGAAAAAGCGTACACCGTCAGATAGCGGACCCCCAAGTCCGGGCAGGCCGTCACGATCCGTTTCAGGGCCTCCACACCGGCCCGGTGACCGGCGGCTCTGGGCAAGCCCCGATCCTGTGCCCAGCGTCCGTTTCCGTCCATGATAATGGCCACATGGCCGGCTCCGTAAGGAGATTCCACCATCCACCCCTCCATTTCAGGCATGTTTTACCGATTATCTTTGTAGTTTTTTCATTTATTATACTAAATATGGGCAGAAATTACTACTCTAAACCCTAGAAAACAGGCTTCCGAAGGATTAATCCTCCGGAAGCCTATGTCTGATCCATGGCCGGGGGAGCAAAAAGGCCCAGCAAAAAAGAAATCTCTCCTGCTTTTCCCTCGCTTTTGATTACCCGCCAGACGCCTTTTGCCGTCTCGGGCTGCCGGGGGTCCCTGGTCCTGCGGAAGGTGCAGACTATGCTTTTTTCTCTGCAGATCCTGGCGCACTCTTCTTCGGTCAGGCCCAGCCAGAAAGTTTCCGGGTCGTGCATCAGACTTCCATGATTTCCTTTTCTTTAATTTCCAGAACCCGTTCAACATCTTTGATGAACTTATCCGTGGATTTCTGCAGCTCCTCTGCGGCTTTTTTCGCTTCGTCCTCCGAGCATTCCTTAGCCTTTTCGCTGGCCTTGATCTTATCGGCGGCGTCGCGGCGGATGTTCCGGATACTTACTTTGCAGTCCTCGCCTTTTTTCTTGGTGGTTTTCACCAGCTGGCCCCGGCGCTCTTCGGTGAGCTGGGGGATCGCCAGCCGGATCAGGCTGCCGTCGTTGGTGGGATTAAGCCCCAGGTCGGATTTCTGGATCGCTTTTTCAATGGCGTTTAAGCTGGATTTATCCCAGGGCTGGATGGTCAGAAGCCTCGGCTCCGGCGCAGAGATATTCCCCAGCTGGTTCAGCGGGGTCTGGGTGCCGTAATATTCTACAGTGATCTTGTCCAGGATCGAAGGATTGGCCCTGCCGGCACGGACGGTGGCCAGGTCTTTGCGAAACAGTTCGACAGATTTTGTCATCCGGTCTTCAGCGTCACTCATGATGTCTTTTAACATGTAAAATCCCTCCCTACTGTAGTTCCAATTTTTTCGCCGCAGGCAGCCTTGAGGATATTTCCTTCCTCCAGGATGCTGAATACGATAATGGGGATGTTGTTATCCATGCAAAGGCTTAAGGCGGTGGAGTCCATTACCTTCAGCCCCCGGTTCAGCGCCTCGATGTAGCTCAGCTGCTGGAACTTATGGGCATCCGGGTTTTTTACGGGATCGGCGTCATAGACGCCGTCCACCTTCTTTGCCATCAGGATCACTTCCGCTTCAATTTCCGCGGCTCTCAATGCCGCCGTGGTATCGGTGGAAAAATACGGATTGCCGGTGCCGCAGGCAAAGATCACCACCCTCCCCTTTTCCAGGTGGCGGATGGCTCTCCGGCGGATATAAGGCTCGGCGACCTGGCGCATCTCAATGGCGGACATCACCCTGGTCTGCACCTCATAGGCTTCCAGGGCGTCCTGCAAAGCCAAAGCATTGATACAGGTGGCCAGCATGCCCATATAGTCCGCCTGGGCCCTGTCCATCCCTCTCTGGCTGCCGGCCACGCCCCGCCAGATATTACCGCCGCCCACCACGATAGAGGTCTGGATGCCGGCAGCCTGCAGTTCCTTTACCTGCTTGGCAATGGACTCCAGAGTCGCATGGGCCAAACCAAAGGATTCCTCGCCGGCCAAAGCTTCGCCGGACAGCTTGATTACCGCCCGCTTATATTTGGGCTCTGCCATATTTTCCAACCTCCATTTTTAAAAAGAGAACACATGGGGGTGTTCTCTTTTTATTTTCTATAATAGATGTTGAAGCAAGGTTAAGCTTTATTTACCTGAGCCATAACTTCTTCAGCAAAGTTGTCCTGGCGTTTTTCCAGCCCTTCTCCCAGTTCATAGCGGACAAAACGGCGGACATTGATGTTTTCGCCGATGGTGGAGATCTTTTCAATGATCAGCTGATTTACGGTCTTTTCCGGATCCTTGATAAAGGGCTGCTCCAAAAGGCAGATCTCTTTATAAAATTTCTCAATCCGTCCATGGATCATTTTTTCCACTACGTTGGCGGGCTTGCCTTCGTTCAGGGCCTGGGCGGTGAAGATCTCCTTTTCTTTTTCCAGCACATGCTCGGGGACCTCTTCACGCCTGACATATTCGGGCTTGGAAGCGGCAATCTGCATGCAGATATCCTTGGCCAGCGCATGGAAGCCGTCGGTTTTAGCCACGAAGTCGGTTTCGCAGTTAATCTCCAATAACACGCCGATCCGCCCGCCGCCGTGGATATAGGATTCGCAAAGTCCCTCCGCGGCAATCCGGCCGGCTTTTTTGGCTGCGGAGGCCAGGCCTTTTTCTCTTAAATATTCGATTGCTTTTTCCACGTCGCCGTTTGTCTCTGCCAAGGCTTTTTTGCAGTCCAGCATGCCGGAGCCTGTGCGCTCACGCAGCTCTTTTACCATTGCGGCTGTAATCATGGGAATCAAACCTCCTTAACTATTTGCGGATAAGAAAAAAGGCAGGGGCTTATTTCCCCTGCCCCAAAATACGTTATTCGGCAGCGGCTTCCTCGGCTGCTTCCTCAGCGCCTTCGGCTTCCAGCTGAGCTTCTTCCAGGGTCTGGCCCTGATTGGCCTCCAAAACGGCGTCGGCCATCTTGGCTGTCAAAAGCTTAACCGCCCGGATCGCGTCGTCGTTACCGGGGATCACGTAATCCACTTCATCGGGATCGCAGTTGGTATCCACGATAGCCACAATGGGGATACCCAGTCTGCGGCATTCGGCGATAGCGATATGCTCTTTTCTGGGGTCGATGACAAAAATGGCGCCGGGCAGGCCGGGCATATCCTTAATGCCTCCCAAAAAGCGCTCCAGCTTTTCCATTTCGCCTTTCAGCTTGGCCACTTCTTTTTTCGGAAGAACGTCAAAGGTGCCGTTTTCCTCCATCTTTTCCAGTTCTTTTAAGCGCTTGATCCGCTTTTGAATGGTGGGATAGTTGGTCAGCGTACCGCCCAGCCATCTTTCATTGACATAGTACATGCCGCTGCGCTCGGCTTCCTCTTTCACCGTTTCCTGGGCCTGCTTTTTCGTGCCCACGAATAAAATGTGTTTGCCTTCCGTTACGGTGCTGCGAATAAAATCGTAAGCTTCGTCAACCTTCTTTACGGTTTTCTGCAGGTCGATAATATAAATACCGTTCCTCTCCGTAAAGATGTATGGGGCCATTTTGGGGCACCAGCGGCGGGTCTGATGACCAAAGTGTACGCCGGCCTCCAATAACTGTTTCATGGAAATAACGCCCATACTTAAACACCTCCTTCAAATTTGTTTTTTCCTCCGCCCGCTTCTTCCCGTTCTGCCACCGTTTTCCGGCTTGAGGCCCGATACGGCACCGGCAGCCCGGTCCACAGGCGTGTGTATTTTTACACCGCTGGTAATTATACCATATCCTCTCGCATTATGCCAAATGTTTTTTCCGTCTCCGTGTAAAAAATCCGGCGAAAGAGTCTCGCCGGATTTTTTGCTTTTTTCTGGCCCTGCCGGATCCCTGCCGGATCCCTGCCGGAGTACGGCGCTTATCTGCTTTTCTTTCTTTTTTCCAGTTCCTCCAGGAGATTATCGTTCAGCACCCGGATATAAGTCCCCTTCATGCCCAGACTCTTGGTTTCAATGACGCCGGCGCTTTCAAACTTCCGCAGGGCGTTTACGATCACGGATCTGGTGATTCCCACCCGGTCGGCGATCTTGCTGGCTACCAAAAGGGCTTCCTTGCCGTTTAACTCCTCGAAGATATGCTCGATGGCTTCCTGCTCGGAATAAGAAAGGGTGCTGATAGCGATCTGCACCGCCGCTTTTTGGCGGGCTTCTTCTTCAATCCGTTCGGAACGGGAACGGAGGATCTCCATGCCGATAACCATGGCTCCGTATTCCGCCAGGATGGTATCCTCATAATCAAACTCTTCGCCGTAAAATTTGGTCAGCACCAGTGTGCCCTGACGATGGCCGCTGACGATGATGGGCACGATCGTGGTGTTTTTTCCTTCATAGGGGCAGGACTGGCCGGCCATATCCCCCAGCACGCATTCCTTCTTTTCGCTTTTCATGTTTACCAGGGTCTGGGGCACCCGCAGCAGGATCTCATTATGGGATTCCGACACCGCAACATTGGTGCTGAAGTATTTTTCCAGCTCCGGGCAGCCGAAATCGTCCATAAAGGAATAGCCTAAAAGTTTACCCGTAGGCCCCGTGATATAAATGTTGGAATTGATTAAATCGCCCAAAACCCGGGCCATCTCGGTGAATTCCACGGGATTTCTGGATGCTTTCTGCAAAAGCTTGTTTAACGTCCTGGATTTTTCAAGTAAGTTCTTCATGTAAATTTGTCCTCCTGCAATTCATTAAATCTATGATCAATAGTGTCTCCGATTAGCAGCTGTTTAAATGTAGTATAAAAGATAAAACTGAAAACTTCAATGTATAATTGTAGAAATTTTGATTATTTTCACTTATTTATTATCTATTTTAATAAGGTCTGTTCCGGGATCTTTTTCTGTGACCTCTTCAAGCCCGGGGATGAGCGGAATCGTACACTTTCTTCAGCTTGGCCTTTGATACGTGGGTATAAATCTGTGTGGAAGAAATGCGTTTATGCCCCAGCAGTTCCTGCACCGCCCGCAGGTCGGCGCCGTTATCCAAAAGATGAGTGGCAAAGCTATGACGGAAGCCATGGGGGGATAAATTATCCTTGGCGCCTGCCTGATTACAGTATTTGTGCACAATATCCCGGACAGCCCGGTCGGTCAGGGGGCCGCCCCGCAGGTTCAGGAAAAGGGCTTTGCAGCCCGAAACCTTCCGTTTCGGCGCCATGGCGGCAAGATAGTTCCGCAGCGCTTCCACCGCAGGGCCGCCTAAATTGGCCAGCCGCTGCCGGCCTCCTTTGCCCATAACCAATACGGTTTGGTTTTCAAAATCCAGATCGTTCAGGGTCAGCCCCACCAGTTCCGATACCCGCAGCCCGCCGGAATAAAGAACCTCCATCAGAGCCCGGTCCCGCAGTCCTCCTTCCGTAGTCAGATCCGGCGCTTCGATGACACTGACGATCTCTTCAATATCCAGATAGTGGGGCAGCTTCCTGGGGGTTTTTCCTACGGTCAGCTCCCGGGTAGGGTTTTCTTTGAGATAACCTTTACGCAGGAGGTATTTGTAGTAGCTTTTTACCGCGGCAAGATGCCTGTTGATGGTGGCCCGGGCCAGGCCTTTTTTATTCAGATAATAGAGATAGCGGCGGATATGGGCTTCCGTGATCATCTGCGGATCGATTTTTTCCGGGTCCAGCTTTTCCTGATTTTCCAGCCAATCCATCAGGCTCTGCCAGTCCCGGCTATAAGAAAGCACCGTCATTTCGGATAGATTTTTTTCCTCTTTCAAATAAAGAAAGAAGCTGTCCAAAGACTCAGTCAGCCGCATGTCGCCTATCCCCCTAACCCTTTCTTTAACCTCTGCCGTTTTTAAAAGAATCCTCTGTATAAACCGGTCCCTGAATTCCCGGAAAAATTCCGGTCATGTCCATGAGGGCGGCTGCCGACAGCAGACCTCCCCGCATCCCCGGAAAAGCCCGGTAAAAAGCCGGCCCTCAGTCCAGCAGGCCGGAGTCTTGAAGATCCTTTAATGCGCCCAGGGCTCTTTCCGCCAGGCGCCGGTTTTTCTCCTTTTTATCCCGGATGGCCTCCGGCAAAGGCGGCAGCAGGCCGAAGCTGACGTTCATGGGCTGAAAATTATCCGCTTCGGTGAACACGATGTAATGCAGCAGGGAACCCAGGGCCGTGGCCGGAGGAAAAACCAGCGGCTCTTTTCCCCGGGCCAGCAGGGCCGCATTGATGCCCATGGCAAGACCCGAGGCGGCGGATTCCACATAGCCTTCCACGCCGGTCATCTGTCCCGCCGGCAGAATGTGGGGCATTTCCTTCAGTTGGCCCGTAGGCAGCAGAAGCCGCGGGGAGTTCATGAAGGTATTGCGGTGCACCATGCCGTAACGGGCAAACTCGGCGTTTTGCAGCCCGGGGATCATCCGGAACACACGCCTTTGCTCCGGCCGGGTCAGCCTGGTCTGAAATCCGACGATATTTAACAGCGTACAGGCGGCGTCGTCCTGGCGCAGCTGAACTACCGCATAGGGCCTTTTTCCTGTGGCGGGCTCCTCTAACCCTACCGGCTTCAAGGGACCGAACAAAAGAGTTTTCGGCCCGCGGGCGGCCAGCACCTCCACCGGCATGCAGCCTTCGAAAAACTTCTCTTTTTCAAAGTCTTTTGAGGGATGCACTTCCGCCGAAACCAAAGCCTCGTAAAAAGCCTGATACTCTTCCTTATTCATGGGGCAGTTGAAATAGTCCTTCTCCCCCTTGCCGTAACGGGAGGCCCAATAGCCTTTTTCCGTGTTCAGCGACTCCAAGGTGACTACCGGCGCGGCGGCGTCATAAAAATAAAGCTCTTTTTTTTCACCCAGCTTCGCCAGGGCGCCGGCCATGGCCGGGCTGGACAAAGGTCCCGTAGCCAGTACCGTGATCCCCGACGCCGGCAGGGAAGACACTTCCTCCCGCAGCACCCGGATCAGCGGATGACGGCAAAGCTCCTGGGTAATCATCCGGGGAAAGCCTTCCCGGTCCACTGCCAGAGCCCCGCCTGCCGGCACCCGGCAGGCGTCGGCGCAGCGGATCACCAAAGAATCGAGACGGCGCATCTCTTCTTTCAGCAGCCCCACGGCGTTTTCCAAAGAGTTTGCCCTTAAGGAATTACTGCAGACCAATTCAGCGAAGCAATCGGTTTTATGGGCCGGCGTATTGTTTTTCGGCCTCATTTCATAAAGCGTCACCGCCAGGCCCCGGCGGGCCAGCTGCCAGGCGGCTTCGGAGCCCGCCAGGCCGGCGCCGATTACCGTAACATTTTCCATTTTTCCTATTCTTTCTCCTCCTGCTGCGGCGCTTGGGCCTTGTCCGCTTCTTCTTTCAGCATCGAAGGCTTAAAGGAGCAGCCTTCCGTAGGACAAGCTAAACGCGTGCCGGAGCCCGAAGGCCGTTTTACCAGATGCTGGCCGCAAACCGGGCAGAGGGTAGCTACCGGCTCATACCAGGAAGTATAATCGCATTCAGGATAATTGCTGCAGCCATAGAATTTTTTCTTTTTCTTCGTTTGCCGGATCACCACGTCCCCTTTGCCGCATTTGGGGCATTTCAGTTCCAAAGTCAGAAGAAGAGGCTTGGTATACCTGCACTGGGGGAAGCCCGGGCAGGCCAGGAACTTGCCGAAGCGGCCGTGCTTGATCACCAGATTCCGTCCGCACTGGGGACAAACCTCGTCGGTCACCTCATCCGTCAGTTCTACATGGCCGATCTTTTCGTCGGCTACTTCCAGTTCTTTGATAAATGGCTCGTAAAATTCGTAAACGATGGATTTCCACTGAATCTGTCCTTCTTCCACCTCGTCCAGCTGATTTTCCATCCGGGCGGTAAAGTCCTTGTCGATAATATTGGGGAAGTATTCCTTCAGCAGGTCCACCACCGCATCCCCCAGCTCCGTGGCTTTGAACTGCTTCTTTTCTTTCAGCACATAACCCCGGGTAACGATAGTATCGATGGTGGGAGCGTAGGTGCTGGGCCGGCCGATGCCCATTTCCTCCAGGGTTTTGATCAGAGACGCCTCAGTGAAACGAGGCTGCGGCTGGGTAAAATGCTGCTTTTCCACATATTTTTTCCACTCCGGTTCATCGCCTTTTTTCAGGTAGGGCAACCGGGCCGTATTATCGTCTTCCTCTTCTTCATTGCGGCTTTCATCCCGGCCCTCGTCGTAAAGCCGGGTAAAGCCGGGAAAGGTAACCACTACGCCGGTACTGCGGAAGGTAAAGTCGCCTGCCGTCAGATCCACGGTGGTCACATTCTGGGCCAGAGAGGCCATCTGAGAAGCCATGAAGCGCTCCCAGATCAGCTTATACAGCTTATACTGGTCGCCGGTCAGATAAGCCTTTACCGATTCCGGGGTCCGATAAACGGAGCTGGGACGGATACCTTCATGGGAGTCCTGAATCTTGCCTTTTTTAACATAAACCCTGGGGCTTTTGGGATAATACTCCTTACCGAAGCTTTCCAGGATATAATTTCGGGCCTCCTGCTGGGCTTCCTCGCTGATCCGGGTGGAATCGGTACGGATATAGGAAATCAGGCCTACCGTTCCCTCCTCTTTACTCAGATCCAGACCTTCGTAAAGCTGCTGAGCCACCAGCATCGTGCGCTTGGCTGTAAAATTGATCTTACGGAAGGCCTCCTGCTGCAGGCTGCTGGTGGTAAAGGGCGGCGCCGGATTACGGCTCTGGGTCTTTGTATTTACTTCGCCGACGATGAACGGACCGGAACCGGCGGCGGATTTTATCCGCTCCACGTCCTTTGCCGACTCCAGCCTGACTTTTTGATTTTTTTCCTTAATCAGCTTGGCAAAAAACTTATCCTTGTTCAGGCTGAGCTGGGCCTTCAAATCCCAGTATTCCTCTGGGACAAAGGACTGGATCTCCTTTTCCCGGTCGCAGATCAGCCGCAGGGCCACCGACTGCACCCTCCCGGCGGAAAGGCCCTTTCTGACCTTACGCCATAAAAGGGGGGAAAGCTTATAACCCACGATCCGGTCCAGCACCCTGCGGGCCTGCTGAGCGTCCACCCGGTGATCGTCCACCGGTCGGGGATGCTTTACCGATTCCTCCACGGTCTTTTTAGTGATCTCGTTGAATTCAATGCGGCAGTCCTGCTTGGTATCCAGCTGCAGGAGCTGGCCTAAGTGCCAGGCGATGGCTTCTCCCTCGCGGTCCGGGTCTGTGGCCAGAAGGACACGGTCGCTCTTTTGAGCCATGGACTTCAATTCAGAAACCAGGTCGCCTTTTCCCCGGATCGTAATGTATTTCAAGGCGATATCCTTATCCATGTCGATACCGAACTGACTTTTGGGCAAGTCCCTGACATGGCCCATGCAGGCCTTGACGGTATACTTTTTTCCCAGGAACTTGCCGATGGTTTTCGCTTTAGCCGGAGACTCCACTACAACTAATGTTTTACCCATTCCTTCACCTACTTAAAATAAAACTTCTATGTCAGATCCGTTGATAATAATCACCAGGTAACCTCTCAATTAAACTTAACCTGACCAAATTTGTCAAGCCCAAATAAAGCTGCCCCGGCAAAAGTCCGGACAAGGACAGCAGACGGTCCACGTGAACCGGGCCGTAACCGATCTTCTCCAGCAGCGCCGCTTCTTCCGGCCCCGGCATCAGTACCTGCCGGGCCAAAGGGCCTTTCCCCTCCCCGTCCCGGTCTGCCGGAGCGCCGCCAGGTTTTCCCGGGCCGTTCCGGCCTGCCGGTCCGCCGCCGGCTTTTCCGGGGCCGGCGCGTCCCGGCGGCGTTTCTTCCTCTAAGATACCCAAATCCCGCAAAATATCCCCGGGAGTGATTACCGCCCTGGCCCCGTCCTGAATCAGCTGCAAAGGTCCGATGCTGGCGGGATTGGTTACCGGGCCGGGCAGAACCCATAATTCCCGGCCTTGTTCCGCCGCCAGCTGGCTGGTAATCAGAGCGCCGCTTCTGGCCCGGGCCTCGATCAAAAGCACACCCAGACTCAGACCGCTGATGATGCGGTTTCGCAAAGGAAAGGTCCAGGGCGCCGGCGGCGTTTCCGGCGGCAATTCGCTGAGCACCAGTCCTTCCCGGCAGGTCTGCTCATAAAGGCCCCGGTTTTCCCTGGGATAAATCACATCCACCCCGCTGCCCAATACCGCCACTGTTGCGCCGCCGCACTGCAAGGCGCCCCGGTGAGCGCAGCCGTCGATTCCTTTGGCCAGCCCGCTGACGATACAAAGTCCGGCCTGGGCCAGCCGGCGGCTGAATTCTCCGGCCTGCAGCTGACCGTAGCCGCTGCAGTGCCGGCTTCCCACCACCGCCACCATGGGCAGCTTCAGCAGTTCTGTCTTTCCATAATAATATAGAATAACCGGATTATCTGAAATTTGCAACAGGCTATCGGGATATTCTTTGTCCAAAAGGGTAAGAATTCCAATTCCCCGGTCCGCGCAGCGGTCCAGGATTTCTTCCGGCCGGAGCTTGCGCCGGGCCGCCAAAAGCTTCAGCCGCACCTCCTGGGGCAGCCAGGTTCCCTCCGTCAGCTCCGGATCTTGCCAGGCTGCCGCCAAGGTCCCGTAACGCCTCAGCAGGACCCCGGCCCAGCGGTTCAGGCCAAAGCCCAGGGCCTGGTGAAAAGCCAGCCAACAGCCTTTTTCCTTACCCCTTTCCTCATCCTTTCCCTCCATGCTTCCCCCTGTCTCCGCTGCCCGGCCAACAGATGTCCTTACTATAACACATTTTTACAATATTTTACAAGAGGAGATATTTCTCACGGGCTTTTTTTATTGACAGAAGAAGGGATAATACGGTATAATATGTTTCGTTGCACAGGGGTATAGCTCAATTGGTAGAGTAGCGGTCTCCAAAACCGTTGGTTGTGGGTTCGATTCCTACTGCCCCTGCCATTTTGGAATTCCAGCGCCTGATTCGGAGGAGTCAGGCGCTTTTTTATGTGGCGGTTTCAGGAAGAAAACGTGATTCATTCTCTGTTTTTCATAATATAGCCTTTCCTTAAACATACTAGATTTATCTTCTTGTTTGCGAGGTAAGCCAGATGGATTCCATTGATGACAAATTGCTTTCCGGCGACTATGCCGCCGATGTCCGGGAGATCAACCGCCGCCTGCGGGTGGAGCATAGCTTTGACCTGGTTTCCAAGCATTTACGGCTGGGGGAAAAAGAGGCGGTCCTTTATTTTGTAGACGGCTTTATCAAAGACGAGGTGCTGGAACGGATTCTGGCGTTTTTGCTGGAGGCGGAACCGGAGCGTCTGTCCAGGGTTAAATCCGCAGCCAATTTTGCCGCCGCATTTATTCCTTATACGGAAACCGATGTTACAAACGA
Source organism: Peptococcaceae bacterium (assembly GCA_034927285.1). GTDB lineage: Bacteria > Bacillota > Peptococcia > DRI-13 > UBA5745 > JAYFQF01. The sequence goes on from JAYFQF010000031.1 coordinate 89,166, forward strand.
GTTTTCAAAGATCCTCGCTTCCGTGCTCTCCGGGACTCCGGCTTTGCTGGTGGAGGGTCTGGAAGAGGCTGTGCTGATCGACGTCAGGACCTATCCGGTCCGCGGCATGGCGGAACCCGAGGACGACAGGGTGCTCCGGGGCGCCCGGGACGGTTTTGTGGAAACCCTGATTTTTAATACCGCCCTGATCCGCCGGCGTATCCGGGATACCGCGCTGACGGTGGAAGTCACCCCCGTAGGCACCAAATCCAAAACCGACGTGGCGATCTGCTATATGATTGGCTTGGTAAATCCCAGGCACTTATCCATTATTAAAGAAAAGCTCAACAAAATCGCTATTGAAAGCCTGACCATGGGCCAGGAAAGCCTGGCCGAATGCCTGTTGGGTTCCCGCTGGTATAATCCCTTCCCCCGGGTCCGGTATACTGAGCGGCCCGACGCCGCCGCGGCCAGCCTCTATGAGGGCAGTATTATTTTGATCGTGGACAATTCCCCCGCGGTGATGATCCTGCCCACTTCCATCTTTGATTTCCTGCAGGACTCCAATGATTATTATTTTACTCCTTTAGTCGGCAGCTATCTGCGCCTGGTAAGGATGCTGATCTTTTTTCTGACGGTTTTTCTGACTCCGGTCTGGTATCTTTTAGTGGAAAGTCCGGAACTGGTGCCGGAATGGCTCTCCTTCATCTTTGTCAGGGAGCCGAATCAGGTGCCGATCTTTATCCAGCTTCTGCTGGTGGAATTCATTCTGGACGGCCTGAAGCTGGCTGCGTTGAACACGCCTACAGTCCTCAGCAATTCCTTCAGTATCGTAGGCGCCCTGATTTTAGGAGATTTCGCTGTTAAGGCCAACTGGCTGGTGGCGGAAGTGGTGCTTTATATGGCCTTTGTGGCCATCGCTACCTTTACCCAGCCCAGTTACGAGCTGGGGTACGCCTTTAAGCTGTTCCGGCTGCTGTTTTTAGTGCTGATCCGTTTTATAGGCCCCTGGGGCCTGCCTTTAGGCGTGGTTTTAATGCTGATTGTCATCGCTTCCACAAAGACTCCCTTGGGCTATACTTACCTGTATCCCCTGATCCCCTTCAACGGACCCGCTCTGATGCGGCTGCTTATCCGCCAGCCGATCAGCCGGCAGAACACCTGAAAAAACATATGTTCTGGTGAACTGGAAATTATTTCCCGGGAAAAGATCTCGCAGAAAAAGGGCCGTCGCAAATTGGCTGAGAAAGCCAAGGGGCGGCAGCCTTTTTAATAATAATGATTCAAAATCCATGCAAAATCGATCCTTTGCTCGCAGAGCAGTCCCCCAGGGCCGGATGCCGGCAGCGTTAAAATTGAAAATCCATAAAAAAGGCTGCCGCAAATAGGCTTTTCCTCAACCAATTTGCGACAGCCTTTTTTATGGATTTTTTATCGTTTTCTCCAAACCCTATTCTTTATCTTCCTTACTCTTTTGATATTCGGCGATGATCTCCTGGGCCACCATGTTGGGCACGTCCTCATAATGATCGAAATTCATGGAGAAATAGCCCCGGCCCTGGGTAATGGATTTCAGGTCAATGGCGTAGCGGTACATCTCGCTTAAAGGAACCTGGGCTTTCACCAACTGCCACTTGCCGTGGGGCTCCATGCCCAAGATCCGGCCCCGCTTGCTGTTTAAGTCGGAGATGATATCCCCCATGAACTGCTCCGGCACATGAACTTCCACATACTGAACAGGTTCCATCAGCACAGGCTTGCACTTCTCAATACCTTTTTTAAAGCATTGGGAAGCCGCGATTTTAAAAGACATCTCCGAGGAATCCACATCATGGTAAGAGCCGTCGTATAGCTCCACCTTGATCTGGGTCATGGGATAGCCCGCCAGGACGCCCTCGGCCATGGCATCCCGGACGCCTTTCTCTACAGCGGGATGATAATTCTTCGGCACGGAACCGCCGAAAATCGTCTCGGCAAACTCAAAATCACCCTCCGGCAACGGGTAAAAGCGCAGCTTTACATGACCGTACTGACCATGACCGCCGGACTGTTTTTTATGTTTGTACTCATAATCACCGGTGCCGCGGATCGTCTCACGGTAAGGTACCCGGGGCGTCTTGGTGGTGACCTCCACACCGAATTTATTCTTCAGGCGGTCGATGATGATATCCAGATGGGTTTCCCCCATACCGGTGAGCACGCTCTCCTTGGTTTCCGGGTTCTTTACGAAATGCAGGGTAGGGTCGTCTTCCAGCATCCGGTTTAAGGCGCTGGCCATCTTGTCCTCGTCGTTTCGGGATTTGGCGTTTACGGCTACGGAAAAAGTGGGCTCGGGGAAATCCACGCCGGGCTGTAATTCGGTCTTGCCTTTTTCCCCCAGGGTGTCGCCGATGCTGACGCTCATCAGCTTGGCGATGGCTACGATATCCCCGGCCTTGGCTTCCTCCACGTTATCCTGGTTTTTCCCCCGGGAAACCAGCAGGGCTCCGTAACGCTCCTCTTTTTCTTTATTTACGTCATAGATACTGGAGTCCGCTTTCAGGACGCCTTTTACGATCCGGATATAGCTCAGCTTGCCTACAAAGGGGTCCGCCAGGGTCTTGAACACAATAGCAGTCAGGGGGCCGGAACCGATATTCTCCTCCGCCACATCCACCGGGGAGGGCAAAAGGTCCACCATGGCGTCCATCAAAGGCTGAATCCCGATGTTCTTTGTGGCGGAACCGCAGTATACGGGAAAAACCTTGCCTATTTTAACGCCGGCATGAAGTCCGTGATTAATCTCCTCATCGGTCAGGGCTTCTCCCTCCAGGTATTTCATCATCAGATCGTCGTCGCCTTCGGCGGCGGCTTCCGACAGAGCTTCCCGGTATTTATCAATTTCCCCTTCCATCTCCGGGGGAACAGAGATTTCACTGATTTTATTCCCCTCAAACTGGTACGCTTTCTTCTGGAGCACGTCTACCACGCCGCAGAACTTGTCCTCGGCGCCGATGGGAAGCGTCATGGGAACTACGCCGGAGCCGAAACGCTCCCGCAGAGCGTCCACAGTCTTATAAAAGCTGGCGTTTTCACGATCCAGCTTATTGATAAAAATCAGGCGGGGCATCTGTTTTTCATCGGCAGCTTCCCAGTGCACCTCGGTCATCACCTCGATGCCCGCCACTCCGTCCACCAGGATCAAAAGGCTGTCCGCCGCCCGCATCGCGCTTTTTACTTCACCGACGAAATCGGCATAACCGGGAGAATCCAGCAAATTGATTTTGCAGTCCTTCCATTCGGTAGGAGCCAAAGTGGTGCTGACTGTAACTTTTCTTTTAATCTCAACGGGCAGATAGTCGGTGACTGTGGTGCCGTCGTCAGTTTTTCCCAGACGATTGGTATGGCCGGCGTCAAAGAGCATGGCTTCTACCAGGGAGGTTTTCCCTGCACCACCGTGGGACAACACTGCGACGTTTCTGATCTGATTACTGTTGTAGACTCGCAAAACCAATACCTCCTCTATGTTATGTGCTTTCGCCTGCCGTGAATATGCATAGGCTCATAGCTTTATAAATTACCCATAAAATGAAAAAATCCTTCTTAATAATAGAGAAATCTCAAATAAAAATATTATATCCTCACTTTTTTTTCGGGCATTTCTCCGCTTTTCTCCACATAAATAATTAAGTGACAAGACAATGGCCGGATCTGTTCAGGCCCGCCTGTCCATTTTCCCACAAAGAAGCTTTTTTCCTGACTGTACGATATCTCCCCGACTAAACCGCCCCGCGGCGCGCAAAGGAGCATCCCATGGACGGTCAAAGTTTTCTCAAAGGCGCCTTTACTCTGCTTTCCGCAGGAATAGTTGTAAAAATCATGGGCTTCGCGTATCAGATGGCCATCGTGCGACTGGCCGGCACCGAGGCCATCGGCATCTTCAACATGGTTTCCCCCTTTTATTCCATGGCCATGATTTTGACCTGCACCGGCATCCCCGCCGCCATCGTCCGTTTTATCCCGGAGCACCGGGACTTAGATCCCGCCGGCGACAGCCGCAGCCTGCTCCGGATGGCTGCCGCCGCTCTGGTCGTTTCCTCTTCTCTGGTCACTGTCGTTATGCTGCTTTTCAGCCCCGGGCTGCTCCGGCGCTTTGGCCTGGACAGCCGGGCTGTGGCGCCTTTTCTGATCCTTTTACCCACCCTTTTAATGATCGCTGTCTCTTCTTCCATCCGCTCCTTTTTCCAGGGTAATAAAGACATGAAGCCCACTGCTGGGGCCCAGCTGATCGAGCAAAGCACCCGCCTGGTCACCGGCATCGGTTTTACCTGGCTCATGGCTCCCTACGGCATCCAGTGGGCCATCATCGCCATGGCCCTGGGGGTGTTTTGCAGCGAGCTTTCCGGTTTTCTCTTTCTTTGGCGCCGTTTTTCCCTGCATACCGGAGAAAAAAGCCTGCTTTCCCGCCCCAGCCGAACGGTGGCCCGGGAGCTTTACGGCTACGGCCTGCCCCTGACCGCCACCAGGCTGCTGCTATCCTTTTCCGGAGCGGCGGAAGCGTTGCTGCTGCCGCATCAGCTGAAGGCCCTGGGCATGACCGTATCTCAGGCCGCCTCTTTTTACGGCCAGCTTACCGGCATCGTCTTCCCCCTTTTGAATATCCCCACCATCATTACCCTTTCCCTGTCCACCGCCCTGATCCCCACCATCGCTCAGGCCCAAAAAAACCGGGAATACGGTTTTATGACCCGCCGGATTATTCAGGCCTTGGCCCTGACCCTGGTGATCGGCATCCCCACTTCGCTGGGACTGTATTTTTTCGCCGGCGATGTAGTCCGTCTGCTGTTCAAAGTGGAAGACGCCATCCTGCTGCTGAAGTATCTGGCGCCGGCCGGCGTCTTCCTCTGGCTTTCCCAGCTTTCCAACGGTATCCTCCAGGGCATGGGCCTGGTGGTCCCCGCCAGCCTTACCACCTTATTTACCTGCCTGGTTCGTCTGGGAGGGATCTGGCTGCTGACGCAAAACCCCGCCACCTATCCCCAGGGCATCTGCTTCAGCTTTGCCCTTTCCTTTACGCTGAACACCTGTATCAATCTGATCCTCATACGAAAAAACTGCCGCTACGGCTGGTGCAAAGCCGCAAGCGACAGTATCCGCGGCGTATCCGGCTGACCGGTACGCTTTTAAGTAAAATCATCGTGAGTTGGCAAAACTGAACTATTATTTATCCCTTTATTTGTCCCTTGCCTGCAAGACGGAAGACACCCCCGCAAAAATCAGCGCCGCAATAGGCCAGACCACCCAAGTAAACCCCCAATTGTTTGTCAGAAAGCTCCAGCCAAGATAGACCGCCACGACAACCGGCCAGTAGAAGCCCGCGAATCTGGATACCCTTTTGGCGCGTTCCTGTTCTTTCGGCTCAAAATCGCCTTCCCGCAGCAGCTGTTCATAACTGCCTTTTACCGTCCCCGCCGTGATAAAAAGAAACACTGCGGCGGCCACCACCGCCAGCAGCAAAGCGGTAAAAAAGAAGATCAGGATATCCGAAGCTTCGAATATACCGGCAACGATAAGAGGGATAACGCATAAAATGCAGAGCACAACACCGATCACCGTATTTTGGACATATGTTTTTTCAAATGCCGCCTTTTTTTCCTTTATTATGCCCAATACACCGTAATCAAGCTCAAAGGCTCCGTTTTGCAGGTATTCAAAGCGTTTCATTTTTGCGCTGCTGGTAATAAATATGGCCACGGCCGCGGCCACCATTAGCAGCAGCATCACAATACCGATGCCGGAAGCGGCGCTTTCCGTTATGGCGGCGTCCTCCTCGGCGATTCCGGATAAAAGGATCAACAAAACCGGTGAGAGAATGCACAGCGTCACGCCTAAGGCTATCCGCCTGCCATGGATGGCCTTATTTATTAAAAAATCGTTCATTTCCTGCAAGGAAACACGTATACGATTTTCGGCCTCGTCCGTATCGGAGTACACTGTGGTTTCAAGATCGTCTTTCAACAGGTAGTCGGTGGTCACTCCGAAAAGCCTGGCCAGTTCCAGTATCCGGTTGATATCCGGTATTGCGGCGGCGCTTTCCCATTTAGAGATCGACTGTCTTGATACGTTCATTTTTTCAGCCAGTTCTTCCTGAGACCATCCGTTGGTTTTCCGTAAGGATAAAATTTTATCTGCCAAAATCACGACCGATTCCTCCTGTTTATCAAATAGCAGCACTCTGCGGTATTCCAAAGAAAGCATAGCAAAGCTGCCGGTTGCCTGCTATCAATATGACTTGATAATTCCGCAACCGCCAGTTGCACTTTCCTCGGAATCCATAATCTCCTTCGATAAAGACAACCTTGGCGTCGCGCTTTCGTTAAGCTCCCGTTTAGCGGACGGTCTATTTTCATCTGGTCAACGATCCCTGCAATTCATAATGTCATACTTTTTATTCCCGTACCTCCTTTTTTGCAAGGTCTAAGGCTCTCAGCCTCGGCGTCTTCTTATATTGATGCGCCTGCATTCTCACCAGGATATCATCCAGCGCGGAAATCGTCTCCAGCAGAAATTCGCCTTTATTGAGCATGACGAATGCCTCTTTTTATTCGGCGCGCCGAATATTCTTTCCGAGTTTTTATCCAGTATCCTCTTGCCGTAAAAAAAGGAGCTGCGGTCTGGGCATTCTGCTTTCGATATATTTCCGCCTACCATATTGCTGAGCAAAAATATGACGGCGTCAAGATTACAGAGGGTCCTGGACTCAAGCCTTCCCAAAGATGAGAGCCCGAGGTGAATCAGATTTTCCTGCATATCCCTGATATCGTGGCTTCGCAGGGAAAGATAGTAAGAAAGATTTTTCGCGCTTTCCATAAATTCTTCATTCTTAATCAGAGGTTTCCATCTTTCGAACAGCTCGTTACCTTCTCTACAGATTTCATTTCTGAGGCTGATCATGTTCTGCAGCAGTACACAGGCCTTTACAGAGTCGTAACGTTCCATCATTTCCCCCCTTAAAGAAGAATATATTTAGTATTAGACTTTCTATGGTTAAATATGGCGTAAAACCCAGGGATATGGCATGAAAAATTTTCCTTTCAGCTTATTATCTCATTTTTCAATCATGTTTCCAATAAAGAACGATATATTTTACATACTTTACGAATGAGGAAATGATCTTGTATGTTCAGATAGATCAAAAGCGAAAATTTACGCTATCCTCACGCAAATTCCATTAAAGTTTTATGGAGCGGCGCTAAGATAAAATCAATGAAAAAGTGGGAAATGGGGGAGGGATCCTATGGTTTTACGTGAGCTCTGGATGGCAACGGAGGAACTCAAGCCTTTTGCCCTTTTTGATTTGCCGCATATTACCGCCCTGGCAATATTTGCGCTGATCTGGCTGAGTATCGTAATCTGGAAGGATAAAATCAGGAACCCCAAATCAGACAGGCTTTGCAGAATATTTATGTTTATCTTTTTGGCTTGCCAGCAACTCCTTTTCTATATCTGGAAGCTGGATGCGGGAGCGTCGCTGGCTACCGCCCTTCCTTTGCATATATGCGGTTTTTCCATTTTCCTGTGCTTGATCGTGCTGGTAACCCAAAATGTTAAGCTTTTCTACATTATTTATTATTTCGCTTTTTCCGGTACTTTGCAGGCGGTATTGACGCCGAACATGGAGGGTTACAATTATCCTCACTTCAGATTTTTTCAATACTTTGCAGGACATCTGACGATCATTATCGTCGCTTTGTATTTCAAAGTTGTTAAAGAATATAAAATTAAACTGGATTCTCTGCTGTACGCCTTTGTCACCCTGAATGTTCTGGCCGCAGCCGCGTTTGCAGCCAACATTATGCTTGATACAAATTATATGTTTCTTCTTCACAAGCCGGATTCTTTTTCTTTCCTGAGCATATTGGCCCCTTGGCCGTATTACCTTATTCAGCTTGAATTTCTGGCCGTTATATTTTTCCTGATCATATACTCCATCACTAATATTAAGGACCTGACCTTTTCTCTTTCCAGCTTCTTAAAAAAGGTCTTTGCTTAATCAGGCAGGGCAGAAAGAATAAGTGCCCAGCATATCCGCCGCCAAAGGGCAGATATCCACGATGCAGCCGCCCTGCAACAGGCCTCCCTGGGGGATTCCTTCCCCTTTTTCCATGTAGAAAGGATCAGCTTGGCATCATAGCGCCAGTCCTGATGGAGCTTTGCCGCCATGCGCAAAAGAGATAAGAAAAAGCCTTGAAACCCGCGTTTCAAGGCTTTTGTGAGTAACGGCGAAAAAGGGAGTTACTGTCCGGAAATCCGGTTCAGCTGATCGTGAACCCATGATAAGATTCTTTCAGCGCACTTTTTATATCAGTATCTTTCAACGCATACAATCCGGCGTTTTCCTCGGTTATCCAATAAAAGGCCGCCTGTTTCTTTTCCATTTTGGAGAATACTTTATCCCCGATATTCTGATAATCCTCTTCACTGATCGGGTTCGTGTCCGCGTCCGTACAGGTAACGGTTGGAGTGGAGTCATGATATATCGTGGTTTTATACGCCAAAAATCGTTCGATAAGCTTTCCATCCTGCAAACAAAGGGCCCTCTTGTTCTGGTAATATTCAGCAGCGCCGTTTTTGGTCAAGTCGTCAAACACGTAATGATAGGCGTTATTTCCTGAATCAAAGTATACCGGCACGCTTTCCACCAGAATATCGGCCTGAGAAGTATACTCGTCGATCGTCTTTTCCAAAAGGGTAAGCTCATCACAAGCTTCATTGACTTCCCAAATATTATTGTATGAATAGATCCCCGTGCCCTGGCAGGAGGAAGAAATTATTTCTAATCTTCCGTTCTGATCCAAATCGGTTACCGCATAGCCGTAGGGTTCGGTGTCCGCTTCGCCCTGCCACAGGGAAATATTATCGGCAATCAGCTGGATTTGCGTTCCGACATCTCCTTCCTCCTGATCCGGGTCTGAAGGATTTTCTATCCCCGGCATATTTTCCTGAAAGGAAGTTTCCGGATTTGCTTCCGTATCATTTGGTGAATTGACTGAAGCTGGCTCCTGAGCGCAAGAAGACAAAACCATCATCATTGCGGCCAGGAGAAATCTGCAAATAGATCGTTTCCCCAAAAGTAAACACCGCCAATTCAATAATTTTTTTCTTTATTTTGATTCCGCAGCATCCCATGTTTATTTTCCGGCAGATATTCAAATCCATGCTTTTGATATAGTAAGTCGGCAGGATGATTGGCAATTAAACAAATAAAACTGTCCTCCTGCGTATTTTCTTCAAAATAACCGTCGATGGCCTTCATGATTTGCTCCGCATAACCCCTGCGCTGATATTCTTTATCTACCATAATATCGCTTACAATGTAGGTTATGCCGCTGTCCCCGGCTATCCTGCCAAAACCGATCAGTTTTTCTTTATCATACAGGGATACCGTGAACAAGGAATTCTTCAAGGCGATCCGGCTTCTATTTAAGTCTTTATTGCCCATCCCGGAGCGCAGCCGCAGGCTTATGTAAGCCTGTGCCGCCGGCGTCTCATAAACAAGCCGTATATCCATCTTTTTTCTCCCTGATAAATTTCTGTTGATCTTCCGGCAGCACTGCCGCCCTGATATTGACTTCCTTTTCTTCCTATCGTTTTGAGCGGCGGCGACATCGTTTCCTAACCCCCCGCCCTCAGAGCTTTTGCCGGAGCTCCGCCAAAAGCTGATAATCCGTCCGGTCCACGGAAATCGGGCTGATGGAGACATACCCCTTTGCCACGGCGTTTGCATCCTCATCCAGATCTATTCCGTCGCCGGGGATAGCGCTGCCCCGCAGGTGATAGACCTTTTCTTCCGGCGTTTCTTCCAGAAGGTGATAATAATCGCTGTACTTGCGGATTCCCAGCCTGGTGGCCCTGAGGCCCTGCAGCTTTTCCCGGGGCAGGTCCGGTACGTTTACATTCAAAATAGACATGGGCGGAATGTGCAGCTGGCCGGATAAATACCGGCCGGCCAGCTCCGCGGTGATTTTCGCGGCGGCGCCGAAATCCCAGGGAGCCTTTTCCCGGACCAGGGACACCGCCATGGCGGGGATATCGTTAAAGGCGCCTTCCACAGCGCCGGCCACCGTACCGGAATACAAGGTATCGGTTCCCAGATTCGGACCTTCGTTGATCCCGGAGATTAAAAGATCCATGGGCTCGTTCAATAGCTGGACCACCGCCATTTTAATGCAGTCCGCGGGCTTGCCGCCGATGCTCCAGGCGCATTTCGTTCCCTCTACCGGCACCTGCCGCACCGCCATGCCTCTGCGTACGGTGATCCCATGGCTGGCGGCGCTGCGCTGAGCCGAGGGGGCGGCCACCCAAATCTGCCCCAGCCCCTTCAGCTCCAGGATCAGGCTGCGGATTCCGGGGGAATCAATACCGTCGTCATTTACCAGCAATATGTTTGCCATCAATATTTCCTCCTGGTGTCTGTGTTGTCTTTACTCCCTGCTGTCCCGGCGGATCAGGGCCATCGCCTCGGCCCTGGTGGCCGAGGATGTGCGGAAATTTCCCCTGGTGGCGGAAGTCAGCGTCTTGGCCCCCGGCTTACTTACACCGCGGATCGTCATGCACATATGCTCGGCTTCAATCACCACCATGACCCCATATGGCTCCAGTGCCTCCATCACCGCGTCGGCGATCTGGCCGGTAAGCCTTTCCTGGATCTGGGGACGGCGGCTGAACTCATCCACCGCCCGGGCCAGCTTGGACAGCCCCGTCACCCTGCCCTTTTTCGGGATATAGGCCACATGGGCCTTCCCGAAGAAAGGCAGGAGATGATGCTCGCAAAAGGAATACAAAGGGATATTGGTGACCAGCACCATTTCCTCATGGTTTTCGTTAAAGGTTTTCAACAGATGCTCCCGGGGGTCCTTGCCGATACCGGCAAAAATCTCCTCCACCATCCGGGCTACCCGGTCCGGCGTTTCCAACAGGCCCTCCCTTTGAGGATCCTCGCCGATGCCTTCCAGAAACAGCCTGACCGCCTGTTTGACTTTTTCCTGATCCACGTTGCTCATTCTCCTTATCATCTATTTCCCTTCGGCGGCTCCCGGCCTTTTTGCCCCCTTCTAAAACCCCGGCCCAAGGCATAGATTACAAAAGGAGGTGTGAATAATGTCCATCAAGCCTATCCTTCGGGGAATCCTGATTACCGGCCTCAGCCTGCTCCTGCTTTCTTTTTTGGGCGGCCTGATTTTTACCCTGGGTCCATTTTCCGGCCAGGGCCTGCCCCGCTTCAGCCAGTGGCTGGTTTTTGTGGCTTTGCTTTTGGGTTCTGTGGTATCCAGCAAAAACGCTTCGGTCAAAGGCCTCTTTCACGGCCTGGGCTCCGCCCTTTCCGCCGCCCTGATCATCAGCTTCTTCGGCCTGCTGCTGGGGCCTGGCGGCGGGCTTCTGGCCTTGATTTTACCCAAATTTTTACTGGCTTTGGCTGCCGGAACTCTGGGCAGTGTCCTGGGCACGCTGTTAAATCAGGCCTCGGTCTAAAAAGTGATGACTTAGCGCGCCTTCCGGCGTACTAAGTCATCCGTGCTTCAGATCTTGGGAACCTTCAGATTGCAGACCATCAGGAAAGCCAAGACGATGGTGATCACCGGAAAAGCCCTGTAGTCGATCCACTTGGTTAAAAGAATCGTCAGCGTCAGCAAGGGCCCGCAGAAGGTAATCGGCACGCCGATGAAATAGGCCTTGATGTTAATCACGTTAAACCGGGCCAGCCGGAAGGCTCCGCAAAGGGCAAAGCCCACGGCCAGCAAAAGGCCCAGGCGGCCAAAGCGGTGCAGCTGGGCGGCATAAGCCAGCAGAGCCGGTGCTACACCGAAGGAAACCAGGTCCGACAAAGAATCCAGCTCTTTGCCGAAATCGGAAACCACATGCAGCCGTCTGGCCAGCCGGCCGTCCATACCGTCCATGATCATGGCGCCGAATATGGCGTAGGCCGCTTCCTGATACAGGCCCTCCATCGTCAGAAATAACGAAAAAAAGCCTAAAGCGAGATTGCTCATGGTCACCGCATTGGGGATCAATCGCATTTTATTCATTTACGCCAACCTCCCCAAAAGGGTTGTCCCGCCCTTTACTTTCATCCCTGTCTCCACATATACTTCCGTATCCCTGGGCAGCGTAAGCTCGATACAGGATCCAAATTTCATCAGACCGAATCTTTCTCCCTGCTCCAGCAGGTCACCGGCCTTGGCCCAGCAGACCACCCGTCTGGCCACAAAGCCGGTGACCTGGCAAAGCAGGATTTTTTTCTCCTTTTCCAGGCTCACCAGCCCCACATAGTTTCTCTCATTTACTTCCGAAGCATGATTTTTGAATGCCGGCAGGAACCGGCCTTCCTGATACCGGACAAATTCCACCCGGGCCGCTATGGGCGAGCGGTTAACGTGGACGTTGAACAGGCTCAGGAAAATGCTGATTTTCAGCGCCGGCCCCCCGATGTAATCGTCATGCTCCACTTCCCGGATGGACAGGACCTGCCCGTCCGCCGGACAAATCAGCTCCCCTGCCGCCGCCTTGCCTGTGCGATTGGGATTGCGGAAAAAAAACAAGGTAAATAAAATTAATATTCCCGGCAGCAAAAGCCCCCAGGCGCCCAGCAACCGATACAAGGCAAAGCCCAGGACCGCCAGAACGCCGGCAATCGGCAAAGCATCCGGCGCCACCGGCCAGTTTCTTCTGTTCACGGTCTTCCCTCCAGCTTTATCCGTCCGAAATCATCGGATGACTTAAGTGATGCTAGCTACTCTATATTACACTAAACCCCGGGTTGTCACAAGTCCCGGAACTCCCCGGCAGGATCTGAAAACCGCTCCTGCCATTGCGCGATTTTCCTGACCAGTTCCGCTGGCTTTCCGGACAAACAGGCCGCGTCGGGCAGTGACTGTAAAAACAGCCTGCCGTAACGCTTATTCACGATCCGGTTATCCAGGATCACCACCACGCCCCAATCCTCCGACGTGCGGATCAGCCTGCCGTAGCCCTGCTTAAACCGCAGCACCGCCTGGGGCAGGCTGTACTCGTAAAAGGGATCTTCTCCCCGCCGGCTCATTTGCTCGATCCTGGCCTCGGTCATCGGCATGCCCGGGGGCGCGAAGGGCAGCCGGACAATCAGCAGGGAAGTCAGGGACAGCCCCGGCAGGTCCACGCCTTCCCAGAAGGTGTTGGCTCCGAAAACCACAGCCCGGGGATTGGTTTTCAGTTCTTCCATCAACGTACTGCGGCTGCCGTTGATCCCGTCGGCAAAAAGCTCCAGGCCCTCCGCCTTCAGCTTGGCGGCTATGGCCTCGTACATGGCCCGTAATTGCTTATGGGAAGTAAAAAGCACCATGGAGCGGCCGCCGCAGGCCTTCAGGAATTCTTCCAGAGAATCCGCCAGGGCCAGGTTATAGGCGGTCTCCGAAGTTCTGGCCGGGTCGGGCAGGCTTTTGTCCGTCATCAACAGCACCTGTTTGGCATAATCGAAAGGCGAACATAAAACCGCCGTATCGGTAAGCTCCTGGTCCACGCCCAGCTGACCGCTGAAATAGGAAAAGCTTTCGCCAACGCTTAACGTGGCCGAGGTCATCACTACCGATTCCTTCTCCTCAAAAAGGTATTTCCGGAAAAACGACGCCGTATTCAATGGCGTAATACAAAGGATGATATCGTTGGTCCGCGTTTCCCGGCGGAACCAGTAGACCTGTTCGCCGGCGGCCGAAGGCAGGGCTGCGGAAACCGAAGCCGTAGCCGGGGCGGCGTTATCCTGTTCGGCGGCCTGTTCGGCGGCGGTCAGAGGCGGAGCGGTGGAAAACGGAACCGGGGCAGCCGCAGCCGGAACAGCCGGATCTGAAGCCGCGGCGGGAGCAGCCGAACCGGCAACCATAGATGAAGCGGTTTCTTTCAGAAAGAGGTCCAGCAGTTCCGTCATTTCCAGCACCCGCCCGAAAAGCTGCAGCTGGCTTTTCAGCCAGGTCTCCTCAAACTGCCGGCCATCCTCACCTTGCAAAGCCTGGCTCAGCTTAACCAAAATCCCCGACAGCTCCGTGCCCATTACCCGCAGGTTATCCAGGGCGCTCAAGACGCCTTCCACCGCCGAGCCCTGGGGACTGCCGGGCCGCAGCCGGTAATATTCCGGCAAGCTGGTGTTTTTCAGGATTTCCTGAAGCAGGTTTACCCGGCGCATAACCAGCTTCAGCTGCTTTTCCAGTTCGTTTAACAAAGGCTCCAGCTTTTCTACGGCCCCGATCCCCTTCTGTCGGTAATCCTTTAAATACTGGATAAAGCCGGGGCGTCCAAAAACATCGCGCCGCTTATGCAGCTGCTGCAGCTGCTTTTCATATTCCATCAGGGAAAACTCCCGGGTAAACTGCCTGGTGCCTTCTTCCTCCAGATGGTGGGCCTCGTCGATGATCAGATATTGGTATTTGGACAAAAGCGCGTCCCCCAGGCAGGCGTCGGCCAGCATCAGCGCATGATTGATAATCAGCAGGTCGCTTTTCCCGGCGGCATAACGGGCCTTTTGATAATAACACTCCTTATAATGGGGGCACTGCGTACCCTGACAGGTTTCCCGGGAAGAGGCCATCTGGGCAAACCAATCCCGCTCCGGACCCAGGAGATGAATGGAATCCAGATCACCCTCCGTTCCTTCCTCCAGCCAGACCGCCAGCCGGGCCAGGAGCACCCGTTCGCCCCAGATCAGATTGGTCCCTTGATTTAGAACGGCCAGCCACCGGTTTAAACAGAGATAATTCCCCCGGCCTTTTAAGACGGCGCAGTGAAAGGGAAAGGGCAAAAGCTTTGCCGCTTCGGGAATCTCCTTTTTATACAGCTGCTCCTGCAGATAGATGGTGTGGGTGGCGATCACCACCCGCTCCTGCCGGGCTACGGACCAGGTCAGGGCAGGCAGGAGATAAGCCAAAGACTTTCCGACGCCGGTAGGCGCCTCCACCATGAGAAAGCGGGACTGCTGGAAGGCTTTCATCACCGCTCGCAGCATCTCCGTCTGCTGGGGACGGTACTGATAATTTTCCTTCTGCCGGGAGAAAGGACCGCCGGGTTCCAAAAGTCCCGACAGGCCGGGAGAACGCCAGAACGCCGCGGCCTCCGCAGCCGCAGACTTTCTCGCCGTCTCTTCTTCCGGCGCCTGGTTCCAGAAGGCCAGAGGATCCTCTCCAAACCCTCCCTCCTCCTCCTGGAGGCCGGTTTCCGTCAGGGCTTCCGGCCATAAAAGCTCCCGACCCAGATAGATCTGCAGGAATAAATAATACAGCCCCTGCTCTTCCTGCGCCAGGGCCTGAAGGATACGCTCCAAAAGACTTCTGTCCAGTCTTCTGGCTTTGCCCGCCAGATGGACAAACAAAGCCTCCAGAGCCTCGGCGTCGCCCAGGGCCCTGTGACAGGGCGAAGCCTTCAGATCAAAGGTCCGGACCAGGCTGCGCAGGCTATAGGACTTCAGCCGGGGATAAAGGATCTTGGCCAGTTCGATGGTATCCACTACCTGGCGGCGGGAAAGCTTTACGGCAAATTCAGCCTCCAGGAAAGTCACGTCAAAATTAGCATTATGAGCCACCAGCCAGCTGTCCTCCAGCCGGGGCAGCACCTGATCCCGCAGTTGGCCGATAGCCGGCGCGGACCTGAGCATTTCGTCGCTGATGCCGGTCAGCTGAGTGATGAAGGGATCCAAAGCCTCTCCGGGATTTACCAGCTGCTGCAGGACGAAGCGCTCTTCTCCAGGCCGGCGGCAGATCATCGCCACTTCGATGATTTTATTCTTCTGCGGATTCAGTCCCGAAGTCTCCAGATCCAAAAAAACCAATGAGTTAACATTTTGCCCGTCCATTTATTCGATGATCCAGCTTTCCTGATATTTTTTCTGTTCTTGGCTTAAACTGTCGATATTAATGCCGGCGGAGGCCAGGCGGACCCGGGCTACGGCCTGGTCGATCTCTTTGGGCACCTTATGGACCCCCGGCGCCAGCCGGCCCTTCTGAGCGGCCAGGTATTCCAGGGCCAAAGCCTGGACGGCAAAGGAAGTGTCCATCACTTCCGCCGGGTGGCCAAAGCTGCAGGCCAGATTAACCAGACGGCCTTCTCCCATCAGGAGCAGCCGGCGGCCGTCGGGAGTACGGTATTCCTCGATTCCCGGTTTCACCGTCCTGGGGGCGCCGCAGAGGGAAAATAAATCCGGCTTGGAAATCTCCACATCGAAATGTCCCGCATTAGCTAAAAGCGCGCCGTCTTTCATTTTGTCAAAATGAGGTCCGCAGATAACGTCGCGGTTTCCCGTAACGGTGATAAAGTAGTCCCCCAGAGGAGCCGCCTCCGCCATCGTCAGCACCTGGAAGCCGTCCATCCAGGCTTCCACAGCTTTTATCGGATCCACCTCCGTCACCACCACCCGGGCCCCCAAGCCTTTTGCCCGCATGGATACGCCTTTGCCGCACCAACCGTAGCCCGCCACCACCACGACTTTACCGGCCACCACCAGGTTTGTGGCGTTCATCACGGCGTCCCATACCGACTGGCCGGTGCCGTAACGGTTATCGAAAAGGAACTTCATGTCCGCGTCGTTGACAGCCATCATCGGAATCTTCAGCGCCCCGGCCTTTTCCATGGCCTTCAGGCGCTGGATGCCGGTGGTGGTTTCCTCGCAGCCGCCATAAAGGCCGGCCAGAAGCTCCGGGTATTCGCTGTGCAGCAGAGCGGTCAGATCGCCGCCGTCGTCTACCAAAAGATTCGGCTTACTCTGAACGGACAAGCGGTGACAGCGATGGTATTCTTCGCTGCCGGCGCCGTGGCGGGCATAAACCCTGAGCCCTCTTTCCACCATGGCCGCGCAGACGTCGTCCTGGGTGGACAACGGATTGGACGCGGTCATGGTCACTTCGGCGCCGCCGGCTTTCAAGGTCAGGCCCAGACAGGCGGTTTTGGCTTCCAGGTGTAAGCAGATCAGGGCCTGCAGGCCCACAAAGGGTTTTTCCTCAGCCAGCCGGCTCTGAATGCTGTTCAATACCGGCATATTATGCCAGACCCAGTCGATCTTCTGGTGCCCTCCGAGAGCCAGATTCGGGTCTTTAATCCAGGAATCTTCAATCAAGGATTCCTTAGTTAATGCTTCTTCCACGAAAGAATTCCCCCTTTACATCACTTTCCAGCCATGTTATAATCTCTTTTGTACCTATCCTTGCGCCAGTAGCTCAGTGGATAGAGCACCGGCCTCCGGAGCCGGGTGCGGAGGTTCGATTCCTCTCTGGCGTACCATTTTGAACAAGCTGCGCTTTATCTTAAGGTCAAACCTTGGGGTAAAGCGTTTTTTTATGTCTCTGCCGCTCCCTCCCGCGCAGGCTGCCCCGGTTTTTCAGGCCGGCCTATTTCTATTTCATCCCCGGAGGCATTAACACCCGCCGGCGCCGATATCCGGACCGCTATTTCATGCCCGGAAAATCCAGCTGCCGCAGGCCCTCGTACAAAACCAGAGCCACGGTATTGCTTAAATTCAGTGAGCGGGCATGAGGGTCCGGCAACATGGGCACCCGCACTACCTGCCGGCGGTAAGCCTCCAGAAATTCTTTGGGCAGCCCCTTGGTTTCCCTTCCGAAGACAAAAAAGGAGCCGTCGGGATACTGCGCCTGATGATAAAAGCGGCTGCCGCCGGTCTCCACCAGCCACAGCTTTTCCCGCCCATGCCTTTCCAGAAATTGCTCCAGAGAATCATGGATCCGGATATCCAACAGGTCCCAGTAATCCAGTCCGGCCCGTTTTAAATACTTGTCTTCCAGGGAAAAGCCCAGGGGCTTGATTAAATGCAGAACCGTGCCGGTGACCGCGCAGGTGCGGCTGATATTTCCGGTGTTGGCGGGAATTTCCGGCTGATATAATACCACATGAAACAAAATCCTTCTCCCTTTCGCTCTCCCTGCCTTCCGGCGGTTCGGCTAATCCAGCACAGGCAGGATAAAATCCGGCCAGGGCATATAGGCCATAGCCAGAAGGCCCGCGCCGGCATGGGTGCCGATGGCGGCGCCCATATCCTTGATGTCCGCTTTCTCCCGGCCGATCTGCAGATTTTCCAGGATATCCGGCAAGTAATGCTCCAGCTCCTCCCGGGCGCCGCAGTGGCCCAGATAAATTTTGCCGGGGCCGTCATGAGCGGTCATTTCCTGGCGGATCAGCTCCGCCATCCGCTCCACGGCCCGGCCTTTGCCGCGGATCCGCTCCACCGGGCAGACCATACCGTCCCGGATGGCCAACAGGGGCCGGATATTCAGCATCCCGCCCAAAAAAGCGGTAGCCTTGCCGATCCTTCCGCCTTTCTGCAGGTTATCCAGGGTATCCACCACAAAGTAAATCTTGATTTTTTTGGTGATATAGTCCGTGATCTTCAGGATTTCCTCCCGGGCAAGGCCCTTTTTCTGCGCCTTGGCCGCCGTTTCCACCATACAGGCCAGTCCCAGGGACACATTCATGCTGTCCACCACGGTAACCCTGCCGGGCGGGAATACTTTGGCAATCAATTCCGCGGTGCGGGCGCTGCCGGAAAGCCGGGATGAGATATGATAAGAAATTACGTCATAGCCCTCTTCCACCAAAGCGGAAAAAGCCGCCAGGGTGTCTCCCGGCAAAGGCTGGGCGGTAGTGGGCAGCTTGTCCTGGGCCGCCATTTTTATATAGAAATCCTCAGTGGTCAAATCCAGCAGTTCCCGGTAAGAGCCGTCTTCAAAGTTGATCATGACCGGCACCAACTCCACGCCGGCAGCCTGCAGTTCCGCCACGCTTAAATCACAGGTACTGTCCGTAACAATTTTTATCTTCCCCAAAATAACCCTCCTCAGTATGGGGGCCCGCCGTCTACTCGATAGAGATCAAATAGTAATACAACGGCTGCCCCCCTTGATGGACTTCGATATCGACCCAGCCGTATAAAGCGGAAAGCTCTTTTGCCAGCCCTTCGGCTTCCTCCTGGGTCTCATCCTGACCATAGTAAATCGTGATCAGCTCGTGCTGGGGTTTCAGGCAACGCTCAAAAAGCTGCAGAGCCGCTTTTCTGCGGTCCGGAGCCGTCAGGGCCAATTTTCCGTCCACCATGCCAAGGATATCCCCCTCCTTGATCACATGGTCTTCGTAATTAGCATCCCGTACGGCATAGGTGATTTCCAGGGTGACAATTTGTTTTGCGGCTTCCGTCATCCGCCGGGCGTTTTCCCCGCCGGTCTCCTCCTCATTAAAGCTTAGTAAAGCGCCGATCCCTTGGGGCACGGTCTTGGTAGGAACGATATGCACGATACGGTCGCTGACCTTGGCTGCCTGGGTGGCGGCCATGATCACGTTGGAATTATTGGGCAAAATGATGATCTCCCTGGCATTCAGCCTGGCGATGGCGTCCACAAAGTCCTGGGTGCTGGGGTTCATGGTCTGGCCGCCGGTAATGATCTTATGGACCCCCAGGCTCCTGAAGATCTCCTCGATACCGGTTCCGCAGGCCACGGCGATGAGGCCGATTTTTTTCATTTCCTGCTTTTCCTTTTTTTCGGCCTCTTCGCGCATATTGTCGATTTTCATCTTATGCAGGCTGCCCATTGGCGTGACAAAATCCAGGGCTTTTCCGGGCTGATTGGTGTGGACATGGACTTTCATGACAAAGGGCGTTCCTACCACCAGCACGCAGTCGCCGAGAGTACTCAGATAGTCCCGCACGGCGTCCAGATCTATGCCGCCGTCCTTGTTTTTTACAACAAACTCCGTGCAGTAGCCAAATTGGATTTCTCCGGGAGCTAAAGGCTCGTCTTCCACCACCAGGTTTTCCACGTCTTCGGAATGCCCTATTTTCGGAGCGGTCGCTTCCACCGGCCCAAGCCCCAGCTCTTCCCCTTTCAGGCAGGCGATGAGGCCCTTCAGGATAAATAAAAAGCCCTGTCCGCCGGCGTCCACGACGCCGGCCTGCTTTAAGATAGGCAGCATGCTGGGCGTCAGCTCCAGAGCCTTCAGCCCTTCCGCCGCCGCGCCTTCCAAAAGCTCCAGGATATCCCGGCAGCCGCCTTCGTAAGCTTCTCTGGCCCCTTGGGCCGCCGCCTTGGAAACAGTGAGGATCGTGCCTTCAACCGGCTTCATTACCGCCTTATAGGCAGCCTTAACCCCAGCTTCCAGGGATTCCACCACATCCTGGACGTCGGCCGCCTCCTTGGTCCGGCAGACCTGGGCAAAGCCCGACAGGATCTGAGAAGAAATGACGCCGGAATTTCCCCGGGCGCCCAGCAGAGCCCCCTGGCTCATGGCCTCCGCCCTTTGACCGAAATGATCGGCAAAGGGAGCGGGAACACTGTTTAAGGAGCGGGCTGCGGATTGCAGCGTCAAACTCATGTTTGTCCCCGTGTCCCCGTCGGGAACGGGGAACACATTCAATGCGTCCACCACAGCCTTATTTTTCTCCAGATACTGGCTGGCGGTATTCACCATTTGGGCCCAAAGCAGCCCATGGATCGTCTGGTTACTCAATTGTTACACCTCAGTTCTGGTTTATTCTGGCCAGTTCACCTTCGATATCGTGAATCTTAGCCAGCAGCTTTTCCAAGACCTTCCTGTCCTGACCTTGTTTTCTGGAAATAGCATAAACCTGATTCTTTATGGTATCGAACGCCTCGTTAACTTCAACGGCCAAAACCTTGCCGGCGTCCACAGCCTCCACCCGTTTGATCACTTCCGGTCTGATTCTGTCCAGATCATATTCCGCACCGATTTCCGGCGCCTCCACCGGCAGCCCCAGCTGCTGGCCGATCTTCTCCTTCAGGACGGCGATAGCCTCCGGTTCGCCGTGGGTCAAAAATACCTGTTTCGGTTTCTTTGCGTTCACAGCCTTCAGCCAGTTTAACAGGCCCGCCTGGTCGGCGTGGGCGGAAAAGCCGGCGATTTCCCGGATCTCCGCCCGGACGGCGATTTCCTCGCCGTGGATGCGTACCTTTGTCTCGCCTTCCAGAATCCGGCGGCCAAGGGTACCTTCCGCCTGATAACCGACGAAAAGAATCGTGGATTCCGGCCTCCACAAGTTATGCTTCAGATGATGCTTGATCCGTCCCGCCTCGCACATGCCGCTGGCCGACAGGATAACGGCGCCGCTGCTGATCTTATTAATGGCGACAGATTCTTCCACAGTCTTGGTATAATGAATGTTTTTATCCTGAAAAAGGCTGGCGGCATGGGCTCCTTCCATCTCCGCGGTAGCTTCGTCGTCAAAGCATTCCGGGTGGTCGATGAATATCTTGGTGGCTTCCACCGCCATGGGACTGTCGATGTATATATCCGTCCGGGGGATCACCCCGTCATCCATCAGAATCTTCAGGGTATAGATCATATCCTGGGTACGTTCCACCGCAAAGGATGGGATCACCAGATTGCCGCCCCGGGCCAGTGTATCCCGGACCGCCTTGGCCAAAAGCTCCACCCGGTCGTCAAAATTGATATGCAGCCGGTTTCCGTAAGTGGATTCCATAACCACATAATCCGCTTCCGAAATGATTGCCGGGTCGTTTGCGATGGCCTGATTATTATTGCCGATATCCCCGCTGAAGACCAGCTTGGTTTCTTTGTCCTTTTCCCAGATGAAGATCTCCAGAATCGCCGCCCCCAGGATATGCCCCGCCTCCTGGAATATCACCCGCACGTCTTCCGCCGGCTGGAGGCTTTCCCCAAAATGGAAGCCCCGGAAATACTTCATGCAGTCCCTGGCGTCCTGGGCCGTATAAATCGGTTTCAGCAAAGGAGCGCCGGTCCTGGCCAGCTTGCGGTTTTTCCGCTCAATTTCTCCTTCCTGGATATAGCCGCTGTCCGGCAAAACCACCTGGCAGAGTTCCCTGGTGGGCAGCGTGCAGTAGGTGGGGCCGTTAAACCCTTTCTTATACAGCTTGGGCAAAAGGCCGCAGTGGTCGATATGAGCGTGGGTCAGCAAAACAAAATCAATGTCTTTAATGGGAAAAACAAAATCACCGTAGTTATATTCTTTCAGGGCCTTGCTGCCCTGAAACATGCCGCAATCCACTAAGAATCTGGACTTGTCTGTCTCCACCAGATAGCAGGAGCCGGTCACAGTATTAGCGGCGCCTAGAAATTGTATTTTCATGCTGGACGTCCTTTCCTTATGCTTTGCTCAATATTATTAGTATATTTCAAACTAACCGCTCATTGCAAGCTTTCCGTCCAAAAAATAGCCGTAACCGGTAAATTCTTGAATTCCGGATAAATTCCAGGCAAAATTTATAGGAAGAAAAAGAAAAGGCTGCCCGGTCGGACGGCGGGCCGCCTTATTCCGGAGCAGCATTCTCTTTTCTTTATTCTTGGATTTCAAACATGGATTTGTCTACTCCGCAAAGAGGGCATACCCAATCCTCGGGGATGTCCTCAAAGGCCGTTCCGGGAGCAATGCCGCTGTCCGGATCACCGACAGCCGGATCATAAACATAACCGCACACCGTACAAACGTACTTTTTCATTTTCTTTACCTCCTTTCACGCCATTTCTCCCGCAGCGAGCGGATTTCTTCCTTGATTTCCCTGGCAATCGGATTATTTTTAGGGAGTTCCAATCCAGGGAAGGTCTGCAGCAAACGCTTGAATTCCCGGTTTTTATGTCGGGAGCCCTGGCCTTCCGGCGCCAGCTTTTCCTTGACAAAGGTATGCAGGTAGGCCTGGATCTCCGCTTTTTTCTGTTCACCTTCCATACGGGCCAATTCCAGTTTCAGCCGAAGCTCATCCCTGGCCTTTTCATAAGCCAGCCGGCTCTCCTGCAGGTTTTCCTCCAGTTCCGCCCTGTTTGCTTCCACGCCTGCGGCAAAATCCGCCTGAACCTTGAGTAAAAGGGCCTCCAGCTCGGCCGCTTTCCTCTGGTAGACCTGCCCCAGTTCCTCCAGGCGCTGGCCGGCTTCCCGGGCCTTTTTCTCAAGTTCCACAATCTTTTTGCGCAGATCCAGCATGCTGAAGACGGTGGTGACGCTATCGAAGACAAAGATCGTACCGAAAACCGCCGCCATCAGAATCTGCCATCTTAATTCGATATCGTCGATCAGCTCCACGAGAAAGGGATGGACTCCCTTCATCAGGATAAGCCCCAGGAATCCCCAGTAAATCGAGTACTGAAAGCATATCCGTCCGTGGATATTCCACTTGCGTTGGGAGTAGTCCCACCATTTGGCCTTGAAAATCGTTTCCAGGCCCCAGCCCACGATATATTCCAGCAAAGACATGAAGAAAAAGGACGTGATAAAAATCGAAACAGCGTTATGACCCACCCGTTCCAGCACATAGATCAGGATCAGGGCCCCAAAGCCGTACAGAGGAACCACCGGCCCTTTCAACAGGCCCCGGTTTATCCATTGTCCGTCGATGATCCGGACATAGCAGCATTCGATCACCCAGCCGCAAAAGGAATAAATCATCAAAAGCAGGATTCCCCGCAATAATTCATCCAGCAAAATCGATCACCTCGAAACTCATTCTATGCAAAGGGGCGGGGAATTCTGGCCGCTCTCCGGCAAAATGGAGAAACGGCTTTATAGCTTAGATTATAACCTTTAATTCTTCTTCCTTCAACTCTCCCATTTTTGTTTGTCCTATGTTATCATTGAATGTGTTATCATCTGAATTGGCTGATGAATCGGCAATAATTCCTGACGAAAGGGGTATCCCCATGAGTGAATTGCTGGTGGATAACGTAAAAATCTGGACCCTGGGCGCGGAAGGCACCATAGAAAAAGGCTGGCTTTATGCCAAAGACGGCGTCATTGCCGAAATGGGGGCGGGAAAGCTGCCGGAACGCCTGTCCGGCAAAGAAATAAAAGAAGTGGACGGCAAAGGCTATCATCTGCTGCCGGGGCTGGTGGACTGCCATACCCACCTGATGGAATACGCCACCAGCGAAATACATCAGACCCTGGGTGCCGCCCAACGGATGGCGGCAGCGGCAAATCTGCTGCTGGCTCTGCGCTGCGGCATCGTCGCCACCGGAGAGCATCACCTGGGGCATCCCTTCCTCTCGATGCCGATGGAGACTTACAAAGAAATTCTCCGGGAAGTCCCTATGGCCAGCGCCCTGGCCTACGGCTGCTGCTGGCTGGGTTTTGAGCCAAAGGTGCTGACCAGCTGTACCAGGCCCAGCGAGGCCTTCATCCAGGATATCCTGACGGATGAGGAGTACCGCACCATGGCCAGGATGTCCGAGTTCGCCGGAGAAAACCTTTTCATGAATTATACCTGCGCCAACGCTCCCCTGGAGGCCGTGCCCCATGCCGGCGACATCACCTACCAGCGGGAAAAGCTGAAACAGATCATCGCTATTTTCCACAGCGAAGGCAAACAGGTGGGCGCCCATATCGAGGGGGACGGTTCCGCCCGCCTCTTTATGGAATGCGGCGGTGACGTAATCCACCACGGCCACAATCTCTCCCTGGAAACAACCGCTCTGATGGCCGAAAAAGGCGTTAAGCTGGTCATCACTCCTTCGGCCGGCACCAGCAAGCGGCCCACCAGCCCCCAGGAAACCTACGCTTATTATAAGCAGGGCGTGTTTATGGCTCTGGCCAGCGATTCCTACATTCCGCCCCATCCTGAAGCCAAATGGATCCCTCTGCCCCAGGGTTATTCGGCGGGTCCCCGGGAATTTTTGTCGGTCTGCGGTTCCACCATCCGCTTTTTTATCGAGCAAGGGGTATCCACAGAAGAAGCCCTGCGGCTGATCACCGTAAACGGCCGGAAGATTCTTTGGCCCGATCAGCCTGAGGCTACCCTTTCCCCCGGCCGTCCGGCGGACATGATCCTCTGCGATAAACTGCCTGCGGTGGAGTCGGAAGATGCCGGATGCGTCCGGTTGGTAATTACCCGGGGAGAAATCCAGGTCTGCCGGATCTGAATTATTTCCGGTATTGCCCATAAGCTATCGGATATAACGGCAAGTGTGCCGGATCTGCCGTCAGGTGTACAGGCAAGACGCCGGGTGCGACAGAAATGAAGCTAAGTGTGACAGGTATGACGCCAAGTCCGTAACAGACGCCGGACCGTTAGAGTAGAGAAAAACCAAAAAAGGCTGCTGCAAAGCTGACCTGCTCCCTTCAAAGTCCTCAGATGTTTTTGTTTCATCTGCCTGCTTTGAAACAGGCGGATCAAAATTGCAGCAGCCTGATTTTTTATCCGGATTGACACGGAGTTTAACATCAGCAAATTTTTACTTGACATTTTTCGAATCCATTGTATATTTGTATTAAGGTGTTAGTACAGTGAATTCAGGGAGGTGAATATCATGCTGGTATTTGACGCCAAGCGCCCCATCTATATGCAGTTGATGGATGATATGGAAACGAAGATCGCTTCAGGCCAGTTAAAACCGGGAGCCAAGATCGAATCCGTCCGGGATATGGCCGTTTTATATGGGGTAAATCCCAATACGGTTCAGCGGGCGCTGAGCGAACTGGAACGATCGGGCCTGTTGAATGCCCAGCGTACCAACGGCCGTTTTGTCACGCTGGATCAGGAACAGATCCGGGATCTGAGGGAGAAAATGGCGGCGGAAAAAATAAATAATCTGATCAAACATCTGGAGTCTTTAGGATTTAACCATAAAGAGATCCTGAATCTGATTGAGAAAAAGCTTAAGGAGATGAATGAATCATGACCCCCATCCTGGAATGCCGGGACCTGTCAAAGTCCTTTGGCTCAAAAGAAGCCCTGTCCCAGGTGAACTTTAAACTGGAGCCCGGCCGGATCGCCGGTCTTTTGGGGCCCAACGGCAGCGGAAAAACCACATTGCTGAAGCTTGCCAACGGCCTGCTGCAGCCCAGCCAAGGTCAGATCCTGATCAACGGTCTGGCCCCGGGCAAGGAAAGCAAAGCCCTGGTTTCCTATCTGCCGGATAAAACCTACCTGAACGACTGGATGCGCATCCATGATCTGCTGCGTTTTTTCAGTGATTTTTATGGAGACTTTGACCTTAACCGGGCTTACGATATGCTGAACAGCCTGGAACTGAATGAAAAAGATAAGTTAAAGACTCTTTCAAAGGGCAACAAGGAAAAGGTGCAGCTGATTCTGGTGATGGCCAGAAAAGCCAGGCTTTACCTGCTGGACGAACCGATCGGCGGCGTGGACCCCGCCGCCCGGGACTACATCCTGAAAACCATTTTGAATAACTACAGCAACGACTCCTCCATCCTGATCTCCACCCATCTGATTCAGGATGTAGAGCAGATTTTTGACGATGTGGTTTTCTTGAAAAATGGGTCTGTGGTTTTAGAAGGTCCTGTGGACGATATCCGTTCCGAAAAAGAAATGTCCATCGACGCTTTATTCAGGGAGGTATTCAAGTGCTAGGAAAACTATGCAAATACGAATTCCAGTCCGTAGCCAGGACGCTGGTGCCTCTTTACATCGGCACTCTGCTTTTGGCTTTGCTGAACGGCCTTGCCATGCGTTTCGATTTTAACTTTTTTACCGGCCTGATGATCCTGGCCCTGTCGGCCTTCGGCATCGCAATTTTTGTCGTCACCCTGGTCTTGATTATTCAGAGATTCTGGAACAACCTGCTGAAGGACGAGGGGTATCTGATGTTTACCCTGCCGGTCAGCTCTTACCAGCTGGTGGCCTCCAAACTGATCTCCGCCCTGGTCTGGAGTATCCTTGGCGCCCTGGTAGGCCTTTTATCCATCCTGGCCTGGTTTGTTCCTTTGAACATTGAGATGGTGGCGGAGTTTTTCCGTAATTTCAGTGATTATTTCAGCCAGATCCGGATTTATCTGGCTCAGGCCAACATTAACGTCTATTTCGCTTTCTTCCGGATCTGCCTGTCGGTGCTTCTGGCTATGCTGGCGGAAGTACAGATGCTTTACTTCTCCATGTCCGTAGGTCAGCTGCCTGTTTTCAGCCGGTATCGGGTAGGAGCCAGCTTTATCACCTTTATCCTGACCAACTTTGTCTGCCAGAAACTGTCCAATGCATTGATGAACATTGTCTTTAAAGACTTTCAGTACACGGCCACCAACGATATCGGTCTTTTTCTCCAGTTCTTATCCGACTCGACTTTGTCCTATTTGAATTTCAGCGATCCGATGAACCTGGGCCTGCTGCTGCTGTTCTTCTTCGGAACCGGCTGGATTTTAAAAAACAAGCTGAATCTGGAGTAAGTGCGAAAAGACTTCCGCTTTTCATTCCGCTATTTTCATTAATAAAAGGCACAGCCCCCGCCGGATGTCGACAGGGCCGTGCCTTTTTTCATTTATCCGCTTTCTCCCTCTTAATGAGGGAAAACGCGGCAAATTCTTAACAATTCCAGTTTCAGCGCCAGTTCCGCAGGGCCTTCAGGGTCAGCCGTAATACTTCTTCCCGCAGTTCCGTCTGATTCATCCAGTCCCGCTTCTGCCACTCCGGCCCGGCCAGGGTATCGCCGCTGTAAAGCAGCTGGCCAAACCCTGCTCCCCGGAAACGGGCCACCGCCGCAAAAGCCGAACATTCCATTTCCACCGCCTGGCAGCCTTCCGCCTTGCGGGCGGCGGCTCTGGCCCGGGTTTCCCGGTAAAAGCCGTCGGTGGTCCAGGTTTTGATCCGGCGATAGAGGAAGCCTTCCTCTTCCAGAGTCCGGCAAAGGATCTCCACGGCAGTCCCGTCGATTTCGATTTCCCGGGCAGGAGGCAAATAATGATAGGAGGCGCCTTCGTCCCGCACCGCTCTTTCCGGTACCAGCAACGCCCCCAGGGGCAGATCCCCCGCCAATACGCCGGCGCCGCCGCAGGCCATGATCTTGTTGGCGCCCCAGGCAATGCAGCGTTCCTCCATGATAATGCTGTAAGAAGCGCCGCAGCCGGGGTGGACTACGGCTACCCTCTCCCCTGCTCCCGCAGTGCGATACAGCTTTTTAGGGCCGGTTTCCGACGGATGGATATAGAAAGCTTCCAATTCGCCCCGGGCCTCCAGACGTTCCAGTACATCCTGAAAAAAGCAAAGCAAAAGCCGCTCCGGCATTTCCGGCAAAGCTCCGCCGCCAGGCTCGATTACCGCCTCCCTGGCTTCGTCAAATTCCATAATCGGATAGAGATGCTTTTTAAATCCCATCCTTTGTTCCTCCCGCCGTCAGGATCAAATAGCTGGTTATTTCCTGTTCTCTGGCTCCCAGCAGCTGTCCGCTGTCGTTTTCCGCCAGCACCGTAAAACGTCCGTAGCCTGCTCCATCGGCATATCTGACCAGCCAGGCCAAAAGGGTCGGGCAATCCAGGGAGGTGCTGTCCAAAGAAGCGATGGTCCGCCAGTCCCCGGACTCCAGAAGTTTTTTGGTTTCTTTGTCCTTTTCCCCGGCCTGGCGGCTGGTCAGGCCATGGGAAAAGTCCGCCGACAAAATGATCAGGGCATTCTGGCCGGCATCACTTTCCAGCTCTCTCCAAAGTTCGTCCAGCTTTTCCTGATCGCAGCGCCAGCGGAAGATGAGCGGAACCACTTTGGCCGAAGGGAAATACTCCGCAACAACAGGCAGGAGCATCGTCATGCTGTGCTCTGCCGCAAAGGAATCGCCGGCCCGGCGGGCAACCCCCGCGGCAAAGAGCCTGTCCAG
Organism: Peptococcaceae bacterium; assembly: GCA_034927285.1. Classification (GTDB taxonomy): domain Bacteria; phylum Bacillota; class Peptococcia; order DRI-13; family UBA5745; genus JAYFQF01. Next base: position 117,726 of record JAYFQF010000031.1, read on the forward strand.
GATCTCCGCCGCCGGCTCCAGCAGGCCCGCGGACGTTTGCCAGGCACAATCCAGGGCCATGATGTCGCTGCCCAGATTTTCGTGGTTCGGCCCCAGCAAAATCACCGTCTCCGGAGGCTGATCCTTCCAGTTTTCTGCGACCCAGGCCAAAGCCTGAGCCGTTAAAAACGCCGCCGGACGATGGTGAGGCACCACTAAGATCCTGGGCGGCAGCGCAGCCTGCTCTGCCGCGGTCCGGAAACCTTCGTCGGCCATTTCCCCCCGGTATTTCAATTCCTGCAGCTCTTCCTGGCTGTAAACCGTTCTTAAATCCACCGCCGGGCAAAGATCACCCTTTTCCGCAGCTTTCCCTTCCTCAGATCGGCGGTCCGGCGCCGGGGCGGCATCGGAATCCCCCGGCAGAGCCGGATTCAGATTCTGGCTTGTCTTTGGCAGGCTAAGGTCGGCTTTTTTCTTCTCCGCCGCGTCCATAAGAACCTGCGTAAAAACCAAATAGAAAGCAAAGGCCAGCAACAGGCCCAGACAAAAGAAAAACACAGGTGCGACCGGTCTTCGCCTCTTTCTTGGTTTACCGTCCATCAACTACCACCTTATCAATTGATATATACCCGGGCCTCCTCGGTCACTGCGTAGACCCCGGGCTGCCCCACGCGGCTCAACGCCGCCGGTTCCGCCAGATAAGTGCCCGGCATTGCCACCCGCACATAGTACCGCAGCTGGCCCTTCAACCCTTCGCCGGATTTATCCAGGCAGAAAGTCAGCTGATTTTCTTTTTCGGACAAAAAGCTGATCCGGTCATTTACGGCGTCTTCCGTTACGCTTACATAGCGAAGCCCTGCGGGGAGATAATCCACAAGCTCGTAATAGCCGTCGGGGGCGTTGGCGCCGATTTCATAGTCAATAACCACCAGGATTTTTCCCGTAGCCGGCAGGCTGGCGGTAGTTCTGCCGCCCCCCTGGTAGCTGCGGCTTATCTTGAGTTCCTCTGCCGCCGCCGCGGCCTGAGGCTGCCGCCCGGCCTGGCGGTAAAGGGAGGTGACGGTAATATCGCCGCTGATCTGGCTGAATCTGACGGACTTCAGCTGCCGGGGAGTAAGGCTTAAGCGGTAAACCGGCACTTTGGTCAGACTGACGGCTTCCGTATCCTCACCAAGAGTATAGCTGAAGCCGCTTTCCGCAGGCAGCCGGCGGCAGGCGCCCTGGAGATAAGCCAGCTGTTCCAGCAGGCAGGGGTCTTCGGCGCTGAGGTTTTCCAACAGATAAGCGTAGAGCTTTTCCGCCTCTTCCAGCTCCAAAAGGCCGGCCGCCGCCGCCATCTGAGCCGTGGCCTGGATCGTTTCCTGCCGGTCGTCGCTGACCTTTGCCCGCAGGGAAGATCCCAGGTCTTCCGTCCACCGGTCCAGCAGTTTTTCCACATAAGGCTTGGCATAATTTCCATCCCCGGCAAACAGCAGGCCGCAGGCCAGGTTCAGCATCTGCTGGCCGCTTAAAGCCTCGCCGTTCATGCTGCCTGACTCCAGCGCCAGCTTCATTTCCGTCAAAACCGGTTTGCCGGAAGCCGCCAGGCCCCACAGAGCCAGGGTAGGATCCTGTTTTCCTTCTTTCAGTACAGCTTCAAAGTAATCGGCCAGGTGGTTTTTGCTTAAATATTCACCGCCGAAGGAAGCCGTCCGGACCGAGGTGCGCAGATCGCTCTGGCTGTAAGGCAGATAGCCGACGCCCCCGTCCTCGTTCTGATAGTTCAGTATCGCTTCCAGGGCCAGCTGTTTTTCCTCTCCGGTATAAGCCATCTCCGTATAGCCAAAGGAAGAGGCCAGAAGCTCTCCGACCTTCAGTGCGGCGATCCGCTGCTCCAGCCGGACCGTATTCTGTCCGGCCAGATTCATCAAGCCTTCCAGAGCCTGGCTGCGTTTCGTATCGCTGAAGATCAGAGTGGTCAGAGAATCCGGAGATCCCGGAATCGCAGCCCCTTCCGTCAATGCCTTCTGACTTTGGGCCTGATAGCTTTGCCTGGTTTCCACCACCTGGAAGCTTTGTTTCAGCGTATCGCTGTAAGACAGGCAGGCAGCCTCCACCAGCAGGGTATAATTCCCTGCTTCCAGGGCCGGCAGCTCCAGAGACTGCCAGGTAAAGGGCGCGCCGCTCAGCTGCCTGGTGAAGCCCGCCTCCGGAATGGATACCTTCCAGGCTACCGCCTGGGAATTCTTCGAAACCTCCCGGCCGGCGGCCCGCAGGCCGATCACCGCCTTATCGCCGGAAAGAATCGGTCCGTTAAAGCGAAGATCGGTAAAAAACGGTAAGCCGGCGATGATATTTACGCTGCCGCTGCCTACCCAGATACCGGGAACATAGGCCTGCCAGACGGCCCGCCAGGAGGTGATATTATCCGGCAAGGTAAAGCTCACCCGAGCCTGGCCCTTTTCATCGGCAGTCACCGTGGTAAATAACGCCGAGTCCTGGAAATTCTCCCGGATTCCGCCGTCGCCGCCGCCTTCGGCCATGGGCCCCAAAATGCTGTCCCCGTTCATAATGGTGAAGCTGTAGTCAAAGGAATACAGGTTTCCCCAAAAGACCTGGTCAGCCATATCGGTTTCCAGATCCTCGATAGCCAACAGCGCTTCATCCAATATATTCAGGTTAATCACACCCGGCCGGGGATTACCCTGGCTGTCGGTCAGCAAAAGCTCCATGTTTACCAGGTCCCCGGGGGAATAGCTTTGCTTATCCGTCGTAATCTTCAGATTCAGGGAGCGCTCCTGGGTATCCATCAGCAGGGATGTGGCGTAGGCTACGGAGCTGTAGGATTTGCCGTCAAAATAAACGCCGGAAACATTCAGCCCCGGGATGTCCTCTTCGGTAAATTGGACCTGATAAGTGTTTTCCCGGGATACCACATAATCGTTGATCTTGTCTCCGCTGGTAAAAAACAGGCAGTAGCCTTCCGAGGCCAAAGGCGCATCCTGGGAATAGAAGCAGTAATCCACCTTCTCCCCGATTTTGACATAGCCCCCCTCGTCTTCCCGCTGGAGCCAGATATAATCGTTGTCCTCATTTCTGGTGCCCTTTGCCGTAGGCGGAATATAAAAGTCCCGATAAAAGCTGCGGCCGCTTCTGTCCTCGGCATATACCCTGATCTGGTAGGAATCCTCGCTTTCCAGCCGCCCTTTGAAGGTAGCCTGGCCGGCGCCGTCATACTGCCAGGGGATATCCGGTTCGCTTACGCTATGATATATGTATTCATACACCGGTTCCATCAGCCTGGTGTAGGGATCCAGTCGCTTGCCGGTCTCCACCTTTTCCCAATACTGCCTGGTCACCTCCGCCCGCAGCTCCAGAACGCCCTGAAATTCCTGACGGGCCTGTTGGGCTAAAGTGCCGTAATCGCTCCAAGCCGTCACCTGATCCGCAGAGAGTTCAAATACCTCCATCTCGGAGCTGAACTCCCGGGGCTCCCT
>JAYFQF010000042.1:0-59784 GCA_034927285.1 Peptococcaceae bacterium
GCCTGCTGCAGATCGCCGATCAGGTCGTCGGCGTCCTCGATGCCGATGGACAGGCGGACCTGGCCGTCAAAGATGCTGGCGGCATAACGCTCCTCAGGGGACATATCGAAGTGGCTCATGGAAGGAGAGTGCTGAATCAGGGAATCCACATTGCCCAGGCTGGTGGCCAGACTGAACACCTTGACGTTGTTCATCACCACGCGCACGGCGTCCATGCCGCCCTTAATGTCCGCGCTCATCATGCCGCCGAAGCCGTTATGCATCTGCTTTTTGGCAATCTCGTGGGTGGGATGGCTTTCCAGGCCCGGATAATACACCCGGTCCACCTTGGGATGCTGCTCCAGGTAGCGGGCCACTTTCATCGCGTTTTCGCAGTGGCGCTCCATCCGGACGCCCAGAGTCTTCATGCCCTGCATCAGCTGCCAGGCGGCAAAGGGATCCAGCACCGCGCCGAAACACTGCAAGTAGGGCATCCGGCAGTGGTCAATCCGCTCCTTGCTGCCGGCGATGACCCCGGCGGTCACCGTGCCGTGGCCGTTTAAGTACTTGGTGGCACTGTGCACCACCAGATCAGCCCCCAGGTCCAGGGGATTCTGCAGATAAGGCGAGGCAAAGGTGCTGTCCACCACCAAGGAGACGCCGCTTTGGCCATGGACTACCTTGGCGATGGCCTCAATGTCGCTGACTTTCAGGGTGGGGTTGGCAGGCGTCTCCACATACACCAGGGAAGTGTTGGGCTGAAGGGCTTTCTCTACTTCCCGGACGTTGGTGGTATCCACTCTGGTGTATGTGACCCCCAGGCGGGTCAGGACCTTGGCGAACAAGGCGTAAGAACAGCCGTAGATCACGTCGCCGAACACCACATGGTCGCCGGCTTTCACGATGCTCATGACCGCCGTGGAGATGGCGCCCAGGCCCGAAGCCACCGCCAGAGCCGCTTCCGCGTGTTCCAGATAAGCGATCTTCTTCTCCAGTTCGTCGCAGTTGGGACTGCCGAAGCGGGTGTAGACGAAGCCCTCGTCCACATGCTGGTTCAGATAGACGGCGGTGTCGAAGTCCTCCAGGACGTAAGTGCTGGTCTGATAGATCGGGCTGATGTGGGCCATGGCCTGTGGCTTATAGGAGCCCGTCAGACGTGCGTGCAGCTGTTCCGCGTGCAGTACATCGGTATTGAATTTCATCTTAATCCTCTCCTTTTTCATCTATTAGTATTCGCTTAGAGTGTATAGGTTAAATCGTTGAATTTGTCCTGAGCTTTTATATATTCTAATCCTTAAAAATCATCGGCATCCGCTTTCCCAGCCCGCAAAGGACCTCGATGGAAATTGTCCCTGCCCATTCGCCAACCTCTTCAGCGGAAATAAATTCATCTCCCTGCCGGCCGATCAAAACGACTTCATCTCCCACCCGAGGATCCGCGATATCCGTGATATCGATTACAAATTGATCCATACAGATATTTCCGACCATCGGGCACCTCTGTCCATGCACCAACACCCAGCCACGATTTGCCAGATTACGGAACACGCCGTCCACATAGCCCAAGGGAACCACACCCAGTACGGAGGTCCGCTTTGTCTCAAAACTCCCGCTATAGCTGACCCTGTTCCCGGTGGGCACAGGCTTCACGTGAGCAAGCTTCGCTTTTATCTCCATGCCGGGACACATTGGCACATCCGGCATTTCCTGCAGTTCAGGCCCCGGATAAAGTCCATAAATGGCCGTTCCGGGGCGTACCATGTCCAGCTGCATGCGCGGGAACAAAATAGTCGCTCCGCTGTTGCTGATATGGCGGATGGGGATTTTGACCCCTTTTTGTTCCAATCTATCCAGCAACTTGCAGAATTTATCAAATTGGTCATCGCAGTACCTGGTATCACTGATCTGGGGAGCCGTTGCCAAATGGCTAAAGATACCTTCAACAATCAGATTAGGCATTTTTGTAATCTCGGTAATCGTGCCCTCAAGGCTTTCGTTCAGCATAAAGCCCAGCCGGCCCATTCCGGTATCGATTTTCAGGTGAATTGTTGCCTTTTTCCCCCTGACCCCGGCGTAATGATTCAAAGCCTCGGCTTGATGCCGCGTAAAGATGGAAGGCATCAGGTCATAATCAAGTACAGCGGGATAATCCTCTTCAAAGGTGTGCCCCAACAAAAGAATCGGCTGGCGGAAGCCATTCTGACGTAGCTCTATACCTTCCTGAACGATGGCCACGGCAAAATGGCTTGCGCCTTCCTGCTCCAGGATGCGGGCCACGGGGATAACCCCGTGGCCATATGCATCAGCTTTTACCACACCCATAAATTTTGTTTCCGGCCCGATACGACTCATTAAATACCGGATATTCTTGCGGATTGCTTCCAAATGTATCTCTGACCAAGCCGCACGCATAAGCTTATCCTTCTTTCTCAACTTCGCTGTTTCTCATGGAGCCTGCCTCACCCTTCCTTTTCCTCCCCTCCTGAAAATACTTGCCCGGAGTCTGGAAAAACTCCAGCGTAGCCTCCCGGATTTCTTTATTCAGCAGTAAAATGGCTATTACGTTAGGGAATAAAATAATCGCCAGTGAGAGGTCGAGAAATTGCCACAGATAGGTGGCGGCGCCAATGGCTCCCAAAGGAATCAGCAATATGCAGATCCAGCGATAGACAAGAGCGGCTTTCTTATTCATCAGGAACTCTGCCTGCTTTTCACCGTACCAAATCAGGACCAGCAAGGTTGAATATACAAACATTACCATCGCAATGGTGACCAAGATGCCGCCAAACTTCCCGAAAACCTTGGAAAATGCAAAGGTAGTCAGGGCGACGCCTTCCATAGTGGCGGCGCTGGGATCCTGCCAGGCTCCGGTGCTCAACACAACGAAGGCGGTGCAGGTGCAAATGACAATCGTGTCCAAAAAGATTTCCGTGATGCCCCACAGACCCTGGCGGGATGGATGATCCGTCGTAGCGGAGGCATGGGCGATTGGAGCGGTGCCAAGGCCGGCTTCATTTGAATACAGGCCGCGGGCAAACCCCCAGCGAACAGCCAGAGCGATGCTGGACCCGGCAAAACCGCCGACAGGGGCCATAGGGACGAATGCGCTTTGAACAATCATCGTGAGCATAGCCGGAATCTGGTTCGCATTTATAATAACGATAATCAGTGCGCAAACCACGTACATTGACGCCATAATAGGAACCATTTTTTCGGTAAACTCACCCAAGCGCTTGATTCCGCCAATCAAGACAATGCCGGTAAGCAGCATCGTCACAATGCCTGTGGCTATCGGAGGAATATTCAAAGAGGCCTGCGCAGAACCGGCCAATGCGTTAGCCTGCGTCATCGAACTGATGGCTACCTCAATCATCAGACCAATAGCGAAGATAACGGCCAGCCACTTCATCTGCAGTCCTTCCGTCATATAAAAGGAGGGGCCTCCTTCATATTCGCCATTGGGCTGCTTTTTGCGGTATTTGACTGCCAGCACGATTTCACTGTATTTCAGAGCCATGGAGAGCATGGCGATGACCCACATCCAGAAAACCGCGCCGGGACCGCCAAGCATAATCGCCATCGGCACACCGGCGATATTGCCTGCGCCCACAGTGCAGGCCACGGCCGATGTCAAGGCCTGAAATGCTGTCAGCGTCCCCTCTCCTCTGTTTTCATCTTTTTTAAAGGCTTTGCCCAAAGTAGATTTTAAGATATAGCCAAAGTGTCTGAACTGAAAAAATCCCAGTCTGATACTCATAAAAATGCTGGCGCAGGCCAAAAAGGCAACGATGGGAATTCCCCATATCCAACCGGAAAAAGCGACGATTTTATCCACGATACTTGCCATCTCTATCTCCCCTTATCATTTTTATTTTGAATCACGAATAAGAAATGTACAGGAATCCTTGGCGGGCTGCAGTGCCCTTTGTAAGCCGTGGCTGTTTTATTATTTCAGATACTCCATAACGATTTCTGCCTGCATTTCAACGCCGATTGTCAGGGAATCTTCATCGATATTAAAATGCGGGTTATGGTGCTCATATGTACTTCCGGCCTTTTGGTCAGCCGTTCCGACGAAGTAATATACGCCCGGAATTCTGCGGGAAAACTCTGCAAAGTCGTCGCCAAGCATAACGCTGACGCCATGCGTCTGAATATTCTCTTTGCCAACGACCTTTTCCGCTGCCCGCATGGCCACTCCGGTCATCACCTCGTCATTGTTCAGAAGCGTATTTCCACATTTGATCTCAATGTCACAGGTACAGCGATATGCGGAGCAAACTGCTGTACACAATTCCCGGAAACGCCGCTGTACCTCGGCATCCCCATCGTGCAGACAGCGAATAGAGCCTTCCATTTCCACGTCGTCCGGCACAATAATTTCTTTTGTTCCACCATGGATTTTACAGACAGAAATCACTGTCGGTTTGGTGGAATCCAATTCCAGCGTATGAAGGGTCTTGATCGCTGTCAGAACATGCCCCGCCGCATCAATGGGATTAATAGCTGTATGCGGAGCGCCGCCATGCCCGCCACGGCCGTGGATGATCAGCTTGAAATAATAACTGGACGCCATTATCGGTCCGGACACGATTCCAATTTTTCCGGTCGGGATCGGCGACCAGAGATGGAAACCGCAAACAGTATCGGGTTTGGGGTCTTCAAGCGCTCCCGCTTGTATCATCAATTCCGCTCCCGCATCCTCTTCGTTCATTTGGAACAGGAATACGACTGTTCCTTTGATTTCAGTTTGATGCCGGGAAAGCAGCTTTGCCGTTATTAACTGCAAAGCCGTATGTCCATCATGACCGCAAGCGTGCATTACGCCTGGATTTTCGGAAGAAAACGGCAGCCCGGTTTCCTCCTGTATCGGCAGCGCATCGATATCGCAGCGCAGCAAAATTGTCTTGCCGGGCCGGCCCCCTTTCAGGACGCCAATAACGCCGGTTTCCGTGCAGCGTCTTACCTTAAGCCCCAGTTCTTTTAAATAGTCTTCAATAATCCGGGATGTTCGTACCTCCTGCAGGCCAAGCTCCGGGTGCTGATGGAAATCCCGCCGCAGAGCAATCATTTCTTCTCTCAACTCCGCGGCTTCTTTTTTAATGTTCATCATCGCCCTCCTTTCTTCACAATTGGGTATGATTTGCTAATCGGCTGCAGCACGATCAGTTTTATGCTATCATTTTCTAAATTTTTGAACAACTTATAAATTGCAAGGTTATCCGCGACAGATTTTCTTACAAATTGAAGTACAAAAAACTCCAGATCCTACCTGCCGCACGGCGGCGGAACCGGTTTTTACAGGAATTTTACATTGAATTTATAAAAAAACTGCTTTCCCCCTATAATAGCTGTGTTAGAGTAAAAGAAGGTCATGGAAAAATTTACTCCATCCCTTAATTTTACAACGCCGCAGGAGGACAAAAACCCCATGTACAGCGTTATTGATATCGGTTCCAATACGATCCGGCTTACGGTATATCATGTACTGGAAAATGACGAAATCCAACCGATTTTTCACGAAAAGAGCGTAGCCGGCCTGGCGGGCTATGTCACCAAGGACGGCCGCATGTCTCAGGAGGGGATTGAAAAGGCCGCGGAGGTCCTGAACAGCTTCAAGGAAATCCTGCGGCGGCTTAAGCTGAATCACATCCACGCTTTTGCCACCGCTTCCCTGCGCAATATCGTCAACACCCAGGAAGCCCTGGAAAAGATCCGGGATCTGACGGGCTGCAGCATCCAGATCCTCTCCGGCAAAGAAGAAGCGGTTCTGGACTACGTGGGCGCCACCTATTTGGTGCCCATAAACCGGGGCCTGGTACTGGATATCGGCGGCGGCAGTACGGAACTGACCTTTTTCAATGAAAGCGGCATCGAAAAGGCCCTTTCTTTGCCTATCGGTTCGTTAAATTTGTACAATAAATTCGTTACCCGGGTTTTTCCCAATGAAGAAGAAAAAAAGGCGCTGGAAAAAGCGGTGCTGAAGGAACTGCGCAAAAAAGCAGTTCCCAAAACCCTCTGCCCTTTGATCTGCGGAGTGGGCGGAACCGTCCGGGCTACAGGCCGTCTGGCCAACGACCGGCTAAAACTGCCGGTGACCAACAAAAAACTGCTGCCGGATACGGTAAACGAGATCCTTTGGAGCTTCGACGGCACTTCCAAAGATAGTTTGCGCCAGGTGCTCCGGATCATGCCGGAGCGGCTTCACACCATCATCCCCGGCATGGTCATCCTGGACTGTGTCTGCCGCCAGTTCGGCGCAAAAGAAATCCACATCAGCGATTACGGCGTCAGGGAAGGCTACCTGATTTCCGAGATCCTGGGCAAAACGGAGAAATGAGCATGGACAGAGTCGTTCACGAATACACGCAGAACCGGGAGCTTTCCTGGCTTTCCTTTAACCGCCGGGTTTTGGAAGAAGCCCAGGACTCCACCGTACCTTTACTGGAACGAATGAAATTCGTCGCCATCTTCACCAGCAATTTAGACGAGTTCTTTATGATCCGGGTGGGCAGCCTCTATGATATGGCCGCTTTAGGCGGCAAGGAAATCGACTATAAAAGCGGGATGACCCCTTCCCAGCAGATGGAGAAGATTTACGAACTGATGCCTTCCCTTTATAAGATGCGGGATAAAATCTACGCCGAGTTGAAAAAAGAGCTGAGTCCCTACGGCTTTGTGGGCCTGTCCTGGGAGGACCTGACGTCCATGGAGCAAAAATACCTGCGGGCATATTTCAAGGAACGGCTGCTGCCCATCCTGTCGCCCCAGATCGTGGACGGAAATCATCCCTTTCCCCATCTGCAGAACAAAGCCGTCTATGTCGTCGCCAACCTGCATTATAAGGAAAAGAGCATGGTGGGCATCGTCCCCGTCCCCACCTTTGCCCCGGAAGCCATCTTTTTGCCCGGCAGCGATTTCCGTTATATCCGTACGGAAAAGATCATTATGGAATATCTGAGCAGCGTCTTCGACCAGTATCTGGTGTCCGATAAAAATTATATCTGCGTTACCAGAAACGCCGACATCTCTCCTGACGATGAAAACCTGGACATCAATGAGGATTTCCGCTTTCGCATGAAAAAGCTGCTGCATATGCGCCGCCGCATGGCGGTGGTAAGGCTGGAAACGGCCTTGCCTTTGGAAACCCGGCTGAGGAACTTTCTATGCGGAAAATTCAATATTACGGAAAAACAGATTTTCCAGAGCACTGCCCCGATGAAGCTGGCTCACGTCTATAGCCTCATCGACAGGGTCCCCCCCGCCCTTGGGCAAACCCTGCTCTATCCTCCCTTCATTCCCCAGCATTCCCGGGAAGTAGGACCGGGCAGCATCATCCGTCAGGTCCGGCGCAAGGACATCATCCTCTCCTTTCCTTATGAAAGCATGGAGCCTTTTTTGCAGCTGATCAAAGAGGCTTCCACAGACCCGGCGGTAATGACCATCAAAATCACCATTTACCGTCTGGCCAATAAAACACGCTTAGTAGAGTATCTCTGCGCCGCCGCCGAAAACGGCAAGGAAGTCACGGTTTTGATCGAACTGAGGGCCCGTTTTGACGAGCAGAGAAACATCGACTGGTCGGAACGCCTGGAGGAAGCCGGCTGCCGCGTGATCTACGGCTTCGAGGATTACAAAGTGCACTCAAAAATCTGCCTGATCACCGTCCAGAATAAAGGCGAGGTCCAGTATATCACTCAGATTGGCACCGGAAATTATAATGAAAAGACTGCCGCCCTCTATACCGATCTGTCGCTGATCACCGCCGATCAATCCATCGGCGCCGACGCCTCTACTTTCTTTAAGAATATGGGGATCGGCAATCTGGGCGGCCATTATGAGCATCTGCTGGTTTCCCCCAATGCTTTAAAACAGCGGCTCCTGCTTTTGATCGAGGAGGAAATCGCCAAAGGATCAAACGGCCGCATCACCTTCAAGGTAAACGCCATTACCGACTACGATATTCTGGAGAAGCTGGCCATAGCCTCCCAGGCCGGCGTCCGTATCCGGCTGATCGTCCGCAGCATTTGCTGCCTCTTGCCAGGACTGCCGGAGATAACGGAAAACGTCACCGCCTTCAGCATCGTGGGACGCTTCCTGGAGCATTCCCGGATTTACAGCTTTGGCAGCGGCAACAACCAGCGCCTGTTCATCGGGTCCGCGGACCTGATGACCCGCAATACGGAGCGCCGGGTGGAAATCGCCTGTCCTGTCTACGACAGGGAGATCAAAGGACGGATTAATTCCATGCTGGAAACGCTCCTAAAAGATAACGTCAAGGCCAGCGTCATTACCACCGAGGGCGGATTTCTCCGCAAAAAGCCGGCGGAAGGCCAGGAGTCCTTCTGCGCCCAGGAATATTTTATGGAAGAAGCCGTACGGCAGGCCGCCCGGGAGCCGAAACGGCAAAAAACCGGTTTGGTCCAGGGACTGCAAAAGGTTCTGATCCGGTTCGGCAAAAAGTGATCGGAACAAAAAAGCACTTTTATGGGGATGACAAATCTTGATTTTTCGTACTCCGAAAATCACGGGAGTAACTTTATTTTATCGAGTGCTTTATTTCAAAAAGAACAAACGTTTTGAGCGGTTGATCCTTGCATTTTTATCGTACCAGGGGCTGTCGCAAATCGGTTGAGAAAAGCTTGATTTGCGGCAGCCCCCTTTTTATGGTTTCCCAATTTTAACGCTGCCGGCATCCGGTCCTGAATCTTCCGGCATCCCGCCTGCAGAGAGGAAGTATCCGGGGAGGAATACGCTCTGACCCTCTGCGCTTACTCAGCATCATAATCACTATCGCCATCATTATTGTAATCAGTATCTTCACCATTATCACCATCAGTATCGCCGCTCCCGGCTATCACCATCAGTATCGCCGCTCCCGGCTCCTCGTGGCTGATGACCTTTGTTTACCGGAAAATCTCTTTGTTTTTAAAGCAAATCCCGGTAAATTTCTCCTGAAGCGCTGATTTTGCCTTGACGGCAAGGGCAAACCATGGTGTTGAGGCAAATTGGCAAGCCTTTTTCCTTTGTTGGTGGAAAAAGTGAAGCAGCATCCTCCTCCCGGAGACTGTCGGAAAATTTTACCGGGATTTTCAGAAAAAACATGACGAAATCCCGGTAAACATCGCCGGAGGCCGCCGTTCTTAGGTCCTCCGGGGCTGCTTTACGGCCAAAAGTAACCCCAAGTCCCGGCTTTTGCGCCGCCCAGGGGATGCTCCAAGCAGAAAAAACGGTTTTTTGCCCTTCAATGGACAGGATAAGCAACTCCTCGCCGGAGGCTTTTCCCTCTCCGGGGGGGACTACTATGCAATCACTGTGCCGCTGACCATCTTATCCGCCAGGAGACTTTTCCCTCCCTTGGGGGACTGCTCTACGAGCAAAATGCCTGATACTGTATGGATTTTGAATCGATCAACCAATCCCTCTTTCGTTTAAGGAAAATCCGCAAAAAAAAGCCTCCCCAAGGGGAGGAAAATTCATTTTTATCCGTTCCGTCTGCCGGATATCACAGCGTATCAATAATAGCTTGCTTTACCTTGTCCGCACGGCCGCAGCCATTTTTTTCGCCCACCAAATAAGCGGCGGCTTCGCGCCACTCCTCCAAGGGATACTCATTTGCCGGAATATCCCGGATCTGCCTTCGCACTTCGGCGCGGTATATTTCCGTCCGCAGATCGGATAGATAGCTGCAGCCGGACTGGTCGGCCAGCCTGCACAGCAGTCCTGCATTTGCCGTTTTGTTGTTCATGAAATGTCCCTCTTTTCCATAATGTATTTGTTCAAAAAAGCAGACAATTTTGCGCAAGAAAAAACGAGAATACAGGCGGTGAAAAAAAGGACTTTTCGTATAAATTCATCAAATATTTTTAAAAAATCCTTTATTTTCTATTTGTTTTCCATTATACACTCCCTGCGCAAAATTGTCTAGGTTTTACCGCCGGTCGGCTTTCCCGGTAAAACCCGGCCGAAAATCCCGGCTCCAGCGCAGAAAAGTATTCTGGGCCACTCCCAACTCACGGGCCGCCTGCCGGGAGGAAATCTCCTTTTCCCGCCACCTTCTGCATAAGGGATAAAATTCCGCCGGCACCGGCAGCGGCCTTCTGCCGAAGCGCACTCCTTTCAGCTTTGCCGCGGCGATGCCTTCCGCCTGCCTTTGCCGGATATTTTCTCTTTCCGTTTGAGCCACATAGCTAAGGATCTGCAAGACCAGGTCGGAAATAAAAATGCCGGTCAGATCCCGGTCCTTGGTCCGGGTATCCAAAAGAGGCATATCCAGCACCACGATGTCGGCATTCTTTTCCTTGGTGATAAGCCGCCACTGGTCAATGATCTCATCGTAATTCCGCCCCATGCGGTCGATGCTTTTTACCACCAGCAGGTCGCCGGCCTGCAGCTTTTTCATCAGCCGTTTATATTGAGGGCGCTCAAAGTCCTTGCCGCTTTGTTTATCGAGATAAATATTTTCCGGCGGCACCGGAAAGCTCTGCATGGCCAAAAGCTGCCTGTCTTCATTTTGGTCCTTGCTGGATACGCGCACATAACCGAGAGTTTTTCCAGACATAAAAAGCCTCCTATCACAATGGTATCATTCACCATTTTAATAGAAGGCCCAGGTTTTGGCATGAACTTGTCATAATTTGGTTTATTTTTCCTGAAAAAATCCTTGGCTTCCTTCTTCCGCCGGACCCTCCCAGCGATAATTCTCCATATCCACACGGCCGTCGGGCAAAAAGCCCACTCCTTCCTCTTCCAGCATCAGGCGCTGCACCTGAGGGGAGCCGAAAACCTCGCCGGCGCACAAACTGCCGTCCTTGAATATCACCCGGTGATAGGGCAGCCCCGGCTCTTTGCCGTTATGCATGGCATATCCCACGATCCGGCTGCCCCGGGGCCGGCCGGCCAGCAAAGCCAGCTGGCCATAGGAAGCCACCTTTCCCGCGGGGATCCGGCGGGTTAATTCATATATCCGCTTTGTAAAAGGGGATAACATTTATCCTCTCCTTTCTTTTTCCGGCGGTTATGCCCGCCTTCTCCCGCCGCCAAATAAGTCCAGCTGCGCCTCTTTCAGGGATCCCTGGCGGCGGCAGTCCACGATCTCCTGGCCCGAAGGCCAGCCCGTTAAAAGCGGCGACTGAGGATCATGATTTTTGTACCGCAGGGCCGCAAGCCGGCGGCTGGTGGTGGCATAGCAGTAGCTGCACCCATTTAAACAGGTATCGTATATCCCCACATCCACGCTTTCCGCGCAGAGGCAGCCTTGGCGCTGCCCCTTGGCTTTTCCTGCCGCCAGGCTGGCCCCGATGATTTTGCCAAAGCGGAGGGCGTCCAGGCATGGGGCCGGCCGGATGCCGAATTCCTGCAAGTCGATATCCTCGGCGCAGGTAAATACCGGCAGACCGATTTCGGCGGAAACCGCGCCTATGCCCCGGGCCGCTTCTCTTTTATCTTCCACGCTCATTTCCGGAAAGCCGGCGCCTAAGTGACGGTAAAAGTCGATAAAACTGATGATGCAGCGCCGGGTATAGCCTCCCAAAGCTCTTGCCAGCAGTTGAAAACGTTCCGTATGCCAGGCCGCGGTATAACTTGCGTTCACCATAATCGGATCGAAACGCCAATCCACCCGCTCAGGCCCCAGCCGCCGGCTCAGTTCCTGAAAGTATTCCACCAGCCGGGCCTTGGGCGGCAGCCCTTTTTCCTCCACCCGGCTTTCAAAGGCGGTCAGAGACACCTGAAAGCAATACCTGCCCTCATAACCCAGGGCGTCCAGCCGGTCTAAAAGCCCCAGCATGGGCCCGGGGTTCTTCGTCAGGAACACGATCATATCCACATTTTCCGGCGTCAGTTCCACCCGGTTGAGCCGTTTGGGGTTTCTGGGATTGGGCACCAGGAGCCAGCCTGCCTCCAGGCGATTTAAAAACCAGGCGCCATAAAAAGCGGGGATATCCGTACGGCGGCTGACGCTGAGAATCACCGGCCTGCCCTCCTTCCAAAAGGTCCTTTTCAGGTACTCCGGCCAAAGCTCATTCCCAGCCTGCCTTACCTGAACCTGAACTTATTTTATCACGAATTTCCGATTTCAACGAGACCTGCTCCCGCCTGTCCAGGGCAGCCGGGGCGGGCAGCCCAAGCTAAATTTCAACTATAGTTCCTCTCTAGTTGAAAATTTACACAATTTCTTTCAAAATGCGCATAAATTCTGATTTTGACACCAATTACCCCAGGCTAATCTATTGTATTTATCCCTATTTTTTACTATAATTATTATTACTGGCAAATTATGATATATTTTATACTGTTTTTTGATATCAGAAAAGCCCGAGGGTTTCACTCTTTTGCCTGCCGGATTTCTGCTTCCCGCAAAATCCCTGATTTTCTTTCCCTGGAAAGGAAATATGACAAAAATAAGCAAAGGATGGTAGAAGCTGTGCCCAAAGCCTACAATCCCCCAACACTGCATGCCCTTTCCTTGAGCCAGATGAATATCTGGCATTTGGAGCAGGCCTATAAAGGCACCTCCATTAATAATATCTGTGCTACGATCCGGATCAGGGGCGTTCTGGATATCGCCCTGCTGCAAAAGAGCCTCAATCTGGTGCTGGCATCCGATATAAACCTGCGGACGCGGCTTAAGCTGGTGGAAGGTGTCCCCTATCAGTATTATGCGGAGGAAGAATCCCAGCAGTTTCCCGTATTCGATTTTTCTCTCACCAATAAAAAAGGCGCCGATTATTGGGAAACGGTAGTGACCCGGGAATTGATGCCCCTTTTTGATGCTCCCCTTTACGCCTTTGCCATCTTCAAGCTTGGGGAAAATGAAGGCGGCATTTTGGTGAAAACCCATCATATTATCTCCGACGGCTGGTCCCAGGTCCTGTTTTGCAACCGGATCGCCGAAACTTACCTGGAGCTTTTGTCCGGACGTGAGCCTTCCCTTGCGCCGGCCCCCTCCTATCAGCTGCATGTGGAAAAAGAGCGGGCTTATCTGGACTCAGCTACCTATAAGCGGGACCGGGCCTATTGGGCGGAAAAGATGGCCGACTTTCTTGAACCTTCCTCCATCAAGGAATGCAAAAGCGCCGCCGTCAGCCCCGTGGGGCAGCGCCGCACCTACCGGCTTTCCCAGACCTTGAATCATGCCGTCCATGCCTTTTGCACCCGTAACCGGGTGGCCCCTTTTGCCGTTTTTTATATGGCCTTGGCTATCTATCTGCAGCGTATCCGCGCGGCGGACCGGCTGGCGGTAGGCGTGCCGATCTTTAACCGGGTAAATATGACCGATAAAGAAACCACCGGCATGTTTGTCAGCACTCTGCCTTTTTTGAGCCGCCTGGATGATGAATGGACCTTCGAGGAATTCAACCGGCAGCTGGCGGATCAATGGTATGAGCTTTTACGTTACCAAAAGCTGCCCTTCCCGGAGATCCTGGAGCTGGCCAGGGAACGCCAGCCCCAGGCCTCCCGGCTTTTTCATCTGGTTTTATCCTATCAGACCAGCAAGGTGTTTAAGAGCCGGGAAGCGGATCTGATCTTTTCCGGCCGTTGGAATTACAGCGGCTACCAAAGCGAGCACCTGCTGATCCATTTAAGCAGCATGGAAGATGAGGCCGGCTATTCCGTTGACTACGATTACCTGACCCAGATTTTTTCCGAAGAGGAAATCGACCGCCTCCATGGCTATCTGGTAAATATCCTTACCGAAGCTTTAGCCCATCCGGAGCGTCCCCTCTGGCAGCTTGCCATCCTGGGCCAGGCAGAAAAAGAGCAGGTACTTTTCAGTTTCAACCAGACGGATCTCCCCTTATACGACGCCACCCTCCAGGACACCTTTTGCCGGGTGGCCGGCGACCACGGCGCCAGGGCCGCCGTTATCCATGCCGGCCGCCGGCTGACTTACGGAGAGCTGAAGCGCCGGGCCTTATGCTGGGCAAAGACGATGGAGGCGTCCTTAAGCAAAGCCGCTGCCGGGAAGAAAAAACCGGAAGAGAACCAGGTTGACCGGCAAAAGACCGCCGGCGGCTACGCCGCCGAAGCGAAGCCTGAACCGACGAATGCCGAAGCCGGGCCTGAACTGACGGATCAGGTGGTCGCTTTGTTTTTGCCGAAATCTCCCGACCTGATCATCGCCATGACCGCCGTCATGCTCTCGGGAAACTCCTGGGTGATCCTGCCCCAGGACACTCCCCGGGAACGCTTGCTGGAGATCCTGGAGGATTCGGGAGCCCGGTTGATCCTCAGCACGGCCGAACTGGCTGCCGCCATGAAGCTGGCTTGCCAGCCCGTGCCCTGGCTGGATACCGGTCTCCTGCAGAGCCCCTCCTCTTTTGGGGAAAGCTCTCAAGATTACCTGCCCAAAGCCGGCTGCCTGGCTTACCTGGGTTATACCTCCGGCAGCACCGGCAAGCCTAAAGGGGTGGAAATCCGCCAGATCAGCCTGCTGAACTTTGCCAAAGGAATGGCTCCATTATTTTGTCACCGTCATGGCGCGGTGCTTTCCCTGTGCAGCACCGGCTTTGACGTTTTCGTCATGGAAAGCATGGCGGCGCTGCTGACCGGCCAGACCATCGTGCTGCCGGAAGAAGGGGAGCAGGAAGATCCCGCCCGGCTGGCGGCTTTGATCCGAAACTATGCCGTGGGCTTTATGGCCCTTACCCCTTCCCGTCTGGAAGCTTTCATGAAAAACCCCGCCTTTCTCAGCGCCTTGCAGAACCTGGAGAGTCTGGTGCTGGGCGGCGAGCATTGCCCCGGCCAGCTGCTGAAAGATTTAAAACAGCAGACAAAAGCCCGGATCTACAACCAGTACGGTCCTACGGAAACTACCATCGGAGTCAGCTGGCAGCTTTTAAATAACGCCGAACTCATCACCATCGGCCGGCCGATGCCCAACTGCCGGATCTATATTTTGGATAAGCATCTGAACCCGCTCCCCGTAGGGGTCTACGGAGATCTGTACATCGGCGGTCTTTGTGTAGGCAAAGGCTACCGGGGCAAGCCCGCTTTAACGCAGGAGTGCTTTTTGACCAGCCCCTTTGAGTCCGGAGAACGGATTTACCGCACCGGAGACGTGGGCTGCTGGACGGAAGACGGCGAAATACTTCTGGGCGGCCGCAAGGATCAGCAGATCAAGCTGCGGGGCCTGCGGGTGGAGCCTCAGGAAATCGCAATGCGCCTGGCCCTGCATCCGGATATCCGCCAGGCTGCCGTTAAAGTTTGCGTTCAGGAAGGAAAACCCTTTTTAGCGGCTTACTACACCGCCGGGCGGGATATCCCCCAGGCGGAGCTTTACCAGTTCGCCCTTTCCTATCTGCCAAACTATATGCTGCCGGGATACCTTCAGCGCATTGAGGAAATCCCTCTAACCACAAACGGCAAAGTGGACTACGCCCGTTTGCCGGAACCCCGCCCCGCTCTCCGGGGCCAGGGGCCGGCTGATGATTGCCAGACCCGGCTTTTGGCCATCTTCAGCCGGGTGCTGAAGCGGGACGACCTGGACGCCGACAGCGACTACTTCCGTTTTGGCGGCGATTCCTTAAACGCCATGGAGGTTTTGGTGGAAGTGGAAGCCGTATTCGGCGTGGCATTAAGAGTAGCCGATCTTTACGCCTGCCGGACGGTCCGCCTTCTGGCGGAAAAGCTTTCCGCTCCGGATCTGAATAACGGCCCGGCGGGCGGGGCAGATGACCCGGACAGGCAGCCGGCCGAAGCCGCTGTCTCCCCGGCTCCTATTTTGGACGACTATCCCCTTACCCCCACCCAACTGAGTCTTTATTTCGAGTCCCAGCTGGATCCGGCGGGGCTGGCCTACAATATCCCCGGCGCTTTCCGGCTGCCGGAAGGCGCCGACCCTCTGCGGCTGGAGAACGCTTTCCGCCGATTGATCGCCGCCGAGCCTCTTTTCAGGACCGCTATTATTTTTACTCCCCAGGGGCTGCGCCAAAAAATATACGATCAGGCGGAATTTTCCCTGACCTATCTGGAAGCCGCTGATTTTAACGAAGCTCAGAAGGCTTTTGTCAAACCCTTTGAGCTTTCTTCCCCGCCCCTTTTACGGGCGGCCCTCTGGCGGGAGCAAAGCGGCCGCCTGGTGCTGTTTATGGACATGCATCACATCATCAGCGACGGAATTTCTACCTCGGTTTACCTGAATCGCCTGGACCGCCTCTACCGGGAAGAAAGCATCCTGCCTGAGGGTCTCCAATATAAGGACTATGCCTATTGGCTGGACCGCCGGCAGGAAAAGGAGGAAGCCCTGGCCTATTGGCGCCGCCGCCTGGCTCTTCCCGCCCAGCAGCTGGAGCTGCCTCCGGAAGGCCGCCCCAAAGCTTTTGATTTTCAAGGGGCAAAATATGCCTTTGGCCTGGATGAAGCCGAAAGCCGGGCCTGCCAGGAATACTGCGATAAACGGCAGCTGACCCCTTATATGTTTTTTGCGGCTGTGTTCGGTCTTCTCTTGTCCAAAGCTTCCGGCAATACGGACTTTATCGTGGGCACCCCGGTTTCCGGCCGTACCCGCCGGGAGCTGATGGAGATGCCCGGGGCTTTTATGCATCCTCTGCCTTTGCGCCTGACCCCCCGGAAGGACTTAACCCTGGCCCGGTGGCTGGAGCAGGTCAAAGCCGATGTCCTGGATATGATTACCTATCAGGGCTGCCCCCTGGCGGAGCTGACCGCCATGGCCGCGGAAGCTTCCGGCGGCGAAGCCCCCAACCAGCCTCTTTACCGGACCATGTTCCACTACCGGCCTTTGAGCCCCTCCTCCTTCAAGCTGGACGGGCAGCCCCTGGAATTCCTGCCTTTGGAGACCAGCCGGGCAAAGCTGGATCTAAACCTGGAAGGAGCCAGGGAAAACGGCTGCTTCCGCTTTTGGCTGGAATACGCCAGCTCCCTTTTCGACGAGACCACCATTGCCTTATACAGCCGCAGCTTTGCCGCCATCGCGGCGGATATTCTGCGGGATGATCAGCAAAAGATCGGTCAGATTTCCGCCGTTTCGCCGGAAGACCGGCTGCGCCTTCTCGAAAAGCCCAACCGCTGCCGCCTGCCCTATGAAGACCGCTGTCTGGATCAGCTTTTCGACGATATGGCGGAAATCCTGCCCCGGCAGACGGCGGTATACTGGCATGATCAAAGCATAAGCTACCGGGAGCTGCAGCGACGTTCCGACGCCCTGGCGGCCCATCTGAGTGCCGCCGGCGCCCGGCCGGGGGACATCGTGGCTTTGGCTCACCAAAGGACGCCGGACATCATTACCGCCCTTTTGGGCATTCTGAAGGCCGGCTGCGCTTACCTGCCGGTGCTGACCTCTTTCCCGGAAAAAAGGCTTTCTTACATGCTGGAGCATGGCGGCGTAAGGCTGCTGCTTTGCGACGAGGCCTCCCGGCAGGAGCTGCCGGCAGGCCTGCCTTGCCGGTTAGTCGCGGATCCCGATTATAACGATACCGCCGCTCTGGAAACACTGGCCCTTTCTTTTCAGCCGCCGGCAGGCCGCAGCCTGGATGACAAGATGCACGTATTATACACTTCCGGCACTACCGGCCAGCCCAAGGGCGCCGTCCTCTGCCACCGCCCCCTGACCAACCTGCTGTACTGCATGGTGCAATATCTGGAGCCGGCGGGCCCCAACGTCCTGTGCTGCTCCAATGTGATTTTCGATACCTTCATTACGGAAACCCTCCTGAGCCTGGCTCTGGGAAAAACCGTGATCATGGCCGACGAGGAGGAAATGCTCCTGCCCTGGAAGATGGGCCGGCTGATCCGGGAGCGTCAGGTGGGCTTTCTGCAGCTGACGCCCTCCCGGCTGCAGCTGAGCCTGGGAAACCATGCCTTTGCCGACAGCCTGGAGGGGATCAAGGTCATGCTGATCTGCGGTGAAACTTTCCCGCCTCAGCTTCTGGAAAAGGTAAAAAAGCTAACCGGAGCCAGAATCCTGAACGCCTGCGGCCCTACGGAGTGCGCGGTATACGTTACGATGGAGGATATCACCGACGTCAAAGGCCGCCTGCCTATCGGCAAGCCTTTCAGCAACTGCCGCTTTTATGTGCTGGACGACGATCTGCGGCCGGTCATGCCCACGGCAAAAGGCGAGCTGTATCTGGGCGGCCATTGCCTGGGCGCCGGCTACCTGAACCGCCCTGACCTGACGGAAAAAGCTTTTTTGGACGACCCCTTCCATCCCGGTAAAAAAATGTACCGTACCGGCGATATGGTGCGCATCCTGCCCAACGGCAGCTTCGACCACCTGGGACGCCGGGACGCTCAGATCAAGCTGAACGGCCAGCGGGTGGAGCTGGATGAGATCACCGGCCAGATGCTGGCCCTGCCCTGGGTGGAGGAAGCCGCGGCCATCGCGGTAAAAAAGCAGGACGGCGTCATGGAACTGCGGGGCTTTTTGGTCGCCAAAGCAGGACACAGACCGGATCAGTCCGTCCTGAAAAAACATCTGCAGGCTAACCTGCCGCCCTATATGGTTCCTTCCGCTCTTGTTTTCCTGGATCAGCTGCCTAAGACGGCCACGGGAAAAACGGACCGCCGCCGCCTGGCGGACCTGCCGTTGGGGGAAAGCATCGCTGCATCTCCTGGCGGTGACGCCCCTGCCGGCGGGACGGCCAAGGCCGTCACCGCCGCAGCCGCTTGCCTCAGCGCTGAGGCAAGCGATGCCGCCGCCGCTGATACCGGCGATACCGCTAATGCAAGCGATGCCGCTAATACTGTCAATACCGCCAATGCAAACGATGCCGCTAATACTGTCAATACCACTAATGCAAACGATGCCGCTAATACTGTCAATACTGCCAATACCACTAATGCCGGCAATGCCGCTGGGATTCTGGCCAGGGCTGCCACTGCCAGGGCTGCCGCCGCCAAGGCCGCCGAAGCCTTGGTCAATGCCATCGCCGCCGGCGCCCCTTCACCTCAGCCCATACCGGAGCCGGCCTTGATGCAAAGCGCTCCAACCCAGGACTTCCCAATGCAGGCTGCGCCGGTCCAGGCCACGCCGGCCCAAGGCTCCTCAATCCAGACCGAACCGACGCAGGCCATATCGGCTCAGGCAGCCCCAATGCAGGCCGCCCCAATCCAGACCGAATCAATCCAGGCCGAATCAATCCAGGCCGCGCCGGCCAGGGCAGCTTCAACCGGCTTCCCTGCTCAGGCTGCCTGCGGACAGGAGCGACCCCTTACCGTCGAGGAATTGCGCCGGCAGCTTACGGAAGTATGGGAGCTGGTTTTGGAACGGAAAAACCTGCTGCCTCAGGTTTCCTTCTTTGAGCAGGGCGGCAGCTCCATGACCGCCCTCAACGCTTTAAGCCAATATTTCAACCGCTGCTGGACCATGACCCTGGCGGATTTTTATGCCAAGCCCACCATTGATGAACAAGCGGCCCTGCTGGCCGGCCTTTCCCTTCAGGGGAGCTTGGCCCCTCCCCAGCCGCGGATCAGCGAAATCACCATCCGCCCTGGGGAGGCGGCGCCGGAGAGCAGCGAAGAAACCCGGCATACCACTCCGGTTTCCTTCGCCAATGATCGCGCCCCGGCCGGGACTTCCCGCCGGGAAGGGGTCCTGCTGACCGGAGCCACCGGCTTCCTGGGCGTTCACCTGATCAAGGCCCTGCTGAACGACGGGCGCCATGAGCTTTACTGCCTGGTCCGGGGCGGCGACAAGGCCAGGCTGGCGGAAAACCTGAACTGGTTTTTCGGCCACGGCTGGACCGCCTCCCATCTGCCGGCGATCCAGGTCTGGGCGGGAGACATCGGCAAAGATGACCTGGGCTTTGACGCCGCCACCGCAGATATGGCGGCGCACCGGATCGGTACGGTTATCCATGCCGCCGCCGATGTCCGCCATTATGCGGCCGAGGCGGAATCCCTGGCCGTTAACAGCCGAGGCACAGCCTCGGTCATTGCCTTCGCGGAAAAGATCGGCGCCGGCCTGGCCCATATTTCCACCATCAGCGTAGCCGGCGAGTTTTTGCGGGATGCTCCCCAAAGCAAGGCCGTTTTTACCGAGGAAGACCGGGATATCGGCCAGAACTGGCAGGACAACATCTACGTGAAAGGGAAATTCCTTGGCGAGGCTCAGGTTTTTCAGGCCATGGACCGGGGGCTGGACGCCCGGATCTTCCGGGTGGGGCGCCTGGTAGGCCGCCAAAGCGACGGGGTCTTCCAGAAATCCCCGGAGCGGAACTCCTTTTTCGCCTTTCTCCAGGGTGCCCGGCATTTAGACGTCCTGCCGGCGGATCTGGCGGATTTTCCGGTGGAACTGACTGCCGTGGACCTTTGCGCCGCCGCCATCGTAACGCTTTTAGAAGGCCGCGGGCGGGTATACCACGCGCTGAATCCTCTGGCCCCCACCTTCCAGGAATTAATGACTGCCGTCAAAGGGCCCTTGCCGCTGGCGGACCGCGATCATTTTGAAAGCCGGCTGGGCCAGAAGCTGATCACCGTACCCATGGAACAGATGGCTATGCTTCTGGACGTCTGGAACCGGATCAAACAGCAGCCCTTCAATATCTTCCCCAGCGCCGAAAAGACGCGGCTGGAATTGGAGGAAAAAGGCTTCTTCTGGCCCCGGCCTCAGATTGAAATCCTGCTCTCCGCTTTTCTTGCCCGTTGAGAAAGACCGGCGAGTATCCGGAAAGGAAGTGACGCGATGCTCTCGGAGGCCCAAGTAATCATCATCGTCATCACCGTAATCGTAATCCTGGGCTTTCTGATCGGAAGCGTGCGCCAGAAAAACCTGCAGCTGATCCATAAGCTTTTCTTCTGCGTATCCGGCTCCCTGACCATCTGGCTGGTCTGTGTGCTGGGGCTGCACATTACCGGCGCCCAAAACCTGAAGTACGCCTTTTACTGGGACTGCGTCATGTACCTGGGCGGCGGTTTTCTGCCGGTATTTTCCCTGCTGATCGCCCTGACCTTCACCCGGGGCCTGCAAAAGCTGCCCAAAAGCTATTACGCCTTATTGATCATCCCGGTTCTGACCGAAGTGCTGGCCTGGACCAATCCCTATCATCATCTGCTGTACAGGCATTTTTCCATCTACAGCGCCGAAGTGGTCTTCGGGCCTTACATGTACGTTTCCCTGGCCAACAGCTTTATCTGCGCCACCTTGTCCATCATTATCATGATAAACTTTGCCCTGCATTCCAAAAACAAGCTCTTTGTCAAACAAGCCATCCTGTTTTCCACCGGCAGCCTGATCCCCGGCCTGGTAAATCTCCTGGCCACTTTGCGGGTGGCAAACCTTTCGGTGGCGGCCACGCCCCTGGCCTCTATTATGATCGTGCTGTTTGACGGCCTGGCTATCTATTATTTTCACATGCTGGATATCCGGCCCATCGCCATGCAGCGGGTACTGGACTGGATCACCGACTGTTATCTGGTGACCAACGGCTCAGGCCTGGTGGTAGACTTCAATAAATCCTTTTACGATGTATTCGGCCGCCAGTATAACATAGAGGAAAACACTTATCTGGCAAAATACATAAAAAAAGAAGATGTCGAAAACAAGACCGGTATTTACAATCTGATCACCGCCATCGCCGCCTGTCGCCAGGAAAAGGCCGTTATCTCCTACGAGCAGGCGGTATTCCTGGAAAAAGTCGGGAAACTGCAAAAGTATTATTATATGGTGGACGTCACGCCTTTATTCCTGAACGATACCGCGGAAGGTTATGTGGCTATTTTCAAGGACGTCACCAAGGTAAAGGAAAGCATGCAGAAGCTGCAGGACAGCCAGACCCGGCTGATGGAGCAGGAACGGCTGGTCTCCCTGGGCCAGATGGTGGGGGGCTTGGCCCATAACTTAAAAACCCCGATCATGAGTATATCCGGCAGCACCTCCGCCATGGATAACCTGATCGACGAATGCCGGCTGAGCTTAGGCGATCCCGACGTCATCGAAGAGGATTACCGGGAAATCTACGGAGAAATGAAGGATTGGCTCCTGAAAATCCGGGAAGCCTGCGCCTATATGTCGGACATTATCAGCGCAGTAAAAGGCCAGGCCACCAACGCCAACACCTCCGACGGCGGCGTATTTACCATGAGCGAACTGATCAAGCGGGTTTCCCTGTTGCTGCGCCATGAATTGGTAGGAGGCAATTCTCATCTTATCGTCGAAAATCAGGCCGACGAAGAAATCTTCATTCACGGAGACATTAATAACCTGGTCCAGGTAGTAAATAACCTGGTGACAAACGCCATAGACGCCCAGAAAAGCAAAGGCGGCGGCAATATCCTGATTTCACTGGAGCTGGTCGAAGGCTTCCTGCTGATCAAGGTAAAAGACCAGGGTCCCGGCGTACCGCCGGACATTAAGGAACGCTTATTCAAACAGATGATCACCAGTAAAGGCGCTCTGGGTACGGGGCTTGGGCTTTACATCTCCAACGCTGTGGTGCGGGCCAAATTCGGCGGCGGCATGTGGGTGGAGGACAACCCCCAGGGCGGAGCGGTATTCGGTATCAGGATTCCTATGGAATATGTGACAATCAGCCCAAAAGCCGACAGGGGGCAATACCAATGAGAAAGAACAAAATCGTTAATCAACAAAGAGATTTTACGATTCTTGCTCTGGATGACGATCCGATTATGACGGTGACTCTGCAATCCTATTTTCAGACCTCCGGTTACAAGGTGGATATTGAAAATGATCCGGAGATTGCCATCGAACGCGTTCGCAGCCAGCGTTACGACATCCTGCTGCTGGATTTTTTAATGTCGCCCATCTGCGGCGACGAAGTAGTCTCCCGGATCCGTAAGTTCGACCGGGACGTCTATATCATCCTCCTGACCGGCCATAAAAGCCTGGCGCCCCCCATCAAAACCATCCGGGAACTGGATATCCAGGGCTATTATGAAAAAAGCGACCGTTTTGACCAGTTGGAGCTTTTGGTGGAGTCCTGCGTCAAATCCATCCGTCAGATGCGCGTCATCCACGAATATCGCGACCGATTGAAGCGGATGGTGGAAAAGCTGCCGGAGGTCTACCGCATGCAGCCCCTGGACAGCCTGATGGAGGAAATTCTTGAATTCATGAGCCAGGTCCTGAGCCTTGACGCCGGCTATCTTTATCTGGACGCCAACAGCCTGAACAGCAGGCTTTCCGCCGGTGCCGCCGCCGGTTTCCGCCTGCCGGAATATTACCTTGGCACAGGCAAATACAAAACCCGGCCGGACAAGGCCCGGGAACTATTCGACCGGCTGAGGGAAAGTACTGAAGATACGCAAAATTACCTATTATGCCGGGGCCAGCTGGCCCTGCCCCTGATGGACGCGGATAATCAGATCTTCGGCATGATCAGTATGGAAGCCAGCGCCGCCACGGAAGTGGAGATCCGCCAGCTGTTTGAGATCTACGCCAAGCAGGCTGCCGCTTCCATCAGCAATGTGCTTTTGCACACTCTGCTGAATCAAAAAAACCAGGAGCTGACCCGGACCTACGGCAGCCTGAAGGACAGCTATCTGGATATCATCAGCGCCCTCAGACTGGTGGTGGACACCAAAGATATTTATACCCGGGGACACTCCGACCGGGTTTCCTACTATGCGCTTAAGCTGGCGGAAGCCATGGGCAAGGACGCGGCCTTTCTGGAGCGGGTCCGGGTGGCGGGCCTTTTCCATGACGTGGGCAAAATCAACATCCCCGACTATATCCTGCTTAAATCTACGGAGCTGACTGCGGAAGAATTCAATGAAGTAAAAAAGCATCCGGTCAAAGGCAAGGAAATTCTGGCAGCCATCACTATGTTCAGTGAAATTGCCCCTATTGTGGAGCAGCATCACGAACGCTTCGACGGCCGGGGCTATCCCCGGGGGCTGAAAGGTCCGGAGATCCTGGAAGAGGCCAGGCTCATCAGCATTGCCGACGCTTTTGACGCCATGACCTCCCACCGCCGCTACCGCAGCAACATGACCCTGGAGCAGGCGGTAGATCAGCTGCAAAAAGGCAAAGGCAGCCAGTTTGACGCCGCCGCCGTCGATATTTTCCTGAAGATCCTGGAAACCGGCTACGACGATATGCGCCGGGAGCTGGACTGGACTTTCCATAAAGACGAATAATTTCTTTCGCCGCTATTTTTTAACAAATGAGGTTATTGATGAGTACATTAAAGCATCCACTTTACCCGGTAGATTACTACAATGATTTCCGGCAATTCCTTTTAGGTATCCGGGAAAAATTCTCCTCCCGGCCGGCCGTTACCTGGTATGAGCGCAAAGGAGAAGAGTGCAACCGCAGATACGAAGAGCTTTGCGGCGATTCTCTGGCTTTTGGCGAATCTCTCTGCGCCGCCGGCCTTCAGGGCAGCCATGTGGCCATCGCCGGCGAAAACAGCTATGAATGGCTGACCGCCTTTTACGGCGTTACGGCCAGCGGCTCAGTGGCTGTCTGTATTGATGTGGAACAATCTCTGGAAGTTATCCGCCGGATGATCTTTTTGGCGGACAGCCGTATCCTTTTAGCCTCACCCACCATAGCCACGCTTCTGGCTCCTTTACTGGATGAACCGGAATCGCCTCTGGAACAGATGCTGGTCCTCTCCTCCGGCGAAGAAGACGGTCTTTTCATGAGCATCAGGGAATTCAGCGAAACAGGACGGCAGAGGCTGGCCCAGGGCCGGGCGGCAATGTTTGATACTCCCATCGAAAAAAATCAGCCGGCGGCTATTTTTTACACCTCCGGCACCACCAGCATGGCCAAGCCGGTGATGCTGAGTCATTACGGCCTGATCACCAACGCCAGCGATTCTATCTCCATGGTCACCATTCCGGAAAAGATCTTTACCGCTTTGCCTTTTTACCATACCTATGCCCTGACCTGCAGCGTAAACAATATTTTTATCAAAGGCATGCATCTTTGCATCAACGGGGACTTAAAGCGGATGGCCCGGGATCTGGTGAAATTCGATCCGGGAATGACCATGGCCGTGCCTTTGATGGTGGAAACCATCCACCAAAAGCTGCTGGCCGAGGCGGAAAAGGCCGGAAAAAAAGAGCTGGTAAACCGCCTGTTGAAATTAAACACCTGGCTTCACAAGCTGGGTATCCGCCGGCCTATGCCGCCGCTGAAAAAAGCCAAGGAAGCGGGCCTGGGGCACTTAAGCGAGATCATCTGCGGCGGCGCCCATCTGTCAAAAACCATCTCGCAGAATTTGCTGGCTTTCGGCATCCACGTCCTGGAAGGCTACGGTATTACGGAATGTTCGCCGCTGATTTCCGTAAACCGGAAGGCTTCTTACCGGTTCTCCACCGCAGGGCTGTTGCTGCCCGGCGTCCGGGTCCAGATCCGTGATGAGGAAATCTGGATAAAGGGCCCTTCCGTTATGCTGGGTTACTATAAAGATCCGGAGTCCACCCGCCAGGTCATGAAAGACGGCTGGTTCAATACCGGCGATATCGGCTGTCTGGACAAAGAGGGCTTTCTGCATATCACCGGCCGGAAGAAAAACCTGATCGTGCTGAAAAACGGCAAAAAAATCGCTCCCGAGGAAATCGAGAGCTATCTGAAGGATATTCCTTTAATTAAAGAAGTGGTAGCTTACGGAGCCATCAGCGGCGACTCCACCGACGACGTGCGGCTGGCGGTAATCATCTACCCCGATGAGAAGGCGGCGGAAGGACTGGCGCCTTACGAGGTTTTAGAACAGCTGCAACAGGAAATCAATAAAATCAACCAGAAGCTGCCCAGCTACAAGCAGATTCAGATGGTGAACCTGCGCAACGAAGAATTTGAAAAAACAGCGGCAAAAAAAATCAAGCGTTAGGAGGATTCACCGTGCTGGAGCTGATCCAAAGAATTATTTATGAAGTAACCGGGAAAAAGAATATCACCTACGACACAGACTTTATCAAAGATCTGGAACTGACCTCCTTTGATATCATGAACATCGTCTGTATGTTTGAAGAACACTTTGATACCACCATTCCCACCCGGGACGTCTGGAATATGCATCAGGTCAAGGATGTGCTGGACTATATGCGGGCCAGGGGATTAACGGAACAGGACGTCTGAGGGCGGCAGGATGAGGGATGAGTCATGACCGATAAGTTGTCCGGAGAAAAACATCTGATCTATATTTATCCCAAAAACGCCGCAAAGGAGCCCGATGCTCTTCTGGCAAGCTGCGGCGAGGCTTTTTTGCGCCGCCGGTCCGCCGAAGCCCTCGCTCCGTTGGCCGCGGACTTTTTCCGGGTGGAGCGGCCGCCCCGGCAAAAGCCTTTTTTTCCTGAAGCTGCGGATATTCACTTTTCCGTCAGCCATGCCGGCGATTATTGGGCCTGCGCTTTCTCCCGGACCCCGGTGGGCCTTGATTTAGAACGTCTCCGCCCATGCCGCCCCGGCATCGCCCGGCGCTTCTTCCATCCCGAAGAGGCGGCCTGGCTGGACGCCTGGCCGGCCGAAGAATTTTTTTCCGTATGGACCGCCAAAGAAAGCTGTGTAAAATACTGGGGCTGCGGCATAGACGAGAGCTTCAGTCATTTCAGCGTAATCAAAGAAGGCCGTCTTGCCGGAGTGGTGGATCCCCCGGCAGCTGCCGGGACCGGGAAGGGAAAATCGCCGTTCCTTCCGGCAGCCCGCTGTATCCATATCCCTTTCCGCCAGGACTACCGGCTCTGCCTTTGCGTCCCCGCGGCTGCCGCCGAGGCTTATGAAGTAATTTTTTGCGCCCTGCCGTAAGCTCTGAACTTTTCGCGTTTCGGGGCAGCCCGCCGGCTTTTTTCAACAAGAACACTCAGAGCAGGCGACGAACCGGATCAGGATTCCGGTTTATTTTTATGCCTTAATCAGCGCCGGCTTTCAAGAGCCGGCTTTTTCAACGGCAGCTTTTCCGGCGTTGGTTTTTCAGCGCGTCTTTTTCAGCCCCGGTAGACGATACATCTCCCTTTGCCGTCCGCCTTGGCCTGATAAAGAGCCCGATCCGCTTTAAGAAGCAGTGCCTCGCAGTCATCGCCGTCCTTGGGACAAAAGGCTATTCCGACGCTGACGGACAGCGGCACAATCGTTTTATTCAAAGGATATCCCCGGCCTAAAAGGCGGCAAAGCTTCCGGGCTTTTCCGGCGCCGTCTTCCTCAGATTGAAGATTATTGAGGAAAACGACGAACTCATCTCCGCCGATTCTTCCCACAATGTCCGTGGACCGGAAAAGTCCCTTCATTTTAACCGCCGTATATTTCAGCACCTCATCGCCGAATATATGGCCCCTGCTATCGTTGATCTGTTTGAAGTCATCCAGGTCGGCGAAGAAAAGCGCCCCTATGCCCTTCCTTTCTTCCCGCAGCCGCTCCGTTACCAGACGCTGAAAAGCATTCCGGTTATATAGCCCGGTCAAAAAATCTTTATCCGCTTTTTCTTTCAATAGATGCTTTTCATGCATCTCCTTATTTACATCGGCAAGCTTACCCAGGCAGCCCAAATACCGGGGAATCGGGTCGGCGGACCAGAGGGATTTGACGGTGACCTCAAACCAGCGCAATTCCTTTTGGATCGTCTCGATCTGAAGCCGCGTCCTATGCACAGGATTTTTGGGCGACAAAGATTTATTCAGTCCCAACAGGACCTCATCGCCGTTCCGGCCGAAAATTTCCAGGCTTTTTACCTTGCTCCGGGCGTTGCGGACAATCAGGTCGCCATGAAAAACCGCGCCGTATTTCTCGGAAAAGCTCAAGGTATCGCTGGCGTAATCGTAATCGAATAAAACCTCGTCGGATAGAGAAGCCAGGGCCTGATATTTAATGCGTTCCTGCTCCAACAGGGCCAGGGTACGGCTGGAAATATCCTTTTGTTCTTCACCGGCGGGGGGATCCGGGGGCCCGCCCTCCAAAAACTCCGGCCGTTCCCCGTTCAGCGTCTTAACGCTTTGCGCCAGATCTTTTTCGATCTCCATCAGGCATTCCAGGAGCCGGGGATTAAAGGCGCCGCAATCGCCGTTTCTGATCATGGCGATTGCCTTTTGGTGACTGAAAGCCGGCTTATAAACCCGGCGGCTGGTCAGGGCGTCGTATACGTCCGCCAGAGAAACCACCTGAGCACTCAGCGGAATTTCATTTCCCTTCAGCCCGTCGGGATAACCGCCGCCATCCCAGCGCTCATGGTGATAACGGCAAATATCGTAACAGTAACGGTAGTAAGTCCAGTCCTGATGACGGTGGATGTTTTCCAGGAGCTGGGCCCCTTTCAGCGGATGGGTCTTAACAATGGCAAATTCCTCCGGCGTCAAAGGACCGGGTTTATTCAGGATCTGCTCCGGCACCGCGATCTTTCCGATATCATGCAGAGCCGCCGCGGTGGAAATCTCCTCGATCCCGGCGGCAGTCAGGCCATATTCCTTATAACGGAAAGAAAGAGCCTTCAAGAGCTGCTCCGTTATATAACGGATACGCCGGACATGCATGCTGGATTCACCGCTTCGGAATTCGACTATATTGCTCAGGGTGTTTACCATGAAATCATTCATCTGCCGCAGTTTCCTGTTCTGGGAAGCCGCCAGCTTTTCTATCCGGCCTTTGTGCCGGTAAAGCTCGACAATGTTATTCACCCGCCGCAAAACGATATTGGGGCTGAAGGGCCGGCTGATGAAATCCGCTGCCCCCAGCTCATAGCAGCGCAGGATCAAATCCTCCGTATTTTCCGCCGATATCATGATCACCGGTATCCTGTCCTCTAAGTCCAGCCGGTTTATGGCTTCCAGCACCTGAAAGCCGTCCAGCACCGGCATAACGATATCCAAAAGCAGAATTGCCACCCGTTCCCGGTATTTTTCCACTATTTTCAGCGTTTCCCGCCCGTCGGCCGCTTCCAAAACCAGATATTCCTTACGCAGGACTTCATTTAATATCGCGCGATTCAACTCCACGTCATCCGCAATAACCGCGATTGGCAAATTCATCTGTACGCCGCCTTCCCCTCTTGCTTATCCAACCGCGCAATTAAAGCAATAAGGGGCTCCTGTTTTGCCCGGGACTTCGGTAAGGCCGCCGACGGCTCAGCGTAACTCCGCTCCGGGATTTGGTTTAATTTCATGGCCTTTTTGACCCTTCTTTCTTTGCAAAGACCGAATGATGCGAACTTTCCTTTCCTCAGGATCTGATCATGCTTTTATGATCAGGATGCAATCATGCTTTTATTATATGTAAAGAACAGAGGAAAGGAAAGTCCTCGCCATCATGAAAATACGCGGCCCCCGCCGCCGGAAACCGTAACGGTCCCGGAAACGGGGGCTGTTTTTCGCTGTGGATTTAACCGGTTTTTCTTGGTATCCTAGGACTTCGGCTGTTCCGCGGGCAGATGGATGATAAATCGGGTGCCCAGACCCTCGCGGCTGGTGACTTCCGCAAAACCGCCGTGCCGTTCGATGATCCATTGGGCAATGGAAAGCCCCAGCCCCGTGCCGCCGGTATTCCTGGCCCGGGACTCATCGGCCCGGTAAAAGCGGTCAAAAATATGGGGCAAGGATTCCGGCGGAATTCCCACGCCTTCATCCTGTACCTTCAGCAGGACCTGTCCGCCTGCCGCCGGCCTTTGCCGGAAAGGCGCTTTCCCCGGCGAAGCGGCGGCGGATTTTACCGGCAGGCCGGTTTTATCGGCTCCCGGAGTTCCCGTTTTTTCCGTTCCTGCTTCCTGCCTGGGGGCGTTAATCCCCGGAAGAGTCTGGATCCCCAGATAAATCCGGCCTCCCTCCGGCGTATATTTAATGCTGTTGTCCACCAAAATCCGCATCAGCTGTTTCATCAGGCCGGCGTCTCCCTCAATCAGGGCCGGAGCATTAATCCCGGATACGAATTGGTGTCTGGAGTCGATCATGCGGATCTCCCGAAGAACTTCCTCCCCGATTTCCGCCAGGTCCAGCCTCTCCCAGACCAAATGCATGGAGTCGTTGTCACCCCGGGCTAAAAACAGAAGCTGCTCCACCATCTCTTTCATGGAATCGGCCTCGCCTTTGATGGCCTGGATGGACTCCTGCAGGGTTTCGGGATCTTCTGTGCCCCAGCGGGTCAGCAGATTGGCGTAGCCCTGGATCACCGCGATGGGCGTCCTCAGCTCATGGGAAGCGTCGGACACAAACCGCATCTGGGAACGATAGGCCTCGTCGATGCGCGCCAGCATTTCATTGATGGCTTCCGCCAGAGGCTTCAGCTCATTGCTGACCCGGTTCAGCGGAATTCGCGCGTCCAGATGGCTGGCCGTAATCGAATCCAGAGCGCCGGTGATGTTTTTCAGTGCCGCGGGGGAAAGCTTGCCGCCGGCCGACAGCGCCTGAGTGGTGGCCGTCAGTTCCCGCAGCGGGCGCAAGGTGGAAGAGACATACCGGATGTTTCTCAGCAAAAAGAAAAACAAGGACAGCCCCTGCCAGAGGAGAACCGCCGTCAGGCAGGACCAGAAAAGGGACAGTTCCCGGCCCCGGGCCGCGGTAATCACCAGGTAGCCTTTTTCCGTCCCAGCCCGGCCTGCCCCGGCAAGTCCGCCTTCGCTTTCCGTCCCGGCCTGGCCGGCAGCCGGATTTTCCGTTAAACCGGCGGTATCGCCGGCCGTACCGGAAACCGGGCCCACCGCCAGGATATACTCCACCGTCCCTAACCGCTGGGCGATGCCGGGGGCAGCCTCATCAAAGCGGATATAACGCCTGGCCGACGGATCTGCCGACCAAAGCGCCCAAACCCTGTCCAGGGCCGGAAAAAGCGGCTGCCCCTGAGGCAGCGGGGCCTGATAACCGGCCTGATAACCGCCGGCGGCGGGCAGGCTGGCGGCAGCTGCCGGATCCTTTTTTATCGACGCCGCCAGTTCCAGGCAGCGGTTATCCGTCAGGTAAAGGCCTGCGGATAAAAATAACGCGCACAACAATAGATCCAGCAGAATAAATGTGATCAGCTGGCGGAAAAAAAGCTGGGCGTTTAAGCGAAAAGCCAGCGAAGCGCTGGATTTAGGTTTTGACATAGATGATTCCTTTTCAGGACGGTTTCTCTTGGATTTTCCCGGGTCCTTCAATCCCTGGGCCCGCCGAATTTCATCACGCTAACCGTCCTTGATCTGATAGCCTACCCCCCGCAGGGTATGGATCAGCTTGACGCCGTATTGATCGTCGATCTTGCCCCGTAAAAACCGGATATAAACGTCCACCACATTTGTGTTTCCCGCGTAATCGTAGCCCCATACCCGCTCCAAAAGCACATCCCTGCTGAGGGCCAGGCCTTTGTTTTCCAGCAGATAGCGCAAAAGCTCAAACTCCCGGAAGGTCAGTTCCACCGGCTGGTCATTCACTTTTACTTCATGGCGCACAGGATCCAGCACTACCGGTCCGGCGGTCAAAACCCGCTCCGCCTGACGGCTTTCCTCCTGACCCCCCAAGCTGTCCCTGGCGGTATTTGCCGCCGCCAGCGCCGCCGCTTTAGCCGAATCCGCCGCCGCCTTTTTTCGCAGGCTGGCCCGGATCCGGGCCAGCAGTTCCTCAATGGCAAAAGGCTTGGTGATATAATCGTCGGCACCGCTGTCCAGGCCGGATACCTTATCCATTACCGCGTCCCTGGCCGTAAGCAGGATCACCGGCACGTCAAAGTGTTTCCGGAAACGGCGCAGCACCTCCATCCCGGAGAGGCCGGGCAGCATGATATCCAGCAAAATGACATCATGGCCGCCGGCCTCCGCCGCCGCCAGGCCGCTGATGCCGTCAAAGGCCTTTTCCACTTCGTAGCCTTCATGGACCAGCTCCAGTTCAACCATCCTGGCCATTTTCTCTTCATCCTCGATCAGGAGGATTCTTTCGGTCATGGGTTTACGTCCTTCCTTTTTCGCGGCTTTTGCCGGGCCGCCGCCGGTTTATCCGCGATTGCCCTGGTTATCCCCTTTGCCGGCGTTCTCGTCCTCCCGGACAGCCTGTTTGATGTCCTTGGCTGTCTGGGACGCCTGGTCCATAAACTTATTCAGCGTATCCTTGCCGATATCCGGGCCATAAAAACGATAACGGAAATTAAAGAATAAGCCGACTACCAACAGCGGCAGCGTAATCCAAAAGCAAAACAGCAACGCCAGGATCAAAACGTTGATGGGCAGGCTTATCGTCTTTTTGCCGTAGCGATAAATTTCGAAATTATTGACGTTGCCCTTATGGACCAGGCGGCAAAAGGAATCAAAGAGGCTTTTCATCTGCCGGCCAAAAGAGCTGTCCTTATCATTTTTATCGCTTTCCAGATAAATTTCCTGGGCCTGGCCGCTCTGGCCCCCTTTGGCAGCCTGACGGGCGGCATTGGCCGCGGCCTCGTTTTTCTCCCGGACCTGGCCGCCGCCGGTCACATAAGTGCCGCCCTGAGGCGGAGTCACTTTTCCTTCCTTTTCCAGTAAAATGATCGCTTCCAGCATATCGCCGCCGGTGGCTTCCAAAGCGGCCTTGGCGTCACCATAGCCTACTTTGGCGTGTTCTCTCAAGGCTTCAACCTGTTCGAAACTAATGTTCATTTTTCTTTCTCCTTTCCTTTGGGTTGATTCAAGAATACCAAAGGAAATTTAAAGTACAATTTAGTCCGGATTAAAAACAGATTAAAATCCCGCCGGCAAAATTTGACGGATAAAATCACACACGGTTAAATCGGACCTTGATGTATAAAATAAAGTGTGATAACATAGAATTACAAAAAGGGGTTGCCGCTTGTGCCAGAGCGGCAGGTTCCGAAAACGTTCAAACGGAAAACCGCCGGCGACGGCGGTTTTGCCGTTTATTTAAACTTTCTTAAATAAGTGGCAAATACCATGGCTAAAGTCAGAAAAGCAAAGAGCTCTGTCCAACTCACCACAGGCATCACCTCCCTTTTGGGAAGTGAACCGGCCGCCAAGCGGCAACCCTTTTTTATTTTACCATGAATTGCCGCCCGCCTACAATCATTGCGCCGGTCCTCGGACCGGCGTTTTTTTCATTACCGTCGGCAGTCCAGTCTAATTCTTTCCGCTGCCCACCGGTTTTATAAATCCAACGTTTAATTTCTTAATCAAATCGTTATACATTCTTCGTAAAAGCTCCTGGAAATCATGCTAAACTTAAAATAACATTTTAATCCCGAAGCTTCATCTGAAAAATATGATTGTGAGGTAAAAAAATGAAAAACGCCGAAAAATTAATCGCTTTCTTTTTGGTTTGCCTGATAACCGCCTCTTCTTCGGCCGCCCTTCTCCGGGCCGACGCCCCAGAGGCAGCTCAAGGGACAGCTCAAGGAGCGACCCAGGCAGCGCCGGCGGCGCAAGGAGCAGAAAAGGCAGCGCCGGCGGCAGAAAATGCCGCAGCAGGGGCCTCCCCCTCCGCCTCTGCCGGTAAGGAAATCCTGGAGCAGCGCCGGGAAGACCTTGCTTTTCTTTATGGCACCTTAAAGAAATATCATCCGGATATTTTCGCCAATACTCCGGAAGAAACCTTCCAGGCAAAACTCCGGGAAATCGAAGGTAAACTGGGCCAACTCAGCGATTTCGATTTTGTATTAGAACTGCAAAGCCTGGCGGCTCTGATCGGCGACTCCCATACCAGCACGCAGATCGGCGCCGCCGCGGAAAGCCTCCATTTCTTTCCCCTTGCCATTTCCTGGTTTGACGGACATTGGGTGATCTCCAATATCGAAAAAACCCAGGCGGCCGCTCTGGGCAAAACCGTTACCGCCGTAAACGGCCGGCCGGTGGAGGAATTCCGTAAGGAATACGGCCGTCTTCTCAGTGCCGACAACGACGTTAAACTGCGCCGCCAGTTCCAGCAGGTTTTTTATGTGGAAGAAATCATGGCCTGGCTGGGCCTGACGGAAACGGGAGAAGACTTGACCCTGAGCCTGGAAGATGAGCAAGCCCGGGAGAGCCGGCTCACCCTTACCGCCGTCCCGGCACAAGCCCTGAAGGAAATGGCCATCGCCTCCCTTGCCGATGAACGAAAAGCCAAGGCCCTTACTGATTATGATAAAACCTGCTACTATAAATCCCTGCCCCTGGATAACGCCACTTATTATATCCAATACAATCTTTGCCTGGAAGCGGAGGACCTGCCTATGGAAACCTTTGCCGCCCAGGTGGAAAAAGCCTTGGCAGAGGGTAATTACCGCCAGGTAATCCTGGATCTGCGCTATAATGGCGGCGGCTCCGACGGCGTCCTCCGGCCGATTTTAACCCTTTTAACCCATCGGCACAAAGAACTGAAGCTATTTTGTCTGATCGACGAGGCTACCTTTTCTTCCGCCACGATTAATTCGATAATGATTGCCGAAGCCGGCGGCATCCTGGCAGGCAGCCCCGCCAGCGGCAGCGTAGACCATTTCGGCGCCATCGGCTCCTTTACTCTGCCCAACTCCGGCCTGCGGGTCAGCCTCTCCAGCAAGTTTATCGACCTGGGCTCCTACTTTGAATCGGCCCGGCCCTACGGTGTGGAATCCCTGCGGCCCGATGTGGAAATCAATCTGACCCTGGCCGATTATCTGGCCGGTGTGGATACCGCCGTAAGTTATATCCAAAAACAGGGCCTCCAACTGACGGCGCCCGGGCTGCCAAAGGAGGCCGTATTGACCCGGGGCAGATTTATCGGCATGCTGGGCCAGCTGACGGAGGAACTGAACGGCAGCCCCCTGACGGATGATGAACCTGCCTTTATCGACGGCTGGGATTTTGCCTGGTATTATCCTTACCTGAACTGGGCCGCCCACCAGGGCCTGACAGGCGGCGTCGGCGGCGGGATGTTTGCCCCTGCCCGGGCGATTACCCGTCAGGAAATGGCCGCTATTCTGGCCCGGTATCTGGAAGTGCAGAACTACGTGCTGCCGGCGCTGCCGGCCCTTGCTCCCGCCGATGGAGACCGGATCTCCGTCTGGGCAAAAGCCGGCGTGAAC
This sequence comes from Peptococcaceae bacterium, assembly GCA_034927285.1. Classification (GTDB taxonomy): domain Bacteria; phylum Bacillota; class Peptococcia; order DRI-13; family UBA5745; genus JAYFQF01. The sequence goes on from JAYFQF010000042.1 coordinate 34,817, forward strand.
CGGGTGCTGGAACTGGGGCTGATGAAAACTGACGCGGCCGGCAGCTTTAACCCGGAGGATACCTGCACCATAGCCGAAGCGGAAGCGGTTATCGCGGCTCTGACTTAAGCACTTCATTTCTTATGGCCGCGGGCGACGCCGACGCCGGATTATCCAAAAGCCGTTAATTTCAATCCGGATTTCATAATAATTCAGGATTCGTGATATAATGAGCGAAGCGAATTACATCACAATCTCCCTGCCGTGGCGGGCCGCGCGCCTGGTAAGAGATAAAGAGCCGGCCGCGTTGAAATCAGGATTCGTGATATAATGAGCAAAGCGAATTACATCACAATCTCCCTCATTTGTAAAAAAGGAGCTGACCCCATGGACCTGAATAAAGAAAACATGAAAAAAATCATGACTCTGATCGTTTTCACGATCCTCGTTCTGCTGGGCCTGCAAAATATCGGCTTGGTCCTGGGCGGCCTCTTTTTTGTGCTGAATATCCTGTTTCCCTTTATCCTGGGCGGAGCCCTGGCTTTTGTGTTAAACCTGCCCATGCAGGCCATAGAACGGCGGCTTTTCGGCGGTGAAAAGCTCCGGCAAAGCAAGCTGGTCCGCAAATTGGCCAGGCCCCTCAGCCTGGTCCTCTCCATTTTGCTGGTGGGCGGGATTATCTCCATAGTCCTGTTGGTGGTAGTGCCCGAGTTGGCCGCCAGCTTTGCCGGCTTAGGCGCCAACATCGAGAAATTTCTTCCCACGGCCCAGGCCTGGCTGGAGAACCTCTTTCAAAACAACCAACAGCTTGCGGCGGAGATCCGGGGTCTGGAACTTGATTGGGACAAGATGCTGGATTCGGCCATAACCTTTTTTAAAAACGGCGCCGGCAATCTGCTGAACTCCACTTTCTCCGTGGCCAAAACCATCATCAGCGCCCTGGTGAATTTCGGTATCGGCTTCGTCTTTGCCTGCTACATCCTCTTACAGAAAGAGACCCTGGGCCGCCAGGTCAAAAAGGCTTTGTACGCCCTTTTAAAAGAATCTCAGGTAAAAAAGATCCTTTACGTCTCCAGCCTCAGCTATAAAACCTTTTCCAGTTTCATTACCGGCCAGTGTCTGGAGGCCGTGATCCTTGGTACGATGTTTTTTGTGGTCATGAGCCTGATGGGGCTGCCCTATGCCTTGCTGGTAGGCGTCCTGATCGCCTTTACGGCGCTGATTCCCATCTTCGGCGCCTTTATCGGCTGTGCCATCTCCGCTTTTTTGATCCTGATGGACAGCCCCACGAAAGCTCTGATCTTTATCATTTTGTTCTTGGTTCTTCAGCAGCTCGAAGGCAATCTGATCTACCCTCATGTAGTGGGAAATTCCATAGGGCTGCCCTCCATCTGGGTCCTGGCGGCCGTAACGATCGGCGGCAGCCTCCTGGGGATCGTCGGCATGCTGGTCTTTATTCCGCTGACCTCCGTGATCTATACGCTTTTCCGCGAATACGTTCACACCCGGCTGAAAGAAAAGAAGCTTGGCAGGATCTAAAAGCGCCGCCGGGCCAAAAACTCCGGTTCAGATCCCCAAAAAAGCGGTCATCCCGTCAAGACAGGCTGCGGCTTCCTGAAAGCCTTCATCATAAAGAGCCTGCAGCTTGGCCCGGTCTTTTTCCACCCGCCCGATTGCCGGCGCTTTCCGGGTCCGGATAACAAAAGCCCTGCCGGCCTGCCTTTCTTTTTCGATCAGATCCAGGGCGGCGTTATAGGAATTGTGCCGGTTTTCTATGGCTTCCACCAGCCTGGGGTATTTCCGGTACTTTATTCTGATCAGGGGCATCAGGGAATTGGGCTTTTTCCGGTAATCCAAAGCCCGGGTCAGGATCAGCACGTTTTTTTGGCGGCCCTCCTGAATGGCCCGGGCCAGGGGAATGGAGTCGGCGATTCCTCCGTCCAGATATTCCCGGCCGTCGATTTTCACATTCCGGGAAACCAGGGGCAATGAGCTGGAGGCCCGCACCGCCAGAATATTCTTGTGCATATCCTCCAGAGGAAGGTATTCGGCTTTGCCGGTACTGCAGTTGGTAACCACGGCGTAACACCGGCCGGGGTATTCGTCAAACGCATGGTAATCGTACGGATCCAATTGATTGGGAATCGTGTCGTAAAGCATTTTTGCGCCAAAGAGATCCCCGGTTTTCAATAAGCTTTCAAAACTGCAGTATCTTCTGTCTTTAAGATAATTTACACTGACCCGGAAAGCCCGTCCCCGCTGACGGGAAATATAGCTGCAGGCATGGCAGGCTCCGGCGGAAACGGCATAAATTTGGCTGAAATATATTCCATTGTCAATAAAATAATCCAGGACGCCGGCTGTAAAAACACCGCGCATGCCGCCGCCCTCCAAAATCAGTCCCGCATCAATCATGGTCATACCGACCTTCTCCTTCCCACCGCGATAAAATGACCGCGGAAAGTTCCGCTGGTTTCCACCTTTTTCTTTTATCTGTTTGATTAACATATTTTAACACAAACTGGCGGAGTCGTCGAACCATATACTATAGTGCCAAATTTCTGAATAAGGGATGATTTTCATTGTATATTGCCGATCTGCATATTCACTCTCACTATTCCCGGGCCACCAGCCGGGAGTGCGTGCCCGAGTATCTGGAGCTTTGGGCCCGGCGCAAAGGCATCGGTCTCCTGGGGACCGGCGATTTTACGCATCCCCTCTGGCGCCGGGAGCTGAAGGAGAAACTTCAGCCGGCGGAAGAGGGTCTTTACCGGCTGAAAGCCTCCTGCCTTTCGGCGGAAGATTTCCCTCTGGGGCCGGCGGACGACCCGGAGAACCGCCCCCGCTTTGCAGTGACCGGCGAGATCAGCTCTATTTATAAAAAGAATGGGAAAGTCCGTAAGGTCCATAATGTCATCGTCCTGCCCTCTTTGGAGGCTGCCGATGATTTGTCCCGCAAGCTGGAGGCCATCGGAAATATTCATTCCGACGGCCGGCCCATTCTGGGTCTGGACTGCCGGGACCTGCTGGAAATCACCCTGGAGACCTGTGCCCAGGCTATCTTTATCCCCGCCCATATCTGGACTCCCCACTTCTCTTTATTCGGCGCATTTTCCGGTTTTGATACCATCGAAGAATGCTTTGAAGACCTGACTCCCCATATTCATGCTCTGGAAACCGGCCTGTCCTCGGATCCGCCCATGAACTGGCGTCTCTCTGCCCTGGACCGTTTTCATCTGGTTTCCACTTCCGACGCCCATTCCCCGGCCAAACTGGGGCGGGAGGCCACCCTGATCGAAGGGCCATTGAGCTACGACGGCCTGTCCCGGGCCATGGAGCTGGGGAAGGCCGGAGGATTGGCCGGAACCATCGAATTCTTTCCGGAGGAGGGAAAATATCATCTGGACGGCCATCGCGGCTGCCGCCTCTGCCTTTTGCCGGCGGAGACGAAAAGTTATGGCGGCAGATGCCCGGTCTGCGGGAAAAAGATCACCATCGGCGTGCTGCACAGAGTGGAGCAGCTGGCAGATCGTCCTCAGGGGGCAAAACGCGCCGGCGTTCTGCCTTTTGAAAGCCTGGCGCCGCTGTCGGAAGTAATTGCCGCCTCAACGGGGCTGCCCGCAGGCGGCGTAAAAGTGCAGAGACAGTATCTGGAGCTGCTGCGCCGCCTGGGACCGGAATTTTATATCCTGCGTCAGTCGTCACCGGAAGAGATCGCGGCTGCCGCAGGTCTCTGTGTGGCGGAAGGCATCCGGCGGCTGCGGGCCGGCCAGGTGAAACGCCGCCCCGGTTATGACGGCGAATACGGAGAGATCGGCCTGCTGAACCAGGAGGAAATAGATGAGCTGAAAGGACAAGCCAGCCTCTTCGGCCCGGAAACCGGCGCCGGTAAGCCTTCCGGGGTTTCCAGCCCCGCCGGCGCCGGCGCCCTCCGCCAGGAAGTCGCCAAAGACATGTCCTGCGGCAATCCCCCTTTTGCCGCCGCGATTCCTGCTGGCGCTGCTGCCGGCGCCAGAGCTGAGGCTTTTTCCATGGCGGAAAGTTCCGCTGCCGCTTCCGGCGGTCTGGCAGAGTTGAATCCGGAACAGCGGCAGGCGGTAACCGCCGGCGACGATGTTTTGGCCATTATCGCCGGGCCCGGCACAGGAAAAACCAAGACTTTGGTGGCCCGCATTGCGTATCTGGTGGAGGAACGCGGGGTAAATCCTTCGGAGATTTTCGCCGTCACTTTTACCAATAAGGCTGCGGCCGAAATGCGCCGGCGCCTGGAAGCCCGCCTTGCTCATCAGGGAGATTGCCGGCTTTTAACCATCGGCACCTTTCATTCCCTTTGCCTGGGGATCCTGAAGCAAAGAAAAAGCGGCGTCACGCTGATCAGTGAAGAGGAAGCCCGGGAAGCGGCGGCCGGGATCATCGGCGGCCTGGGGTTGAAGCTGTCCCCCAGGAGCTTCCTGGAGGAGGTTTCCCGCCTGAAAAACAGCCCCGGCTCCTGGAGCCGGGCCCTGGAAGAAGACGGCGGCACCGCCGGACCAACCGAACCAAACGGGCCAACCGAATCAGTCCCCTCCCGCCTCCTTCCTCCCCAGGCCCTCCGTCAATACGCGGCGGCTTTGGGGGAGCAGGGCTGCCTGGACTTTGACGACCTTTTGCTGGAGGTTCTGGCCCTGTATGAAAACGATTGTTTTTCTCCCAACGATCCTGGGCCCGATTTTCCTTACCTGCTGGTGGATGAGTTTCAGGACATAAACGCTTTGCAGCACCGGCTGATCCGGGCCTGGAGCCGCAAAGCCAAAAGCCTTTTCGTTATCGGCGACCCGGACCAGTCCATCTATGGCTTCCGCGGTGCCGACGCCGGCTGCTTTGACCGGTTGCTGGCGGAAAAGCCGGAGGCAAAAACGATCCGGCTGAAGGAAAACTACCGATCCACTCCGGAGATTCTTGCCTGCGCCCTGCCGGTCATCCGGAAAAATCCCGGCGGGCCGCGGCTTTTGGACACTCATCTGGCCGCAGGCAGCCCGGTCCGCCTGGTTGAGGCCGACAGCGACCTGGCGGAAGCCATCTTTGTGGCCAAGGAGATCAACCGTCTGGTGGGGGGCGTGGATATGCTGGACGCCCAGAGCTTGGGTCCGGATCAGGGCAGGAATAAACCCCGCAGTTTTGCGGATATCGCCGTGCTTTTCCGGACCCACCGGCAGGCTCAGCTGATCGAAAAATGCCTGCGCCGGGAAAGTATTCCCTATGTTGCCGCTGGGCGCGAGGACTTCCTGGCGGCTCCCCGGGTGCGGGGCATCCTGGGGTTTTTCCGCAATCTGCTGGAGCCTGAGGACGGCTTGTCCCTTTCGGTTTTTCTGGACACCGTACTGGGCTGCGACGCCGGTGAATGCCGCCGGGCCGCATCGGATCAGGATCAGGCCCCGGCAGTCTGGCTTGCCCTGGCCGGTAAGTACCGGCCCCGTTTGTCCAAAGACAGCCCCCGTCTCCTTCTGGAGGAACTGCTGAAAGATTTGGGCTGCCCGGACAGCGAACCTTTGCGGCGGCTGATCAACATGTCGGTCTTTCATTCTGCCATGGCCGACTTTTTAGAAAACCTGCTGCTGGGTCAGGAACAGGACCTGCTGCGGGCTTCCGGCAAGGCCTACGCCTCCGGGGCCGTAAGCCTGATGACCCTGCATGGTTCCAAAGGCCTGGAATTCCCCGTAGTTTTTCTTCCCGGCCTGAAAAAAGGCGGCCTGCCTTTGGAGGTCCCGGGCCGGGAGGGGGACCTGGCGGAAGAGCGCCGGCTTTTCTATGTGGGCATGACCCGGGCCAGGGAAGAACTGATTCTTTTGACTTCTTCCGGCGAGCCTTCCTTTTTCCTTTCTGCAATTCCGAAAGATCAGCTGAAAAAAACCGCTGCGCCCAAAGTGCCACAGGCAGCCAGGCAGCCCAGCCTTTTTTAGGCCGCCGCTTTGTTTCGATTTGCTCTCACTTCAGACTTGCCCTTTGCTCTTCACTTTGCCCTGCGCTCATCTCTTTGCTTCGCTCAAGGGGGGAACCTATATTCCTCCCTCTTTTCATGATGTATACACAGCAAATATTTTCCGGGCAGCTTTTTTCTGTTATAATCATATCTCAAGTGCAAGAGGGTCCTTAGACCCCAAACGGCCGGCAAGCCCTGCCGTAAAGAAAGGATGTTGATAAATGAAAAAACTCACGAACCTGACCTCCATACTCCTGGCCGGCATTTTGCTGCTTTCCGGCTGTACAAGCCAGGCCGCCGGCCAGCGGACTTCGGGCGACAGACAAGCTTCGGCGGCCACCGTTTCCCTGGCCCAGGCCCAGGAGCTCTTTCGGGATAAGGCGGATACGGCCTATTCCCACAACCTGGCCCTTAAGCTGACGGAAATCCGCTCCAATGAAAAGCTGGGTTACCGAACGGCAGGTTCTCCGGCAGAGATCGCCACCGGAGATCTTTTGGCGGAAGAAATGAAGTCTATTGGCCTTCAGGACGTGAGAAAAGATGAATTTACCCTGGACACCTGGAATTTTGACCATGCCCGGCTGACCTTCACCCGGGAAGACGGCAGTGAATATACCGCCGAACTGGGAGGCTACCAGACCCAGTTCGAAACCGACGGCCCCCGGGAGTTTTCCATTATTTACGGCGGCCAGGGTACCGAAGCCGATCTTTCGGAGCTGGACATAGAAGGCAAGCTGGTCCTGATTGACATAAACCAAAGGGATAACTGGTGGATTAATTATCCCGCCTACGAGGCCCATTTAAAAGGCGCCGCCGCGGTGATCGCCGTTCAGGACGGGGGCTATTCGGAAATCAGCGACGACGCATTGAACGCCCAGGACATCTGCGGGCCCGCCCAGGCGCCGGCTTTTTCCATGAGCCGTACCGATGCTGAAGCCTTGCTGGCGGCCATGAAGGCCTCCGGCGAAGACCAGTTCAAGGTAAGCCTGGATGCGCTCAGCCGCGTAGGCTTCGACGGCAAAAGCTATAATATCGTCGGCTGCATCCCCGGCAGGCACCCGGAACAGATGATTTTGATGAGCGCCCATTACGACTCCTATTTCGACGGCTTCCAGGACGACAACTCCGCCGTGGCTTTAATGTTCGGCATAGCCAAGGCCATCCTGGACAGCGGCTACCAGCCGGAAAAAACCCTGGTTTTCTGCGCTACGGCCGCCGAGGAATGGGGGGTTGCCAACACCCGTTACGACTGGTCTGCCGGCGCCTATAACCAGATTTTCCGGGTCCATCCGGAGTGGGCGGGGAAAATCATGGCCGATATCAATTTTGAGCTGCCTGCCTACAATCTGAATTACGATAAAGCCCAGGTCCGCGCCTCCTACGAGCTGTCTACTTATCTGGAAAATTTCATCCTTGGCCTGCCCCGGGTGGAAGGCGCTTTCCCTGAAGGCGCCGAGGTCATTTCTCCCACCCAGACCTGGTCCGACGATTTCTCCTTTTCCATCGCCGGCGTCCCTTCTTCCGTCACCGCTTTGCGGGAGGATTTCGCCCGGTTATATTATCATAGCCAATTCGACAATGCGGACACTTACGACGAAGCGGTTTTCCGTTACCACCACTATATGTACGGCATGCTGATGCTGGCTTATGACCACTGCGCCGTCTCCCCTCTGGATTTTTCCGTTCGTCTGACCGCCCTCAGGGACAGCGTGGCAGGCGAGCTGACCGGCCTTCTGGGCCAGGAGAAAACAGCCGGCCTTTCCGCCGCCGCTTCCCTGGCCTTAACGGAAGCCGCAGGAGCCTATGACAAAGTTGCGGAGGTAAACGCCGCTTACGCCAGTGCCCTGGCCCAAGGCGACCCGGCCGCCGCCGACCGGGTGCTGGCCGATGCCGGCAGCCTGTACGCCGATGTGCTGGCCGCTTTTAAGCTGGCGGAGGATTCCTTCGTCAGGCTGACCTGGGAGGATGTATCCCTCTTTCCCCATCAATTGCCGCTGAATAATCTCCTGGCTTTGGAGCCGGCACTGGCCGCCCTGGAAAAAGGAGAGGCCGCCACGGCCCTGGAAGAATATCTCTGGCAGGTAGATAATAATTGGTATGCTTACGACTGGAGCTATGATACCTTCCGTTATTTTACCGACTATGTACTGAAGGCGGAGCCGGACCGGCTGATGTGGGGCGCCGGCCGGGTGACGGGCCACGAGGACCTGTTTTCGACCATCCGTTCCCTTATGGCAAAAGCCGATAACGCCGGCGCTGATTTCAGCCGGGAAATTCAGGCTGTGGATGCCGCCCGGGAAAGCCAGCTGGCATTGCTGGAGCAGCTGATGACCCAGGAAACCGCCGCGCTGAATCAACTGACCGAAGCGCTGAAAGCCCTGCAACAGTAAATCGCGACAGATAAATGCGGGAATCAACCGCGTCGGGCGGTTGATTCCCGCATTTTATTGCACCAAAGCGCCGGTAAAGACAGATATGCCCGTTCGATACAAAATTTTACTTGATTTTTAATTTTTCTTAAATGTAAAGTTAATTTATTTTCGTTATAATATATCCAGTATATCCGGAAAAGGCGTCTTAACCCACAAGCGAGAAACGGAGAATATTCATGAGTTGGATTGTTCAATTCATCGCAGAATACCATAATAACATTAATCTGTTTTTCACCTTCAGCTTCCTGGGCTGGATCATGGAATGCCTGGTGATCCGGCGGGAGAAAGGTTATTTTGAAAACCGCGGTTTTGTGAAAGGCCCCTTTTGTATCATTTACGGCTTCGGCGCGTCGGCGGCTTACTTTTTGATGCACCGCCTTACAGACTATCCGGTACTCCTTTATCTTTTCGGCGCCGCCAGCGCAACCATGCTGGAATATTTCACCGCCCGGCTGATGCTGCGGCTCTTTGGGAAATTCTGGTGGGATTATGAGAGAAAGCCCTTCAACTATCAGGGGATAATCTGCCTGGAAAGCACCGTGGGCTGGGGATTCCTGGCCCTGTTTATCGTTCGTTTCCTTTATGATACTCTCTTGAACAAAATCCAAATGCTGCCCCAGAGCTTAGGCATGTCCATAGCGGCTTTACTTTTTACCTATTATGGGGTAGACTTTTCCTTGAGCCTGCTGAAGGCCATAAGAGAAATCAAAGGCCCCGGCTCCGGTCCAAAATCCCCTGATGCCGGAAGAGGAACTTATGACTTGGTTTGAATATCAAAAACGAAATAATGTGGAACTGCCGGAGGACGAGGAATATCTGACTTTAGTCCGGGATATCCTGGAAAATGAGAGCGTTCAGTCCATGAGGAACTACATCCAGCATGGACAAACCTCTTGCTTAGATCATTCCCTCCATGTTTCCTATCTGACCTATCGGTACTGCAAAGATCATGACCTGGATTACCGGGCCGCCGCCCGGGCCGGGCTTTTGCACGACCTGTTTTTATATGACTGGCACTTCTGCCGCCGTCAGGTCAAAGGGTATTTCCACGGATTTACCCACCCCCGCAAGGCCTTACGGAACGCCGAAGAGCAATTCCACCTTACCGCCCGGGAACGGGATATGATCCTGCGGCATATGTGGCCTTTGACCCCCATTCCTCCCAGATATAAGGAAGGCTATATCCTGCTTTGGTTTGACAAATGCTGCAGCTTGTGCGAGACCCTGGCCTGGCAGCCCGGGATTTTGACCCTGCGGCCCCGCAGAGTCCGTGTTTAACATGGTTTTCGACCTTGCCGACCAGCAGCAGGAATTGTTTAACCAGGTAGCCCGGGGAGTTTCCGCCGGCAAAGCCGTCTTTCTCTACGGTACCGGAAACGGCGCCGATAAGCTTCTGAACCGTTGCGGCCAGCTGCAGATCCCGGTCCAGGGCGTATTTGCCAGCAATGAATTTTCCCGCGGCCAGACCTTCCGCGGCTACCGGGTCCTGTCCTTTGACTGGATCCTGGCCCAGTGGGGCAGTCCTCTGGAAAAAAAGCGGGCCATCGTGCTGGTTGCCTTCGGCTCTTCCGACCCCGGGATTCTTCAGCGTATCCGCCGGCTGGAGGAATACTTCGATCTCTACGTACCGGATCTGGCCTTGTTTGGACAAAACCGCCCGATCCTCTCCTTCGGCCGCCGGGCCATCGAAGAGGCCGGACTGCTTTATGAAGAGGAAAGCCGGCAGCGTTTCGCCGATCTGGTTAATTATAAGATCACCGGACGCATGGCCTATCTGCGCCGCGCCTGGGGAGAAAAAGAGGAAGTATACGCATTTTTAGGGCTGGGCCGGAAGCTGCCGGAATACTATGTGGACGGCGGCGCCTACGACGGAGATACGGTGGAAGAAGTCCGGCGGTTTATTTTGACGGCAAAAAAAAATTCCGGCCGTGAGTCCGGTCCTGCCGGCGGCCTGAAGGCCCTGGCTCTGGAACCGGATCCCAAAAACCGGCGTAAGCTGGAAGCTTACAAAGAACAGGTCTGGAACCTGTCGGAAAAAGCAGACGATCTGAAAATTTTGCCCTATGCCCTCAGTGATAAAACGGAGGAATTAACCTTCGACAATGCCGGCGGCCGTAATTCGGCCCTTTCCACCAAAGGCCGGCTGCTGGTGGAAGCCCGGCCTTTGGACCAACTGACGGACAGGGCTACTTTGCTGAAGCTGGATGTGGAAGGCGCCGAGAGCCCGGCACTGGAGGGTGCGGCCCGCCTGCTGGCCGGGCAAAAGCCCCGGCTGATCGTTTCGGCTTATCACCGCAGCGGCGATATTCTCACCCTGCCCCTTTTGATCCGCCGGCTAAACCCCGATTACCGGCTGGCCTTGCGGCAAAGCCCTTATTTTCCTGCCTGGGACACAAACATCCTGGCCTGGTAGAATCCTTGGCGGCCTTGATTAACCTCAAGGCCGCCTTTTTATCTGCCGCCGGAAAAAGCGGCGCAAATCCTTTATCTCTATAAGCCCGGCGAAATACAGCCCCGGGTATAGCCCCGCCTTCTTTTCTAAAATTGCCGGGTAAAAATATCGCTGTGTTCCAGCAGGGCTTCTACCGTATTAAAACCCAGCCGGTGCAGTAATTCCAGAACATGCGGGTTTTCCAGGGGCGTGGCATATACGGCCTCATCACCGTAAGCGTTTACGTTTTCCCTGCTCTGCTCTCTGTCCAGAATGGACTTCGGCCCGCCGACGCAGCCGCCGACGCAGCCCATACCCTCGAAGAAGTTGGCCTGGGCCCTGCCGCTTTTCAGTTCCTCTATCATGGCCCGGCAGGCGGGGACTCCGTCGGCCTGGCGGGTGCGCACGGTGATTTTCCGGTTCGGGCTGAGCTGCTCCACAGTACGGTTAACCGCTTCGCTGACGCCGCCGGTCCGGGCATAGATTCTCCCGGCCCGGGAGGAATGCTCCCGCTCACTGTCCGGCAGCCGCGCCGGGTCGATGCCGGCGGCGTTAAAGATATCCTGCACCTCCTGAAAGGTCAGCACATAATCCACCGCGTCGGCGATATCCGGTTCCCTGGCCTCGCTTTTCTTGGCGATACAGGGTCCCACGAACACGGTGACCGCGTCGGGATGAAGTTTTTTTACCACTCTGCCGCAGGCGACCATCGGCGAGACCGCTCCAGGGACGTGGGGCATCAGGTCATGGTAGATTTTTCGGATCATGGCAATCCACACGGGACAGCAGCAGCTGGTCAGCTGATAATCTCCGTCCTCCAGGATATTACGGTCAAACTCCAGGGCTTCTTTCAGCGTCAGGATATCGGCAAACAAAGCCACCTCCATCATGCCGTCAAAGCCCAGGGCTTTAAAAGCGTTGCGCAGCTTGCCGGGAGTCACCTCCTGGCTGAACTGGCCGACGAAAGCAGGGGCGATCAGCGCATAGGAAAGGCGGCCGGGCTGGCGGACGGCTTTCATCGCCGGCAAGACATCCCGGCTGGCGGTCAGCTTACCCTCCACACAGGCGTCAATACACGCGCCGCAGCCGGTGCAAAGGGACGGATCAATCTTCATCCTTCCTTCTTCCGTCTCCGTAATGGCGTCGAAGATACAGCTTCTCCGGCAGGCCTGCTCATAGGCGCAATGACCGCACTTGTCAATCGCCAGTACAGGGGCGTATTTTCCCGGATTCAGCAAGCAATCCAGCTGGTCGGCATCCTGCGGCATCACCGGGAAATTCTCATTTCGGACGCTCCGGAGGAGCAGGTCCTGATACAGCTCTTCAAAGGTCATGTTTATCTCCCTTCCCGATAAAACCGGACGATCATCCGGGCATCGACATATAACGACAGTATACCACAGCAGGCGCTGCCGATGCAAAATCAAGAATCTCACGCGACAGCCTCCGCCGTCCTCTTCAGCCGGCAAAAGCGGTAATCCCAAACAGGCCGTATTTCTATAACGTATTTTTATAAGGAATACAATTTTATTATGATCAGCTTACTGGCAGGTTATTCCTTCCCCGCTCCGGCCATTAACCGCCCCGGCGGCCGGGCCGGCAAATTAACTGCTGCCTTCTTCCGGAAAGATCACTAAAAACCGCGCCTCTTTCAGATCGGCTGCCGCCTCTTGACGCAAAGCTTCGTCCAGATAGACTTTCTTAAGCTGCGCCAGAGCCAGCAACGGCGTCAGATCGCCGTCCGCGGCGCCGCTCAGGCGAATTTCCGTAAGGGAACCGAATTCCTCAAGGCCTGCCAGAGTTTTGAGCGGTGCCTCCGATATGCTCAGGTATTTCAGGTTTTTAATTCCCGCAAAGGCCCCCATAGAAGAAATCAAGGTTTTCCCGGCGTCGACTTTTTCCAGCAGGACACAGTTGGAGAGCGCCGACAAGTCGGAGACCCGGGTGCCGAACAGACTCAAATCCCGCAGAAGGGGAAGGGCGGCCAGGGGCGAAAGGTCCTCTACAGGGTTATGCCGGAGATCGATCATCTCCAGGGCGGGAAGCTCTTTTAAGGGGGACAGGTCGCTGATATCTTCCAGGGCGATACGCAGTATACGCAGATTCTTCAACTTTGCCAGGTCCTTCAGGGAACGGAGGCCGCCGTTTTTCAGGAAACCGTCGTTTTCAGCCAGGTGCCTGCCGAGCTCCTCATAAGCCTGGTCACTGTCTGCCGCCAGATGGCCGTAAAGATATAGGGCCGTCACATCCAGCAGCTCCTTTTCCTCCAGCGGCTGATCCTCAGACTTATGGAGCGCCAGTCGGACCGCCTGCTCGATAAGGGGTTCATCGAAGGAAACGCACGGCGATAGGTATCGTTTTGATCTTTGCCCTGGCTCTTGGGGCGGCGGCCTGTTCCGGGCCTGAGTCAAAACAGGAAGACCCGGATTCCGGCGTCCCGCCGGAGCCGGAAATCGTGGTATTCAGCGATGAACTGCTGGAAAGTCAGATCCGCCGTCAGATGGGCAAGCCTCAGGGCGATATCACCCTGGCGGAAGCCGAGGCTGTGGAATATCTGGACTTTCGGGAACCGGATCCCAGCGCCCCCTCACCAAGGATCGAGGATATCAGCGCGCTGAAATATTTCAAGAACCTCAAAGGCCTTGACCTGTCTTATCAAAATGTGGAAGATCTGTCGTCCATTGCCGAACTGACCAAGCTGGAAGGCCTGAACTATTGGGGGGCGGAAAACGTAAAAAGCGGCTTCTCGGCTCTGGCCGGAATGACCAATATGCTGGATCTTACCATAGCCGGCACCCAAGGGGAGGGCATTAAGTTCACCAATGACGATATGCAGTATCTTGCCGGCATGAAAAACATCGAGATGCTGTGGATTCAAGGGGCCAAGGAGCTTACCGATATCGGCGTGTGCGCCGGCTTCAAGAAGCTGTATAGATTAAATGTCGATTATACCGGAGTCAGCGATCTCCGCCCCGCCGCCGGTCTTACAAGCCTTGTGCAAATGGATTTGCGGGGTTCCCAGGTCAGAGACCTGTCGCCGCTGAAGGATCTGGTAAATCTGAAAGAGCTTTATCTGGAGGGCTGCCCTGTCGTTGATTACTCTCCCCTGAAAGACATTTACCCCAACCTGGAAAAAAAGGATTTTGAGCTGAAGTAAATCCGCCGGGATCACTGAGCCCGCAAGAAGCCGCTACGGCAGCAAATGAAAGAACGGATATCCCGCCGGTACCCGTTCTTTTCTCATCTGTGCGCGCTGAGAAACCAATCTTTCAGGAAACAGCTTTTTTTAACTTTTTATGATATAATGAGCGGAGCGAATTACGTCATAACTTATTAAATACCTATAGGAGTTCTCAAACATGATCACAGTACAAAACGTCAGCATCGCTTTTCCCGGCCAGACCCTTTTTAAAAACGTAGACCTGAAATTCACCGACGGCAACTGTTATGGCATCATCGGCGCCAACGGGGCCGGCAAGTCCACCTTTTTAAGGGTTTTATCCGGCGACCTTGAGCCCAATACCGGCTCCGTCACCTTTCCTCCCAATACCCGTATGTCCGTATTGAAGCAGGACCACTTTGCTTTCGACGAATTCACGGTCTTGGATACGGTTATTATGGGAAATAAAGAGCTTTACGACATCGGCAAGGAAAAGGACCGTCTTTACGGCAAGGAAGATTTTTCCGACGCCGACGGCATCCGGGCGGCGGAGCTGGAGGCCCGCTTTGCCGAGCTGGACGGCTGGGAAGCGGAGACCAACGCCGGCCGTCTCCTGCGGGGACTGGGCCTTTCGGATTCTATCCTGTACGAGCAGATGTCCGCTTTAGTGGACAGCGATAAGGTAAAGGTTTTATTGGCCCAGGCCCTTTTCGGTAATCCGGAAATCGTTTTGCTGGACGAGCCTACCAACGAACTGGACCTGGAGGCCGTAGCCTGGCTGGAGGAATTCCTCATCGAATATCCAGGCACCGTATTGGTGGTTTCCCATGACCGCCACTTCTTGAACAATGTCTGCACCCATATCGTGGACATCGACTACGGCCAGATCAAAATGTGGGTGGGAAATTATGAATTTTGGTATGAATCAAGCCAGCTGACGCAAAAACTTTTAAGGGCCCAAAATAAGCGGAATGAAGAAAAGATCGCCGATCTCCAGGCCTTCATCGCCAGGTTTTCCGCCAACAAATCCAAATCCCGCCAGGCCACCAGCCGGAAAAAGCTTTTGGAAAAGCTGACCGTGGATGAGCTGCCGGTTTCTTCCCGGCGTTATCCCTTTGTGGGCTTTTCCCCCGACCGGGAGCCGGGCAAGGATATCCTGGAGCTGAAAGACGTCTGCAAAACCATCGACGGGCAGCTGCTGCTAAATAACGTCAGCTTCTGCCTGAGCCGCACCGACAAGGCGGCGGTGGTCAGCGATAATCCTTTGGCCGTCACTGCGCTTTTCGACATCATCATGGGGGAAACGGCAGCCGACTCCGGCGCCTGCAAATGGGGCAGCACCATTTCCTCCTCTTATTTTCCCAAGGACAACGGTGGCTTCTTTAACGACTGCGACCTGAACCTTATTGAGTGGATGCGCCAATATACCACGACCGAGGATACGGAAACCTATCTGCGGGGCTTTCTGGGCCGTATGCTCTTTTCCGGCGACGAGGTCTACAAGCCGGTGAAGGTCTTGTCCGGCGGCGAGCGGGTCCGCTGCATGCTGTCCCGGATGATGCTCTTCGGCAGCAACGCTTTGGTTTTGGATCAGCCCACCAACCATTTGGATCTGGAAAGCATTACCGCGGTTAATGACGGCCTGAAGGATTTTAAGGGCGTCGTGCTTTTCTCCTCCCATGACCACGAGTTTGTTGAAACGGTAGCAAACCGGATTTTGGAGCTTACCCCTCAGGGAATCGTCAGCCACCAGTGCACCTATGACGAGTACCTGGAGCAAAAAGCCAGCAGCCGCGTATAAAGGCGGCAGGAACTCCGGCAAAAGGCCGGAATTGCTGAAAGAAAAGGAAGCTGTCTGTTTTGGCTGGCTCCGGCCTGCCAAAGCGGACAGCTTCCTTTATGCTGCCTTCGGGCCAAGCTCTACAGGCCCGGGGCGGTTTTCCCGATGGGGCTATTTGGTCTTGCTGAAAGCCGACCAGAAGCTTACATAGCCCTGGCGGTCAAAGCGGGGCTTGTAGCCGGCCTTCACCTCTTTGGCCAGGCCCGCTTCATCCCACAAAAGGTCCACCACGGTCAAAGCCATCACCTTGGCGGGATAGACATAGGCCATCTCCTCATCACAGATGGTGAAATCTTTGCTGTGGGCGGTGCCGGCGTAGCCGCCGGTGGAAACATGGATAAAGGGCATGATGCTGCTGACGTCTCCGGCGTCGGTGGCTCCCATCAGCTCATAGCCCCGGACATTGATTTCCCGGCCAAAAAGCCGGGCGGCATTCTCTTCAAAAAGACCGGTGAGGGTCTTATCCTGGATCAAAGGCAGGTACCCCGGTTCTTCCTTGATCTCCACCTGGGCCCCGATAGCGTAAGCGCTGCCCTGGATCGCCCGGTTGACCTTTTCGGAGGCCTCCACTACCGCGTCGATGGTCCGTCCCCGGACGTAAGTCTCCATCCGGACGTCGGCCGGCACGATATTAACCAAGTCACCGCCCTTGGTAATGATGGGATGAACCCGGATCCGGTCGGAATCCTTGAAGGTCTCCCGCTGGGAATTGATGGCCATCAGAGACAATGCCGCGGCGTTCAGGGCATTGATGCCGGCAAAGGGCTCGGCTCCCGCATGGGCTTCCTTGCCGGTATAGCGGATCACTTTGCCCACAAAGCCGGAACTGTCGCAATCCAAAAGGAATTTTCGCTGGGTAACGCCGGCGTGGGAATGGATCATCATGCCCATATCCACGTCTTCAAAGACTCCGGTACGGATGAATTCCTGCTTGCCGCCGAAAAACCGGATCTTGCCTTCTTCCCGCAAGCGCTCCCTGTATTCCAGCTCCACATATTCTTCCGCCGGCACCGCCACAAACACCGCGTCGCCGTCCAGGTGCTCCATAAAAGGCGTTAATCCCATGGCGGCTCCCAGCATGGTGGCAATCTGGGAATTGTGTCCGCAGGAATGGGCCGCCCCGGTTTGGGGATCGGCGCAAGGGTGCAGGGGGCAGACCACCGCGTCCAGCTCGCCCATAACCATGACCCGGGCTTTACTTTGCCGTCCTTTAGCCACCGCCTTGACACCGGTAATGGCCAGTCCCTCTTCGCAGGCAAGGCCCAAAGACTTCAGCGTACCGGAAGCCAGTTCAGAGGTTTTCCGCTCCTTAAAGCCCAGCTCCGGATGCTGAAAGATCCGGCGCCCAATGCCGATGATCTCCTCAGAGCGGCGGTCGATTTCCTCAATTATTTTTGCCTTCAGTTCTTCCTTGGTTATCATTTTATCAGCCATACTGATTCTCCTTTGCTGCCTCCGTTATCTCTTGATTCCTCCGCTGATTTCTCTGCGGTTTTTTGTTTTTTAGGTTTTTACCGGATTTATTCGTTTATTTTTCTTTGTTATTAATGCAGGGCGGACCAGCCGTCTTTTCCTGATCCGGCTAAGCTGGTTTGTATTATACTACGGCAGGACCCGCCCTGCAAGCGCCGGGGGAGGGCGGCAGCGCCCCAGGCGCCCTGCCCTATAAAATTGCCCCAAGGGAAACATGGCCGGAAGGCCCCGCAAGCGCCCGGGTCGGCGGCGACCCGGATAAAGTCTGACGGATAAATACGCCGGTCAATTAACCTGGCAATCTGCAAACGGATAAAAATTGTCCGCACATTCATTGACAAGAAAGTACAAAACTTATAGTATAATGAAGATACAATTCTCTACACTCTTCAACCTCAACAGGAGTTCCACATGAGTAAAAATACAATTTTTGCGGCCATGGGCAAAGTTCCCTTTGATCTGGCGGTCAAAGACGTACGGCTTGTCAACGTGCTGACCTCGGAGATCTATCCCTGTGATATCGGCGTGGCAGACGGTCAGTTTGCCTATGTCGGCCGGCTCGAATCCTGCCACAGCGCAAAAAGAACCATCGACGGACAGGGCTTCTATGCTGCTCCCGGCTTTATCGACAGCCATATGCATATTGAGAGCAGCATGATGACCCCGGCTAATTTCGCCGCCGCCGTCCTGCCTCTGGGCACCACTTCCGTGGCTGCCGATCCCCATGAAATGGGAAATGTGCTGGGTACCGCCGGGGTCAGGCTGATGACGGAAATGTCCCGGAACCTGCCATTGCATGTCCATGTCCTGGCCCCTTCCACCATCCCCTCCGCTCCCGGCTTTGAAACCTCCGGCGCGGAGATCGGCGGTAAGGAAATGGAGGAAATGCTTGCCTTTGACGGCATCCTGGGACTTGGGGAAGTCATGGACTTCCACGGCGTAATCGCCGGCGACCAAAAGCTGATGGATATCATCGACGCCGCCAAAAAGGCCGGCGTATTATTGGACGGCCACGTCCCAGCCCTGAAGGGCCGGGAATTGCAGGCTTTTGCCGCTTCCGGCATCGACTGCGACCACACCTTCATGGATCCGGAAATCGTGGCCGAAAAGCTGCGTTACGGCATCAGCGTTCAGATCCAGGAGCGTTTTCTGACCCGGGAACTGATGGCATATTTAAACACCTGCCCGGTGCAAAGCCGTATCATGCTGGTTACCGACGATGTCCCCATCACCCGGCTGGCTGCCCGGGGCCATATCGACGGCATCCTGCGCAAGGCCATGGCTTTGGGCCTTGATCCCATGCGTGCCTACCGCTACGTCACCATTAACGCAGCCGACCGGCTGCGGCTTTACCACCGGGGCGCCGTAGCTCCCGGCCGGGGCGCCGACCTGGTGCTGCTTTCTTCCTTAGAGGAAGCAAAAGTGGAAATGGTTTTTTCCGACGGCCGTTTAGTGGCGGAAAGAGGCGCCCTGCTGGAGCCTTTGGCCGCCCCGGCCTTCCCGGATTTCGTTTACCACACCATTAAACTTCCCCGCCTTTCCGCCGAAGACTTTACCGTCAGAGCCAAAGACCCGGCCGCCAAAAACGCCAGGGTCAACGTGATCCGCCAGGACGGCCTGACCTCACGAACCTGCCTGGAACAGGCCCTGCTGCCTGTGGAAAAGGGCGTCATCGGCCAAAAAGGTCTGATGAAGGCGGCGGTTTTTGAGCGTCACACCGGCAAAGCCGGACGTTCCTTGGGCTTCATCGGCAATATGGCCGGTTTCCGGGGAGCTCTGGCCACCACTTACGCCCACGATTGTCACAATCTGGCGGTTTACAGCTCCAACGACGCCGATGCCGTGCTGGCGGCCAATACTCTGATCGAAATGGGCGGCGGCGTGGCCGCGGTCCTTGAGGGCAGGATTTTAAGCGCCATCCCCCTGCCCATCGGCGGTATTCTTTGCACCGACGGGTTGAAGACCCTGGCGGAAAAATTCAGCGTCTTTGACCGGGCCGCCAGGACTATGGGACTCAACCATCAGGAGCCTCTCACCTTCCTGACCCTGATGTCGCTGGCTGTTTCCCCGGAAGTTAAGCTCACCGACCGGGGGCTGATCGACGTCATGACCAAAACTTATCTGCCTTTGGAAGCCAAGTGAAAGGGGAGCGACAGATGAAGCAAAAGCATCCCGCCTTTTGGCTGGCCCTGCCTACTATTTCAGTCCTGCTGGTCTTATTCGTTGCCCCCATGCTGTATGTCCTGGCCAACACCCTGGCCACCGACGGTCTCAGGCACTTCATCAAATTCTTTACCGACAGCTTCTACCTGGATATCTTAAAGACCACCCTGGCGGTTTCTTTTAAGGTGACGGTCATCTGCCTTTTACTGGGCTATCCCACAGCCTATTTTATGGCCCGCACCAAATCCAGGATGAAAAACACATTAATGATCATCATCCTTTTTCCTTTTTTGGTCAGCGCTGTGGTCCGTTCTTACGGCTGGATGGTGATTTTGGGCAATAAGGGGCTGCTGAACCAGTTTTTGCTGGCCCTGGGCATCATCGACGACCCCCTCAAAATTTTATATACCGCCAACGCCGTTATTATCGGCCTGGTCCATTTGCTTTTGCCCTATATGATCCTCTCCATAACCGGTGTGATCCAGGGCATCGACAAGAATATCGAATATGCGGCCTACAGCCTGGGTGCCAATCCGCTGGGTACCTTCTGGAAGGTGATCCTGCCGTTAAGCAGCCCCGGCATCATCTCCGGCAGCATTTTAGTCTTTACCCTGAGCATGACGGCTTATGTCACGCCCAAACTTTTGGGAGGCGCCAGATTTCGCATGATGAGCACCATGGTCTTTCAGGAAGTCAACGTCAATTTCAACTGGGGACTGGCTTCCGCCATCAGCTACATCCTGATGTTTGTTATTTTGGCGGTGCTGCTGCTCTTCAATTATTCCACTTCCGGCATTACCAAACGGGTAGGAGGTGGAAAAAATGTCTGACGATAAGGTAGGTATAGTGCCAAAGGTCGTGGCCGTCCTGGTTTTCGGCTTTTTGATGGCTCCTTTGGTGGTGATCATTTTGGCTTCCTTCAGCCCTACCACCATTGTAACCTTCCCTCCCAGGGGCTTTTCCCTGGAATGGTATGCCAATATTTTCGGCTCCTCTACAAACTTTGTCAGCGGCTTTTTCAACAGCATCAAGGTGGCGGTCATCGCCACTGTCGCCGATATTTTTCTGGGGGTTACGGCGGCCCTGGCCGTCAGCCGCTACCGCTTCAAGGGCCGGGAACTCCTGGTCGCCTTTTTCACCTCCCCCATGTACGTTCCCTCCATCGCCTTCGGCTTTGTGCTCTTACAGGTATTCAGCGCCATAGGCTCCATCCCCGCTTTTTTACGGATCCTGCTGGGCCACGGGGTGATCATCCTCCCCTATATCCTGCGCAATACCCTGGCGGTACTGGCCTCCTTTAACTGGACCTTAGAGGATGCGGCGGCAAGCCTGGGGGCCAACCCCCTGCAAACCTTCTTTAAGATCACCCTGCCCCTGGTAAAGCCCGGAGTGGTGGCCGGCGCCCTGTTATCCTTCCTTTATTCCTTTGACGAGGCGGTCTTAAGCAGCCTGCTGAACTCGCCGAAATTTATCACGCTGCCCATCCGTATCATGAACTACATGGAATTTTCCTTTGACCCCACCCTGGCCGCCATTTCCACCGTGCTGATCCTTTTGTCTTTTATGACAATCGTGCTGCTGGAGCGGTTCATGGGGCTGGATATGTTCTTGAAATAAGGAGATCTGCAATATGGCAACTTTGGAACTGAAAAATTTAACCAAGCGCTTCGGGGATTTTGTGGCGGTCGATCAAATGAACCTGAAGGTGGCCGACGGCGAGATAGTCGCCCTTTTAGGGGAATCCGGCTGCGGCAAAACCACGACCCTGCGCATGATCGCCGGTTTTACCCAGGCCAATGAAGGACAGGTGGTCATCGACGGCCGGGTGATGAACGATATTCCGCCATATAAACGAAACGTCGGGATCTTCTTTCAGAACTACGCCCTTTTCCCCCACCTGACCACTTTCGACAATGTCGCTTTTGGTTTAAAGCTTAAGAAGCTGCCGAAAAACCAGGTCGCCGAAAAGGTGGCAAGGATCCTGGAACTGGTCCGGCTGACCGGCATGGAAAAGCGCTATCCCCGGGAGCTTTCCGGCGGCCAGCAGCAGCGGGTGGCCCTGGCGAGAGCCCTGGTCACGGAACCCTCGGTTCTTTTGTTGGACGAGCCTTTATCCAACCTGGACGCCAAGCTGCGGGCGGAGATGCAGATCGAGATCAAGCGGATCCAGCAAAATCTGGGCATTACTACAATTATCGTGACCCACGATCAGGAGGAAGCCGTCTCTTTGGCCCAGCGGGTCATCGTGATGAACAAGGGCGTCATCCTTCAGGTGGGGCCGCCCAAGGCGGTCTTTGACCGGCCGGAAAGCCTTTTCGTGGCGGATTTCATGGGATTTGCCAACTTCATCGCAGGCCGGGTAGGTCCCGCGGCGGATGAACTGACCCAAATCCACTGTCCCAGGGCCGGCGGCGAAGAAACCGTGGTATATGTCCCCTCCGCCCTTTGCGGCGCTTACAGCCGGGGCGCCGGCGTCCGCCTGGCTATCCGTCCGGAAAATATCCTCATAAAAAAAGCCGGCCCCCAAAGCCGGATCACGGGTGAAATCAGCAGCGTTACTTATAAGGGCAACACCAGCCGGCTGGAGATCAGCGGCGCCTTTGCGGAAACGATCTACGTCCACATCCATGATTACGACGGTCCGGAAGCCGGCCGGGTAGCCTTGGAACTGGCGCCGGAGAAGCTTCTGGTTTATCCCGCTTAAGCGGCGGCCCGGCGCATTTGCGGAGCATTCAGCCTGGGTTCAGGCCCCTTTTCTTTACTTTTTTATTTCTTTAAGCATCGGATCCCATTTGCGGCTTTCAGTTCTATCACTTTCAGGCTGTTTTGCTGTTTTGAGGTCCGCTTTTCCGTTATGCCCGGCGGCCGCCTTCTTTGCGCCGCCTGCATATAAAATTAAAATTTGAAGGAGAGAAGTTAAGAATGAAGAAGACATGGAAAAAACTTGTGGCGCTTAGCCTGGCAACCCTGATGCTGCTGGCTTTGGCCGGCTGCGGTTCCCAGCAGGGCGGCGATGCCCAGCAGGGCGCCGAAACTCCCGATCCCGCCACGGAAGGCGAAAAGAACTTTGAAGGCGCCGAGTTAGTGGTGGCCACCTGGGGCTGGACCGCCGCAAACGTAAAAGAGCTGTCCAAAGCCTTTGAGGAAAAGTACGGCTGTACCGTTTTGATCGACGAGACCAGCGGCAACGCCGACCGGCTGAATAAGATCATCGCTCAGAAAAACAGCCCGGAGATCGACGTGGCCCTGCTCTCCGAAAGCTTTGCCGTAAAAGGAAATAACGAAGGCCTTTTTGAAAAGATCGACACCAATGTGGTCACCAGCCTGGATAACCTCTATGATTTTGCCAAAAACAAAGACGGCTACGGCCCCTGCTATTCCCTGGTCCGCTACGGCATCATTTATGATAAGGACCAGGTCCCTGCTCCCGCTTCCTATCAGGACCTTTTCAACGGCAGCTATGACGGCCTGATTTCCCTGCCGGATATGGCCAGCACCGCCGGTCCCTGTCTGCTGGTAGCCTTAGCCGACGCCATGGGCGGCAGCCAGGAGGACGTGGAGCCGGCTTTCCAGCTCCTTATCGAAAACAAAGACAAGGTAGCCCAGTTCTACAGCACCAGCTCCGACGTCCAGACCGCTTTTACTTCCGGTGAGATCGCCGTATCGGTATTTATGGACATGAACATGCCTACCTTAAAAGATGCCGGCGTAAACGTGGGCTGGGTGGATCCTGCCGAAGGCAGCTTCTCCGCCGCCGCTACCGTTAACGTAGTTAAAGGCTGCAAGAATCCTGAACTGGCTCAGCTCTTCGTGGAATACATGATCAGCGACGAGGTGCAAAACCAGGTGGCCTCCGTGCTGAGCGAAGCGCCCACCAGCAAAAACGCCACTATGCCTGCCGAAAAGGCGGAATTCCTGGCCAGCGGTGAGGAAGCCATGTCCAACGTCAAAACCTTCGATTATAATTATATCGAAAGCCAGAAGGCCGCCTGGATCGAAAGATTCCAAAAAGAAGTAGCCGTAAACTAGCCTTCCGGTCTTTCCCTTTCCGATCTTTCCGGCCCTGGGTTTTCACCTGCCGGAGTAATATTGCCCGGCATTTGCCCTTTGGCAGATGCCGGGTTTTCTTGTCCTAAAGAAAAACAGGCCGGCGCTAAAGTGCCGAATGCCTGTCTTTTTTTCTGAGTATTCACAATGGTGTTTTACTGTTTACGCCTGGACACGCTGAATGACACTATGCTATCATTGAATGCATACAGAAGATGCGTGCAACAGGCTAAAAGGAGTAACTGTAGATGAACGAGATTACGGCGTTTCCAAATAGAGAGGCGTTTCGGCAATGGTTAACCGAATATGGAAAAACCAGCGGCGGAATCTGGCTGCTGTTTGGAAAAAAAGGCGGGCCGGTCACGCTGAAAGCCCATGAAGCTTTGGAAGAAGCTCTATGCTTTGGATGGATAGATGGGCAAATGCAAAGCATTGACGACGCGAAATATAAAAAATATTTCGCTCGCCGCACAGCAAACAGCAAATGGTCCGACAAAAACAAATCGTTGGTAGAAAAACTTGAAAAGCAAGGGAAAATGTCCGATGACGGCAGAAAGAAAATAGAGGAAGCTAAAAAAAATGGTCAGTGGAACGCTCCGAAATCGCTCACCATTTCGGACGGGCAAATATCGTTTTTATCCGGTTTGTTGAAAAAACACGAAGCAGCGTATACGAATTTTCAGGCAATGTCCCCATCGGTAAAAAAGACGTATACGCGGGCTTATTTTGATGCCAAAACGGATGCCGGCCGGGACAGCCGCTTATCATGGATGATTGAACGCCTCAATAAAAATCTAAGGCCAATGTGAAAGGCTCTATTTAGCCAATTGATTCGCTTTAGCGCCATAAGAAAAAACGGTGAGGATTTTCTTCCCGCCGCTTTTTGCTTCCTTATGCCGCCGCTGTTTATGGCGGCGGACCATTTTTTAAATATATCATCGGCACATACCGGATCCCCCCGGTGCTCCGCTCCATATCTGTATCGGTATCACATTGTATCATGATATGGGTAAAATGGTCATAAGAACTTTTCGAGAAAAGGTTGACAAAACGGCCTAAATCCCTGATAATATTAAATGCCGCTACAGCAAGTCCCACATAAAAATAGGGGGGATTAGCGCAGTCGGGGGCAAGCTGATTAAAAAATGCAGTCCATTATTTTTCGCTCATCATTCGAGTCAGAAATGCCCGAAACGCAAGTAAATACGGGGAATTGGCGAAGCTGGGATCGCGCTTGACTGGCAGTCAAGAGATCAGGAGTTCGAACCTCCTATTCTCCACTTATAAAATGGGGCTGTCGCACTAGCGTTTGAAAAATCGCTAGTGCGCAGCCCCATATTTTTATGGGTGAAAGTCCCGAATCATCCAATACATCGAGAAGAAACTGCGCCTTGAAGTGAACCGGGATAAAACCGTAGTGTCCTATGCAGGAAATATTAAATTTCTTGGATATGACATTAGCATATTACAAATCTGTTATGGTG
>JAYFQF010000021.1:0-56083 GCA_034927285.1 Peptococcaceae bacterium
CGGGGCTAAGCCGG
Source organism: Peptococcaceae bacterium (assembly GCA_034927285.1). GTDB lineage: Bacteria > Bacillota > Peptococcia > DRI-13 > UBA5745 > JAYFQF01. The sequence continues at coordinate 15 of JAYFQF010000021.1, forward strand.
TTTGCGAGGTACTGCCCAAGGACATGAAAAAGCCGGTCAGCATCGCCATTGAAGAGATCGTGGAAGGAAAGCTGGAGATCGACGAGCCTAAGTGCGGAATAAAATAACAGGGCGGTTGGATTTGGCAGAGAGGCGGAGATTTATGCTTTCCGGCAAAAAAATTCTGTTGGGAATCAGCGGCAGCATCGCTGCGTATAAGGCCTGTGACCTGGCCAGTCAGCTGGTAAAGGCCAAAGCGGAGGTCCAGGTAATCATGACCGACGGCGCCTGCCAATTTGTCACGCCCCTGACCTTGCAGACTCTTACCGGGCGTCCGGTGATGCGGGGCCTTTTCGACGAGGTAAAGCAATGGAAGGTGGATCATATCGGGGCGGCTGGGTGGTGCGACGTATTTTTGGTAGCGCCGGCCACAGCCAATGTGGTGGCCAAGTTCGCCTGCGGTATCGCCGACGATCTGCTTTCCGCCACCTGGTTAGCCTGCCAAAAGCCTAAAGTGATTGCGCCGGCCATGAATACGGCGATGTATGAAAGTCCGGTGACCCAGGAAAACCTGGCCAGGCTAGCCAACCTGGGGGTGGCTTTTGTCCAGCCGGAGGCGGGACTTCTGGCCTGCGGCGACGTGGGCAGGGGCAGGCTGGCGGATAGCGCCCTGATTCTGGATTGGACGGAATACGCTCTGGAACAGGAGAAACCTTTGGCCGGCCGCAGGGTGCTGGTCAGCGCCGGTCCTACTCAGGAAGCCATCGATCCGGTACGCTGCCTGACCAATCATTCCAGCGGCCGGATGGGATATGCCGTGGCCCGGGCGGCCTGGCTTGCGGGAGCGCAGGTGACGCTGGTCAGCGGACCCGTCCATCTGGCGCCTTTGCCTTATTGCCGGATGGTGACGGTAAAGTCTGCGGCGGAAATGGCCCAAGCCGTTAAGGAAGCGGCCCCTGGGGCTCAGCTGATCGTAAAATCCGCGGCGGTAGCCGATTATACTCCGGTGGCGGCGTCTAGCCAAAAGATAAAAAAAAGCGGCGGCGGAGTAAACCTGGAGTTAAAACCCACGGAGGACATCCTGAAGGCCCTGGGACGGGAAAAGAAATCCGGCCAGGTGATCGTCGGCTTCGCGGCGGAGACCCAGGATCTGCTGGCCAACGCCGTGAAAAAGCTGCGGGAAAAGAATGTGGATATGATCGCGGCAAACGACCTGACTATGGAGGGCGCCGGCTTCGGCGGCGACACCAATATCCTGACCCTGCTTTTTGCCGACGGCAGGAAGCTGGAGTTACCCAGGATGTCCAAGGACGAGGCGGCCCGGCGGATCATAGCGGAAGCGGCCCGGCTTTTATCCGGAAAATAAGGGAGTCCGCGGCAAAATCAGGGAGCGGTTTCCGGTGAAGGGCGGCGGCAGGTTTCAGGTCGAAGAACAGGCGGGCTGTCCTGAGGAAGTAAGACGGCCGTTGACCGAAGAATAAGACAGCGCTGCTTAAGGAATAAGGCAAAATAAGGCGGCCGGCTGACGGCCGGCGGAAGAATAAAATAACCGGCGGGCTTCCGGCCTTTGCCGGATATTATAGAAAACGAAGCAACTTACCCGGGCATAAAACCACAGGCCCCTTTTTAAGGAGCCGCGGGCCCGGGAATAAACATCAAGGAGGATTAATGATGGTAAAAAAATTATTCACCTCTGAATCCGTCACCGAGGGGCATCCCGATAAGCTGGCGGATCAGATTTCCGACGCTGTACTGGACGCCCTTCTGGCTAAGGACCCCTATGCCCGGGTGGCCTGCGAAACCTCGCTGACCACCGGCCTGGCTCTGGTGATGGGAGAGATCAGTACCAGCTGCTATGTGGATATTCCCAAAATCGTCAGGGAGACGGTTATTGATATTGGCTACGACCGGGCCGAATACGGTTTTGACGGACATACCTGCGCCGTGATCACCGCCATTGACGAGCAGTCGCCGGATATTTCCATGGGAGTAAACGAGGCCTGGGAAAAGCGGGCCGGACAGATCCGGGAAGAAGAACTGGGCGCCGGCGACCAGGGCATGATGTTTGGCTATGCCACCAACGAAACTCAGGAATATATGCCTCTCACCATCAGCCTGGCCCATACGCTCTGCCGGCGGCTGGCGGAGGTGCGCCACAGCAAGGAGCTGCCTTTCCTGAAACCCGACGGCAAGGCTCAGGTCACCGTGGAGTACGAGGATGGCCGTCCGGTACGCATAGACACGGTGATCGTATCCGCCCAGCATGACGACCAGGTGACCATGGATGACCTGCGCCGGGCCATCATCGGGAAGGTGATCCAGCCTTCCCTGCCGGCGGAGCTTTTGGATGAAAAAACCCGCTTCTTTGTCAATCCCACCGGCCGTTTTGTCATCGGCGGTCCCCAAGGAGATTCCGGGCTTACCGGCCGGAAGATCATCGTCGACACCTATGGCGGCATGGCCCGCCATGGCGGCGGCTGCTTCTCCGGAAAGGATCCGACAAAGGTTGACCGTTCCGCCGCTTACGCCGCCCGGCATGCCGCAAAAAATATCGTGGCTGCCGGACTGGCGGATAAATGCGAGCTGCAATTGGCTTACGCCATCGGCGTAGCCCAGCCGGTCAGCATTATGGTGGATACCTTCGGCACGGCGAAAGCCGCTGAGGAAAAGATTTCCCAGGCGCTGACGGAGCTGTTCGATTTCACTCCTTCCGGCATCATCCGAAGGCTGGATCTGCGGCGGCCTATCTATAAGCAAACCGCGGCCTACGGCCATTTCGGCCGTAAGGATCTGGACCTGCCCTGGGAAAAGCTGGACCGGGTGGAGGACCTGAAACGCTTCTTTAACTTATAATAATGGAAAGGGGGTGTCTCAGATGGTGAGAGAAAAACCAGCGAGCCGCCCCCTTTCTTTATCTGAAGCAGGAACTTTTATCCGGGAAGGGCTTTCCCGGGGGACGGAGGTGGGCCATGTTTGCACTTGTCCTCATTGTAAATACCAATGGGGCTAAAGATTTGATTCTCAGCTACGCTGTCCCGGAAGGCCAGACCTGCCTTCCCGGCATGTTGTTTTCTGTGGGGCTGCGGGGCAGGCAGGCCCAGGGTCTGGTCCTGCGGCTGACCAAAAACCGGCCCCAGGGTTTTCAGGTCCAGCCTTTGGGAGAGGCTTTGCAGCCGCAGCAGGTGGTAACCCGCCGGAATCTGGCCCTGATGCGCTGGCTGGCCCGTTACTATGTCTGTCCCCTGAACCGGGCGGCGGCTTTGTTTTTGCCGCCGCCGGTAAGGCTCAGGCAGGAGGAACGGTATTTTGTGCCGGCCCGGGAAGGCGGGGCAAAGGAGGCAGGGCTCCCGGGGAAAAAAGGCCGGCAGCCAAAGTCCCGGGAGGATACGCCCCCAGAAGGCGGATCCCCGGAAAAAGGCCCGGCCCGGGGAGCGGCTGGAGAACCGGCGGAGGGACCGGTAACGCCGGCAGGAGAACAAATGCTCTTTATGGATCCGGTTTGGCAGGAGCTTTGGCAGGCCCTGGAAAAAGCCGGGGCTAAAGGCATGAGCCGGGAACGGCTGCGGAGCCGTTTTGGCCGGGAGGCTGCGGAGCAGGCTGAGCGCTGGTGGAGTCAGGGGCTTTTGCGAAAAGAAGAAAGCTACCGGCAGGGAAGGCGGATCCCCCGGAAGGACCCGCTGAAAGATCCCTTGCAGGGAGCGTTAAGCCTGGAACTGGAGCCGGATCAGGCCCGGGCCCTGGAACGAATCAGAACGGACGTTCTAAACCGGCGGCCGGGCCGGCACCTTTTATTCGGCGTCACCGGCAGCGGAAAGACGGAGGTCTATCTGCAGGCGGCCAAGGCCGCGGCGGCGGCCGGCAGGCAGACCATCTGCCTGGTGCCGGAAATCAGTCTGGTGCCCCAGCTGACGGCTAAGGCCCTGCAGTGGTTTGAGGGTCAGGTGGCGGTGCTGCACAGCAATCTCACCGCCAGCCAGCGCTATGAGGAATGGCGGCGTATCCGGGAGGGCCGGGTGAAAATGATTATCGGGCCCCGCTCGGCCCTTTTTGCTCCGGTTTCTGATCTGGGGCTGATCATCATCGACGAAGAGCACGAAAATACATACAAGCAAAGCGAGCCGGACCCCCGATACGACGCCCGGAAGGCGGCGGAAATCCTGGGCCGGCTCTGGCGGGCCCCTTTGGTACGGGGATCCGCCACCCCGGATCTGGAAAGCTATTATCGGGCCCAGGCCGGCGGGCTGACCCTGTCCAGGCTGGAAGGAAGGGTCCAGGGCCGGCCTTTGCCCCGGATAAACTGGATCGATATGAATAAGGAAATGCGGGAGGGACATAATCAGCCGGTAAGCCGGCGGCTTTTGGCGGAAATAGCAGCCATGAAGGAACGGGGGGAGCAGGGCGTGCTGCTGATGAACCGCCGGGGCTTCCACACTTATGTGCTCTGCCGGGACTGCGGCCACACCCTGGAATGCCCTCATTGCAGCATCGCTTTAACCTGCCACCGCAGCGGCAAAGGCGGCCAGGAAAGGGAAGTGGTCTGCCATTATTGCGGCTACCGCCGGCCCCTGCCGCCGGCCTGTCCCCACTGCGGCAGCCGGGCCCTGCAGTACATGGGCACCGGTACCCAGCGGGTGGAAGATTACCTGGCCCGGACCTTGCCGGAGCTGCGGATCCTCAGGCTGGACCTGGACAGTACGGCAAAGGCCGGCAGCCATACGGAAATCCTCAAGGCTTTTCAATCGGGAGCCGCGGATCTTTTGCTGGGCACCCAGATGGTGTCCAAGGGCTTTGATTTTCCCAAAGTGACCCTGGCGGCGGTGCTGCATATCGACGGTGTGCTGAATCTGCCGGATTATCAAAGCGGCGAGAAAGCCTTTCAGCTGATTGTGCAGACCGCAGGCCGGGCCGGCCGGGGCCAGAGACCGGGACAGGTGTATATCCAGACCTTTTTCCCGGACAATCCCCTTTTAATGCGGGCGGAGCATTATGACTACGAAGGGTTTTACCGCCAGGAAATCCTGATCAGGCAGGCTCTTGGTTATCCGCCTTTCAACAAGGCGGCCAGGATTTTGGTTTCCAGTCCCGACGAGGCGGCTGCCCAGGCCCGGATGGAAGAGATCCTTTCTTACTGCCGGCAGCGGCTTGACGCCCGGGAGCTGGCGGCCATCCATTGGCTGGGACCTTCGAAAGCCCCCATCGAGCGGATCAAAAACCGCTGGCGCTGCCATACTATATTATTGGCTCCCAGGGCGGAGCCGCTCCGGCGCTGCCTGGCCCTGGCCCGGGAATCCTATCTGGCCGGCGGCGAAGAGCCCCGGGTGATCCTGGATATGGAACCGAAAAGCTTTTTATAATCCGCCCTCCATTTCTTAAAATTTGCTTAAAATTTCAGGCTAAAGCCGGAGAAGCTGCGGGGAAAGGCCCGAAAACATTGCTTTTCCGCAGAAGAAATAGTAAAATTATTTATTATGGTTGAGATCTTCAGCTTAAGAAATAATACCGGAAGGTAAGAACGGAAAGAGAAGAGAGGGATGGATTTGGCTGTTTACCAGATCATAAAAGAAGGAGATCCGGTATTGAGGGAGAAAGCGAAGCCGATTAAAACGGTCAACGCCGCCGCCTTGCGTCTTTTGGATAATCTGCGGGACACCTTGTTCGAGACGGAAACCGGCGTGGGCCTGGCGGCTCCGCAGATCGGCGTTTCCAAGCAGGCCGTCGTCATTGCCACCGAGGATGATTACCTGGAGATGATCAATCCCCAGATCATCGAAAAAGAAGGCAGCGAGGAGGGCTGGGAGGGCTGCCTCAGCGTTCCCGGCGTGGAAGGGCTGGTTCCCCGGGCCACCAAGCTGGTAGTCCGGTATTATGACCGGGAGGGCAGGCTCTGTGAAGCCAAGGCTCAGGATTTCCTGGCCCGGGTCATTCAGCACGAAGTGGATCACCTGTCGGGGGTTTTGTTTACCGACCGGGCGGAACAGATCAATAAGGATTAAGGAGAAGCCATGCGAGTCGTGTTTATGGGCACGCCGGAGTTTGCGGCCAAGGCTCTGGAGGCCCTTGTTGAGGCGGGCTATGAGCTCCCTTTGGTAGTGACCCAGCCTGACCGGCGGGCCGGCCGGGGAAATAAGCTGGCTTTTTCCGACGTGAAGGCAAAAGCCCTGCAGCTGGGTCTGGAAGTCTATCAGCCGGACCGGATCCGGGCGCCGGAGGTCCTTGAGCGCCTGAGGGAAGCTGCGCCGGAGGCCATCGTGGTTGCCGCCTACGGCAGGATTTTGCCTCCGGAGATCCTGGAACTGCCGCCTTTGGGCTGCCTGAATATCCACGGCTCTTTACTGCCGGCTTACCGGGGTGCCGCCCCGATACAACGGGCCCTGCTGGACGGGCAGAAGGTGACCGGGGTCACCGTCATGAAAATGGACGCCGGCATGGATACCGGCGATATGCTGCTGCAAAAGGTCTATCTGGTGCCGGAGGCCATGGACTGCGGCGGCCTGTTTGAGGCCCTGGCGGAGCTGGGGGCCCGGGCTTTGCTGGAAGCCTTGCCCGCCTGGGCCCAGGGACGTCTTGAAGCCAGGCCACAGCCGGCGGAAGGCGTAAGCTATGCTCCCAAGCTGGGCCGGGAAGAGGAGCGTATCGACTGGAAAGAAACGGCGGAAAAGATCCGCTGCCGCATCCGGGCCTTCAGTCCCGCCCCGGGGGCAAATACGTTATTTAACGGCAAGGAAATCAAGATATTATCGGCGGAGCGTGCCACGGAAAGGGAAGGCTCCGCCTTGGAGGCCGGCGGGGCAGGAGCTCCGGCCGGTACGGTCCTGAGGCTGATCAAAGGAAAGGGACCGGTGGTAGCTGCCGGGGAAGGGGCGCTTTTGCTGACCCAGCTCCGGCCTCCGGGAAAAAATGCCATGAGCGGCGACGCCTATGTTAACGGTTACCGGTTAAGCCCGGGACAGCGGTTTCAGTAGCGGCGTCCGGAAAGGAGAGACGAACTGATGTTCTTTTATTGGGATCCTACTTTTTTATTGATTCTGCCGGGCTTGCTCCTGGCATTGTACGCGCAGCAAAAAATCAACAGCGCCTATAGCACCTACTCCCGGGTCTCCTCCCAGAAAGGCGCCAGCGGCAGCCAGGCGGCCAGGGCCCTTTTGGAACGCCAGGGAATTTATGATGTGGAAGTGGTCATGGGCAAAGGACAACTGTCGGACCATTATGACCCGCGGACAAAAAAGGTGGTGCTGTCTCCGGGGGTTTATCAAAGCGACTCGCTGGCGGCCCTGGCGGTGGCGGCCCATGAAACCGGCCATGCCATCCAGCATAACGAGGCCTATCTGCCCCTGAGCCTGCGCACCCTGATGGCCCCGGTGGTTCAGATCGCTTCCAATGTGGCGATCCCCCTGTTTATCCTGGGGCTGTTTTTCAGTTATACGCTGACTCAGGTAGGGATCTATCTTTTTGCCGCGGTAGTGCTTTTCCAATTGGTGACTCTGCCGGTGGAATTCAACGCTTCCCGGCGGGCTATGGCCGCTTTGGAAAGCCAGGGCTTTATTACCACGGAAGAATACCCCGGCGCAAAAAGCGTGCTTTCCGCCGCGGCCCTGACTTATGTGGCGGCGGTAATGACCAGTATCCTCCAGCTGATGCGCCTGCTGATTATCTCCGGCGCAGGCAGGAGAAGAGACTGATGGAAGAGGCGGCAGGCAAAACATTGAAAAAAGCCCCCGGGGAAAAGGCGGCGCCAACGGCCCGGGAGGGGGCTTTGGAGGTCTTGGAGCAGATCGACCAGGGGGCTTACGCCAATCTGGCCCTGGATCAATACCTGGAGGGAGCGGGCAAAGAACTGTCCAGGCTGGACAAAGGCTTTCTTACGGAGCTGGTCCAGGGAACGGTAAAATACCGCCTTTATCTGGATTGGATCATTGACAGCCTGTTGAAAAATCCGGCGCGCTTAAAACCCGGACCCCGGAACGTGCTGCGGCTGGGACTTTATCAGCTTTGTTTTTTGGACCGGGTGCCGGCCCGGGCCGCCTGCTTTGAGACCGTTAAGCTGGCAAAAAAGAAATACCATGAGGGCGTGGGTTCCCTGGTAAACGGCGTCCTGAGAAATTGGCTCAGGGATTCCTCCCAGGTGGTCTGGCCCGATGAAAAAGAAAATCCGGCGGAATATCTTTCCGTCTGTTATTCCCATCCTCTTTGGATGACTCAGCGCTGGCTTGCCCGGTACGGACTGGAGGGAGCCAGAACCTTTTGCGAATACAACAATGCCAGCCCAGAGCTTTGGCTCAGGACGAATACCCTGAAAGCCAGCCGGGAACAGCTGATTCTGCGTCTGCGGGAGGAGGGCTGCCAGGTGGAGCCCGGAAGGTATGCCCCTGAAGCGGTGGAGCTGGTGGGAGGACCCCCTGTCCGCCGGCTGGAGGCCTTTATGGAAGGCGCGGTGACGGTTCAGGACCAAAGCTCCATGCTGGTGGCCCATGCCCTTCAGCCTCGTCCGGGACAGCAGGTGCTGGATGTCTGCGCCGCCCCCGGCGGCAAGACGACCCATATCGCTCAGCTGATGCAGGATCAGGGCTGCTTGAAAGCCTGGGACGTTCATCCCCACCGTGTGGCCCTGATCGCCGAAAACGCCCGCCGCCTGGGCATTACCTGTATTCATCCTCAGGCCCATGACGCCTTGGCTTTGCCGGAGGGTGAGGAACTGGCGGCCTTTGACCGGGTTTTGGTGGACGCGCCCTGCTCCGGACTGGGGGTGCTGCGGCGGCGGGCCGACGCCCGTTGGCGGAAGACCCCGGAAGAAATCCGGGAAATCACCAAACTGCAGCGGCAGATTCTGCATGGAGCCCTGGACCGCCTGGCTCCCGGCGGGCGGCTGGTTTACAGCACCTGCACGGTGGAGCCGGAAGAAAACGCGATGCTGGTAGATGAAGTGCTGGCGGAAAAAGAAAAGCAGGCGCCGGGACGTTTCCGGCCGGCCCCCCTGGGGCTGGAGGCCCTGGGTCTGCCCGCCGGCTGCCAATTGCAGTGCCTGCCTTTTTATCATGAGCTGGAAGGCTTCTTTCTGGCGGCTATCGAGAGGAGTCTGTAATTGAAGAATCCCCCAAGGACAACGGATGAAGAAAATATGACGGAAGCGGTAAGCAGCGCTTTTGAAGGAATACCTCCGAAAGCCGCGGCCGATGAAGCGGCGGATAAAGTGGGGAGCCCGGCGGGCCAGGCCCTGCCGGAAGTCCGGGCCCTTTCCCCTGAGGAAATCCGGCAGGCGCTGTCGGATATGGGCGAAAAGGCCTTTCGGGGCAGTCAGGTCTTTCGGTGGCTGCAAAAACGGGCTGCGGAAAGCTACGAGGAAATGACGGATCTTCCGGAGCCTTTGCGCCGGAAACTGGCGGAGAAGCTGCCGATAGAAAGGCCCGCCCTTTTACGCCTGCAAAAAAGCAGCGACGGCACCAGAAAATTTCTTTTCGGCCTGGCCGGCGGCGCCAATGTGGAGACCGTATTGATGAATCACCGGGAATCCAGCGGCCATATCCGGCATACGCTGTGCATTTCCTCCCAGGCCGGCTGCGCCATGGGCTGCGTATTCTGCGCTACGGGCCTGGGCGGCTTTTGCCGTAATCTGACCTGCGGGGAAATCGTCGGTCAGGTCCTGGAAGTAGCCGGTCTGTTATGCCGGGAGGATCCGGAGTTTACGGTGGATAACCTGGTCTATATGGGGATGGGGGAACCCATGCTGAATCTGGATAATGTGCTGAAAAGCATCCGGCTGCTGAATCATCCCGACGGACAGAAAATCGGCATCCGCCGCATTACCCTGTCCACCTGCGGTCTGCCTCAGGGCATCCGGCGGCTGGCGGCGGAAAACCCGGACGTGACCCTTGCCGTGTCTTTGCACAGCCCAACAGACCGGCTGCGGGACCGGCTGATGCCCATTAATAAAAAATATCCCATCAGGGAAGTGCTGTCGGCCTGCCGGGACTATTGCCGGTCCGGCGGCGGCCGCATCACCTTCGAGTATATTATGATCCAGGGGATAAATATCGGTTCGGCAGAGGCCGAGGCCCTTTGCGTGCTGCTGAGAGGCTTGCCCTGCCACGTGAACCTGATCCCCGTAAACGACGGTCCCCACGGTTTTGGGAAGCCGGGAAGACAGGCTCAGGAGGAATTTCGCCGCCGGCTTTCAGCCGGGGGCCTGGAAGCTTCTATCCGGGAAGAAAAGGGAGCCGACATTTCAGGGGCCTGCGGTCAGCTGGCCGGCCAGGCGAAGAATCAGGGAGTGTGAGGTTATGGCATATATTGCAGCAGGCAATACGGACGTGGGTCTTGCCCGCAAAGAAAATCAGGATAATTTCCTGATCCTGCCCGACGAGAAGGTCTACGCGGTAGCCGACGGTATGGGAGGACACGCCGGCGGCAGGCTGGCCAGCGCCATCACGGTGGAGGTTTTAAGGGAATGCCTGACGGGCCTGGAGAAAATCAGCCGGGATACGGTAGAAAAGGCTCTTGTTTCGGCAAACGAAAAGATCCTGCAAACCGGTCAGGACAAGCGGATGAAAGGGATGGGCACCACTTTGGTGCTGACCTTTTTCGAAGAGGCTTCAGGTCTTTGGCAGATCGTCCATATCGGCGACAGCAGAGCCTATGTGATCACTGAAGCGGAGATTTACTCCCTGACCAGGGATCACAGCCTGGTGGGAGAGCTTTTGGCCCAGGGCAGCATAACGGCCCAGGAAGCGAAAAACCATCCCCACCGCCATATTCTGACCAGGGCATTAGGCATGCCCGGAGGCCCGGGAGGGGAATGGACCGAGATCGCCGCCGCCAAAGCCCCCAGGCTTTTGCTTTGCACCGACGGCCTTTATAATATGCTCGAGACGGAGGAAATCCAGAGCCTGGCCCTGTTGCCGGGCAGGTCTCCGGCGGAGAAGGCCCTGGAATTGATTGAGGCGGCCAAAGAACAGGGTGGTCTGGATAATATCACCGTCATCCTCATTGAAGAGGAGGGAAGAGCATGCTTCAGCCGGGAACCGTATTAAACGGGCGCTACGAAATCGGCGAGCTGATTGGTTCCGGCGGCATGTCTTTGGTGTATCGGGCGCTGGATATTAAGCAGCACCGCGTCGTGGCCATTAAAATGCTGAGAGAGCAATACGCCGACGATCCCACCTTCATCAATCGTTTCAAAAGGGAAGGCCAGTCTGTGGCGGCGCTGAACCATCCCAATATTGTCAAAGTTTATTCCGTCTGTCAGGATGGAGAGATTTATTATCTGGTGATGGAACTGATCGAGGGGCAGGATCTGAAGCAGATTTTGCAAAGCCGTACCGAGCCTTACAGCCCCCGGGCCCTGTATCATATCGCCGCCCAGATCTGCGACGCTATCGCTTATGCCCATCATATGAAGATCATTCACCGGGACATTAAGCCCCATAATATCATTATGCGTCCCGACGGGCAGGTCAAGGTAACGGACTTCGGCATCGCCCGGGCCGCTTCCGAGGCTACCATAACCCATACCGGCAGTATCCTGGGCACCGTCCATTATCTTTCGCCGGAGCAGGCTAAAGGAGAAATTGCCGATCAAAGGTCCGATATCTATTCTCTGGGCGTACTGCTTTATGAAATGGCCACGGGCATTCTGCCCTATGAAGGGGAATCCCCTATCAGCGTGGCGGTGCAAAAGATCCAACAGGATCCGACACCGCCCGGACAAGCCAATCCCCAGCTGCCGGAAACCCTCGAACTGGTGATCATGAAGGCCATGAGCCGCAATCCCAAGCGCCGTTATCAGTCCGTATTGCAGCTGAAGGACGACCTGCGGGAAGCTTGTTTTAATAACCGGGTGATTTATGCCAAGGCCTCCGATACGGATCCCCTGGAGGATACGCTGCAAACCGCGGATCTGACGGAGGTGCGGGAAATGATCAAGGAAAGGGAACAGGATACCTTTGCCGGACGGACCGGCCCCGGCAGGAACGGTTCCGGGGGCTCCGCCAAAAAAAATAAAAAGCAGACCCCCTTCTGGCTTTTGATCCTGCTTTTTTTAGTGCTGGCGGCGGGCGGCGTGTATCTGGGAATCCAGGTTTCCTCATTGTTTTATAAGCCGGCGGAGGATATCCCGGTGCCGGACGTCTATAACCTGAACGTGGACGAGGCCTTAAAGAAGCTGGAGGAAGCGGGCCTTGAGGGCGAGGTGCTGGAAATCAAGGTGCGCAGCGCCGCGGACAAAGACGCCGTAGCCCATCAGGAGCCGGCGGCCGATGTCCCGGTAAAAAGCGGCAGCACGGTGCGTCTGACCCTCAGTAAGGGGGCGGAACCGGTGCGGGTGCCTGACCTGACCGGCATGAGCCAGCAGGCGGCGTCGGTAATGCTGTCTAATTTTGGCCTGGTCTTGGATCAGAATGTGGAGAAAGTATACGATACCGATTTTCCCGCCGGCCAGATCATCGGCCAGGACCCCGTGGCGGAAACGGAAGTGGCGGCCGGCTCTACCGTTACCATTGTACTCAGCCAGGGACCGCAGCAGATTCCCGTCCAATCCTTCGTGGGCATGCCGATTTCCCAGGCCCAGGAGGCGGCGGAAGCCCTGGGCGTCAAGCTGGAGCCTACGTATGAAATGAACTGGAATTACGCCAAGGATACCGTGGTTCGGCAGGATCCCAGCGGCGGTTCCCAAATGGACGCCAACGGCACCATCAGGGTCGTGGTCAGCCTGGGGCCGGGGCCTGAGGAGGCCGCCGACGGCGGAGAAAGCTTCGGCGGCGGTTCCCAGACCGGCTCTGTCGGCGCCGGGTCCGGCGCCAATCCTTCCGGACTGAATCCGGAAGGATAGAAAAAGGAGAGACTGCGTGGAACAACGGGACTTGCGAGAAGGCAGGGTAATCAAGGGCTACGGGGGCTTTTATTACATCGACAGCGAAAACCGGCTTTGGGAATGCCGCCTGCGGGGACGTTTCCGCAAGGAAAAACAAGAGCTGCTGGCCGGCGACCGGGTCGGTTTCACCGTCCTGGATGAAAAGGGCCAAAAAGGCGTGGTGGAAGAAATCAAGCCTCGGAAAAACCGGCTGATCCGGCCGATGGTGGCCAATGTGGACCAGGCTTTAGTGGTGTTGGCCGCCGACGATCCGGCACCGGATCTTTGGCTTTTGGACCGGTTGCTGATCATGATCCATCATGAAGGCATCGACCCCCTTTTATGCTGGAATAAAGCGGATTTAGCCCATGACGGCGCTTTGGAGGAACTGACGGCTCCTTACCGGGCCGCCGGTATCCGGCAGCTGATCACCTGTGCGGCCCGGGGAGAAGGGATCGAGGAACTGCGCCTGGACTTAAAAGACAGGACCACTGTTTTTGCCGGCCCTTCCGGAGTGGGAAAATCCAGCCTGTTAAATCAGGTGGAACCGGAACTGGCCTTAAAGACCGGCCTGGTCAGCGAAAAACTTGGCCGGGGCCGGCATACTACCCGCCATGTGGAATGGATCCCCTTATCCTTCGGCGGCTGGGTGGCGGATACCCCGGGCTTCAGCCAGATCTACCTGCCCAAGGATCTGTCCAAGAAGCAGCTGGCGGAAGCTTATAGGGAATTCGACGCTTACCGGCAGGACTGCCGCTTTTCCTCCTGCAGCCATATGAAGGAAAAGGATTGCGGCATCCGCCGGGCCCTGGACAAAGGACTTTTGGATTCGGGCCGTTATGAGCGATATACTGCCTTTCTGCGGGAAATCGAAGAAAGGGAAAGACGATAAAAGAGAGCCAGACCGGCCCGGCGTCTTTGCCGGGCCGGTTTTCAGCCCCGAGAAAAACAGGTGAACCGATGGAAAAGCGTTGCGTACTGGTGATGGGCGGCACGATCCGTCACAAAAAAGCTTTTGCCGCCGCTGTGGAAGGGGCGGCGCTGGTGCTGGCCGCCGACAGCGGAGCCAGGCATTTTGCGGAGCTGTCAAGGCTGCCTGACGCCGTCATAGGCGACTTAGACTCTTTGGACCCGGCTGCTGCCGAAGGCTTGCGCCGCCGCGGCTGTAAGCTGGTGCGGGTAAAGCCGGAAAAAAACGACACCGACGGGGGCCTGGTGCTGAAGGAAGCGCTGAAGCAGGGCTATAAAAATATCGAAGTATGGGGCGCTTTAGGCGGCAGACCGGATCACAGCTATGCCAATATCGCTCTTTTGCAGCTTGGGGAACTGGGGGGCAGCCAGGTGAGGCTGCGGGACGGCGATTATTGCATATTTTTACCCCGGAAGGGGGAGCGGATAAAAGGGGCTCCCGGAGACTACGTTTCTTTGTTTGCCCTGACGGATATCGTCACCGGATTTACCAATGAAGGCCTGAAATACCAGCCCGCCGGCGGACGCTATGTCCGCAGCTTCCCTTTAGGCATCAGCAACGAGCTGGCAGGCAGCGAAGCGCGGATCGACTGGGCAGAGGGCCAGCTGCTTTGTATGGTAATCAGCCGGGATTTTGAAAAAGGCGGGGCTTAGGGAAAGCAGACCGGAAAAGACCTTGCGGGACCGGAGGTCAAAGGATCAGATATAAGGATTGAATAGAAAAGGATTGGCGGGATGGGATATATGGAAGAAAAGAAAAGCAATCTGGCCAGAGGGGTATTTTGGGGCGGGCAGGTACAGGCCGCCGCTTTTCTGGCCACCCAGGTGGTGGACGAAAGCATTGGGCTCCATGACCTCAGCCCTCTGGCGGCAGCCGCTCTGGGCCGGGCCCTGATGGGGGCGGCCTTTTTGGCGCTGAACTTAAAAGGAGAGGATTCCGTCACTTTGCGGATCAAGGGTCAGGGGCCTTTGGGCGGCGTTTTGGCCCAGGCCGACGCCGGCGGAACCTTGAGGGGCTATGTGGGAAATCCTCGGGTGGACCTGCCGTTAAACGAGGCCGGCAAGCTGGATGTCGGCGGCGCCGTGGGGCGGGAGGGCTACCTTTATGTAACCAAGGACCTGGGATTGAAGGAGCCTTATACCGGAGCGTCGGAATTGGTCAGCGGCGAGATCGCCGAGGACCTGGCCAACTACTTTTACAAGTCTGAGCAGACGCCGGCGGCGTTGTCCCTGGGCGTACTGATTGATGTGGACCAAAGCTGCAAGGCGGCGGGCGGCTTTATCATCAAGGCCTTGCCCGGAGCCGACCGGGAAAAGCTGGCCAGGCTGGAAGAATGGCTGGCAGCCCTGCCGCCGGTTTCTTCTCTGGCCTGCCAGCTTAACGATCCGGAAGAAATGCTGCGGGCCCTGTTCCCCCAGGAAGAACCCGAGAATCTGACCCTGGAAAGCTGGCGGCTGGCCTGCCGGTGCAGCCGGCGGCGGCTGGAAAAAGCAATAATCAGCCTGGGCCGGGAAGAACTGGAGGATATGATCGAAAAAGACGGCAAAGCGGAGCTGCGCTGCCAGTTCTGTAATAAAACCTATAATTTTACGAAAGAGGAGCTTAAGACCCTTTTGCAGGAAGCCGCCGGCTGAAAAAAGAAGACCTTCGGCCGAAAAAGCCGGAAAAGCAGCGGGAAAAGGCGAGGGACCAATAAAAAGACGGGAAGATAAAAAGGCCGCCCCGGCCGGGAACCGCTCCAAAATGGAGTCTTCCCCGGCCGGGGCGGCCGTATATTTTGCAGAGACGCCCGTTGTCTGCGGTTATTTTTCCTTCTCCCGCCGGTCCCCGGAGATTAGGTCTGGCCCGGGCTTGACCGTGACCAAAACTTCCAGCACCCGGCGGGAATCCGCCCGGCTGACGCTGACGGTCAGATTGTCGTAATCAAAGGCCTCCCCGGGGGCAGGGATGCGGTTTAATCGTTCCACCACCCAGCCCCCCACGGTGGCGGTATCCGCCTTGCCCCGAAGCTGGAAGAAGTCAAAGAAATTTTCGGAGGAGGTGCCGGCATTCACCCGGTACCGGCGCTCATCCAGCTTTTCGATCCGGCTGATTTCCCGGTCATGCTCATCCCAGATTTCACCGACCAGCTCTTCCAGGATATCTTCCAGGGTAACGATGCCCTCGGTGCCGCCAAATTCGTCGATCACGATGGCGATATGGGCCTTGGTCTTTTGCAAAAGCTTCAGCAGGGTGGATATCTTCATGGTGGGAGCGATGAAAATACCCGGCTTAACGATGGTTGCCAGGGACTGGCCTTTATTCAGCACAAAGGAAAAGAAATCCTTTTGGTTGATCACACCGATGATATCGTCGATGGATTCGTCGAAAACCGGCAGGCGGGAAAAGCCTGTTTCCATGAAAAGATCCGCAATATGCCTGACGGAGGCGTTCTTTTTTACCCCTGCCACCTCTACCCGGGGCGTGATGATATCGGCAGCCTCCAGATCATCGAACTCGATGGCGCTGCGGATCAGCTGCCCCTCCTGCTGATTGATGCCGCCTTCCTGCTGAGCTTCCTCCACGATAGTCAAAAGTTCTTCCTCGGTGATGCCCTGAGGGTCCGTGATCTTAATCAGCCGGCTTAAAAGCCGCTTCCATTGGCGGAAAAGAAAAGTCAGGGGGGCGAAGAGACCGATAAAAAATTTCATCAGCGGGGCAGAGAAAAGGGCAAAGCTTTCCGGGGCTTCCTTGGCAATGCTTTTCGGCGAAATCTCACCGAAGATCAGCACCAGGGCAGTCATGACCACAGTTGAAAGGGTGACGCCCAGATCACCGAACCATTTGACAAACAGCACGGTGGCCAAAGAAGCGGAAGCGATATTGACGATGTTGTTTCCAATCAAAATAGTGGACAGCAAAACGTCGTAATTATCCGCCAGTTCCAAAGCTTCGACGGCCCGGTGATCACCGGCGGCGGCCATGTTTTTTAAACGAACCCGCTTCAGAGAGGAAAAAGCCGTCTCCGTAGCGGAAAAATATGCAGACATGATGAGACACAGGACCAAGACAGCGATCAACGCCATACTGTGACTGTCCATAAAAATGAGATGACCTCTTTCCGTATCTTAACGTTAAAGTATTTTCTTACACAAAAAGGGCGCCTTTGTGAGACGCCCTTAACGGATGCAATGTCGTTTGTGCTTCCTGAACTAGATGGCACGCTGTACTTTGCCGGAGCGGAGGCAGCGAGTGCAGACCCGGAGCTTGACGGTCTTGCCGTCTACGGAGGCTTTTACCGGCTGAAGGTTGGGCTTCCACACTTTCTTGGTTCTAATATGAGAATGGCTGACCTTCATCCCAACAACGCTGCCTTTGCCGCAAACATCGCATTTAAATGACATAACACACACCTCCTTTTGGCTTATCACTAAAACATTTTATCAGAAAACCAAATCCAATGCAAGGGAAAAAATGCTTTAAGCAAAAAAGGTGTGTTTTTATGGATTTAGTGCAAGTATCGTGACAATCGGTGTGGCGCCGCTGTCTATGCGACGATTTTTCTGATCTGCTCCAGCTTCTTTTGCGCGGCTTCATACAGGGCTTTGTAGTCTGCGTTTGCCGGCGATTTTCCGCCGAAGGTCTGGACATATACCGCTTTGCCGCTGCGCTTATCCCAAAAGCTTCTGCGGGAAGCTACATCCACATGGACAAAATCCTTGTACAGACCGATTCCCCGGAACCCCATGATCTCCGCTGCTTTAGCCACCTCTGCCGGGTCCAGTCCGGCCACTTTGATATCTGCCGCCAGGCCGGCCAGATGGGCGCTGCGCTTATGACCGCCGATCTTGTGGTTGTGGCTTACGGTACGGTAGGCGCTGTTGATGTTGACGGGCTTACCCAGAACCTCCCGAAGGGCCTGGAGCCGTTGGATCAGCTCGTCGGCTACTAAGACCAAATCCGAGCCGTCTTTGCATTTAAACTCCTCGACGCGAAAGTTTTTACTGAGCTGCACTTGAGGGCCGGCTGATAAGCTGAGGATCCTGATCATCAGTTATCACCGTCAATGAGCTTTGCCAGTTTCTCTAAGATGATCATTGACAGAATCTCCTTTCTTTACTTTTTATTTTATGTGATAATATTTGGATTTGTTCCGGGCTTCAGGCGTTTTTCGAGGAATTTCATCCTGCTTCGCCAAGGCCTTTCCGGCTATCCCGGCCGGAGCTCCTGGAAGACGGAAAAAGCGGGCGGGATGGGCATAAGGGCATTATAAATTAAACTTATGATATCTAAAGTTATATATATTTTACAGATATTTATTCAGGGCTTATTATTGTTTTAAGACATATGCCCGGAGAGAAACACGATGACAGGAGGAAAATACATGGATTACGCGCAGGAATCGCTGAAGAAGCACGCTGAGTGGAAAGGAAAGATCGAAATCACGCCTCGTTGTCCCACTGCCGGCAAGGATGATCTTTCATTGGCTTATACCCCGGGTGTAGCCCGGCCATGCCTGGAAATTCAAAAGGATGTGAATAAAAGCTACGAGCTGACCTGGCGGTGGAATACCGTGGCCGTAGTGACGGATGGCACCGCCGTTTTGGGTTTGGGAGACATCGGCCCGGAAGCGGGGATGCCGGTCATGGAGGGAAAATGCGTTTTATTTAAGGCTTTTGGCGATGTAAATGCCGTGCCTTTGTGCATCCGCTCTAAGGACACGGATGAAATTGTGGATACCGTTGCTCTGCTGGCCGGCAGCTTTGGCGGCGTTAATCTGGAGGATATCTCGGCGCCCCGCTGTTTTGAAATCGAGCGTAAGCTGAAAGAAAGATGCGATATTCCCGTTTTTCATGATGACCAGCATGGAACCGCCGTGGTTACCATGGCCGGCATGATCAATGCCCTGCGGGTGGTCGGAAAAAACCTGAATGATATTTCAGTCGTCACCAGCGGAGCCGGGGCCGCCGGAATAGCCATAGTAAAGCTGCTGATGGCCATGGGCCTGAAAAACGTCGTCATGTGCGACCGTAAAGGGGCAATTTATAAAGGCAGGGAGGATCTGAACCCGGAAAAACAGGAGATGGCTGAGATTTCCAATCTTTCCCGCAAAAAAGGTTCCCTGGCCGCCGTGATCCAGGGGGCCGACGTCTTTATCGGTGTTTCCGCTCCCGGCACCCTGACCACAGAAATGGTGAAGACTATGGCAAAAGATCCGATCATTTTTGCCTGTGCAAACCCTACTCCGGAAATTTTTCCCCAGGATGCCAAAGCGGGCGGCGCTGCGGTGGTGGCCACCGGCCGCAGCGATTTTCCCAATCAGATCAATAATGTGCTGGCTTTTCCCGGCATCTTCCGCGGCGCACTGGACGTCCGTGCCAAAGATATCAATGACGAGATGAAAATTGCCGCGGCTTATGCTCTTGCCGATCTGATCCCCCGGGAGGCATTAAACGCGGATTATATCATTCCCTCGCCTTTCGACCCCAGAATTAAAGGAGGGGTTTCCCGGGCAGTAGCTGAGGCGGCAGTTAAAAGCGGGGCAGCCAGGATTGGAGTACGATGATCATTCTTTTGGGTCGCCGGTCATAAGACCGAAAGAGTGGCAGAATCAAAAGGACCTTCCATATTTTTGGACGGTCCTTTTGATCTGCAACGGCAGGTCCGCCGGCAGGGCCTGGAAATTGAGCGGAGACTAAGTGGAATACGGGCGTGCCCCATGATTTTATCTGCTTTGGGCAGGTCCGGCAAATCGATCCAACACCGGAAGGGTCGAGCCGCCGTAGGGCATCAGCAGCACCAAAGCATCCTGCCCTATTTTTTGCAGAGCCGCTTCCAGCGCCTGCTGCAGAGTTGAAAAAGGAGTCATAAAAATGTTTCGGACCAGGTTTTCGTCCATTTCGGAAACCAAAAAGATTTCGGCTCTTCGCAAGGTCATGGCGATGGCCGCAGCCTTGTGGCCGCCCAAAACGAATTCTTTACTAACCCGTTCGATTAATTTTTCCGGTGTATCGGCTTGGGTCATCCATTCCTCAAAATGAGGTTCTCCCATCCCTTCCTGGCAGGCCCCCACCAAAATAATTATTCCGCCTTGCCGGACGGCCAATTGAGCGTTATCCAAGGCTTTCTGGGTCTGATATAAGTTCAGGTCCTTGGGCGCTCCTCCCTGGGAAACAATTACAATGTCCGCCTTTTTTGCTATATGCCTGCGATAAAACCCATCCAGCGCAAAGCAGCCTTCCCGGTGCGCCTGAATGTAATCTCCGGCGAAAGCCCGCAGGATCTGCTTGTTTTCACTGAGAATCACATTCAGCAGAAAGTGGATGGGGCACAGCTTAATCGCTTCCTCCAGATCCTGCCGGACAGGATTATCGTCGATCAGGCCCACAGCGGCTTTTTCGTTGACCATCATACGATGATTGGCCTGTATCGCCTGGCGGGTGGAAACACCGGGCATGATGGCCTTCGCCCCTCCGGAATAACCGGCAAAATAATGGTACTCAATGTTGCCGAGGCAGATGCGGACATCAGCCTCGGCTACCGTTTTATCAATGTCCACTGGTGTGCCGAAGGAAGTCGTCCCAAGGTGTACAAAACCGTTTTGCCCGGAATCCATACAGCTCAGGGTGTCCCGGTACTTTGCCCCCAACAGTTGCCGTTTCTCTTCCCGGGTGTGATTCCGGTGGCTGCCTAAAGCAAATACCACGGTTACCTGGTCCGGAGACACTCCCGCAGACTCCAGCCGGGTCAGGATATGGGGCAACACCCGGCCGGTGGGCATAGGCCTCGTCATATCACTGGTAACAATGACAATCCGGTCTCCCGGCTTTACCAATTCTTCCAGCCGCTCAGTACCGATCGGGCTGTCCAGGGCCTTTTCCAGTTCCGCTCCCTCGTCGGGGTAATGATCTGGATGATTCGGAAGCAGCACTTCCACGGCTGTCTGGTCCGGTATGACAACTTTCTGGGGCTTGGTTCCGAAGCCCATTGTATATTCCATGGTTACCTCCTGAGAATATGGATGATTGATAAAATTGCGGATATCGGGAAACGGCGTTTTAAGATAGTTTATACCGGGAAACATTTATATGTAAAATACAATTTTGTTTGACTTCCATAAATTTTCTTGATATATTTCAACCAGTATGGATTGGAAGAAGGGTTTTGGATGAAACTTCAGCAGCTCCGGTATTTTCAGGCGTCCTGCCGGTACGGCAGTATTTCCCGGGCCGCCGAAAGGCTTCATCTATCTCAGCCTTCCGTTTCCATGGCGATCAAAGAGCTTGAAAACGAGTTTGCCCTGACGTTGATCATGCGTCAGTATAAAGGTTTTGCTCTGACCCAGGAAGGGAAGACCTTTTTGGAACTGGTAAACAGCCTTTTGGAGCATGCGGAAAATGTGGCGCAGATCATGGAAGATTTGGGGCAAAAGCGTAATTTGATCCGGTTGGGCATACCGCCCATGATCGGGTCGATTTTGTTTCCCATTATCTATGTGAAGTTTTGCCGGCAGCACCCGGAAGTGAACTTTACCACCTCTGAAGCGGGAAGCCGCCGCTTATTGCAGCAGTTGGACAACAATATGCTGGATATGGTCTTTTTGCCTCACGATAAACCGCTTCCTCCGGAATACGGAGCTATTCCCGTGATGCATATGGAAACGGTTTGCTGTGTCTCGGAGCGACATCGGCTGGCAGGGAGGTCCACCATTACGGTGGATGATCTGAAAGACGAGCCTCTGGTGATGTTCAAGAACAGTTTCTTTCAAAATGAACTAATTTCCCAGCTTTTTGAAAAACGTAGTCTGGTTCCCCGGGTGATCCATTACTCCGATCAGCTTTCCACCATTCAAAAACTGGTGGTCAGCAATACAGCGGTGGGATTTATTTTTCGCAACCTGTCGGAAGATACCCCCAATATCATCAGCATTTCCTTAGCTCCGCCGATCTCTTTACAGGTGAGCTTGGCCTGGAGGAAAAAAAGCTACATGTATAGTGACATGGTGAAATTTATTCATTATTTTAATACGGAAAAGCTGCCGTCTTTATAAACGGTCTTTTGATCCCTGAATTGCCGCAGCCCCTTTTTACCATCGGACAGTCATATTTTGGACTTTGCCACATAAGCTTGGATATACGGATAGGGAGGCAGATGGTATGCTGGTGAAGGTATCGGAGCTTAGGGATATGGAGGTCGTCAGTATTCAGGACGGCCGGCGGCTGGGGCTGATCATGGATATCGAGCTGGATCTGGATGAAGGCAGAATCCTGGCCCTGATCCTGCCGGAAGAGCCGGCGGGGGGCTTCGCCTCTTTTTTCAAAGGGAGCCGGGAAATCTGGATCCCTTATGAACAAATCTACCGTATCGGAGTAGATGTGATCCTGGTGGACCTGGACGGCGAGTTTACGGTAAACCGGCCCGGCGGAGAAAGCGCCGGCAAAGAGGCTGAAGACCATAGCGGGGCGGAAGGGATGTAGGGGAAAGCCTTCCGCCTTTTTTATTTCCGGGACTTAGGTTCCCGGTTTTTTTGTCCCGTCCGCCGGGCGCCGCCGCTTTTCCATAAGGGGATTTTTCGGCAGGCAGTCTGCGGCAAAAAATGGCCGGACAAGCCCCGGGAGGGCGACGAATATTAATAATAATTGTTCCTGGTATTTCTGATTATATTTCAGGTATTTGATATTGACACTCCTATATATAGTTGCTATGATATTTTTGGACACACCAACGGTAGTATCCGATAGAACATCGGCCAGGCGGGAGGGAGCTCATTGATTTGTCCAAATTGCGGCTATAACGATTCCAAGGTCCTGGAAACCAGAGACAGCGAAGACGGCAGCGTCATCCGCCGCCGCAGAGAATGCATCCAATGCCAGCAGCGTTTCACCACGTTTGAGCGTCTGGAGGAGCAGCCTTTCTGGGTGATCAAAAAGGATGGCAGCCGGCAGCGTTTCGACAGTCAAAAGGTTCTGGCGGGAATGCTGCGGGCCTGCGAAAAGCGGCCGGTATCCTATGAACTGCTGGAAAAAGCTGCGGCAAACATCGAACGGGAGCTGAGACAGGCCGCCACGGCCAGGGAAATTCCCACCATGGACGTGGGGGAGAAGGTGATGGCCTGTCTGAAAAGCATCGACGAGGTGGCTTACGTCCGTTTTGCCAGCGTTTATCGGGAATTCAAGGATATCGACACGTTCCTGACGGAAATCCAGGAATTGATGAAAAAAGAACATTGATGAGACGGCAGAACACATGTGGAGGGAGTAGTCGGCATGCTGACCCAGATCAGAAAAAGAGACGATCGTGTCGTGCCTTTTAACGAGACGAAAATTACCAACGCCATTTTCAAGGCGGCCCAGTCCGTTGGCGGCGAGGACCGTCAGATGGCTATGGAAATCACCCTGGACGTGATCCGGGAATTGAAAAAATATCCGGAGGATCATGTTTTCTCTGTGGAAGAAGTCCAGGATACGGTAGAAAAAATCCTGATCGAAAAAGGTCATGCCAAGACGGCGAAAGCCTATATCCTGTACCGGGAAAAACGTTCCCGGGTCAGGGAGGGCCGGACGGAGCTGATGGACGCCGTGGCGGACATCCTGAAGGAGACTAACCGGGATAACGCCAATGTGGGAAACTCGCCTTCAGCCAAAGTGCTGCAGATTTCAGAGGCGGCTTCCAAAAACTATTACCTGAAACGGGCGGTGCCGCCGGATGAGGCCGCCGCCCATATAAACGGAGATATCTATATCCACGATCTTTCCTGGTACGGCAAGACCTTCACCTGCCTGCAGATCCCCTTGGACAGGCTCCTTCTGGAAGGCTTTAATAACGGCCACGGTTATATCCGGCCCCCCAAAGGGATTAAAACCGCGGCGGCCCTGGCTGCCATTATTTTGCAGAGCAACCAAAACGATATGCATGGCGGGCAGTCTTTTGCCTACTTCGACCGGGACCTGGGCCTTTATGTGGAGAAGGAGTTCGGCCGTCAGCAGAAACTGCTCAAAGAGGACTTAAAGGAGCTGGGGCTGGAGGCCGACGAGCAAAAAATCAACCGGGTGGCTTTGGAGCGCACTGAAGACGAGACTTACCAGGCCATGGAGGGATTTATTTACAATCTGAATACCATGCACAGCCGGGCCGGGGCCCAGGTGCCCTTTTCCAGCATTAATTTCGGCACCGATACCAGCTGGAGCGGCCGCATGATTACTGAGAAATTCCTGCTGGCCTATGAAAAGGGCCTGGGACGTGGCGAGACGCCGCTTTTCCCCAATACCTGCTTTAAGATCAGGGACGGCGTAAATTATGATCCCGAGGATCCCAACTACGACCTGTTCATCCTCAGCATGAAGGTGGCCTGCAAGCGGCTTTTCCCTAATTTCTCCTTCCAGGATTCCAGCTTCAACGCTCCTTACCGGGAGGAGGAGGTAGCCTACATGGGCTGCCGTACCCGGGTGATCTCCAACATAAACGGACCCGAGGTGACCAACGGCAGGGGGAACCTCTCCTTTACCACGATCAATCTGCCCAGGCTTGGCATCAAGGCCCGGGGAAATTTATCCGCCTTCTGGCAAGGCCTGGATGAAATGATTGATCTGGCCGTAGGCCAGCTGCTGAACCGCTATGATGTTCAGAAAAACCTGAAGGTAAAGGACTTCCCTTTTTTGATGGGCCAGCATCTCTATGTGGACAGCGAAGGGCTGAACCCCAACGATCCCGTAGAAAAGGCCATCAGAAACGGCACCTTGAGCTTCGGCTTCATCGGCTTGGCCGAATGCCTGAAAGCCCTGATCGGTAAGCATCACGGCGAGGCGGACAACGCTCAGGCCCTGGGGCTTGCCATCGTCAGCCATATGCGGCAGCGGGCCGACGAGGCCACTCAGCGTTATCACCTGAACTTCAGCCTTCTGGCCACGCCGGCGGAGCAGCTTTCCGGCAAGTTCACCAAGCTTGACGTGGCCCAGTTCGGCGTTATTAAAGGAGTTACCGACAAAGAATGGTATACGAATTCCTTCCATGTACCGGTAGAATATGAAATCGACGCGCTGAAAAAAATCGCTTTGGAAGGTCCCTATCATAAATACTGCAACGGGGGGCATATTTCTTATGTGGAGCTGCCTTCCGCCCCCAAAGGGAACCTGGAGGCTTTCGAGACGCTGATCCGGGCCATGTATGACAGCGATATGGGCTATGCCGCGGTGAACTTCCCCGTGGATATTTGCAGGGATTGCGGCCTGAACGGCGTGATCGAGACGGATACCTGCCCCAGATGCGGCGGCAAAAATATCAGCCGGGTCCGCAGAATTACCGGTTATCTCTCCACTTTGGATAATTTCAACGACTCCAAGCTGGCGGAAGCCAAAGCCCGCCGGGTGCACATGAAGCTGCCGCCGGTAATGCGGGACTAGGGAAAAACCAAAAACGGACAGGCGTAAAAAAATCGCAGGGTTCGTCGATGCCGACCCTGCGGTTTTCTTGATTGTTCCGGGGAAAATGGGAGTGAGGATATGCGTATTGCCGGTTTATTGCACGAGAGCATAGTGGACGGGCCGGGGGTCCGGTTTGTGGTTTTCTGCCAGGGCTGCCCCCACCGCTGCCCTGGCTGCCATAATCCGGAAACCTGGGATTTCGGCGGCGGCGGGGAGTATACCGTCCGTCAGCTGATCAAGGAGATCCGGAAAGCGCCGGCCCTGGTCCGGGGGGTCACATTATCCGGCGGCGAGCCCTTTTCCCAGCCCGGCGAAATGGCTCAGCTGGCCTCCCGGGTCCATGGCCTGGGCATGGACGTGGTGACCTATACCGGGTTTCTTTATGAGGAACTGTTAGAAAAGGCCCGGAAGGATCCGGAGGTGGAGCGGCTCCTGGCGGAGACGGATCTTTTAGTGGACGGGCCTTTTGTGGAAGCGAAAAAAGATATCGGCCTGCGCTTTCGCGGATCGTCAAATCAACGTATAATTGATGTAAAAAAGTCCAGAGAGGCAGGAAAGACGGTGGTTTTGGACGAAGAAGAATGAGCGGCGGTTTTCTGCCCTTCGCTTTTTTATCGCCAATTCTTCATCTGCTTTTAAGATTTCCGAGACTTTCTTTTCAGATACGGGCATTATAATGAGACCGTGACCGGATCTTTGGAGAAAGGCGAAAGTGAGCGGACGAAATGACGAGGGATGATGGATATGAGAGCAGCCGGCTCTTGCGGGCACTGACTATCGCCGGCCTGGTTTTGACCGGGCTGCTTTGCGTGTACGGCGTGGCTTCCGGCCTGTTTTTTGATAAAGAGAAGCTGGCCCGATTCCTGCTGGGGGCAGGCTACTGGGGACCTTTGGTGTTTATTCTGATCCAGATCCTCCAGGTCATCGTTCCCGTTATTCCCGGCGGCGTCGGCAATGCCGTGGGCGTTTTGCTTTTCGGCCCCTGGCTGGGCTTTCTCTATAACTATACCGGCATTTTGGCGGGCTCCTGTATTAACTTCCTGCTGATCCGGCGCTATGGCCATAAGCTGGCCAGGGCCCTGGTGTCTGCCAAAACCTATGATAAATATATCGGCTGGCTGGATCAAAGCGATAAATTCCCCAGGTTATTTACGGCGGCGATTATCCTGCCGGGTTTGCCCGACGACTTTCTTTGCATGCTGGCGGGCCTGTCCCGGATGACCTTCCGTCAATTTTTCCTGGTGCTGGCTTTTGGTAAGCCAATCTCCATTTTTCTGTACAGTCTGGCGGCGCTGACTGCCGGCGGTTGGTTCGGCAGGCTCTTGGCCGGTTTTTGATTTAATCTTTCCAAAAAGAAGGGACCGATCATGCAGGTGTGGGAAAAACTTTTGGCAAATAAAATTCTGATCAGCGCCGTGGCGGCCTGGCTGGCGGCCCAGGGAATCAAAACGGCGCTGTACAGCCTGATTAACAAGAAGTTTTCCTGGGAACGGCTGACGGGCTCCGGCGGAATGCCCAGTTCCCACGCCGCCACGGTATGCGCCCTGGCTACGGCGTCGGCTCTGGAATACGGGCTGAGTTCCTTTGAGTTTGCCGTCAGCCTGATCCTGGCCGCCGTAGTGATGTACGACGCCCGGGGGGTGCGCTACGAAAGCGGCCGGCAGGCCACGGTGTTGAACTGGATTTTAAGCCGGATGGAGCCTCATCCGGAAGAAAAGCCCATCGATCAGCTGAAGGAGTTTATCGGGCATACCCTGCTTCAGGTAGTCATGGGCGCCATCCTGGGGATTGCGGTAGCCGTTTTTCTGGACTAGCCGGGTCCGGTGCCTTCCGGGTCTTCGACTCGAAGGAAAGGGAGAAAAAGGGAAAGGAAACGAAGGACCTCGAGCCGGCTTTTTTCGGGATGAAAAAACGGCTTGGAGCCTGCGTTTCCTTTTTTACGCAGAAGGGAAAAGCCATAGTTTTCATTTTGATGTTGTGATATAATAAGTTGAATTGGTGTAATTCGTTTTTCGGGAGGCAAAGATGGGGAAAAAACAAAGCGCCTGGCTTTGGCAGGAAAAGCAGGGAGTACGCTGGGTCAGCGACCCGATGCTTTGCGCCGGCGGCCTGGTGCGCCAAGGGTTTTGCGGCCGCACAGGCGGCGTCAGCCAAGAGCCTTATGCCTCTTTGAACATCAGCTATTTATCCGGCGATGGCACAGAAGAAATCCGGGAAAACCGTCGCCGTTTCGCCGCCGCCTGCGGCTTT
Organism: Peptococcaceae bacterium; assembly: GCA_034927285.1. Lineage (GTDB taxonomy): Bacteria > Bacillota > Peptococcia > DRI-13 > UBA5745 > JAYFQF01. Next base: position 27,454 of record JAYFQF010000021.1, read on the forward strand.
TCTCTGGGAAGCTGGTGCGGCTTACGGCAGGTTCACGGACTGCGGATCGTCAAGGCGGAAAAAAAGGACGCCGGGCGCGGCGTCCTGGATCCGGCGGTGGTTTTGGAGCAGGCCGACGGTCAGATCACGGATATCCCGGGACTGACGCTGATCACTCAGCACGCCGACTGTATCCCCTTATATTTTCTGGACCCGGTCCATAAAGCCATCGGCCTGGCTCATGCCGGCTGGAAGGGGACGATGTCCGGCATGGCAGGCGTTATGGTGGAGGCACTGGTCAAAGCTTACGGCAGCCGTCCCCAGGATTTATTGGTTGCCGTTGGTCCGGGAGCGGGGCCCTGCCATTACGAGGTGGACGAGCCTGTGATCCGGGCGGCCACAGCTTTATTCGGGCCGGGAAGCCGGGAATTGTCCCGGGTCCTGTTGCCGTCAAAAAAGCCGGGCCGGGCTTATGCCGATCTTTGGCAGGCCAATGTTCTTTTGCTGGAACGCCGGGGAGTCAAAGCGGCGCATATATCCTGCGCCGGCCTTTGCACTATCTGCGAAAACCGGGAGTTTTTTTCCCATCGCAAAGGGGACGCCGGCCGGCAATGCGCCTTTTTACAGCTGATCTGAACGAAAGATACCCAATCCATCCGCTGACTTGGCCTTGGCAACCCCCCCCCGGGCGTTAAGTCATAAGAATACGGTGGTGAGTGATCTTTGGAAGACAAGAATGTGAATTCAAACTATAAATCAATTCAGCAGAAACAGGAGCAAAAGCGGGCCAAACGAAAAACCCAGAAGCGGAACCGGCATATGCTGGTCCTGGTGGGCCTGATCCTCCTGGCCAGCGGGATCTACTCCATGTATGGCTTTTTAATGACCTATGCGGCCGATATTGATATTGTGGAAGCGGCGAGCTGGGATAACGTTCTGACCTGCCGGGGCTGGAGCTTTCAGCAGGAAAGCGTGGTGATCACCGATCTGCCGGGAACCGTGGTGCCGATCCTCAACGAAGGGGAGCGGATTTCCAAGGGTGTGGAAATCGGACGCTTTAATTACCAGAATACCGAAAGCTTATCCGAACCGGGGAACCGCCGCCTTTACAGCCCCATGGCCGGGATTCTTTCCTACAACGTGGACGGGCTGGAGTTTGTGGCCATGAAACGGGACTACCAGGTCCTGTCGGTGGAACTGATCGAAGCAAAGCTGGGCCAGCAAGGCTACTTTGCCCCGGAGGCGGAAAGCGGCGGCATCACCGATATCCTGCAGGAAAAACTGGATCAGGAGTCGGGGAGCCAGGAAAATGAGGAAAACCTTCAGACCCAAGGCGCCGCCGGGCCAAAGGCGGTACCGGCAGGCCAGGGGATTTTCAAGGTAACGGACAACCTTTCCGACTGTTACCTTTATCTGCGTACCGAAAGCCAGCTGGAGATCCCTTTCCAGCCGGAAGATACGGTGAATCTGCGCATGGAAACCGAGGCCGCCGGAATTCTTACCGGTAAAGCCGAGGTGATCGAATGCAGTTCTTTGGGCCAGGGGGAATCGCCCGCAGGCTGGGGGATCCTGGTAAAGCTCAGCAGCGGGCTGGAGCCCTTGCGCCATACCCGGCAGCATATTCTGGATCTGGTGATCAGCACCGAAGAAGTGGGAGCCGTCAGTTCCGGCGCTTTGGTGGAAAAGGAAGGCGTTAAGGGGCTGTACCTTTATAAAAAAAATACGGTGACCTGGACGCCGGTGGAGGTGCTTTCCCAGACCGAAGGCCGGCTGCTGGTAAGAGGAGTGGAGCCCGGAGACGCGGTGATCACCAGGCCCTGGCTGGTCAGGGACGGCATGAAGCTGCGTCTGGGAAGCTGACCCCGCCTTGACGGCGAAGGCGAAACAGAGGGTGGAATTAGCTTAATAAGCCGAAACAGAGCGGCGTTTTAGGAGGCAAATAAAAACCATGGCTGGACTCAAAGAAAGATACGAGCAGGTTTTGACGGATTTTACGGCGGTTTGTTCCCGCTGCGGGAAGAAGCCGGGAGAAGACGTAAAGCTGGTGGCCGTATCCAAGTTTTTCCCGGCGGAAGATCTTCGGAGGGTTTATGATCTGGGACAAAGGGACTTCGGAGAAAACCGGGCCCAGGAAATGTTTGCCAAAGCCCCGGTTTTGCCGGCGGATATTCGCTGGCATTTTATTGGACGTTTGCAAAGAAATAAAGTAAAATATATAATTGATAAGGCTTGTATGATTCATTCGGTGGACAGCCTGGCTCTGGCCGGGGAAATCAGCCGCCAGGCCCTGCTGAAGCAAGTGGAAATACCGGTGCTTCTGGAGGTAAACCTGGGCGGCGAGGAGTCCAAGGCCGGTATGGCTTACGGAGAGGTCCAGGAAAACATGAGGGCCATCAGCCTTTTGCCCGGCATAAAAATCCAGGGGCTGATGACCATCGGCCCTTATGAAGAAGATCCGGAGAATTCCCGACCCTTGTTCAGGAGAATGAAGGAACTGCTGGAGGAGGCCAAAAGCTGGCAGATTCCCGGCGCGGAGATGAAGTACCTCTCCATGGGAATGAGCCATGACTTTGTTGCCGCCATAGAAGAGGGCGCCAATATTGTTCGTGTGGGATCGTCGATTTTCGGGCACAGAAACTATAATTAGGAGGCATACCAAATGGGCATGTTCGATAAGTTCATGGATGTGATCGGCCTTTCGGACGAGGTGGAAGAAGAAACCATCGAGGAAAGAGAGGAACAGAACGAAGACTGGAGCGGCAGACGCTATCAGAAAAATAAAGTCGTCCCCATTAATAGCGCCGGCAGAGACGCCCTGCGGGTGGTGCTGGTGGAGCCTACCTGCTTTGACGACTGTCAGATTATTTCCGATCACTTAAAGGCCAAGCGCAGCGTCATCATAAATCTGGAGGCCCTGGATCTTCCTACGGCCCGCCGGATTATCGACTTTGTAGGCGGTTCAGCCTATGCCCTGGACGGCTCCATGCAGAAGGCCGGCGGCAGTATCTTTGTGGCCGTTCCTTCCCATGTGGAGATTACCGGCGATCTGTTGAATATTTCCCAGCCGAAAGAAGTGATCCCCTGGATTAATCAGATCAATTACGATGAATAGACACTGGAGCAAATAGACACCGGCTCATCGCAAATGTTGATAAAGAGAGGGATCCTTATGACAAAAATCGGCTTTATCGGCGCCGGCATGATGGCTGAAGCCATTATCAGCGGTATGCTGAAATCCGGCTTTGCCCCGGAAGATATCTGGGGGTCCAACCGCCGTCAGGAGCGCCGTCATTATATGAACAAGACTTACGGTATCCGCACCGTGGAGCAGAATACGGAGATACTGAAAAACTGCGATCCGGTAGTCATTGCCGTGAAGCCCCAATATTTTCCGGCGATCCAGGCGGAACTGGAGAACTGCGAGAAAAAAAATCTGCGGGTGATTTCCATTATGGCGGGGATCAGCATCAGACGGCTTCAGGAAGTGCTGCGGCCCGATGCCAGGGTGCTGCGGGCCATGCCCAATACGCCGGCCATGATCGGAGAGGGCGTTACCGCTCTTTGCGCCGACGAGAAAGTTGAAGCCGTGGATCTGGAATTGGCCAAAAAGATCTTTTCTTCCATAGGTAAAGTATATGAGATTGAAGAGCGCCTGATCGACGCCTTTGCCGGCGTGGCCGGCTGTGGTCCGGCCTATGCCTATATGATGATCCAGGCCCTGGCCGACGGCGGCGTCCGGATGGGGCTGCCCCGCCAGCTGGCCCAGGATCTGGCGGCTGAGATGATCCGGGGGTCTGCCGGCATGGTATTGGCCGGCAAAGGGCATCCTGAGGAATTAAAGGATAAAGTCTGTTCCCCCGGCGGCACAACCATCGAAGGGGTTTACGCCCTGGAAAAAGCCGGCTTCCGGGCAGCCTTAATGGAAGCTGTCCAGGTCAGCACAGAAAAGTCTGCCCGATTATAAGAGCAGGAAACGAGGGATAATGTGAGTTTGCTGTATACTATCGTAAATGTGGGATTTTCCCTGTATACCTTTTTGGTTTTAGTCCGCTGCATTTTGTCCTGGCTGCCGCTCCGGCGGGGAAACGTCCTGATCCGGTTCATCTATGAAATGACGGAGCCGGTGCTGTATCCTTTCCGCAAGCTGATGGGCGGATTTGTGCCGGGGATTGATTTTTCGCCGGTGCTGGCGGTAATGGTTCTGGAATTTGCCCGGCAGCTAATTTTAAGGATATTGTTAAACCTCATGTTTTAGGCCTTGACGGTAAACTCTGGGAGTAGGAGGCACTCTTCATGCTGACACCGCTGGATATCCATAATAAAGTTTTTTCCAAGGTAGTAAGAGGCTATAAAATGGAAGAAGTGGATGCGTTTCTTGATGAAATAATCCGCAGCCACGAGACGCTTTTCCGGGAAAACCGGGAGCTGAAAGATAAAGTGGGAAGGCTGGAAGAAGAAATCGCCAAGAACCGGGAGATGAGTTCCACTCTCCAAAAAACCATGATTCTGGCGGAAAAAGTGATGGAGGAAGAGACCCGGCAGGCAGAAAAAGCCGGTGAGCTGATCAAGCAGGAAGCGCGGCAGGAAGGGGCGCGGATGATCCAGCAGGCCAAGAAAGAAGCCTTGCGGATCCATCAGGAGATTCAGCGGCTGCGGTTGTATGAAAAGCAGCTGTATCTGAAGCATAAGGGATTTCTGGAGTTCCAGATGGAGCTCCTGGACGGCTACCGTACCGAAAAGACCGAGCCTGCCATGGCCATCGGCCCGGGAACCGACGAAGATACCATAGGGTTGTCGGAAGAGTTTTTTCAGGAATGCCAGGAGGCGGCCAAGGCGGTGGAAAGCCGGGAAGAAGAGGGCGGAGAAAAGAAAGCGGCCGCCCTGCCGGTCTGGGATCTGGAACCGAAAACCGCGGATCCCGCGGATATGAAACCGGCCCTGCCGGATAGCGGAGCCGCCGGCCCAGAGGATTCCGGGGAACCGACGGAAGGGACCGGCGGCGAAAAAGCCACGCCGGAAAGCGCCGCCGGGACGGTAATCCAGCATCAGGCGGAGACTGCCGGGGAACTGTCCCTGGGTTCTGAAGAGCTGGAGCAAATGGCCCGGAAAATGGAAGAGGCTCTGGCCGCTCTGGACAGAATTTACGGCCCTGAGGAATCCGGCAAAAAGGAGTGACTCCGATGAGGGAAAGAAGACGGCGGGAAGCCGAAACTTTTCGGCCCCGGAGCGGCTTCCGGTATTTTTTATTGTTCTTTTTGATTTTTTGCCTGGCGGCGGTACTGGTTTTTATTAATTATGAGACCGACGACCCGGATTTTTATTATTTCCGCAGTTACTTTTACCATGAACTGGGGTTGGGAGATCAGGCGGCCGACGATTACGCCATGTATCTTTGGCTGGACAGCGGCGCCGGCTACCGGGGCTACGGCGACAGTCTCTGGATCTCCTGAGGAAGCCGGCAAAAGATAAGCATGTTTGACAGAGGAGAGATTGATGGAAATGGCTGAAGAAAACCAGGAAAAACAATATAACGATACCCTGAACCTGCCCAGGACGGAGTTTCCCATGCGGGGCGGCCTGCCTCAGAAGGAACCGGAAATCCTGAAAAGACAGCAGGAAGCAGGGGTATACCGGCTCATCCGCAAGGCCCGGGAGGGCTGCCCCAAGTATATTCTCCACGACGGACCGCCTTATGCCAACGGGCATATCCATTTAGGCCATTCCCTGAATAAAATCCTGAAGGATATGATTGTCAAGTATAAGACTCTTCAGGGCTTCGACGCCCCCTACGTGCCGGGCTGGGATACCCATGGACTGCCCATCGAGCAGCGGGCCATGAAGGAACTGGGGCTTAAGCGCCATGAGATTGATACGCTGGTTTTCCGGGAAAAATGCAAAGAATTTGCTCTGAGCTTTGTGGATATTCAGCGGGAAGAATTCAAGCGCCTGGGGGTGGTGGGCGACTGGGAGCATCCCTATATCACCCTTTTGCCGAAATTTGAGGAAGCCCAGATCAAGGTCTTCGGCGACATGGCCGAAAAAGGCTATATCTATAAGGGCCACAAGCCGGTCTACTGGTGCCCCCACTGCGAAACCTCCTTGGCGGAGGCCGAGATTGAGTATGAAGAAAAGAAGTCTTTTTCCATCTATGTAAAATTCCCGCTGAAAGACGGCAAGGGCGTCATCGGCGGCGATCATCTCTACGTGGTGATCTGGACCACCACTCCCTGGACCCTGCCGGCCAACCTGGCCGTCTGCGTCCATCCCGAACTGACTTATGTGGTTATCCGGGTCGGGGAAGAGCGGTATCTGGTAGGCGAGGCCCTGCTGGAGAGCTTTACCAAAGCCTGCGGCATCGGGGAATATGAGATCCAGCAGAAGGTGGAAGGCAAGGACCTGGAAGGCGTTCTTTGCCGGCATCCCTTTATGGACCGGGATTCTGTGGTGATCCTGGGCCGGCATGTGACCACCGACGCCGGTACCGGCTGCGTGCATACGGCTCCGGGCCATGGCGTGGACGATTTTGAGGTGGGAAAGAAATACGGGCTGGAGATCCTCTGCCCTGTGGACCATAAAGGCTGCTTTACCAAGGAGGGCGGTCCTTTCGAAGGGGTTTTTATCGAGGAAGCCAATCCGATGGTGCTGAAGCTCCTGGCCGAAAAAGGCCTGCTTTTGGCCAAAGGCAGTATCCGCCATCAGTACCCCCATTGCTGGCGCTGCAAAAACCCGATTATGTTCCGGGCCGCCGAACAATGGTTTGTCTCCATTGACGGCTTCCGCCAGCGGGCCCTGCAGGCCATCGACCAGGAGGTCCAGTGGATCCCTTCCTGGGGCCGCGACCGCATCCACAATATGATTGCCGACCGGGGCGATTGGTGTATTTCCCGGCAGCGGACCTGGGGCGTGCCTATCCCCATCTTTTACTGCCTGGACTGCGGCGAGGCTATCGTCACGAAAGAGATCACCGACCGTATCGCCGGGATCTTCGGGCAGGAAGGCTCCAACGCCTGGTGGGCTAAAGAAGCCGCCGAGCTTTTGCCCCCGGGCTATGTCTGCCCCAAATGCGGGGGAAAACATTTCAAGAAAGAAACCGACATCATGGACGTCTGGTTTGATTCCGGCTCCAGCCATATGGCGGTGCTGAAGCAGCGCCAGGAGCTGGCCTGGCCGGCGGATCTCTACCTGGAAGGTTCCGACCAGCACCGGGGCTGGTTCAATTCCTCTTTATGCACCGGCGTGGCCGTGATGGGCCAGGCTCCTTATAAGGCTGTGCTGACCCATGGCTTTTTGGTGGACGAGCAGGGGCGCAAGCAGTCCAAGTCCATCGGAAACGTGGTGGATCCGTTGAAGGTGGTGGAGCAGATGGGCGCCGATATTCTGCGCCTTTGGGTGTCTTCCGCCGACTACCGCAACGACCTGGCCAATTCCCCCGGAATCATGAAGCAGGTCTCCGAGTCTTACCGCAAGATCAGAAATACGATACGTTTTCTTTTGGGCAATGTCTATGACTACGACCATGAGCGGGACGTCCAGGCCTATAAGAGCCTTCCGGAGATCGACCGCTGGGCTCTGGACCGTCTGGCCCGCCTGATTGACAAGGTCACTGAAGCCTTTGACCAATATGAGTTCCATACCGCTTATCACGCGTTGCACCGCTTCTGCACCGTGGAAATGAGTTCTTTTTATCTGGACATCATCAAGGACCGCCTTTACTGTGAAAAGGCGGATTCCCCGGCCCGCAGAAGCGGCCAGCAGGTCCTTTGGGAGATATTGAACGCCTTGACCGGTCTGATGACGCCCATCCTTTCCTTTACCGCCGAAGAGATCTGGCAGTATCTGCCCCAGTCCGGGGAGATCCCCTTCGCCCTTTTGGGCAGCTGGCCCAGAAAGCGGGAGGAATGGCTGGACGACCAGCTCAATGAGCGCTGGGAAAAACTGATCGCCGTCCGGGACGAGGCCTTGAAGGCCCTGGAAGCCGCCCGGACCGAGAAGGTCATCGGACATTCCCTGGATGCCAAGGTGACCCTGAAGGCAAATAAAAATGCCTATGTCTGGCTGACGGATTATGAAAAGCTTCTGGCCGATCTTTTGATCGTTTCACAGGCCCAGCTTTTCCTGACGGACGACGAAGGGATCAGCGTGGAGGTGACCAAAGCCGCCGGAGAAAAATGCCGGCGCTGCTGGATCTATCATACCCAGCTGAACCAGGATGGCTTATGCCCCCGTTGCGCCAAAACGCTGAAAGACTAAACTTTTACGGCGGCTGAAATACAATTGATGCACCTGGGGTGGCCCCGGCCGTTTCAGGTGCATTTTTCTGCCGAAGGGCCGGGAGGAAGAAAGACGCGGCGCCGCCGCCGACCGGCAGCGGAAAGCCGATGAGCAGCAAGGGAGGAATCAGATGAAGAAACGAAGGATCGCCATTGTGGGCGGCGGCCCGGCGGGGCTTTTGGCCGCTGCCGCCGCCGCGGAGCAAGGGGCCCGGGCGGTGGTCTTTGAAAAAAACAAAATGACCGGCAGAAAACTGCGCATCACCGGCAAGGGCCGCTGCAATATCACCAACGGCGGCGATATCCGGTCGTTTATCTCCCGTTATGGCTCCAACGGCCGGTTCCTGTACAGCGCCTTCTCCCGCTTCTTTAATCAGGACATCTGCCGCCTGCTGGAAGAAGAGGGAGTAGCGGTTAAAGAAGAGCGGGGGTCGAGAATATTTCCGGCCTCAGATAAAGCGGCGGATGTGGCGGAAGCCCTGGAAAGCCGCGCCCGCCGGGTCGGAGCGGAAATCCGCACCGGAGTGCGGGTATTGGAGATATTAACGGAAAACCGGGTCACGGGTCTGCGGTTTGCCGCCGCCGATGGGACAAGCGGCGTCTTTCCCTGCGACGCCGTGGTTTTAGCTACCGGCGGCCTGTCTTACCCCTTAACCGGCAGCACCGGCGACGGCTATGACTGGGCCAGGGCGGCGGGCCACCGGGTGACCCCGCTCCGGCCGGCCTTAGTGCCTATGGAAAGCGACCGGGAATGGGTAAGCCGGCTTTCGGGCCTGAGCCTGCGCAATGTCCGGGCGGCCCTTTGGGCCGGAGGCAAGGTTCTGGACAGTCTCCAGGGAGAAATGCTCTTTGCCCATTTCGGACTGACGGGGCCGATTATCCTGTCTTTAAGCCGTGCCTGGCGGGAGGATCTGCCGGAGCCCGTCTATGTTTCCCTTGACTTAAAGCCGGCGCTTACTGAAGAGGTTCTGGACAAACGCCTGCTGAGAGATTTCCAGAAGTTCCATCGTAAGCAGCTGAAAAATTCTTTGCAGGAGCTTTTGCCCCAGGCATTGATCGCCCCGGTGATTGAGGCCGCCGGGCTGGAGGATTGGCGGCCGGTGGCGGAGCTGACCCGGGAAGAGCGGAATTCGCTGTTAACGGCCCTGAAAGATCTCAGAATACCGGTGACCGGATTGCGGCCCGTAGCGGAAGCCATCGTTACCGCCGGCGGGGTGGCCCTGGCGGAAGTAAATCCCGGGACCATGGCTTCCCGGAAGCTGGCGGGACTCTATTTTGCCGGAGAGCTATTGGATATCGACGGTTATACCGGAGGGTATAACCTGCAGGCCGCTTATTCTACCGGTTGGGTGGCGGGAGAAAACGCCGCTTCAGGGGTGGAATAATGAGATCCGGTTTTTATGGCCTGAAGCCGTCCCCACGGCTGGCGGCTTTGGGGGCGGTAGTCTTTTTTGCCGGCCTCAATGCCTTGGGGGCCAGATTCTGCTTTCAGCAGGCCAACGGTGATTACCTGACCCTGCAATCCGCCGCGGTGCTGGCCTCGGCCATGTTGCTGGATTATCGCCGGGCCGCCGCGGCCCAGGCGGTATATTTGCTGCTGGGGCTGGCGGGGCTGCCGGTTTTTGCCGCAGGGGGCGGCTGGAAATACGTTTTTCAGCCCAGCTTCGGTTATCTGGCGGCTTTTTTCCCCGCGGCCTGTCTTTGCGCTTATTGCCTGGAGAAAACCCCCTTAAAAAGCCTGAAAAGCTATCTGGGCTTCGGGCTGGGGGCCCTGGGAATTATCTACGGCATGGGAGTGGGCTACCGGTATTTCATGCTGAACGTATATCTGCGGCGTTCCATGGCCATGGCGGAAGTGCTGCGGGGGCTTTTGCCCCTGCAAATCCCCAAGGACATCCTGATTTGTCTCTTTTTGTCCTGGCTTTTGGCTAAACGGGATCAGCTCCGGCGGAAAAAAGCCTGGCGGGAAGAGGAACCTCCGGAGGAGGAAAACCATCTAAAAGATGAGCGGAATTCAGAGTATTAGGATGAATATGATCAAGGAGCCGGAGCCGGTGAAGAATATGCGGAGGAGGCCAATTCCTTATATTTTCTATATTGTCCTTATGGCGGCGGGGGTATCCCTGGCTTTTTCCGGCCCTCTTTTAGCGGAAGCGGAAATCACCGGCCGGGTGGAGATCGGTTTTGCTTCCGGCGGCGGGGCGCCGAAGCTGGTGGACGGCAAAACCGGCACCAAATATATGCTGAAGGCGGATGACGTGATCGTTCTCAGCGTAAAGGAGCAGGATCCGGCAGAGAAAGCGCCGGAGGGCTTGGCCGCCGGGTCTGGTCAGGCTGCCGGCGTTGATCAAGCTGCCGGGTCTGGTCAGGCTGCCGGCGTTGATCAGACTGCCGCCGCCGGCGCCCCGGTTGCCGATATCCCGGCTGCGGACGCCGGCATCACCGGCCTATATCTGATCTGGGACCGGCCGCCGGGCCAATGGCTGCTGGAAGGGCGGAACGGATCGGAAGTTGTGACAAGCAGCCAGGGAAAAAACGGCTATCTGCACGAATATGTCCGGATTTCCCCGTCGGAAAAAGTCAATATTCACAGCCCCGGCCAGGGCGCCGTGCTCTGCGAGGTTCATTGCTTTGCCGAAGACGATAAGCCGGGGGAATTGCCGGAATGGGTGCAGATATGGCAGCCGCCCTGGGAGATGGCGGATCTGCTCTTATTGCCTACCCATGCCGATGACGAGCATCTGTTTTTCGGCGGCACTATGCCTTATTATGCCGGAGAACTGGGGATGAAGGTTCAGGTGGCTTATCTGACCCATCACTGGTCGGAGCCTTACCGCCCCCACGAACTTCTGGACGGCTTATGGACGGTGGGCGTCAGCGCGTATCCGGTGCTGGGGCCCTTCCCCGACTATTACGCCGGCAGCCTGGAGGAAGCGCTGAGGATCTATGACGAAGACCGGGTCCTGGCCTACCAGGTGGAGTTGCTCAGGCGCTTCAGACCTCTGGTGGTGATCGGCCACGATATCAATGGAGAGTATGGACACGGCGTGCATATGCTGAATACTTATACTCTGCGGAAGGCCCTGGAGCTTTCTGCGGATCCGGCGGCTTACCCGGAATCCGCCAAAACCTGCGGCTTGTGGGAGGTGCCCAAGGTCTACCTCCATCTGTATAAGGAAAATCCTGTTCTTCTGGAATGGGATGAGCCCCTGGAGCGTTTCGGCGGCCGTACCGGCTTTGAAATGGCGGCGGCGGGTTATGCCTGCCATTATTCCCAGCGTAATTATTTTTCCGTTCGCAAAAGAGGCGTTCATGACTGCCGGGCTTTCGGTTTGTATAAAAGCCTGGGAGGGCCCGACTTAAACGGCGGCGATTTTATGGAGGGCCTGACGCCCCGGCCCGATCCGGGGCAAAGCTATGCCGCAGGCTTCCGGCTGCCTGCGCTTACCCAGGCCGATTATCTGGCCCGTTACGGCGCCGCCGGCCTGGGGGTGTATTTCACCGCCGCCGTTTCACAGTGAGGGAGTTGGGCCCCTTGGGCATCCGGGACATCCATGCCGTATCTGCAAAAAGGCGAAAGGGGGAAACTATGGATAAAATCACCGTTGTCCTGCCGTCGTTAAATCCGGATGAAAAGATGACGGCCTTGGTGGATCATCTGGTGGAAGCCGGCTTTAAGGATATCGTCATCGTTGACGACGGCAGCGACCACCGGCATAAGCAGCCCTTTTGCCTGGTTAAACGGCATGCCGCCTGCACCGTATTGAACCATCAGGAAAATAAAGGTAAGGGCAGAGCGTTGAAGACAGCTTTTGCCTTTGTGTTGAATCACAGGCCGGATTCATTGGGGGTGGTGACCGTAGACGGCGACGGCCAGCACCGGATCGAGGATATCCGGGCTTGCTGCCTGGCTCTTTTGGCGGAGCCGGATAAGGTGGTTTTGGGCTGCCGGGATTTCACCGCTTTGGATGTGCCCCGGCGCAGCCGGCTGGGTAACCGGCTGACGGCAGCGGTTTTCCGCCTGTTTTTCAGCATGGGGATTTCCGATACGCAGACCGGGTTGCGTGCTATTCCCCGGCAGCTGCTGCAGGAGTTCTGCAAGGTGGAAGGCGAGCGTTTCGAGTACGAAACCAATATGTTATTATACATAAAAAAGGCCGGCCTCCGGATCCGGGAAGTGCCGATCTCCACCGTTTACCTGGAGAAGAATAAATCCTCCCATTTCCGGCCTTTTGCGGATTCGGTGAAAATTTATGGGGCCATCCTGCGGTTTTCCCTGAGTTCTTTATCCGCTTCGCTGCTGGACGTGGGATTGTTCACCCTGCTGAATTTCTTTTTGGCCCCTTATCTGGAGCGCGCCGGCCGGATCCTGGTTTCCACGGTCCTTTCCAGGGTGATTTCGGCGCTGTTTAACTATACGCTGAACCATAAGGCGGTGTTTAAAAGCAAGGCGCCGCCGGGACAGACCTTGTTTCGTTACAGTCTGCTCTGCGTTCTGCAGATGCTGACTTCCTACGGGCTGGTGCTGCTGCTTTCGGCTTTGCTGAAAGCCGGTCCCGGCGCCGATTCATTCCTGAAAATTGCTGTGGATGTCCTGTTGTTTTTTGTCAGCTTCCGTGTCCAGCAGGAGTGGGTCTTTGCCGATAAGAAAAATCAGGGGCCGGACGGCGGCCTGGAGATTTAAGCTTTGAGAATAATGGAGATCAGGATAATGGAGATTGAAAACGATGATGAGTGATGAAGTAAAGAATCAGGGAGAGAGCCCGGGAGATCAGGGCATCGGCGGGATAGTAAATACCCGGGAGATTGCTGCGGCGGTGGATCAGTTTTTAGATCAGTTTAACGAAGGAAACCGGGGCGGAAAAAAAGAAAAAGCCGGGCCGGAAAAGGAGCCGCGAAAAAATGAGCCTTTGGTAAACGTGCCGTTGAAAAGCGAATCTCCGGCAAGCCAACTTGCGGCAGACAACCCTCCGGCAAGCAACCCTCCGGGAAGCGAACCGCAGCAGACCGCCGAATCTCCTGCCGGCGCCTTTGCCGATGCAGGCAAAGAAAGCGAAGAAAAAAGCCAGGAGAAAAAAGAAAAGAGAAAGCCGCTTCCACAGCGGCTGGGTTTTCGGATCTTTGTCTGCTTTGCCACCTTCCTGGCGCTGCTTGCGGGCACTTTTTTCGGGGCTGTGGCGATGATCAACTATGGCCCTTCGGCCTCTGCCCGGGATCTTTTTGTCACTTCCGTGCTGGAAACCAGCGCCGCCAAGTTTTTAGCCACTATGTATTTCAGTGATGAGGAAATCGCCGAGATCAAGGCCAACAACCAGGTGGTGGAGCTGGAGGAAATCACCGACACCAGTCTGATCAATATCGACCAGGATCCGGAACGGACAGAAGAAGAGGACATCGTCATCGAGGATGTCTATGGGGATACGTTTAAAGGAAAAATGATGATCGTCAGGGATCCCGGACGTCTTTTCGTAGGCACCTCGGTGGACAGGTACGATAAAACCGTCCGGGGCAAGACCGTCCAGGAAATCATCGACCGTTATAATGGGGTAGCAGGAGTGAACGCCGGCGGTTTTGTGGACGAAAACGGCAAAGGCGACGGCAGTATCCCTTTAGGCATCGTAATCAGCCGGGGACAGCTGAAATGGGGCAGCAAAAGCGCCGTCTATGAAATCATCGGTTTTGACAATGAAGATAAATTTGTTATCGGTAAAATGACCGGGCAGGAGGCTTTGGACCGGGGCATCCGCGACGCTGTCAGCTTCGGGCCTTTGTTGATTGTCAACGGACAGGTCTTGGAAGTCAAGGGCTTTGGCGGCGGTTTGAATCCCCGTACGGCCATTGGCCAGCGGGCTGACGGAGCGGTCCTGCTGCTGGTTTGCGACGGCCGCCAGGGAAACAGCCTGGGCGCCAGCATGAGCGACGTCATCGATCTGATGGTCAGTTATGGAGCGGTAAACGCCGCCAATTTGGACGGCGGCTCCTCCACCGTCCTTTACCATCAGGGCCAGCTTCAAAATGTCTGCTGTTCTTTGTATGGCCCCAGGGATATGCCCAACGCCATCGTAGTAGGCGCATTGGAAGGAGGCGAGGCTCAGTGACGGCAGCAAAAACCGGCAGGCATGAAGCGCCGGCCCAACCCCAAAAGCCGGGCTTTTGGCAGATCTACGGCGTGACGGTAGCCGTGACGCTGGTAGTCATCGGCGCCTTATTAGGCTACCTTTGGCAGACCCTGGAAGGTTATGAGGCCGGCACCCAGAAAGCGGCTTTGGAGGAGCTGAGCGGACTCTTTACCTCCGGGGATTATACGGAACTGGCCCTGCGGGCCGGCATCGCCGACAATCCCTATGAAGACAGCGGGGCCAGGCAGCAATACCTGCAGGAGGTTCTGGCCGGCGGCCAGGTGAGCTATTATAAGGTTCCCGGAGAATCCACGGGCCAAAGCCCGGTTTATCTGGCAAAGGCGGGAGAAAACCCTATCGGGGTTGTAAAGCTTGTTAAAAAAGCCGGGGGGCGTTTTGGACGCTGGCACCCCGAAAGCATCGAAGTCCGTCTGCCGGCCTGGGGAAACGTAGTGGTCCGTCTGCCGGCAGACGCCTTGCTGAAAGTCAACGGACGGGAAGTACAGGAAACGGACCTTTACGCCATCGACGTGCCCTACAACGAACTGGCCAATCTGCCGGATAGCGCGGCCCGGCCCTTGCAGAAGGAATACCGGATCACCGGACTTTTCCGGCGGCCTGAGCTTCAGGTCAGTACGGCGGCGGGAACGGAACTGGAAGTGGCGCTGGATGAAACCCCGGAGGCTGCCGGGGGCGCGGAGGCCGGGGACGACGCCGCGGACTTTGCCGCCGTGGGCTCTGCCGCCGATACTGCCAATCATCTGGCGAAGGCGGTTTTGCCCCAGCCGGAAAATGGGGAAAAATTGCAGGAAATGGCCCTGGAGGACGCCAGGACATACTCTTTATATCTGACCAGCGATTACCCTTTCGGCACTCTTGCCAAGCGGATGATCAAAGGCAGCGTGATATATAAAAACATGCAGATCATGGAGACGGCATTTTATACCAATCACGCCGATGTGCGGTTCAGCGATGAAAAGACCGGGAATCTGCGCAGCTTCAGCCCGGATATCTTTGCCGTGGATGTGGACTATACCTATACCGTTGTCCGGTCCAATAACAAGCAGTATCCCTTTCCGACCAGGCTTACCTTTTATTATCTGCGGGATAACGGCGGCTGGAAAATCGGCGATATCCTGATCCGGTAACTGTCCCGGATAAACGCGATAAAACAGAAATACCGCCCCCATAGCCTGACGGGCGGTACGGTGAAGACGGCGGCTTAAGATTGTTTTGTTTTTTGCCCTTAGGCCAAACCCTCCCGTTTCAGGACGGTCATGATTGCATAAGATCCATACCGGCCTGGCTTTGTGCCGGTTTTATGCCGAAGAGCCGCCGCAGCCTGCCGCCGCCGGGTTCCCGGACCAGGCAGTATTGGGTTAAGGAGAAGTGGCTCTGCAGCGTCTTATATACCTTGAAGCCGTAGTGCTGGTAACGAGGCAGGTTTTTGGCGTTGTGGGTCTCCAGGGAAAGCAGAAGGTCTTTCCGGTCGGCGTACTCCATTACCGGCGTAATCAACTTGTGGGCAATACCGCTGCCCTGGCTGGCAGGCCGTACAGCAAAGTAGATGATATGCAGCCGGTTGTCGCTCAACTCTTCCGTCCAGCGGGAATTCAGATACTGGCGGCCCAAAAAGAAATTCCAGAGGGTTTTCAGGGATAAATCATCCCGAATCAGGCAGGCGTCGGTTTTCAAAGCGTAAAAAGCTTCCAGGGAATAATAAGCCAACGGGTTGTAGTCTTCCGTTTCATCGTCTACGATGATCAGGCCGTTTACCTCGGGACTGTCGGCGAAGATATCGCAGCTTTCAAACATTTCTTCGGTATCGCATTCAAAAAGCTCCGGCAGGAGCCGACGTCGGAGTTTGGCTTCGGGGATCAGCTGCCGATAAAGGGGATCTGCGGCAAAGGACTCGGTGAGAGTCCGGATGGCCTTAGGCAGATCCTCTTTTTTTAAAGTATATAGTCGATCGGTTTTCAAGCTAATTTTCCTCCTCGGATAAATTTTCTGTTTTAGCTTGGACATGGTTTGTTTTTTTGTCCTTTTTCTTTTTATTGCGGCCTTTTTTCTTATCCTTGGACAGAGATTTTTTCAGCATACGGGCCAGCTGGGCCAAGGCTGCGGTTTCTTCCCGGATCACCTGCTCCAGTATCTTTTGCTGCTCCTTTTCCATGGTCCGCAGGCGGAGGATTTCATGACTGAAGTCCTTGACGCCCAGGTTCCTGCGGAGTTTCAGATAATCCAAAAAGTCGCCCAGGAAAAGCCGCGGGCCCAGACGGCCGGCGCCCCACATCAGGCGTTGGGCCGGCTGGTTCAACGCCCGGTGGGCGAAGTACTCCGTCACCTGGCGGTCGAAGGAGCGGACATAGATATTGTCGTCGATCCGGCAAAGGGAAGCCAACGCCGCGTCCACGTCGCCGGCGGCCAGCTGCCAGGCGGCCTGATGCAGCCAATGGAGGTTGGCCTGCACCGGTTCATGAGGAAACAGGGCGTTTTCCTGCCAGTCCAGCCGGACGAAGGAATCCTGACAGAAGCGGAAGATCTTCATCAGCCGGGCAAAAAGGGGCCGGGATTCCTGTTCCAGTCCTTCTGCGGCCACCGGGTCCTGTAAAAGCAGCAAGGCGTATTGGGCATTGATGTTTTCTGCGGTCTTGGTCAGTTGGTGGGCCAAGTCCAGGGCCGCTGCCAGGGTACTGCGGAAAGCGCCTTCCACATGAGGGGGCAGCCATTGATTGGTCAGGCTTTCATTCAGGGCCGTCAGCCGCTGGGTAAAATCCAGAGGCGGCAGCGCGGTATGGTCGAAAGCCAGGAGCAGGCGGCTGTAAAGCAGATGATGGAAATAATAGATATCCGGATCATAGGCGCCGTCGTTATCGTATTGGGAGTGATAACGGGTTTCCATAAAGCTGCCGCTGCCGAATTCATTGACCAATGAAGGAACGCCGGCAATCGCCAGGGAAAAGTCGTCGGACCAGGTAGCCACCGGGCAGACTACGCCGCTGCCTTTGGGATAAAGCCGGGCCATATCCTCCGGCAAGAGAAGGATGTGCTGCTGCAGAAAGCGCTTCAGTTCGTATACGCTGCGGATCTTGTGCTTTTTCCCATGGGCATGGGCCGGCAGTTCCAGATTAATGTTTGCCACAATTTTGCCCTGCCACTGGGGACGAATGCGGAACATCTGGTTATAGGCGCCTACGGACCAATCGTAGCGGGAGTCGATCACCCCCCATTCCTCGGCGGCCATGGCGCAGAAAACCAGGGTCTTCCGGGGCTGATAGCCGCAAAGGCGCAAGGCCCTGGCCATGCCCAGCATCAGTCCCACGGCGGTATTGTCGTCCTGGAAGCCTTCAAAATAGGAATCATAGTGGGCGCTGACCAAGATCATGGCCTCCGGGTCCCGGCCGGGGATTTTACCGACAATATTATAGGACTTGGTATCGGGCATGATGGTGGATTTGGCGTCGAATTCCACGGTGCAGCTCCTGCCGAAGGTCAGGCCCTTGGCCTTGACCAGCCTTTTGGCGTCCTTTTTCGACATGGAAAAAGCCGCCGCTTCTTTAGGGCCGCAGATATCCTGGGCATTTAAAGCCCTGGCGTTTACCTCGCCATAGCCGCTGGTCTGTACGGCCAGCACCGCCGCCGCCCCGTGAAGATAGCAGGCATAGGCGGGATAGGTTATCCACCAGTCGCCCCGCTGATCAATGAAAACCAGGGCCAGCTTGCCTTGCAGATCCAGCTGGGCCAGTTCCTCGGCTGTGCCCCTGCCGGCGTTGATCAGCTCATATTGCCCTTTGCCGCAGGTGTCGAATTCGGTCTGATAGCCTCCCAGCTCGGCTTCCCGCCACTGGCCGTCCTCCTCCTGCCAGGAAAGGCGGGCATGGTGGAAATCCCAGCCGTCCAGCTGAAACTCTTCTTTGGTCACCTCAAGCCCCAGAGCTTTCATTTCGGCGGCCAGCATTTCCCCGGTCTGGAATTCCGCCTGGCTGCCGGCGGTGCGGTATCCAAGTTTTGGGTTTGTCTTGAATTCCTCCATCCGTTTGGCCAATTGATAGGAATAGGAGATATCCAGGAAGGGGAAAAGGGCAAGCCAGCTTTTTTCCTGCAGCGCCGCAGCTTCCGGTGACAGTTTTTTCTTCATCCACCCAGGCTCCTTTTTGAAAAATCCCCAAGGGCTGATCCCATGGTTTTTTGGTCCGCTAGCCATAGAATAATCCTTAATGGCCTTCAAGACAAGCGTCAATGACAAAAAGGAGAAAAAAATCCGGCAGGCCGCGGAATGAACCGCAGGACCGCCGGATTTTTTCTTTTTCAGCAGGGTTTGGCCGGACGTATTTCAGCCGGGTTTATCCCTTTAATGTTTCGCCAGCTGAGCCTTGTATTCTTCAAATTCCGCATAGACGGAAGCGGCGGGTTCCGGCGTGGCCAGGCTGACCAAAACGATGGCCAGACCGGAGATCAGGAAAGCCGGCAAAAGCTCGTAAAGGCTGAAAAAGCCGCCCAGGGGCTTCAGCAGATACTTCCAGATCAGCACCATGCCGCCGCCGGAGATCATACCGGCCACAGCGCCCCAGAGGTTGGTGCGCTTCCAGTACAGGGAGAAGAGGATCAAAGGGCCAAAGGTGGCGCCCAGGCCCGCCCAGGCCAGGGAAACCACATCAAAAACAGAGCTTTCCGGATTCAGCGCCAAAACGGCGGCCACCACAGCGATAATGATGATGGTCAGGCGGGATACCCACAGGACCTGTTTTTCGGAAGCGTTGGGCTTCAGCAGGCCTTTGTAAAAGTTTTGGGATATGGCCGAGGAGGCCACCAGCAGCTGAGAATCGGAAGAACTGATCTGGGCCGCCAGGATACCGCTGAGCATGATCCCGCCGATGATGGGCAGGAGGCCGCCCTGCATCAGGTCCTCACAGAGCACCACAAAAATGGTCTCGGCTTCCGAGGAAGTATGCAGAAGATCCGGATATAAGGCGCGGCCCACAACGCCGATGCATAAAGCCATGCCAAGGGAAATAATTACCCAGCTGGTGCCGATGCGCCGGGACTTTTTCAGCTCCGAGGCGTCACGGATGGCCATAAAGCGCAGCAGCACGTGAGGCATACCGAAATAGCCCAGACCCCAGGCCAGGCCGGACAGGGTTTTGATGACGCCGCCGGCAAAGGTGCCGCCGGCATCGAAAAGGCTGAAAAAGCCGGGGACGGTATCGGTAAAGGCGGTGACCCCGGAGAAGCCGTCGGCCTTGACCAAAGCTACACAGACGATGAAAATCAGGGCGAAGAACATTAAAATACCCTGGATGAAATCCACGGTGCTTTCCGCCAAAAAGCCGCCTACTACGGTATAAATGACGATGACAAAAGCGGAAACCATCATGGAGGCCTGGTAATTAAAGCCGAAAAGCGATTCAAAAACCTTGCCGCAGGCATTAAAACCTGCCGCCGCGTAAGCGATAAAGAAAATGAAGAAGAACAGAGCCGCCAGGTTCATCAGGATTTTTTTCCGGTCATGGAAACGATTGGACAGGTAGTCGGGAATCGTGATGGAGTTATCGGCGATATGGGTGTAAATCCGTAAAGGAACGGCGGTAAAGCGCCAATTCAGATATGTTCCCAGGGCCAGGCCGATCGCCGTCCAGCCCTCGCTGGAAAGCCCCATCAGATACGCGGCGCCGGGCAGCCCCATTAACAGCCAGCCGCTCATATCCGAGGCTTCGGCGCTCATGGCGGTGATCCAGGGCCCCATGCCTCTGCCGCCGAGATAAAATTCTTCACTGGTCTTGTTCTTTTTACTAAAAGCAAGACCGACGATAACGATCATCACCAGATAGGCAATCATGGCGCCAAGGATCATCATCTCTTGTTCAGACATTCTTTCATCCTCCCTTAAATAAAGATAATATAAATAAAGACATGATCTTTCTTATCATATCTTGTCCGGGGGGCGAAAGTCCAGAGAAAATGCTGAGAAAATGAAAAAAACCACACGTATACATGAATCGGCGGAATGTGATATAATGAACGCAGTGAATTACGTTATAATCTTCCGCTCATCATTACATCACAATCCGCTGCCTGCGGCGGAAGGGCCGGAAAACAGGGAGCGGCCCTTGGCGTTGGCAGCGGGATTTGGGGAGATAATGGGCAAAGCCAATCACAGCAAACCCGCGGCTTATGGCAAGGGGGCCGGAAAAGCAGAGGGGCGGTCCTTTGCGTTTAAATCGGGATTTGGTGATCCTTGACGGTATAATGAGGAAAGCGGATGACATCAACGGTTGAGAGAAAAAATCATGAAAAAGGAAAAGACGCATAATATTTTTTTTAAAAGGAGATGGCCATGATCAGCGCCGAACATAACGAAACAAAGCCTTCGGATAAACGGATCCGAAGCTTTCATCCCAAAAAAAATCCATCCAAGCCCCGGCAGAAGGACAAGCCGGAGTCTCTGGACCCGGCAACTCCGGTATTTCATGCCCATGCCCTGGACCTGGACCCGAATATCGTGATTCCGGAGCGGCCCAGCGTAGATTTAAACTATACCGACTTCACGCGTTCCTCTATTGAGGGGGAATTGAAACAACCAAAATTCAGAAAGCGTAAGCCCCTGATCCCTTTTGAACTGACGGAAACTCCGCGGCTGAATTCCGACCAATGGGAAGGCCGGCCGGCGGGACGCAGGAAGCTGATGGCCGCGGCGGGGGAAGCTGCCGAGGAAAATCAGGCAAAGGAAAGCAGGCATACCCCGGAATCCCGGAAAAGCCGGGATCAGGAGGAATATCAGCAAAGCCGTCCAGCGGGGGAAGCCTCCAAAGGAAGCCGGGCTGAGGAACCCAGGGAAGGCGGGAACAAAAGGCCAAAGAACCAGCAGCGGAAAAATGGCGCCCCGGGTCAAAAGCCCCATCAGGAGAACAGGCCCCTTCAGGAGAACAAAGCCCAGCAGGGGTCCGGTCACCTGAAGGAAAGTCAGGAAAGCCCGGCGGCCAAAAACCATGAAGAAAGCCAGGGAGAGGCCAAGAAAGGCAAGGGCTTCTGGGCGAAACGCCGGGAAGAGGCAAAGCGCCGGAAAAAACAGGAGGCCCTTGGCGGACAATCCTTGCCCAAACCGGATGCGGCAGCGGACAGCGCGGTTTTACCCGGCAGCACAGAAAAAAAAGAAGACCACCGCCGGCCCGCCGGTTCCAGGGAAGAAGGCAGCCGGCCGGAGAACCCCAATAATGACGGACATAAAAGAGAAAAGGGAAAGAAGCTGCCCGCCGGGCAGAATCAGAGCCGCAGGCCGAAAGAGCAGGCTCAGGAACAGCGGGCAAACAGCCGTCCCGTCAAAGCACGGGAAGGGTCGATGGGGGAAAGCCAATCCCTGATTAAGCCATATTGGCTGAAAAAATAGCATCTGCCCTTTATCACGGCGCTGACTCAAATTGAGGCGTGACCGGCAGGCTAAAGGAGTCGTTCAGATGGCTAAATTCACCGTTGATCTTTTGGATCAGAGCTGCTCTCCTTCCAAAACTATTTTGCTTTTGGCCTGGCCGGCGATTCTCGAGCAGTTACTGCAGACCATGGTAAGCTATGTGGACACGGCTATGGTGGGCTCAATGGGCGCCGACGCCACGGCGGCGGTAGCGATGACCACCTCCTTATCCTGGCTGGTAAACGGTTTGATGAATGCCGCCGCCCTGGGCTTCAGCGTACAGATATCCCGCAATATTGGCAGCGGCGGTATTAAGCAGGCAGAAAGAATCGTCAGGCAGGCGATGCTGGCCCTCTTTGCGGGCGGCCTGTTTTTTACCGTACTGATGGAACTGCTGGCCGGGCCGATGCCTCTTATTTTAGGAGCGGAGCCCTGGATCGCCCCACATTCCACCAACTACCTGCGGATTGTTTCCTCGGTGCAGCTGTTTAACACCAGCATGGTGTTTTGCGGCGGCATCCTTCGGGGAGCAGGCGATACCAAAACGCCTATGCAGGTAAATCTGCTGGCAAATCTGACCAACATCATAGGAAACTTTTTTCTGATCTTTCCCTCCCGGGACATGCGGATATTCGGCAGGACATTCCAGGTCTGGGGCGCCGGCTGGGGTGTTGAAGGCGCTGCGGCAGCCACGGCTTTTTCGGGAGTGCTGTCCGGTATTTTGTTATTTATGGCGATCTTTTCCCCAAGATTTACTTTGGAGCTGCAGATAAAGCCGACTCTGTCCCAGATTTTCAAACCCGATAAGACGATATTGAAAACCGCCCTGGCGGTGGGGTCGCCGGCGGCTCTGGAGCGGATCGTGATGTCTTCGGGCCAGCTGGTGCTGACCAGGCTGGTGACCGGTCTTGGGGTAGTGCCCTTTGCCGCTTATTTTCTGTGCAATCAGGCCGAGTCGATCTCTTATCTGCCCGGTTTTGGCATCGCCATCGCCGCCACTACGTTGATCGGCCAGTCCCTGGGGGCGGGAAATAAGGAGCTGGCCACAAAATACGGCGGCCTTTGTCTGCGTTTTGCCTCCCTTTTGATGGGCGGCGCCGGATTACTGATGTTTTTGTTTTCCAAGCCCCTGATCAGTATTTTTACGCCGGACGCCGAGGTGATCGCCCTGGGGATGATCGGCTTAAAGATCATGGCTTTCAGCGAGCCCTTCTTTGGCCTGTCTGTGGCGGCCAGCGGAATATTCCGCGGCGCCGGGGACGCCCGTTCCGCTTTTTTCATTACGCTTTTGGGGATGTGGGGCGTCCGTATGCTGCTTTTGTATATTCTTTGCTATCCCGCGGGATATGGCATATTCGGCGCCTGGTACGCCATGGTGGCGGATATGCTGGCCAGAGGGGTCTTGAGTTATCTGGTCTTCCGGAAAAACCGGTGGCAGCACCTGTGGGAAAGCCATATAGAACGGTAACGGAAGAAAGGGGGATGGCGGCGCCATCCCCCTTTTTCTGCAATGGACTGGATCAATTTTCCAGAAACCGCGGAAAAACCGGAGAGAATCCCAAGCTTAGGCCAGAAGGCCGGAGAATAACGTTAGGGAACTGTAAAAGCCAATTAATCAAATCGTAATAAATCGCCTGGAGTTTTTTAATTTTTGTTTTGTATGATTAAGCCAGAAGGAGAAAGGGAGAGTTTCATGAATATCTTGATCTGTGACGACGACCGGGAAATCGTTGAAGCCATTGAAATTTATCTGAAAAGCGAGGGCTACGATACGTTTAAGGCTTACGACGGTCAGGAAGCGCTGCAAATCCTGGAAAGCCAGACCATTCATCTGATTATCATGGATGTGATGATGCCCAGAATGAACGGTATGGTGGCCACCATGAAGATCAGGGAGAATAAAAATATTCCGATCATTATGCTTTCGGCAAAATCCGAGGATTACGATAAAATCACCGGGTTGAACGCCGGCGCCGACGACTATATCTGCAAGCCCTTCAATCCCCTGGAGCTGGTGGCCCGGGTGAAATCCCAGCTGCGCCGCTATGTGGATTTGGGCAGCCTGAATAAGGAAGGCGGTTCCGCCCAGGCCGGCGCGGCCGTTTATAAGACCGGCAGTCTGGTGATTGACGACGAACAAAAGGCCGTGACTCTGGACGGTGAGCCGGTGACGGTAACGCCCATTGAATTTGGCATCCTGAAGTTTCTGACCAAAAATGCCGGACGGGTCTTTTCCATGGATCAAATTTATGAAGCAGTCTGGCAGGAGCCGGCTTACAATCCCGGAAACACAGTATCCGTCCACATCCGCCGGATCAGAGAAAAAATCGAGATTAATCCCAAGGAACCCAAGTACATAAAGGTGGTGTGGGGTATTGGCTATAAAATCGAAAAGCTTTAAGGCAGGAAAGCCTTATCATCCGTTTTATTATGTGGCCTGCATTTTGACCGTACTGCTTTTTGTGACGGAGCTGACCGTGGGGATAGCCACGACGATCTCCATTTCCAATGAGGAACGCTCTCTGAACGAGATCTTTCAGATGAAGGATTTCCGGTACAGCAGGGGGTTTACGGAGAAGTATGACAGTGCCGCCCAGCAGGTCTCTCTCTTGCTGAGCCGTTACCACGACCGGGACTATATTCTTTCCGGCGGCGGCGTCGACCCTGAAGAACTGGAAGCGGTGGCCCAGGAGCGTTATGACCGCCAAGAGGAAGAAGAAAATCCGGTTATTGACGGCGCTTCAGAGCCGGAAAGTATTCCCTGGTCCGCGGAAGCACCTCTTACAGACCAGGAGGATGTTTTTGACCTTCCGGAAGAAACGGCTATGGCAGAGGGCCAGGTATCTCCTGAGGACGGCCTCACCGCCGGACCGGGGGAAGGGGACGGGGATCTCTTTTTATCCGGAGAAGGCGAGGAAGTTTCCGCCGGTGTTGCCGGCACAAAGGAGCAGACCCCGGAGGCCGACCGGCCCCTGCCGGCCCAGATCCGGGAAGAGGTCCGCCAGGAGATGATCCAGTCCCAGCTGCAGGAGTATCTGCAGATCCAAAACGAGCTGGCGGCCAATGGGATTTGCTATTATGCCTCCGACGGGGCTACCGCCGTGACGAATCTGCCCGGCTACGACCTGAAGGATAAAAACAGTCAGGAACTGAAAGAGCTGTTTACCCGCAGTGGGGCCTGGAGCATAATTGAAGGCGGCAAGCTGACCATGGAGCCCCGCTATGAGGGCAGCCCCTATAATTTGAGAAACAGTTATCTGGAAGAGCTGAGCTATCAAAACAGCTATAACGCGGATTATTGTCTGTACTTAAGCTTTACGGACGAGGCTCTGGCGGCGGAGGAAGCGGCATTTTATGACGATCAAAGCAGATACAGGGAAATTTTGCCCGCCCTGGGCATAGGCCTGTTGGTGGTGCTGATCCTTTTGGCCTACCAGATCGCCGCCTGCGGCCGGCGGGATGAGCGGGGCCAGATTATCTACAACCGTTTTGACCGGCTGTTTACCGAGCTGCATCTGATTATTTTAGTGGGGGCTTTGGTTATCGGCGGTATCGGCTATATTTCTCTGATGGAGTCCGCCTTTTACCGGGGAACCGTTTACGGCTACGGCTTCTTTATTGAAGGACTTCACATCACCGTAGGCATCGATGTGGTATTGGCTGTGGCCATCGCCGTTGCCGCCGCTTTTATCGGTGAAGGCGCGTTTTTGGCCATGATAAAAAATATCAAAGGCGGCCGCTTTTGGTCCAATTCCCTGTTGGGGCGGATCTGCCGCGGGCTGAAAGAAGTCTTCGTTTCCTTTTATAACGGCGGTTCCATGGAGCGTAAAGCCATTCTCCTTACCTTTGGGCTGGTAACTTTCAGTTCCCTTTGCTTCTTTTTGTATCCCCTGACCATTGTCGCCGCTTTGGTGGCGGCGATGCTCTGGGCCAAGCGCTATGAAAAGATCAAGGAAGGCACAAGAAGGGTTAAGGAAGGAGAATTATCTTATACCATCGACGTGGAAAAAGGCGAACTTGGCAAACTGGCCGCCAATATCAACGATATCTCCAAAGGACTTGACGCGGCGGTTCAAAACCGCATGAAAAATGAACGGATGCGTTCGGAACTGATTTCCAACGTATCTCACGACCTGAAAACGCCTTTGACCTCCATCGTCAGCTATATCGATCTGCTGAAAAAGGAAGGTCTGGACTCTCCTAACGCCCCTCATTATCTGGACGTGATCGACCGCAAGGCCAACCGCCTTCAGAAGCTGACCCTGGATTTGTTTGAGGCGGCCAAGGTCAGCAGCGGCTCCATCCAGGTGGAGATGGGCAAGGTGGAACTGCGTTCTCTGGTGGATCAGGGCCTGGGGGAAATGGAGGACAAAATCACCGCTTCCGGGCTGGAGTTCATCGTCAACGCCAAA
Source organism: Peptococcaceae bacterium (assembly GCA_034927285.1). Classification (GTDB taxonomy): domain Bacteria; phylum Bacillota; class Peptococcia; order DRI-13; family UBA5745; genus JAYFQF01. The sequence continues at coordinate 53,639 of JAYFQF010000021.1, forward strand.
GAGGAGAAGTTCTATGTGGAGGCCGACGGCCGGCTGCTTTGGCGCGTGGTGGAAAACCTGCTGACCAACGTGCTTAAATACGCCCAGGAGAACTCTCGGGTTTACATTGACCTGAAAAAAACCAGGCATCAAGGGATCCTGGTCATGAAAAACGTTTCCCGGAACCGGCTGAACATTTCCTCCGACGAGCTGATGGAACGCTTTAAACGGGGAGATGAATCCCGTTCCACGGAAGGCAGCGGCCTGGGGCTGGCCATTGCCCGGGACCTGGTGCGGCTTCAGAAAGGCGCTTTTGATATCAGCATTGACGGAGACCTTTTTAAGGCCACGGTAATTTTACGGCTTTATCCCGAGCCCCTGCAGATCAGGGAGAATCCGGCGGCGGAAAAGACCCCGGGGACTTCTTCCGCCGCTTTGGCCAAAGCGGCGGGATGTCCTTCGGAAGGGGAGGAAGACGAAAAGGGAGAAATCAAAGCCGAAAGGGCAAAATTTGGTTTTGCCGCCGGCAAAGCCGAGGAAGTGAAAAAGCGTTTTCGAAAACCCCAAAATTTTTCAAAACCGCCGGGAAGACGTTCGGTTATGGCCGAGATGGTGGATGAGCTGCCGCCGGCGGACCTGCCGACAAGCCTTTGAACTTCTTAAAACCAACAAAAAAAGAGCCGTTTCCTCACAGACCGGGCAAGGGAGGAAGCGGCTCTTTTCTATGGCGGCCCTGGTTTGCCGGACCGGCCATACCGGAGCGGCACATAAGCGATTGGTTGAGAAATAATTCGAAAAATTGTATACGCCTGAGAAATTTATCATAAATATCTTGGGGGCAGTATATCTTAAGCTAATAGATACATTGTATTCCCGGGCCGATTTCCCGTATTTCATCAGACAGGAGGCTTCCCATGCTGAAGAGTTTTTTTGATTTTCTGAACGGGTATCTTTGGGGTCCGCCCATGGTTATCCTTTTATTCGGCACCCATCTTTTCATGACTTTACGGACCGGATTTATTCAGCGGAAAATCCTCCTGGGCATCAGGCTTTCCGTTACCAAGGATCATGCCGGCCACGGCGACGTCAGCCAATTCGGCGCGCTGGCCACAGCCCTGGCCTCCACCATCGGCACAGGCAATATCGTCGGCGTGGCCACCGCTTTGGTGGGCGGCGGTCCCGGGGCCATCCTCTGGATGTGGCTTACCGGCGTATTCGGCATCGCCACAAAATATGCCGAATCCCTGCTGGCGGTGAAATACCGGGTAAGGACTTCCGACGGCACTATGCTGGGCGGTCCCATGTACGCTTTGGAGCGGGGGCTGAAGTGCAAATGGCTGGCGGTGATCTTTTGTTTCTTTACCGTTCTGGCCTCCTTTGGCATCGGCAATGCGGTGCAAAGCAACGCGGTGGCTTCCTCGGTTAAAGAGACTTTTCACCTTGCCCCGTGGATCTCCGGCGTCTTTATCGCTTTGCTGGTAGGCGCAGTCATCCTGGGGGGCATCAAATCCATTACCCGTGTCTGCACTGTACTGGTTCCCTTCATGGCGGTTTTTTACGTGCTGGGCTGCATTGTCATCCTGGTCAGTTACCGTGCCTACATTCCGGCGGCATTAAAACTGATCGTAACCTCGGCCTTCAGTGTCCGTGCCGCCGCCGGGGGCTTTGTGGCTTCCACCCTGATGAGCGCCGCCCGCTATGGCGTAGCCCGCGGTTTATTTACCAATGAGTCGGGCCTGGGCTCCGCGCCCATTGTGGCCGCCGCCGCCAAGACCAGTAATCCCGTACGGCAGGCCCTGGTTTCCGCTACCGGCACCTTCTGGGATACGGTGGTGATTTGCGCCATAACCGGACTGGTACTGGTCTGCAGCATTATCGCCAACCCGATGATCGATTCCTCCAAAGGGGCGGCTCTGACCCATGCGGCCTTCAATCAGATTCCCGTACTGGGGCCCGTAGTGCTGACGGTGGGAATGATCACCTTTGCATTTGCCACAATCCTGGGCTGGGCCTACTACAGCGAAAAGGCTCTCGAATATGTACTGAAGAAAAAGGCGATCATGCTGTTCCGGATAAGCTGGGTGGCGGTTGCCTTTGTGGGCGCCGTCATGGAGTTGCCCACCGTTTGGAGTATGGCCGATACATTTAACGCCCTGATGGCTTTTCCAAACCTGGTGGCTATGCTGCTTTTATCCGGCGTGGTAAAGGCCGAGACCAAAAAGTATCTCAAGAATATTAACGCCGTGGACAGGACGCCGATTCCGGTGGTCAAGGGAAGATAAAGTGCTGACGCCGGCACCCTGCCCGAATCAGATCAGGGCCAGAGCCTGCTGCAGATCGCCGATCAGGTCGTCGGCGTCCTCGATGCCGATGGACAGGCGGACCTGGCCGTCAAAGATGCTGGCGGCATAACGCTCCTCAGGGGACATATCGAAGTGGCTCATGGAAGGAGAGTGCTGAATCAGG
>JAYFQF010000014.1:0-146576 GCA_034927285.1 Peptococcaceae bacterium
GGTAAAGAATTTTCGAAACACAGCTCTGTAACAGCAGCATTGAACGGAGTGCAGTTCTACTTCCCTGACCCACATGCGCCATGGCAACGGGGCACAAATGAAAATACTAACGGATTGCTTCGCGAGTATCTACCAAAATCTGTTGATATTGCACTCTCGTCCGAAATCGATATTGCTGGTTTCGTTGAAAAACTAACTTTTAGGCCTCGCAAATGCTTAGGCTGGAAATCGCCTCATGAAGTCTTCTTTAATCAATCGTTGCACTTGACTTGACAATTCAAGGGAAAAAAATCAGGCGGCATAAAGCCGCCTTATTTTTTTATGTTTTTCAAAAGAATATGATCATTTGGAGGGAACATTAATGGGATTAGCCGAGATTTTCATGATTGCCGTGGGCCTTTCCATGGACGCTTTTGCCGTATCTTTGTGTAAGGGCTTGAACATGCGGACTTTAAACCGCCGTCACGCTACGGTAACCGCCTTGTTTTTCGGCGGATTTCAGGGCCTGATGCCGCTGTTGGGCTGGTTTTTGGGCAAGCAGTTTGAAGAGTATATCGTCAGTATCGACCATTGGGTCGCTTTTATTCTCCTGGCCTTCATCGGCGGCAAAATGATCCGGGAGGCCCGGCAAAAACAAGAAGGCTGCTGTCCAGCGGAGTCCTGTCTCAACTTAAAGGAATTAACTATGCTGGCCATCGCCACCAGTATCGACGCCCTGGCCGTAGGGATCACCCTGGCCTTTTTGCAGGTGGACATCCTGCCCGCCGTCATGCTGATCGCTATCGTCACCTTCGTCCTATCCTATAGCGGCGTAGGCCTGGGACACCGCTTCGGCCTGCGGTACAAAAGCAAAGCCGAAACCGCCGGCGGGGCCATCCTGATCCTGATGGGGCTGAAAATCCTTTTGGAGCATCTGGGGGTCATGGCCTGATCAGTTGTCCCGGAGAAAGAGATCAGTCCTTAGGCCCGCACCATCAGCAAGCCTTTTTCGTATTCCAGGATCCGCACCCGTCCGTAGAGCAGGGAAAAGGCTTCTTCCGCGGCTCGGGGCGTCAGTTCTTCCGTCCTTAACTCCCGTAAAATACGTCCCTGACGCAAAAGCAGCAGCCGGTCACAGTAGGCCATAGCAAGGTTGGGATCATGAAGAGTGATCAGGCCGGCCCGGACTTCGGTTTTAGCTACCTCCCGGATTTTTTCCAGTACCAGATGGCGGTTATAGAAATCAAGAGCGCTGTCAGGCTCGTCCATCAACATTATCGGCGCTGTCTGGACTAAAGTTCTGGCCAGGATCACCAGCTGCTTTTGGCCTTCGCTGAGCTGGCCGAAGTCTTTCCCCGCATCCTTTGCCATGCCCAGGCGGGCCAGGGCCTGTCCGGCTGCCTGCCGCTGGCTTGCTTTAGGCGAATCGAAAAGCCCCAGGTAGGGATTTGCCCCCATCAGGGCCACCTCCAGGGCGGTCATCCCCCAGATTGGGCTGGGCCGCTGGGGGATATATGACATCAGCCGGGCCCGGCGCCGCTCGTCCAGCTCCAGGGTATCCCGGCCGGCTACCCTGACCCGGCCCGTATCGGCCTTCAGGAGGCCGGCCACGGTTTTCAGCAGGGTGGTCTTGCCGGAGCCGTTCAGTCCGATCAAGGCGCAGAGCTCCCCGGCGGACAAGGAAAAACCGATGCCGCTGACGATCTGCCTTTTCCCATAGGACGCCGCCAGGTTTTCCACCTGCAGCAAAGCCGGACTATCCTGCCTCAAAGCCGCCCCTCCTTTTTATGGCACATAAAATAAACCAAAAAGGGTACGCCGATAAAAGTGGTCAGGATGCTGATTGGCAGCTCCGCACTGTAAAGGGTCCGGGCCAGGCAATCGGCCAAAAGCAGTACCACCGCGCCTGTCAGGGCGCTTAACGCCGAGGTGATAAAGCCGTTTCGGCCCAGGGCCAGCCGGGCGATGTGGGGAGCGATCAGCCCGATAAATACGATCAGCCCGGTAACGGAAATGATCGAGGCTACCGTTAAGGTAGAGGCGGCCAGCACCAGCATGCGCACCGGCTTCAGCCGCAGCCCCAGCATCCGGGCCTCGTCTTCATTCAGGGACAGCAGTTCGATCTGGCGTCGAAAAAGGATCAGCCCCGCCATGCCCAGGCAAAAAAAGGGCAGCACGGTCAAAAGCTTGGCCGCCGTCACATTGCCGAAGCTGCCCATGGCCCAGAACTCCATGGCCGCCAGTTCTTTTTCCGGATCGGCAAAAAACTTCAGGATCATGATCAGGGCCTGGGACAAGGAGGAAAGCACGATGCCGGCCAGTACATAAGTGGCGGTGCTGTGGTTATTGGTGACTCTCACCAAGAGCATCACCAGCCCTACGGCCAGCATTCCCCCTAAAAAAGCGGCAGCGGCTATGACGGCGGTGCCGCCGCCCAATAAAACGATGGCGCAGGCGGCCCCCAGGTTGGCGCCGTTGGCCACGCCGATGACGTCGGGAGCCGCTAGGGGATTTTTAAAGATGGTTTGATAGACGTTTCCCGCCATGCCTAAGGCCAGGCCCGCCATCAGGGCCATCAGAGTACGGGGCAGCCGAAGATTGAAAAAGACCCGGCGGGTCATCTCCGCCACCTCTCCGCCCGAAATCAGGCCGGCGATATCCTCTAAAGCGATAGGGTATTTCCCTACGCAGACAGACAAAACGAAAGCGGCGGCCAGAAGGGCCGTCACCATGATAAAAAGCGTCTTTTCCCTGAGGACGCGTCTTTCGCCTTCCCCTGTCTGGCGCAAGCTTTTTCCTCCCGTTTATGGCTTTACAATAAGGAACTTCTATATTATTCTAGAAGATAATGATAACTCTTTATAGGAGAGATTACAACGCTTAGATTTAAGTTCCAGACAAAGTTTGTAGATTGCAAGTTTAATTGCCCACCATATATATCCATATACACTAAGCTGCTGGATAAAGATCATTGGCTGTTTTGTAGTTCAATATCTTTCCGGGGTAGTTGTTCATCCATTGCTCAATCCGCCGGATATCCGCAACCGTCAGCTTGCCGATATCCGTTCCCTTGGGGACGAAGCGCCGGATCAGCCGGTTGGCATTTTCGTTGCTGCCCCGTTCCCAGGCACTGTAGGGATGGGCATAATCACAAATCGTGCGTTTCTCCCCCGGCTGCAGGCAGGAGGCCTCAAGACTTTCGCTGTCCAGAAACTCGCTGCCATTGTCCATGGTGATGCTCTTGATCCTCTCCCGGAACTTCCCCTTATGCTTCCTTTCCAGTCGATCCAGTGCTTCCTTTACGCTTTGCTGTCTTTTATCCGCAAGCTTACAGATCAATTCCTTGCGGCTGACACGCTCCGTCATCACCAACAGACAGGCTTTCCCTCTACCCACAACCAAATTCATTTCCCAATGGCCGATTTCTTCCCGCTTATTTACCGCTGCCGGCCTTTGCTCGATACTGCGCCCCTTCAGGTTGTTCAGCGCCACTTTCCGCACCTTCCGGTATTTCCGTTTCTTTCTTTTCCGCTTTACCGGCAGGTCTTGGTTGGTGAGGTTCAGGAAATCTCCCCGCTCAATCATATTGTATACGGTTTTTGTTCACACTCTGACCTGGAAGCGCATTCCCTTAGTCTTGATTTCCCCCAGGGCCGCATCCGGCGAAAAGCCGTCTTTGCCTATGCGCTTCTCCAGATGCCGTCTGATCCTTTTTTTGATCCAAAGACATAAATACCAACCTCCTAATCAATATTCGTACCGTTATCGCAAATCGTACTATTGATATAGTAAGGGAAAATTTTTATGGATAAGTTGGGTTTGTGTAAAGTATAAGTAATTTTACATTTATATATAAAAAGAAAATTAGTTTACAAAAAAAAGGGGGGCTGGCCTTATACCCCGGGTCATAATGAATATCATCCGGGCAAAGCTTTTCCCGCAGATAAAAGGGAGCGGCGCTTATCCGCGCCGCTCCCTTATTTTCTTTTTTCCATTTTTTCCTGATATAGCCTTACGCTGCTCCGGCTCTTTTTCTTTATTTCGTCACCAGGGCTTCGTCAATCTCCGCGCCATAAAATTCTCCATAGAAGGCTTTGACGTCGGCCTGGAAGTCGCTGAAGGGATAGAGGTCTTCATGGAGTACGCTCAGCAGCCATTTGCTGCCCAGGATACCCGAAGGGACAGGGGAATCCCAGGCTTCAAAAGCGTCGGGCATTTTATAAACGGCGCCGGCTTTCACCGCCGCCAGCCCCGTCAGCTGCGGATCCTTCAGAATATCTTCTTTCTCGTATGCTGCCTCCGCGGGAATGACGATCACCTGAGGATCCATGGCCAGCAGCTGCTCATAGGAAACCTCCGTCCAACTGGCGCCTTCGATTTCCCCGGCGGCGTTTTTGCCCCCGGCGGCGGAAATCAGGGAGGATTGATACATATCCCTGGGACTGGTGGTCAGATAAGAAGAATTTCCGCTCATGTAGACCAGGGGCCTGGCGTCTTCGCTCAGTTCCCCGGTCAGTTGGTCTATTTCAGCCATTTCAGTATTATAATACGCGATCAGCTTGTCGGCGGCAGCATCCGCTCCGGCGGCCCTGGCAATCAATTCAATGGCCTCCACCAGCAGCTCATGGCTTTCCGGGTTTACCAAGATCGTGGGAATCCCCATTTTCGTCATGGTCTCGGCGCTGTCTTTCAGTTTCAGCGGCAGAATCACCAGATCCGGCTCCAAAGCGATACAGCCCTCCAGGTCAAATTCTTTCGCGGTGCCCACATTGGGCAGATCCATCAGCCCGGGTGCCGCCAGCTTATAGATCGGCCGGCTGGCGGCCTTAGCCTCAATGCCCGCCATTTTTTCCGTCAGCCCCAAGGCGATGCAGGCGGAAGAAGAAATATAGTAGCCGCTGACGATCTTTTCCACAGGGCCTTCGATGGTCACTTCCCGGCCGGCCTGGTCGGTAACCGTGACAGGACCGGAGGCTTCCCCGCCATTCTGGCCGTCTCCGGTTTCCCCATCGTTTTGTTCCTGGCCGCCCATGGACTGGCCGTAGTTTCCCGGCGCCTGATTCCCGCAGGCCGCCAAGGAAAAGGCCAGGCAAAGAATCAAAAGCAAGGCAATAATCTTGTTGCTGATCTTCATTTTTTTTCCTCCCCAAATCTGCGTTAAGGATAGCTCAACCGCATCCGAAGATACTTCGCTATTCTAACATAAGCTCTACGTTTTGACAATGGAGAGGAAGCCGATAGCCCCAAGAAGCCCTTATTTTACGGCGCAATCCCCCGCCCGGCCCGTCAGGATATCCAGGCCGTGCTCTAAGGTCGGCAGGATGAATTCCAGACATTCCCTTACCGCCTTCGGGCTGCCGGGCAGGTTGACGATCAGGGTTTTTTGCCGGATTCCCGCCGTGGCCCGGCTCAGCATCGCTCGGGGCGTAATTTGCAGGGAATGCCAGCGCATAGCCTCGGCAATGCCGGGAGCCGGCCGCTGAATCACCGCGGCCGTAGCCTCCGGGGTACGGTCCCGGAGAGAAAAGCCGGTGCCGCCGGTGGTCAGGATCAGATCCGCCAGTTCCAGATCGCACAGGCGGCAGAGCTCTGTCTTCAGCCTTTCTTCATCGTCAGGCAAAAGCAGGCTTTCCAAAACTTCATAGCCCGCTTCCAGGACCAGCTGCCGGATCAGCCCGCCGCTGATATCCTCCCGTTTTCCCGCATAGCCGGAATCGCTTAAGGTAATAACCGCCGCACGATACACCTTTACTCCTCCTTTTGAATGGTCATGTCATCGCCTACGGAAATCACGCCGCCCTCCAATACCCTGGTGAATACCCCTTCCCGGGGCATGATGCAATCCCCCATAGCCCGGCGGATTGCGCAGCCGCCGTGACACTCTTTGCCGATCTGAGTAAGCTCCAGGAGAACGCCGCCGCAGCGGAATCTGGTGCCCAGGGGCAGGCTGCTGAAATCCAGTCCGGCAACCACCAGGTTTTCCCCGAAGGCGCCATAATCCACCAGGGCTCCTCTGGCCCGGAATTCCATAATTTTTTCATTGGACAGTAAAGATACCTGCCGGTGCCACTTGCCGGCATGGGCATCCTTTTCCACACCCCAGTCCCTGATAAAGCGGGCGCTGCCAACGTTATTTTTTTGCGTGCCTTTTTTTTCGCTGAGGCAGACAGCCATTACCTTGCCCATGCTCATCCTCCGATCTGCGACATGATATGCCGCTCCAGATCCTGTCCGCCGGCTCCGTCCCGGAAATGGTGGGAGGCGGGCTTGTCCCGGACAGCCCCGCTGATGGCGTCGCGGATCTCCCGGTCCGGAGCGCCGGACCTCAGCAGTGATTTCAAGTCCGCCCCCCGTTCATACTGAAGGCAGGTTTTCAGAAAACCGCCGGAGGTAAGGCGGACACGATTGCAGTGTTCACAAAACTGATGGCTCAGAGCGCTGATAAAGCCGATCCGGCCCTGAAAGCCCGGTAAACTGAAGTAACGGCCCGGACCGCTGCCCGGCGGGCCCTGGACAGGCTTCAATGCCCCAAAGGACTCCTCCAGCATCCGCCGCACCTGTTCTTCAGTCCGGCACTCCAGCCCCTTGCCCAGGCCGATGGGCATCAGCTCGATAAACCTTACCGCCAAAGGCCGGTCCTTGGCCAGGGCAGCCAAAAGCGGCAGCTGGTCGTCATTAAGCCCCACCGGCACGCAGTTCAGCTTCACGTTCATCCCCGGACAGCTTAGGGCCTGGTCCAAAGCCGCCAAAGCTTTAGACGCGCCATAGCCGCCGGTGATCTGCCGGTAGCGTTCTTCTTCCAGAGCGTCAATGCTGATATTTATCCCGCCGACTCCCGCCTCCGCCAGACCCGGCAGCTGCTCCGCCAAAAGCAGGCCGTTGGTGGTCAGGCTCAGGGCCTCGATCCCCGGCACTTCCTTCAGCCATTTCAGGAATTCTGTCAGGCCCCGGCGCACCAGGGGTTCGCCTCCGGTAATCCTGATCTTTTTTATGCCCAGCCCGGCAAAGATCTCTGCCAGCCGCAGCAGTTCCTCATAAGTCAGGATATCCTGATGCGGCGTCCAGGGAACGCCCTCCGGCGGCATGCAGTACAAGCAGCGCAGGTTGCAGCGGTCGGTGACGGAAATCCGCAGATAGTCGATGACACGTTTATGGCCGTCCAGCATCAGTCCCGCTCCCTTTCATTTCTGTACTCACCGGATTTACCGCCTTCTTTGCGAACCAGATGAATATCGAAAAGCTCCATCCCTTTGTCCAGGGCTTTGCACATGTCGTAAATTGTCAAAAGGGCTACGGAAACCCCGGTCAGCGCCTCCATCTCCACCCCGGTTTTGCCGCCTACCTTAACGGTGCAGACGGCTTCCGCCTGGCTGTTTTCTTCATCCACCGCAAAATCCAGGGAAACATGGCTTATATTCAGCGGATGGCACATGGGAATCAGCTCCGCGGTCCGTTTTGTGGCCATGATGCCGGCTACCCGGGCCACACCCAGAACGTCGCCCTTGGCGGCGCCGTAGTTTACTATTGCCTCCAGCACCGCTCGGTTAAACCGGATCCGGCCTTTGGCTACCGCGGTCCGGGCCGTAGGTTCCTTGGCGGAGACATCCACCATAATGGCGTTGCCCCGCTGGTCAAAATGATTCAGCTTTTTCTCCGGAGCCGCTTCCGCAGCGGCATCCTCCCTGTATTCCTTCTCCCCAGTCATGCAGCTTCTCCTTTGATTTCAGTCTGGCCCTGGACTCCGCCGGGGTTTGGCCGTCTTAAGCTTCAGAGCCTATTTTCTGCCCCTTCGTTGTGCGCCATTCAGGATAACGTCGGCCAAAAAATAAAGGCCGCTGCCAGCCTGTCTCATTTATCAATTTTTTCGATAGATTAACTATACTCTATAGGAATCTCCGCGTCAAGGGAAGGCAGGCTTTGGCAAAGCTTTGGCTTCCTTGCCCTTCTTCGAAAACCTGCCTTCCCTCTGAGCGGTTTCAATATTCTTCACGCACCAGGCCCGGACGATCATGCCGGCGGCCAGGTTTACGAGAGTGATGTTAATCCCCGGTGTAACCCCTGCCGGTATCGATGACAATCGTATTGTTCACGCCGTCCCATCCGGCCGCAAAATCAAAGGCTTTTCCGATGTCCCGGAGTTTGAAGTAATTACTGCCCTCTATGTTATAGGCGTTGAAAATGATTTTCTTACCGTCAAGATATATGGCGCTGGCGGTAGCCTTGGCCGTCTTGTTGCCGGCTCCTTTATCATCCCTGCCGCCGCCTGCCGCGCTGTACGGCTGTCCGCTGGTGAGAGCGATAAGATTATTAACGCCATCCCAGCCCACATCAAACTGCTTTTCCGTGCCGGAGAGGGTATCGGCCAGATCACACAGCTTGAAGAAGTTATTGCCGTTTATGTTATATGCGTCAAAAGCAACGCTCTTGCCGTTGACAAGGACGGCAGAGGAAATCGGCGCCGCCGTGAGGGCTGATGTCCCGGGTATTGTATGCGCCGTTGCTGCCGCCGGCAGCTTTATCCCATCCAATATCTTTATCGGGCTGTAACAGACTTCCCTGGCGCCGCCGCCAAGCTGGCCCTTTTCATTATAGCCCCATCCCCACAGAGATTGATCCCTTGTAACGGCAAAACCGTAGGTGGAGTAAATGCGGATTGAGGCCACATTGTCCATCAGCTTTGCGGGAGAGATCCTTGCCTTCAGGTCTCCAGGGTTGTTTCGCGTCCAGCCTCCGCAGCGCCAGAGGGAACTGTCATTTTTAATCACAAAAAAATTCGCCGTTGTGCTCAGCGCTTTTATATGGTTGAAAATAAACGTGCCTGGCATCGTTCATCAGCTTTTCCGCAGGCCGGCTCACCTTTCCGGATGCATAGCTGTTTTCAGTAAAGGCCAATTCCCAAAGGGTGCCGTCGGCCTTTACCATATACCGGCCCCCGCCGGTGGTGTTTGCTTTGCCGATATAACCGCATTGAGTCACATTGTCCGCTATCTTTTTATTGGTGTTAATATCCCACAAAGCGCCGTCGCTTTTAATGATATAGTTGTCGGAGCCCATCATAACAAAGTTTTGGCTTGTCTGTGATGAGTTAGCCGCACTTGCCGCCGCCGGCATGGCGGCAGACATGCCGAATATGATGCAAAACGCCAGGAAACCGCCGATCAGTTTTTTCTTCATTATATTCCCATCAACTCCAATAAAAACCTTACCCGGTCAGATCAAAATATCTCCCTTACCTCATCGGGTCCTTTGCCTGGCGGACAAAAGCTTCCGCCGCCTGAGCCAGCATGCCGTAAACAAACACGATCACCATCCGGCAGCCTTCCCGGAAATACTTATCCGGCTCCTCGCCGGCTCTCACCACGCTGCCCGCGGGTTTGCCGCTTTGCCTTACCGCTTCCATGATTTCCGCTATAGCGGCCTGTACCTCCGGCTGCCCCGCCTGGCCGGGAAAGCCTAAATCCTGAGCCAGATCGCCGCTGCCGATGATAATGCCGTCCACACCCTCCACCGCCAGGATCTCCCGGGCGTGCTTCACTCCCTCGGCATTTTCGATGATCGGCCAGACCATGGTCTCCCGGTTGGCTGCCGCCACATATTCCTTCATCGGCATGCCCATGCCATAATCGCAGGCCCGCACAGCGTTCAGCCCACGGCTGCCTGCGGGATAATATTTTACCGCCGCCACGGCCTGTTCCGCCTCCCCGGCGCTTCGCACCCCCGGCACAATCACGCCGGCGGCGCCGGTATCCATATAACGCAGGATCAGGCTCGGCTCATTTTGACGCACCCGGACCAGGGGGGTAACGCCCCGCAGCTCCGCCGCCGTCACCAGCGCCTGGCAGTCAGCCTCCGACAGCGGCCCGTGCTCCGCGTCGATAAACAGGAAATCAAACCCGGCCAGGCCGGCGATCTCCGCCAGGGCCGGCAGAGGGGCCGGCAGGCCGAAGCCGCAGACACGTTTTCCCGCGGCCAGTTTTTCTTTCAGCGTATTTTTTCTCATGGCAGGCATACTCCCTCCCCGATTTCTGTCGGAGTTTTCTTCGCAAATAAAGTATATCCTGTTTTTTTTGCGCTGCCAAGCTAAATATCCGGTCCGCCGCGGGTTTTCCCTTAACGCCCCGAAGCCGCAGCCCGATGGACTGCGGCGGATTTTTTCTCCGAAAGAAACAGAGAACTGTCTATCCCGGGGATATCCCGGTTATAAAAAAAGGAAGGAGACCGCCGATAAAAGCACCAGTCCCGGCGGGCCCAGCACGCCCAGACCGGCCACGGTTACCGGGTTCATCGGCAGGTGAAAACCGGCAAAGCCGCCGATGATATTCAACACCATCAAAGCGGCCAGGGCCAGGGCGCAGTTGACGATCAACCGGCTGAAGGTGCGCAAGGGTCCCATCACCAGACGCGTCACCACCAGCAAGGCGATCAACAGCAACAGACCTGCCAGAATTACTACCGCCTCAAACATTTTCCATCCCCCGCTTCCTTGTCAGGGCAGTCCCGCCCGTCTCTCTTAAAGTATATAGGCGAGGGGACAAAAAAATAACCCGGCCGTCACGCCGGGCAAAAGTCTTTTTATTGGCCTTATTGACCGATTTCCCGCCGGCCTTCCAGAGCCTGGGCCAAGGTGGCGGCGTCGGCGTGTTCCAGATTGCTGCCTACGGGGATACCGTGGGCGATGCGGGTCACCTTCACCCCTAAAGGCCTCAGAAGTTTGGCCAGGTAAAGGGCGGTGGTCTCGCCTTCCACATCCGGGTTGGTGGCGATGATCACCTCCTGGATTTCTCCCTGGGCAATGCGGGCCAGCAGCTCCTTGATGCGCAGATCCTCAGGCTGGCGGCCTTCCATCGGGGAAATGGAGCCCTGCAAAACATGATAAAGGCCCCGGTAATCCCGGGTGCGCTCGATGGAAAATACGTCGGTTGTTTCTTCCACCACGCAAACCACCTGGCGCTGCCGGGTCTCGTCCCGGCAAACCTGGCAGGGGGTAACGTCGGTAAGGGAAAAACAAACCGGACAATAGGTCATGGTATCTTTGGCCTTGATCATGGCGTCGGCAAAGGCCCTTACCTCGGCCTTCGGCAACGAAAGGACGTAAAAAGCAAGCCGCTGGGCGGTTTTGGGGCCAATGCCCGGCAGCTTGCCGAACTGCTCCATCAGTTCCTGCATCACCGGGGCATGAAACATGCCTGTCATTTAATACAGCCCCGGTACTTTCAGGCCGCCGGTGATCTTCGACATTTCATCGGAGGACTTTTCCTGGGCTAGCCGGGTTGCGCTATTAACAGCCAGGATCAGCATGTCCTGCAGCATTTCCACATCTTCCGGGTTCAGAAGCTCAGGGTCGATCTCCAATTCCTTAATTTCCTGTTTGCAGTTCATTACGCAGCGAATGGCGCCGCCGCCGGCGGTAGATTCCACCGTCATCTCGCCCAGCTGCTCCTGGAGCCTGGCCATATCGGCCTGCATTTTCTGCACCTGTTTCATCAGCTTCTGGGGATTGCCAAAACCCATCGTCGTTACCTCCTGCATCTTTTATCATTTAATATATAGCGTCTATACATGTTGTCATCCATGTCCACATGACTTTCCATGGGCCAGATCCGGACTTTACCGAGCCAGACCCGAAACCTCTCCCAAAGCTGCCGCATAAATCCAGCCTCCCTTCATCAAACAGGCGCCGCTTAGCCGCATCAGACAACCTTTTTTCCGAAATTGATTCTCTTTTTATTATATCACGGGAAGGTGACATTGTCACTGTAAACCCCGTTGATTGGGGGTATGCTATAGAAAGGGTGGCAGATCGCCGATAAATGAAGAAAAAGGAGGGCAGACTGATGAAAGTCGTATTGGAAGAACCCCTGAAGAAGTATATGCGTGCCAAGGGTCTGCAGCATATCACGTTGAAATCCTTCACCTGCGGCGGCTGAGGCGGCACCTATCAGGATATATTAGCAAGGTTTGCTAATTCGGACGAGACGGAAAGCCTGAAGCAGCAAGGCTATACCAGCTATCCTACCGAGCTGGGGCAGGTGCTGATTCCTTTTGGTATCGCAGCCCAAGAGACGGTTACACTGGGATTATTTCAGTTTCTGGGGTTTAAAAAAATCACCATAAGCGGACTGCGGGCCAATCCTTAAAAGAAAGCTCCGCTGCAAAGCGATTTTTGCAGCGGAGCTTTCTTTTTCATAAAGTGCCCTTTCCCCCGCTGACGGCGGGGCATTGCGGGGCATTGAGGCCCTTACGCCGGGCGGCTGGCCCTGGCTTCAGTCCTTGACTTTCACAACCTCCTGGCCGAACATCGCCATAGCCTTGGCTACAGGATCGGTCTTTTCTTCTCTTTCCGCAAAGCCGACCCTGACCTCCACCGGCCGGCCGAAGGCTTCCGCCGCCGCCTGCCGCAGTAATTCTACATTATCCCTTTCCTGGCAGCGTTCTTTATGAAATTTATACTTTTCCTGGTCAAAATCTATTTGCAATACGTCATTAACCAGGCTCTTTTCCGCAGCGGCACTGGCAAAAGCGTGCAGCGTGATCTTTCTTGTCTTGACTCTTTGCAGGAAAGCCTCCCATTGGGCAGCCGGCAGGCTGCCGCCGGAGGACGAAGATGCGGCGGCGGCAGCGCCATCCTTTTTTCCGGCATCGGGTTGGCGGCCTTCATCAGCGGCAGTCTGCGGCCTTTGAGCGGCTTCTTCCCAAGCCGCGTTCCTTGGCGGCCTTTTTTCCTTGGCAGGGGCAGCCTGGGCCCCAAAAGCCGAAGCCGGCCCTTCCTCCCAGGGCGCCGTTCCCTGTTCTCTTTCCGGGGGAGCGGAGCCGCTGCCTTTCCCGGAAGGGGAATTTGCCGCAGAGGCAGAATTTACCGCAGGGGCAGCCGCCGGCAGCGTATTACCGGCCAAAGCTCTGCCGGTATTTTCCCCGGCCGCGGCTCTGTCGTCGATCAGCAGCCCGGCAAAATAGGCCTCGGCCATAAATCGGCTGCTGCCCCGATAGCGGCTGCCGGCTATGGTTTGCTCCAGCCGCTCAATCATCTTCTGCAGCGCCGCCCCGCCCAGAGCCCGGCTTTGGGCTTCCATGCGCCTGCGCTGTCCGCCGGCCGTGGGAACAAGGGAAGTGCTTTCTCCGCATAAAGCTAATAACAGCAGATCCCGCAGATATGCCGCCAATTCCTTTAACATCTGGACGGGTTCCACTCCCTGACCGAACAACTCGTCCAGGCGGCCGAACACCCTCTCCGGCGCTTTTTCCGCTACACCGTCCACCAGATCCGCCAGGATATCCTGGCGGACCAGGCCCAGCACCTGACAGGTCTCTTCCAGGGTCAGACGCTTCGTATCCGTATAGGAAAGGCATTGGTCCAAAAGGCTGATGGCGTCCCGCATCCCGCCGTCGGATTGCCGGATGATCAGCGACAAAGCGTCGGCGTCGGCTTCCACCTTCAGGCTGGCCAGGATTTTTTCCAGATACTCCCGGATATCTTCCGGCGTCAGCTTACGGAAATCAAAACGCTGGCAGCGGGAAAGCACCGTGGCCGGCAGCTTCTGGGGATCGGTGGTGGCCAACACAAAAATCACATGCTCCGGCGGCTCTTCCAGGGTCTTTAAGAGGGCATTGAAGGCTTCGGTGGTCAGCATATGGACCTCGTCCACAATATATACCCGGTATTTACCCAAAGCCGGCAGGAAGCTGATTTTTTCCTTCAGTTCCCGGATCTCTTCGATGCCCCGGTTGGAAGCCCCGTCGATCTCCAGCACATCCATGGAGTTCCCCTGGGTAATGGCCCGGCAGCTTTCACATTCCCCGCAGGGCTGGGCGCCGTTGGGGTGGGCGCAGTTCAGCGCCTTGGCCAATATCCGGGCCGTGCTGGTCTTTCCCGTCCCCCGTGGTCCGGTAAACAGGTAAGCGTGGCTGATCCTTCCTTGGGTGATCGCATTTTCCAGGGTTCGGCGAATATGCTGCTGCCCCGCCATTTCCTCAAAATTCTGGGGCCGCCAGACCCGATACAACACCTGATATGTCATCGTTCTTCCTCCCAGGATTATCATCCCAAAGCATTTCAGAATAAACCATTCGGCGATAGATTATCATGATCTTCGCTATTCTTATTTTAGCATAATTCTCTGGCTTATGATACGCTGGCGACAGGGAAAGGTCCCCTCAGGCAAAAATCCGGACCTGACAGGGCAAAACCGGCGCATGCAGGGGAGCCAAAGAAAAAATCCCGAGGAGGTTTGAACATCCGTTTTTTCTGGCAAACTATCCAGGAAGACTCAAGGAGGAAACGCCATGTCCAGCAAGGATTCTGAGAAAACCATTTATATCGCCGCCGCGGTGATCGCCCTGGCGGCGTCACTTTTATATTTTGCAATTCAAAACATTTCCCTGCAGACGCTTCAGGAAAAACCCGGCCTGGGTTTCCTGCAGTTCTTTCTGCCTGTAGTTTATGCGGTGTTTTTTTCCTGGGGCAGCCTGCTTCTTTTATCCGAAAAGGGAGATCCTGACCGGACCCTGATCTGGCTTTTACTGCTTTTTGCTTTTCCCATCGTCGGTTTCCTGATTTATCAGCTCCTGGGCCGCCAGGCCCTGCGGACCCGGCGGCTGCGGCGGCGGCTGGCTCAGGCCCGGCTTTTGAGTCCGCCGGCGGCAGAAAAAAAAGCCGGATCAGGCGACGCTCCGCCGGCAGACTTCCCCGCCCAGAGCCGGCTGCAGCGCATGAGCCGCCTGGTCAAGGCCGGGAGCGGTTTCAGCCTGACCCTGGAAAATCAGGTGACAATCCTGAATAACGGCGCGGAAATCTTTTCTTCCATGCTGGCAGAGATGTCCCGGGCCCGGCGGCATATCCATCTGGAAACCTATATTTTCCGTGACGACGACATCGGCCGCCGCTTTTTCGGTATTCTGGCGGAGAAGGCCGCCAAGGGGGTGGAAATCCGGGTAATCGTCGACGGTATGGGCTGCTGTATAAGCCGCAGGCGCATCCGGGAACTTCGGAGCCAGGGCGTGGATCTGCACCTTTTCGCCCCGGTCCCCTTTACCTTGCTGCACAGCAATATCAATTTCCGCAACCACCGGAAACTCCTGATTATCGACGGCCAGAGCGCCTATGTAGGAGGCGCCAATATCGGCGACGATTACCTGGGCCTTTATCCGGATGTAGGTTTTTGGCGGGACGTGCAGTTGAAGATCCAGGGTCCCGCCGTCCACTATCTCCAGCAGGTGTTTTTGCGGGACTGGGTCTTTGCCGCAGGAGACCAGGCAATACGCCGGCCCGAGGGCCTGCCGGATTTTTTAGCCGGCTTGTATCCCTCTTTTTCCGGCAGCTCAGCCGGGCCGGCGCCGGCAGAGCCTGGCCCGGGAGCAGGTACGGCCTTTGCCGGTGCCGGGGAGCCGGCCGTTTCTTTAGCTGTTCCCGCGCAAAGCATCTCAGCCCAGACCGGATCCGCTCCGGAAGAGAGCTCGCCTGCTCCCGCGGAAAGCAAACCTGTTCCTGCGCAAACCGCTCCTGCCCAAGCCGCTTCTGCCGCTTTGGCGGAAGCCGCCGCCCCCCGCCGGCCCCTTACCGGCATACCGGTGCAAATCACCGCCGGCGGCCCCGGCAGTCCCTGGGAAACCATTATGCAGGCCTACCATTATGCCATCAGCACCGCCCGCTCCACCATCAATATTACTTCCCCTTATTTTATTCCCAGCGAAAGCATTGCCACCGCTCTGAAAACCGCCTCCCTGGCCGGGATCAGGGTCAGGCTTCTGCTGCCGAAAAACCCGGATCACCGCCTGGTATATCTGGCGGCCATGCCTTATCTGGACCAGCTTATGAAAGCCGGCGCGGAGATCTGGCTTTATGACAACGGCTTTATCCATTCAAAGGTGGTGGTGGTGGATGGAGAAATCGCGATTGTCGGTACCGCCAATATGGACCAGCGCAGCTTTGGCCTGAACTTTGAAATCAATGCGATCCTTTACGACAATGCCGCGGCCTCGGCTTTAAATGCCGACTTTGAAGAAGACTTGACCCTGTCCATCCCCATAAAAAAGGAAGAATTCCTCAGCCGGCCCATGTCCCGCCGGCTTTTGGAATCCTTCTGCCGCCTGCTTTCCCCTATTTTATAGCGGAGAGCCCCCCGGCGCTTAGTAGCCCATTTCCCGCAGAATCCGGGCAAGTACCCGGAAACGCTCCCCCAAAAGCTCATCGTCCCGGCTCAGCGCCTGGGCAAAAAGCCGGATATCCTCATCCAGCATGGGATTTTCGGTGCAAACCTCAACCGTCATGGCATCCCCCTGGATACCTACCCGGTCGATCCGGGGCTTCTCCGGGTCATACAGCTTCGGAAAGCGGTAAGATTCCCGGAAAAATCCGCTGGCCCGGCAGACTAAAATCGCCAGGTCGATCACCCGATGAACCGGCAGCTCTTCAGACTGGCGGGACCATTTCTCACCGGTATAACGCCAAACCTTAGCGGAAATATCCACTTTGCCCCGGTCGTTCCACTGGGCCAGGCCCAAAGACAGCCCTTTGGCGTCGCTTTTATAAGCGGTACGGCCATCCACATTTTCATAATTCTCCACAACGATCACCGGTTTATGCTTCAGCGTAACGGGGATCGTTTTTTTTTCTTCCGTCATATTTTCTTCCCGCCCTTCTTTTTCCGCCTATTTCAGACTCTCCGTCTCCGGATATTTTCCCTCATTTTCCTTCAGCCAGACAGCCAAAAGGACTTCCAGGTCTTCCCGGTAATCGGTCTTGGTTTCGTCCTGATCGTATTCCAGCAGCTCTTCAGTTTTGATCCGAAACTCCTGGGGGCCATACCTGTTCCAGTCCTCCTGAAGGTTCCGGCAAGCATGAAGGTCGCCGTCAAGCCTGGCCCTGGCTCCGTTGATCTTTCCCCGGAGGTCCTGAGCCCAGCCCACATAGACCTTCCCGGTAGCCAGGCAGGTGAAGCTGTAAATCCCCATGTCTTTTTTCATCTGCTTGTACTGCTGCCGCAGGACTTTTTTATCTACCACGCTGATCACTCCAAAAAACTTTTATTAGTTAATTAGTTAATTAGTAATTTACTAATCTACTTCTATAGGTAAGGATAACCTGCTTTCCGCCTTCTGTCAAGTTTTTTACCGGCAGGTAAATTTTATCCGCAGTTCTCCGCTAACCCCATTTCTCCGGAGAAGCCCTTTTCTTTTCCAGGCCCTGATAACCAAACCGCGTCAAAAAAGACCCGGGAGCCCCGGGTCCAGAAGATTTTTGGGTTTAGCCGCTTTTGCCGCTCCGGCAAAAGCCCTCAGGCCACCGCTTTTATTGCTTTTGCTTTAATACGGCACTGTTTGATCCACCATGTAGATCAGTTCCAGGGCACTGCTGAACTGGTCCTCGGTGCCGTCCAGCCAGTCCACCTTGCCCTGCCAGGTGGTATTTTGCCGGGTAACGATGTACAGAACGAAGGTGGCCATTTTGCCGGCAGCCGCCTGCACCTGTTCCGCCGTCATATAGGGCTGCCCTTCCTCTTCCGGCAATTCTCCCGGATTATGCCGGTCCCCGCTTGCCTCCTGCTTCGGCTGCTTCTTGGGGTGAAAAATCCGCTTGCGCTGAAAGGCCCTGGGAAAATCCTGCTGATCCAGCAGATCCTCCACCTGCAAAAGCAAGCCGGCGATATCGCCGAAGGCCATGGGCTCCTTCAGCCGTTGACTGTATACCTGTCCCCCCAGCCTGCCCCGGTCCACCTCATTTATACAGATCCTCAGGCCGGCATTGGTATGATTCAATTTCATCCTTCTTCTCCTTGCTGTCCCTGGGGCAGAGCCTGGGCTTCTTCCTCAGCCTGGCGGCTGGTTAAATATACAAAGTCGTCGCTTAAAGGAAAAATCTCATCAAGGCGCCCCCGCACCACGATACGATGGTCGCTGATGCCGATGGGCTCGCAGGAGGTAATGGTCAGGCAGGAAAAGCCCTGGCTGTAGATGGGGCCCCAGTCGTCGGCCTCCACTACCTTAGTATCCTCATAGACGTAACGATAAATCCTTTCCTTATCCCTCAGGTAAAGGTAATCGTCCTCGGCCAGAGTATCGATATAGTAGAAAGGCGCGGCGTCGCTGATCTTGCCATTGCGGATCGTATTGCGGTGGCCGGCTACGCTGACATTCCGGTTTCCTTCGCCGGGCAGCTGGGCATAGTCGTAAAGGCCCACGCCTTTTTTCAGGTCTTCCTTGGTTACGCCGCCGTAAATCGGCAGTTCCCGGTCCAGCTTGGGGATGATCAGGGTCAGGTCGCCGTCCTGGTAGTTCTGCCGTTCCACCGTAATGAAAAGCTTATCGTGGGGCAATCCGTCGTCTTCGGGGACCTCTTCCTCCGGCGGCGGGTCCTCCAAAGCCGGCAGCGGTTCTTCCTCGGCTGCGGCATCCCCCTGGGCCGCGGGATCCGGCGGCGCCGGAGCAAAATAACGGTAGCCCAGGACAAAACAACAGACCAGCCCAATTCCCAGGAGAATCCAGATAATTCTTTTATTCAGTGATTTCTCCATCTTTCCTCCGGTTTTTTCCCGCTTACATATAGTCGTTCAACCCCAACTGCTGCAGCTTGTAGTTTATCTTCAGGAAATTCTTGCGGTGCTGCTGATAAAAGGCCCGGATAATCCGTTCCATAACCATGGTTCCGTCTTCGTAATTAGCTGTGGGCAGCAGCAGAACATACTGGGAGCCGCTGTAACGGGAAATCACGTCGCCCCGGCGCAAATTGTCCTTCAGCACCGTCAGCAGCTGATCCATGGTCATGTTCAACAGATCCAGAGGCGGAATCTTTCCATCGGGCAAGGATACGGTCAGCAGAGCAATATGAACACAGGAACCCTGGCGGACGGCGCGGCGCACCTCTAAGCGGTAGGCTTCCCGGAAGAAGCCGTATTCGCAGACGAAGGCCCCGGAACGGGCCACCGTTTCCCGCAGGTCCTCCTGGATCACTCCCAGATCCATTTCCAGGCTCTGCTGCTCTTTCATGATCTCCTGATATAAGGCTCTGAGCTCCGCCGAGGGGCGGACCCCCAGATTCCGGTATAGCAGTTCCGTAGCCTTTTCATAATGATTCAGAGCCGCCACATTTTTTCCCTGACGCATCAGCGCCGTGATCAACAGGCCGTGGAGCCGTTCATCGAAAGCTTCGATACTTACCGCGTTGGTGCAGACGTCCGCCATTTCTTCATACTTTTCCGCTTCCTTAAGCAAATTGGAATAAGCCAGCACCGCCTGAACATACAGGCCGTGGTAATAGGTGGAAAGGGGGATCACCCAGAGCTGATCCGCCAGCTTGGGCAAAAAGTTTCCTTTATACAGACTCACCGCTTCCTGATACAGCTCCATCCGCCTTTCCACCGGCAGCTTGGTTTGGCAGGCCTGCTGGACCATATCGGCAAAAACTTCGGCGTCCACCTTGCAGGGTAAAGCGCTGTTCCAGGAATAGGAGCCCCTTTGCGAAAGGATCAGGTTCAAGTCCGGGCCAAAGCTGGGCATCAGTGTGGCCCTGGCCCGATAAAGCAAGGTTTTCAGTGCGTTGGCCGGATTAGCGATATCTTCTTCGGGCCAAAGCAAATCAATGAACTCTTCCTGAGGGATATTCTTATCCCGATGCATCACGATATACGCCAACAAATTCCATATGCGCGGAGAACGACTGGCGTCATCCTTCACACAGGCTTCGCCGACCGTAAGCTGAAAGGTCCCCAGCATATTCACCGATACTTCCGGACCGGTTTCTGAAAGTATATTCCTTTTATTCTTTCCTGCCATGGGCTGCTTCGTCCTTCCCCTGCCGGCTGGCACCGGCCAGTGTATTGGCTTTTATCTCTTTAATATCTATTAGGCCCTCATATATATTAATACCTATAATACAACATTTAGAAAGAGAAAAAAAGGGATGGTTTTGAAAACTCTTTTTCCTGAAGGGTTTTTCCCCTATTTCCGAAGGATTTTCCCCCCGGAATCCCCTTAATCCGGTCACGTTTTTTCTTTGTCTTTGGAAAGTGTGACTAAACTGTGACCGATATTCGCTATCCTAGGAATAGGACTATCCCAAGAAAGGTAAGATTGCATATGGAGAACTCAACCATGGAAAAGCAAAGTTTTGTGGTACAGATCCTGAATAGCCAAAATGCTACCTGGCAGGGCACCATCACCTGGCTGGATAAAAATAACACCGAGCATTTCCGCAGCCTGCTGGAATTGATCAAGCTGATCGACAGCACAATGGCCATGGGGAGAAGCGAAACCCCGGAGGAGTCCGTTCCAATCAGCGCGGGAAAAGCAAACTAAGGCTGTTTTTCTTGGAGAGCCGCCGGTAAAACCGGATCCCCAAGAGGCCGGTAAAGCCGGGAAAAAGTGTCTCGGACGAAGAGGCAAAGAGAAGCCCTCAACAAAGACGCAGAGCAAAAAGTGCTCTGCGTCTTCGTTTTGCGTTAAAACAGCGGTTTTGCCGCCGACATAAAACCTGCGGGCCGGGGGGTGCCATGGAGTGCTTTTCCCGGTAAAATATGCTACAATAAAAGCAAAATTCACTCATTAAAGTAGATAAGGGGTGTTGCTTGTGAGAGGCGCCGACGTATTAGTGGAAATGTTGATCAAGCAGGGCGTGGAGGTGGTCTTCGGGGTGCCCGGAGATACCAGCATGGCGTTTCATGATGCGCTGCGGCTCAGGCAAAAGGAAATCCGCCATATCCTGTGCCGGGACGAACGGCACGCGGCCTATGCCGCAGATGCTTACGCCCGGGTCACCGGCAGAGTGGGGGTGGTGGAGGTTCCTTCAGGCGGCGGCGCCCTTTATGTGGTACCCGGCCTGAGCGAAGCCGACTGCTCCAATATTCCTTTGGTCTGCCTGGCTTCGGAAATCAGCATGTCCAGCGCGGAAACCAATGCCCTGACCGATTGTAATCAGCAACGGCTTTTTGCCGCCGTTACCAAATGGAACGCCGGCGTTTCTTCGCCGGCCTTGCTTCCCCATCTGGTCCGCAAGGCCTTCCGCCAGGCTGCCGCCGGCGCCCAGGGAGCCACAGCCTTGACCCTGCCGGAAAACGTACTGCGGGGGGAATATGCCGGCTCGGAAGCCAATCTGGTGATCACTCCCCGGACCCAGGGCTGCAGCGCTTTCCGGAATGAGCCTTCCCCTGAGGATATCGCCGGGATCATTTCCCTGATCAATCAGGCCAGGCGCCCTCTGGTCCTTTTCGGCGGCGGCATTCATCTGGCCGGCGCTTATGAAGAAGCTCTGGCCTTTGCAGAACGTTATCAGCTGCCGGTGATCACTTCTGTAGACGGCAAAGGCAGCATCCAGGAATACCATGAGCTGGCGATGGGCACCGTGGGGGCCAACGGCGGCTCCGCCCAGGCCAATGAAATCGGCAGAGAGGCCGACCTTCTCCTGGTTATCGGCAGCAAAGCGGACAACGTTACCACTTTCGGCCGCCAGCTGGTATCTCCCACAGCCAAGGTAGCGCAGGTGGATATCTCCGAAGAATACATTGGAAATAACTTGAACATCACTCTGCCGGTAATGGCCGACGCCAAGGCCACCCTGGCCGCCCTGGTAAAAGCCTGGGACGGCACGGATTACGGCGCCAGGCACCGTCAGTGGAAAGCCTGGGCCCGGGAAAAATTTACCGAAAAGCGCCGTTATATCGAAGAAGCCAACGGCCAGACCACGGATCAGGTCTGTATTTCCTATTTTTTCGAACAGCTTTCCGAAGCCACCGGCCCGGACACCATCTTTACCGGCGAAGCCGGCACTCCCACTCCCTATCTGGCTTCTTATCTTCGTCAGAAAAAATCCGGCCGTTTAACGATCCTGCCCCGGGGCCACGGCGCGTTAGGTTATGCCATCGGTTCGGCCCTGGGAGCGGCGGTGGGCCGGCCGGACCATCAGGTGATTTCCCTTTTCGGCGACGGCAGCTTCGGCATGTCCATGGGAGATCTGGAAACCGCCCGCCGCCTGAGCCTGCCTATCCTCTTTGTTAATCTGCAAAACGACTGCTATGGCTGGATTAAAACCATACAGCGCCTCTATTATAAGAGCAATTATTACGGCGTGGATTTTTCCGGTATCGACGCGGTTAAAATCGCCGAGGGCTTCTATCTGCCGGCCAGAGGCATCGTAAATAACGCCCAAGTAAAGGATACCCTGTCCTGGGCCCTGGCGGAAACAAAAAAAGGTTCTCCCGTTTTCCTGAACGTGAAAATCCAGTCCATCGAAGAGTATGTCCCGCCGGTCTGCCAGTGGGAAAAAGACAGCCGGCTGCCGGATGATCAGAGAAAGAAACTGGTGTATTGAGAAAAGGCAAACAACCGAAATCCCGGCCGGAGGCACTGTCTCGGATAGCCCCGGCCGGGATTTTATGATGAAAAGGGCGGTTTCTTTGTTTCTCTAAGCTTCCGATGCGGTACCGGTCCCCATGACATGATCGGTTATGCCCTTCATCAGGAGCTGGGTCCCCCGGAGATTCAGGTAATAATTTCTTTCCGCCTTGACCAGTTCCAGCTGGGCATTTTTTACCGCCACGGCGCCGGCCTGGAGGTTCAGCTTAGCCTCAAGGCCCAGCTTCAGCCGCAAAGCGGTGGTATCGTAAGCCGTCTGGGCTTCCGACACCTTATTTTCCAGCAGAGGCAGGGAGTTCTTCGTGGTTTCCAGGTTCTGTACGGTACTGCGGCATAAGGTTTTAAATCCGCTGATCATCTGTTCTTTCGATAATTTCAGGCCGTCCAGCTGAGCGCCGTAGACGTCCCGCACCGGCACCGTATTGGAACTGTCGTCAATATTGTCCCGCATCTGGTCCATACTCTCATCCATTTTCTTTATGGCGGCGCTTTGACTCAGCAAAGCTTCGGTCAGCCGGTCCACCTCATAGTTTTCCTCCAGGCCTTCCGTGCTGACGGCGGGATCAAGGCGGAATTCAGTATCCTCCTCCATCCCCAGCTGACGCAGCAGGTTCTGTCCCAGGATATCCAGGTTCTTTTCCAGGGTAGCGATGGTTTCCTGCTGTTCCTGGGCCGCCAGCTCCTTGGAGCGCAGGGAAGCGCTGGTGCTGAGTCCCAGGCTCACCATCAGCTTTTCTACTTTGACATTTTCCTGTTGCAGGGCCAGGGAATCCTTGGCCAAAGCCAGGCTGTCCTGCAGGTTTAAGTAATTCAGGTAAATCTGCTCGGCGTTATAAATAGCCACCAGCCCCTGGTGTTCCGCGTTGGTCTCCGCGTAACGAAGGTCGGTCCGCTTGGTCCGCAGAGTCTCCGCCGCCGCGTCCATGGCTGCCTGGGCTTCATTGCTGAAGGCGGCCAGATAGCGGTAGTCATACCAGCTCATTTCCGCGTTGAATTCCGCGGCCTCGGCCACCGCCAAATCAGAGCGGGCGGATTTTACTTCCGTGCCCTTGGAGCGGGCCAGCTTATCCACGTCCTCCAGAGTGATCAATATCTTTTTCGCTTCATCGGCCGCCTGCTGGTCCAATTCATCCAAAGAGGCTTCCGCCCCCAGGGCCGGGGCGGTAAGGCCTAAGGTCAGGACGCCGCATAAGCAAAGGGCGGTGAGCTTACGGCCCAGGCCTTGTTTATCTTTCATCAGTCTTTTCATAAAGGTTCTTCTCTTTCTTTTAATTTCACCGGCCGGCGGGCCGGTTACGTTTCAGTTTACGCCAAATCGCCGGGGAAGTCAATAAAGGGGCTCCTTGGGACCGCTCCCGTAATCCAGGGTTTCTCCGCAGGCTTAATCCGCCTCTCCGCTCTTCCGCTTCTTTCCGGTCATCAGCATGTAATATACCGGAAGAAGCAAAAGGGTCAGAACCGTGGCGGCGGTAATTCCGCCTACGTTGACCAGGGAAAGGCCCTGCATCAATTCGCCGTTGTCCCCGATCCCCAAAGCCATGGGGATTATGGAAACGATGGCGATCAGCGTGGTCATGGTAATTGAACGGAATCTGTTGGTCCCTGCCTGTACCACAGCGGTGCGTTTATCCATGGTCTCCTGATACTGGTCTACGGTTTCCACATAAAGGATACCGGATTTTACCACCGTGCCCACCAGCATCAGGAAGCCCAAAAGAGACGGCATATTGATCTTGATATCCGCCGCCACCATTAATCCGAAGGCGCCGATCAGACTGAAGGGAATAGCGGTCATCACCATCAGGGATAATTTAGGCGATTCAAACTGGGCTGCCAAAACCACAAAAAGCAGGAAAATGGCTGTGGCAATCGCCATAAACAGGTTGGTGAACTCCTCTATCATATACTGATCCTCGCTGTTTTTAGCCCTGGTGACCGTAGAGCTCAGGTATTTGCTCACCACATTCTGGTCAATCTCTTTCGTGGAGGCTTCTTTAGCCTGCTCGGTCTTGATCTCCTCGGTAAAGGAGCCGGTGATCGTCGCCAGATACTGTTTATTCTTCCTGTTAATCGCGGAAGGGCTGTCTTCATAGCCAATATCGGCAATGTCCGTCAGGGCTACAGACCCCCCCGAAGCATTGGGAATCAAAACCCCCTGGACCTTATTCAGCGAATCGTAGGAATCCTCGGGATATTCTATCTGCACGGAAATTTCTTCTCCGTCCACATCCATGGTGGTGGCTTCCACCCCGCTCAGCATACTGTTCAGCATCGCTCCGACATTTACCGGAGCGACCCCTTCAGCGGCGGCCCGAATGGGATCTACCCTGACCTTGATGACAGGCGCCGCATTCTCCAGATCCGAATGAACCTTAATGAGATCTGAACGGGCGGACAGCTCCGCAACCATCCGGTCCGAAGTGTCCTTCAGTTCATCTAACTGAGCGCTTTGCAGGATCACTTCAAAATCATTGCTGCTGAGCATCATGCTCATGCTGGAGGTGGATTCCACGGTGATGTTGCAATCCGGGAACCGGCCCAGCTCCTTTTTCCATTTATTCACTACTTCCTTAGTGGAAAGCGTCCTGTCACTTTTTAAATACGCCGTCAGGGTGCCGCTCCCGCCGCCGTTTAACATCAAGCTGCCGCCGCCGTAAGTGAGCATATAAGAATCCAGATTCTCTTCACTGATCACCACTTTTTCTACTTCTTGCAGGATCTTGTCCACTTCCTCGACCTTAAGCCCAGGCTTTACCTCAACGGAAACGGCGACAGTGCCCTCGTCTATATCCGGCATGAGTTCAAAGCCCAGCCTTGCCGCCAGGATAAAGGACACGGCCAGCAGGAGAACGGATACGGTCATTACCAGAGCCTTCCGGTCAAGCAGCTTGGCGACAAGACGGCTATAGCCGCCCTGCAGCGCCCTGATCAGGCCGCCTACCGGGGAGTTTTGCTTCTCAACAGGACGTATTCTGGTATAACACATCGGAACAATGGTCAGACCCGAAACGGCGGAGGATATCGCGGAAAAGATCAGCGTAAAGCCCAAAGGCATAAACAGCTGGCCCGATATGCCTTCCAGGAAGGCCAAGGGAATAAATACGACGCAGTTTGTAAGAGCGCCGCCTATAATAGCCGCAAACACTTCTCCCGTACCCTTTACGGCCGCCTCCATATATTCCTGGAAGCTCTGATCTTTCTGGGCCCGGAAGCAGCTGTCCAGCACAACAATGGAGTCGTCCACCATATTGCCGATGGCCAGAACAATACCGCTCATGGTAATCAGATTTACCGAAAATCCCATGACCGACATCAGAATCAAGGATACCAGCATGGATACCGGGATAGAGCTGCCCACAATCAGAGAGGCTTTCAGGTCGCCGAAAAACAGGAAAATGACAACCATGGAAATAATCACCGCGATGATCATCGTTTCCTTTACGCTATTTAAGGCCGATACGATCTGATCGCTGGTATCATCAATCACAACAAAATCCACACCGGGATACTCCTGTTTTAAGGTCTCGATGGTCCGGGTGACGCCCTTTGAAACATCAACCGCGCTGTCCTTCTGCTGCTTATTAATGGATACGGTAATGGTATCCTCGCCATTATACCGACCGATGGCTTCCTGTTTCTTTGAAGCTTCAGAAATATCGGCAACGTCTTCCAAGTAGATGAGCTTGCCGCTGCCGGTGGCCAGCGGAACCTTTTTCAGGCTTTCCACTGTCTTGATTTCTACGGCTGTACTGACCGCCAAATCCCGTTTTCCCACTCCGGTATTCCCTGCGGGATAGGCAAAATCCGCCGCCTTGACGGCCTGGCTGATGGAATCCATCGTCACATGATACTGGCTCATTTTTTCGGGAATCAGGCGGATACGGATATAATTCTCCCGGCCCCCGCTGATATCCACGCTGGCCACCGAGGATATCTTTTCAAATTCCGGCACAATCTTATCGTTCACAAAGTTATACAGATTCTTCTGGGAGGAATTTTTGACCGCCAGGGTAACCGCCGGCATCTCATTGATATCGAGCTCCATGATGCCGGGCGTCTCTACATTATCCGGCAGATCCACATTATCCATCTTTTTCTTTAAATCCGAGTATGCCTTATTCATGTCCGTACCGTATTCATATTCCAGAATGACCAGGGAGATATTCTCCTGGGAAACGGACTGAATATTCTTAATGCCGGACAAAGTTCCTACCGACTCTTCCACCGGCTTGGTTACCAGGTCATTTACGTCCTCGGGATTGGCTCCGGGATAAACGCTGCTGATGATCATCATCGGGAAGCTCATCTCCGGAGTCAGCTCCATTTTGGAGGTGAGCACTGAGGACAAACCAAATACGATCAGGCAGAGGATCGCCAGGACCATAGTCACGGGGCGTTTTAGTACTGCTTTTATTATTCCCATATCAGCGCCCCCTTACTGTACGGAAATAGAAGTTTCCGCTTCTGTTTCTTCCGTTGTCTGGCCTTCTGTTATCTGGCCTTCCGTTGTCTGGGTCTGTTCCTCCACTTCGCCCACCAGGGTCACTCTGGAGCCGTCAAACATCTCTCTGGTCCAGGTATTCACCACCTGATCCTCGGCGGTAATGCCCTCCTGCACTTCCACGTATTGGTCGTCGGCCAGGCCTACGGTCACCGGGTTTTGCCTCAGGGCGCCGTCCTCATAGGTATAAATGAAGGGGCTGCCGCCTTCGTAATAAACACTGTCCAGTGAAACAGTAAGGACATTCTCCGCTTTGCGGGAAACGACATAAAGCTTTGCCGAAGTTCCCACGGCTAAGGCTTCGCCCTTGGGAACCGAAGCCTTCACTTTAAATAAACCGCTTTGCTGATCAATGATTGTGCTTACTTCCGTAATGGCCGCCGTATACTCCGTGCCGCTTTTTTCCAGCCTGATGCTGTCTCCGGTCTTCAGTCCGGAAACAATACGCTCTGAAACATAAAAGGTCACGGCCTTGCCGCCTTCACCGGAGATGACGCAGAGAAGGCTCTGGGGAGAAACCATATCGTGCACGCTTACATTGAAGTTTTCCACCCGTCCCCCTATCGGCGCCGTGACCCGGCTGCTTTCCAGTTGAATATCATAAGCAATTTTTGCATTTTCGTATTGAAGCCTGGCCATCTCCACTTTATCCACCAGAGACTGATAATCGGCTTCCGGCATATCGCCCGAGGAATAAAGTACGGAATAACGGTCTAAATTCTTCTGGGCGTCGTCATAGGTGATTTTCGCCGTCTCCGCCACGATCCGGGAGCTCTCCACCTGTTTCGTGTCAATGACGCAAAGAAGCTGGCCGGCTGAAACCGTTTCTCCGGCCTGAACGGCCACGCTGGTAATTTCTCCCGAGCCAAGGGGCGTGACATGAACAATGCTGTCCGACTCAATGGTTCCGATCAGCTCATTGCTCAACTCGATACTTCGGATCTGCGGCTTCTCCACCGTCACTGCCGGCGGCGTCTCCGCTATGAGCTGTTCTTTATCTCCCCACATTTTCGGCAGGACAAGTCCCGCCACGGCAACCGCGATCACAGCGGCGCCGGCGATGATTAAGTTTCTTTTCTTGGTCATGATAAACTCCTTATTTCGCCTCATTATGTTTGGAATCAGTGCTTACGGATTCCATATTGCAGGATTTCTAATTCTTTGAGGAAAGCCTCTTTGATTTTTTCCTCATCCCAGGGACAGTGGCAATACCAACCGATGCAATGGGCCAATTCCAAAAATATCATTGAAATCAGCTTTTCAAAGGTATCGATGCTCTGGTCCTTAAAATCAGCCTTGTCGATCGAATCATATAATACTTCTTGCAAAAAGAATAGCTTTTGGTTGTTGTTTTGAAAAAACCGATGGATTATGCTAAAGATACTTCCGCTATCGACAATATTTTTAATCAGCTGTGGAAAATCTCCTGTTATATTCGCTATGCTGAAATGCAGGAAATCCTCCATGATATCCCATAAATCCCCATTATGTTTTTCCGCTCTGCTTATCCAGATATTCTGGAAACCCTGGGCGGCATCTTCGAAAAGATATTCCAGCACGTCATAGGTATCCTCAAAATAGGTATAAAAGCTTCCCCTGGATATGCCCGCGGCTTTAATAATCTTATTAATCGA
Source organism: Peptococcaceae bacterium (assembly GCA_034927285.1). Taxonomy (GTDB): domain Bacteria; phylum Bacillota; class Peptococcia; order DRI-13; family UBA5745; genus JAYFQF01. Next base: position 28,453 of record JAYFQF010000014.1, read on the forward strand.
CGCCTTTTCAAATGGAACACGGATAAACTCCTTTACCGCAGCTTCACGGATTAACTCCTTTTTCCCTTCCGGAAGCTTGCGAAATCGTTCCGTTACCATTTTTATAACCCCCTCCTTTCCCTGCAATTCTATTGAAACTCACAAAGGCGACAACATGTCATTTATTATAATGACATGTTGTCGCCTCGTCAATAGGTTTAGCGCTTCCAGGAACTGATTTTACTTAGTTTTCATCATAAAAAGCGCGCCGCAAACCTGGTCAAAGACCCTTGCGGCGCGCTTCGCTTTATTTCGATTTCCTGAAGCTCCCGGTATATTTATTTTACCTTTACCAGGTAGCCGGCCACCCAGCCTACCGTGCCGTCTGCCAGCTGAACCTGATACCAGTCGTTGTCCACCTTGGTGATCGTGAAGGTATCGCTGGGAGTCAGCTTCTTTTTAATGGTGGAGGAGGTGGAAGCGGTTTCTCTTAAGTTAACCACTTCGCCGGTAACGGAACCGGTTTTCCCTACGTTAGCCGAGGAAACGGCCTGTCCCGTATTCGTGCCGGTATTTGTCCCCGTATTTGTACCGGTGTTCGTGCCGGTGGTGCCGGTACCGGTATTGGTGCCGGGGGACGTGGTGGTGCCGCCCTGATTTACGATAGCGTATAATTCGGTGAGATCTTTTTCCAGGGTCTGGATTTTGGTGGTCAGGTCAGTGACTTCCGTCTCCAGGGCCGCTACTTTGGCTTCGATGGTTTGGGCCGCGGCGCCCTGGGTCATCAAAGGATCGTCGGCGGAACCGGGTTTTGGCGAGTCGCCTCCCAAAATTCCCGTGCCAAAAAGAAAACCAACGACCACCGAGACGATTATTCCTAAAAGAACGATTACTTTCCAATCAATTCGCTTCATGACCATGTCCTCGCTTTCTGCAGTGAATTCCCTCTGAAACTTTTTCTTTTCGTCTGATTTCGTCTGATCCTTTACTTCCGTCCGGCTGTCCTTCCCGGTTTAATGCTTGGCAATCTCGCTTTTTTTCTGAGAGGAAGGTTCCGCAGCGGCAGCTTTCGCCTGGCGGCCCAAAACGCCGACCTTTTCCGCTGCCCAGATGCCGACGACAGCCACGACGCCGATAGCCATCATGGCCTGGCCCGTAGGCAGCAGGGAAATGCCGATAGCCGACAGGCTGAGGAAAAGGCAGACGCCGTAAACCACCAGCACGGCCTGGGTGTGACTGAAGCCCATAGCCAGCAGCCGGTGATGCAGGTGATCTTTATCCGCAGCAAAAATCGGCATCCGGTTTGTCAGCCGGCGGACAATGGCAAAAAGGGTGTCCATGATCGGCACCCCCAGCACCACCACAGGCAGAAACAAGGAAACCGTGGTAGCCATTTTGGTCAGGCCCAGGATCGAAATCACCGCCAGGGCATAGCCTAAAAACAGCGCGCCGGTGTCGCCCATAAAAATCTTCGCCGGATGAAAATTATATTTGAGGAAAGCAAAGGTGGAAGACGCCAGGAGGATGGATAAGTAGCCCACGGAAGCAAAACCTTCCATCCAGGCGATGATGCCGATGGATAAAGCGGCAATAGCCGAAACCCCGGCAGCCAGCCCGTCCAGCCCGTCCACCAGATTTACCGCATTGGTCATACCCACGATCCAAAGCATCGTAAAAGGGACGGACAGCCAGCCCAACACGGTGGGCGAGGCGCTGAACAGGTTCGTGATGAAAGTCACCTTCACCCCCGCCAGGATCACTACCAACGCCGCGGCAAACTGGAAAACCAGCTTCATCCATGGGCGGATATTCTTCATGTCGTCCCAGACCCCGGAAATCAGGATCAGCAGACTGCCGAAAGCAAAGGCCTTCAGCTCCGCGGTAATGGGCTGTGTAATAAATATGGTGATCCAAAAGCTGAAAAAAATCGCCAGGCCGCCCATGCGGGGCATGGGGCAGGTATGCACTTTTCTTTTATCCGGCTGGTCCATAGCGCCCACCCGGATGGCCAGCCGCCTGACCAGGGGAGTCAGCCCCAGGGTAAGCGAAGCGGCCAGCAAAAGAGGAAATATCCATTTCATTGCGATCGTAAGACCTCCAACCTGCTTCTATCTGTCAGACGGAGCAAAAGGGGCATAAGTTCCCCTTTTTTCTTCTGAATGATAAATCTCTAACATTATAGCAATAATTTCGCCCCTTGACAAATCTTTTACACAAAAATTCAGGGTTTCCCGCCAAAAGCAACGTTGCCGGAAAAGTCGGAAAGGGCGAAAAAAAGCCTTATTTGTCAAGGCTTTTTCAACTTGCTCCTTTTTTGGCGCCTTTTAGCTGCCGGGCAAAGGTCAATAGTTCATTTTCTTTTAACAAAAAGATAACAATTATATAGGCCAGAACGCCGGCGGCGATGGCCGCAACCACCCCCGCGGCCAGTTTGAAGCCGCCGGAGGACAGGCTTAAATCGAGGATCCTTGATAACGGCCGGTAGACTGCCAGCGCCGCCGCCGCCGTAGCCAGAGAAGCGGCCAGAGCCTTCAGAGAGGTAAGCAAAAGCCCCTTCCCCGCATGTCCCGGCAGACGCCGGTGCAAAATCCCGTACATAGCGGCGGCGTTAAAAATACTGGCCAGGCTGTTAGCCAGGGACAGGCCCCCGGGGCCCAAAGGCTCGATCAAAAACCGGCTGGCCAGAATGTTCACCGCGATGGAGGCCAGTCCGGTGGCCAGAGGAGTTTTGCTGTCCCCCAGGGCATAGTAAGCCCGGGTCAGGATCTGGGTGGCGGCCATCCCGGCCATGCCCGGCCCGAACCAAAACAGGGCCTGGGCCGTCATCACCGTATCCTGTGCTTTGAAAGCGCCCCTTTGGAATAAAAGCTGGACGATGGGCTGTCCCAGGGCCATCAGGCCCAGGGCCGCCGGCAGCGTGATCAGAAATACCAGCTTCAGCCCCCGGTCAACGGATTCCCACATCGGCCGCCGGTCCTTAGCCAGGGCCTGGGCCGAAAGGATGGGGAAAATCGCCGAAGCCACGGAGGATACGAAAACCCCCAGGGGCAGATTCATCAGCTTGCCGGCGTAATTTAAGGCAGAAATACTGCCGGCAGCCAGTCCTGAAGCAAAAAACCGGTTAATGGCCAGATAGATCTGATAGGTGGCGGTACCCACAAAAACCGCTCCCAGATTTCCGAAAACACTTCTGACGTCAGGGTTTTTCAGATCAAAAGCCAGCCGGTAACGAAAGCCTGTGCCTTTTAAGCCCGGCAGCTGAATCAGAAGCATACCGCAAAAGCTGATTAATGTAGCCCCAGGCAGGGCCATGGGGTGCCGGCCGCCAAAAGCTAAAACGCCGACGATGATGACGAGGCTGGAGAAGGCCGGGGCAAAAGCCGCCAGGGCAAAGCGTTTGCAGGCGTTGAGAATTCCGGTGACCAGCATGGCCGCGCTCATAAAAATTACCGAAGGAAACATAATGGACGTCATCCTGGCCGCCAAGGCGGAGGTAGCCGCCGGCAGCTCCGGGGCGGTAAGACGCACTAAAACCTCAGAGAAAATCACGCCCAGCACCGCAAAAACTGCCATCAGCGCCACGGTGAGGTTAATAGTGATGCTGGCCGCCTCCCAGGCCCTTTCTTTTTTCCCTTCGCCGAGGTGATGAACGATCACCGGCACGATAGAGGAAACCAACGCCATGCCCAGCACCATCTGCAAAAAGTAAGGCAGAGTATAGGCCACCTGATAGGCGTCGGTAAAATCGGAGGCGCCGTAAATAGCCGCCACCGCCGTTTCCCGGAAAAAGCCCAGGAGGCGTGCCGTCATATTCATGATCATTAATACCAGGGTAGCCCCGGCCAGAGTTTCCGCCATGCTTCCTCCTGAAGACAAAAATCGTTCTTGCGATGATCCGGTATCTACTTGCGTTTCAGCAGGGCCACGGCTTCTTCCGCCGTCTGCCAGGCCAGTTCCCGCAATTCCTGCCGCCGTTTTTCCTGCTCCAGGCGCTGACGCACCGGACGGATCTCCTGCCGGTCCAGGATATCCGCCAGCTGGAACCAGGAAAAAGAGTCTACGGGCACACAACAATCTTCCATATAGGCCTGTTCCATAAAAGAAGCCACCTTGGGATCATAGGATACGGCTGTCATCGGCACACCGAAGGCCATGGCAAAGATCAGGCCGTGGAGCCGCATGGACAGCACCTTATCGGCATTGGCCGTCAGGCTCATCAGCTCCACCGCCGTCAGCCGCCGTCCCACGCAGTATACCCGTTCGTTCATTTCGTTGCTGATGACGGAAATTGATTCCATATCCTCGGGATAATGAGCCGGCGCCAAAAGTACATCACAGCCAGTTCTGGCCTGATTGTCCAGGATTTTGGCAAGCTGCTCCAGATGCTTGTTATCTTTCCAGCTGCGGACGCAGGCGATCAAAAGCGGCTTGGTTTTGCGGCCCCTGGAATCCAGGACCCCCAGCTCCGCCAGGAGCTTCTGGCCGGTTTCCAGCCCCACATCCTCCGTAGTCAACGCCAGCACCGGATCGCAGGTCACCTGCAGGTCCTTTTTCAGGCCCAGGTCCTTCAGCAGTTTTGCCGAATTTTCATCCCGCAAAATAATCCTGTTACATTTTTCAAAAATCTTTACCGTCTTCTGACGGTTTTTCTCCGTGAGCAAGGGTCCCACTCCCTGGGCATAAATCATGGTCTTTCTGCCTAAAAGCTGAGCCAGGCGGATCAGAGCCAGGTAATACTTGGGACTTCTGACGCTGGTAACGTCCTGGATCAGGGAACCGCCGCCGCTGATAAAGAGTCTGGCCCCCAAAAGCTGGCCTAAGACTTTCCAGGGCTTCCAGCGGTCCACGGCTTTTATCCCGTAAAGCTCCTGGGTACGCTTGGGATCGGCGGAAAGAGCCACCAGCTGGATGTCCGGCTGTAAAGCCTTCAGGCAATGGATCATGCTGTACAAAATCGCCTCGTCGCCGCAGTTGTCGAAGCCAAAGTACCCGCTGAGGACCACCTTGGGTCCTTTTTTACGACTTCCCATCAGATTCTCTCCTTCCGCCGGCCATACTGAGGCCGCCCAATGGCCTGGCTGCCGCCGGATTCCAGAACGGGCTTAAACCATTTCAGCAAAAGCTTGATTACCAGAATGCCGATTATCCCCAGGATGATCCCCAGCCATAAACCGTTGGCGCTCCGCAGAAAGGACACCGCCAGAGGCGTATGGATATGGGCGTAGGTATTGATCAGGGAAATCTGGCCGATCAGCCCCATTAAAAGCACCGGATACATCTTAAAGCTGTAGCCGAAATACAAAAGGATCAGCATCAGAGGATGGCCGATCAGAAATTCCTTGGTTCTGGGACGGACACCCATCACGGCGGTCAGCATCTGCCTGAACTTCAGTTCCAGGCCGGAAACCGCGGCCACGCTGTCATTGCCGGTACGCAGGATATAAACGGCCAGGGCGGCCAGGATAAAAACCCCCACCCCCAAATGCCAGAACTTCACATTCCCGCCGGCGGTACCCCGTAAAAGCCCCTGCCAATCCTTTTCCCTGAGCCATAGGATCGGCGGTACAATCAGCAGGGGGATCAAATGAGCCACCTTGACGCCGGCAAAGCTGTTCAGTTTCAGCATGAAGGCGGTATCGGCCAAAAGGGCCGACATGATCATGGCGCCGGCAAAGGTGCCCAGGCTCATCAGCACCAGGCTGAGGATAGCCTGAAGGAGGGAACCTTTCCCTTTTTCCGTACGATCCAGTCCCTTCAGCACGATCACTGCCGAAAGACTGGGGAAGCAGACCGCCGCCGCCAGCGCCGCCAGCTTGACCGCCAGTACCGCCTGCTTCATCAGCAGGACACCCCAGACCATGATCCCTACGGCCAAAAACAGGACCAAAGGCAGGTTAAACTTACTGCCGGCCACAGGCTGGAAGGCAAACCCCACCAGCCAGCCGCCGCAGGCGATAACACCCAGGCCGATAAAAAACTTCACCGGATAGGAGATGCCGGGCATGGACAAGATGACGGGGCTGCCGAACAAAAAGCCTTCCGCCTCAAGGCTTTCCCGGATATATTTGGTGTACTCCATGTTGGGTTCCATGGCCGCCGCCGGATTATCCATATTGGAATACCGCAGGTAGATATAGCGGATATTACGCTCCGCCGCCGCCAGGCTGAAACGGTCCAGGGCCTCTTCGTTATCCGTATATTTTTTCAGCTCGTTTTCCGCGATGGCATGGCCCCGGATCAGCTTCTGATCAAGCCGGCCGGCCAGGGCCGCCAGTCCGGCCTGGTCATAAAATTCGAAGGAAACCAAAGGCACGTCCAAAGGCCCCACCGCTTCCGCCAGCTTATCCAGCACATGGGGGCTGTCGCCGCCGGGAACGCTGGCGTCATTGAAGCCCACGGCCGCAAGGCCCGGGATCTGGCTGACCCAGTTGAATTCTTCCGCCAGGTTTTCCCCGCTGACCGGCGCCCAGCTGCGCACCCGTGGGATCACCTCCAGGCCCAGGTCCGCCGCCAGTTGTAATTCCTCCATGGGATATCCTAAGCCCAGGGTACTTTTTTCTCCCGAGTAAAGCTGTACCTCGATGCCCAGATAATCCCCCATCTCAAAAGCCACCGGATAGCGCTTTTTGGCCTCCAGCAAAGAGAAGAGCTGATTAAAAACATCGTGTTCCTTGGTCAGGATATAAGTGCGCTGAGCCTGCGGGACAATTTTCTGCTGGGATATGGCTTCCGTCTGGGTTAGGTCTTTGCGCAAATCCAAAATCAACTGCAGCTGGCCGCCTTGCATAACGGTAACCTTGCCGGCGGCTTCCCAGTCGCTCAGCAGGCGTTCCCGTACCACCAGTCCGGTGATGCCCATGCGCTGGGCCTTGCCCAGGATATCCGCAAATTCCACGTCCGGGACGCTGTCGGAAATGCGCTGCAATTCGTCGTAATCGGCCAGAAGCCCCAGGGTCCGGTTCCGGCTTTCCACCTGAAGCCGCTGAAAGTTCACCCAAAGCGAAGCCGCCAGCGCCACCGTCATCAGGGCTGCCGCCAGCCAGACCAGGCTGTATTTATACGTGCCTTTTTTATACAGGGAGTATTTACCCATTTTGGTTACCTCCAAGCGTTTGGATAAAAAGGCCGCCTATACCAGGCCTGAGGAAAACCTTCCTTAAGCGTTGGACAGACGGCCGGATGCCTTAACATTAACCTAACGGGCGCAGGGTGGGAAACAGGATTACATCCCGGATGGAAGGAGAATCGGTCAAAAGCATGACCAGACGGTCGATGCCGATGCCCAGGCCGCCGGTAGGCGGCATCCCCTGCTCCAAAGCCGCCAGGAAATCTTCGTCCAGCATCTGCGCCTCCTCATCCCCTTTGGCCCGTTCTTCCATCTGCCAAAGGAAACGCTGCCGCTGATCCACAGGATCGTTCAGTTCGGAAAAAGCGTTGGCAAACTCCCGGCCGGTGATGAACAGTTCAAAGCGGGCCGTCAGTTCGGGATTATCCGCCTTCCTTTTGGCCAGAGGGGAAACATCGATGGGATGGTCCATAACGAACGTAGGCTGGAACAGCTTGTCCTCAACCTGATCCTCAAAAACAGCCTGCAGCACTTTGCCCCGGGTAGCGTCGCCGTCAACCTTCACCCCCAGCTTTGCCGCAGCCTGCCGGGCCGCGGCGGCATCGGCCCAGGAGTCGTAATCCTCGCCGGTGTGCTCCCGCACCAGCTGGGCCATGCTGACCCGGCGCCAGGGAGATTCCAGATCGATTTCCTGTCCCTGATAGCTCACCTTGGCCGTTCCCCGCACCTTCAGGCTGACGGTGCGGACCAGGTCTTCGGTCAAGTCCATAATATCATGATAATCGGCGTAAGCCTGATAGAGTTCCAGCAAAGTAAATTCCGGATTATGCCGGGTGTCGATGCCCTCGTTCCGGAAAACGCGGCCCAGCTCATAGACCCGCTCCAGGCCGCCTACGATCAGCCGCTTTAAATGCAGTTCCAGGGCGATTCGCATATACAGGTCGATATCCAGGGCGTTATGATGGGTAATGAAGGGGCGGGCGGCGGCGCCGGCAGCCACGTTGTGCAGGGTAGGAGTCTCCACCTCCAGGAAGCTTTTCCTGCCCAGATAGTCTCTGATCTCCTGAATAATGCGGCTTCGGGCGATAAAAACATCCTTCACCTCAGGATTGACGATCAGATCCAGATAACGCTGGCGGTAGCGCATCTCCACATCCTTTAAGCCGTGCCATTTCTCCGGAAGAGGCCGCAGGGCCTTGCTCAGCAAAACCATGGTTTCGGCATGAACGGAGGTCTCTCCGGTCTTGGTTTTAAAAACCTTGCCGGCGACGCCTACGATATCCCCCAGGTCCAGGCTCTTAAATATGGCGTAGGCTTCCTCGCCCACGTCATCCCGGCGGATATAGAACTGGATCTGCCCGGTCAAATCCTGGATATGGCAAAAAGCCGCCTTGCCCATGACCCGCTTGGCCATGATCCGGCCGGCCACGGAGACCTGGCCGCCTTCCAGCGTCGTATAATTATCCAGAATTTCCAGAGCATGATGGGTTTGCTCATAGCGGCCGCCAAAGGGATCCGTCCCTTGCTGCCGCAGCGCTTCCATCTTTTCCATCCGGATGCGGTGCTGTTCAGATAACTCGGCCCGGCGCGCTTCTTCGCCGGCATCCGTATTTACCATTTCTTCAGTCAAGTGTATACACCTCGTTTATATTCTCGCTTACTTAATATCAATGACTTCATATTTTGCGGTGCCGGCCGGAACCTGCACCTCGAAAACATCGCCTTTTTTATGACCTAAAACGGCTGCCCCCACCGGACTTTCATTGGAGATCCGGTTTTTCATCGGATTGGCTTCGGCGGCGCCGACGATGGTATACTCCATCTGATCGTTATACTCGATATCTTTCAGCACAACGGTAGCGCCCAGCATCACATGGCTCTGGCCGTCGCCGGAATCTTCGATGACCATGACGTTGCGCAGCATTTTTTCCAGAGTCAGGATGCGGCCTTCAATGAAAGCCTGCTCGTTTTTCGCATCTTCATACTCGGAATTTTCGCTGATGTCGCCGAACTCGATCGCCTGCTTGATCCGGTCGGCCACCTCGCGGCGCTTCACTGTTTTTAAACTTTCAAGCTCAGCTTCCAGCTTGGCCAGACCCTCTTTTGTCAATACGACCTCTTTCTCTCTCATGCTCATCCAACCTTCTTCCTTGCAGATGAAATCCAATATAAAACTACAATAGCACTGGTGCTCCAGTGCTTGGGCTTTACCGGACCCCGAACAGGGCCTTAAATCTCCCGATTATTATATATGCAGGCAGGGGTTTTGTCAATGGTTTGGCCGGCAGGCCCAGGGTTCGGCCAGGATAATTTATGCCGGTCCGGCCCATCTTATGCCCGCCCGCTATTCCCGTTTTTTTCCGGGCTCTCCGGTCTCCAGGGTTTCAAGATATTCCCGTAAAAGGCTTTCCGCTTCGGCCAGGGTACGGGTATGAAAAAGCTTTTCTTTCAGCGGGGCGGTACGGGGCAATCCCTTCAGATACCAGGCCAGGTGCTTGCGCATCTCCGGCATGCCCTTGGCCTCGCCTTTTACCGCCACCAGCCGCCGGCTGTGTTCCAAAGCCGCCGCCACCCGCGCCGCCGCTTTGGGCTCGGGTAATTCGGCCAAAGGCGTCCCCGCCAGATAACGGACCGTCCGGCCCAAAAGCCAGGGATTGCCTAAAGCGCCCCTGCCGATCATCACCGCGTCGCAGCCGGTCTCCGCCAGCATCCGGGCGGCGTCCTGAGGCTGCCAGATATCGCCGCTGCCGATTACCGGAACCCCAAAGGGCCTTAAGGCTTCCTTTACCTGCCGGATCATCCCCCAGTCGGCCTGGCCGCCATAATACTGATCCCGGGTGCGGCCATGGACCGCCACCGCCGCGGCGCCGGCCCGGGCCATCCGGCTGGCAAAGTCCACAGCCACGATCCGCTTTGCCGTCATGCCTAAACGGATCTTCACGGAAACGGGGACAGCGACTGCTTTCGCCATAGCGGAAACAATAGCCGCCGCCAGCTCCGGCTCCTCCAAAAGCGCCGAACCCTCCCGGTTTTTTACCACCTTCGGCACGGGACAGCCCATATTCACATCCACCATAGCCGCCCCCAGGGCCTGAGCCTTCAGGGCGGCTTCCGCCATAATCTCCGGCTCGGAGCCAAAAATCTGCACCGCTACGGGAGGGGTTTCTCCCCGGATATCCAAAAGCTCCCGGGTCTTGAGATTTTTGTAAGACAGGGCTTTGGCGCTGATCATCTCGGTATAGACCAGATCCACCCCCTGTTCTTTGGCGATGCTCCGGTAGGTTTTGTCGGTGATTCCTGCCATGGGGGCCAGGATCACCGGATTGGCTAAGGTATGATTTCCGATCCGCAAATAATTCTCTCCTTAACTAAACAAAAAATGCGCAGAACATACGTTCTTAAGGCCGGCGGGTTTCTGCAGCTTGCGAACCGCCGCCGGCCCGGTGCTGCCGGCCTTAGAACTTCAGGACCACTCCCACCGCGGCGGCAATGACAATATAGATCACGGGATGCCATTTCACTTTAAAGGTCAAAGCCGTCATCACCGCAAACATTAAGATGGCCGGCAGATTGAAAAGCCCCGCCAGACCGCCCCCGGCCTGAAAAGCCGGAATGTCCAGAATAGAGATGGTCAGAATCTGATAGCCCGCCGCGGCGATCAGGCCGCAGACCGCCGGACGCAAGCCGTAAAATGCCGCCTCCACTGTGGCGTTGGTTTTAAACTTCTGCAAAAAGCCGGCTACAAAGGTACCGATGATCACCGAAGGCAGCACATAGGAAAGGGTCGATAAGATACCGCCGGCAACGCCGCCGCAGGTATAGCCCACATAGGTGGCCATATTGATGCCGATAGGGCCGGGAGTGGATTCGGAAACAGCGATCATATTGGCCAGCTCCCCGTAACTGAACCAGCCGTACTTATCCGCCATGGCATAAAGGAAGGGCAGGGAAGCCAGACCGCCGCCTACGGCGAAAACGCTGATTTTGGCAAATTCCAGACAGAGCAAAAGATAAATATTCACTTGGCTTCCCCTCCTTTGTCTGTGGCGGCGGATTTAGCCGCCGCCGTTTTTTTTACGATCAGGCCCAAAAGGGCCGCGGTCACCACCAAAAGCACCGGAGAAAGGCCCCATAAGGCCGAGGCGGCAAAGGTGACCAGACAAAACAGGCCGGTAATCACGTCGATAACGCCGGCTTTGCCCATTTTATATACCGCATTTACCACCAGGGCGCAGACCGCTACGCGGATACCGGCAAAGGCGCTTTGCACCACCGGCAGATCGGCAAAATTGTTCAGCACCGAGGCCACGATCAGAATAACGATCAGGGAGGGCATGACCAGCCCCAGGGCCGAAACCAAAGCCCCCAGACGCTTGCGCACATTATAGCCGATCATGATGGCGGTATTGACGGCGATCATCCCCGGCAGGCACTGGCCTACGGCATAGTAATCCAGCACTTCCTCCTGGGTAGCCCAGCCCCGGTTTTCCACAATTTCTTTTTGCAGCATCGGCAAAACCGTATAGCCGCCGCCAAAGGTCAGGCCGCCGATCCGGAAAAAAGTAAAAAACAGGTCGATGTAGATTCCCATGATCTTTTCTTCTCCTGCTCCCTGCAAAATTGAGCCGGCTTGCGCCGGCTCCGACAGTATCCCTATTTTACCTCTATTTGTTGCGATTGTAAATCAGGCGCAGGCCCTCCAGGGTCAGTTCGCTGTCCACCACCTGGACGGTATCCGATTCGCCGGCAATCAGCTCCGCCATGCCGCCGGTGGCCACTACCCTGGGCTGTTTGCCCAGCTCGGCGCTGATCCGCCGGACAATGCCGTCCACCAGACCCACGTAGCCGTAAACGATACCTGCCTGCATGCTGCTGACGGTATTCCTGCCGATCACTTGTTTTGGTTTCACCAGCTCGATGCGGGGCAGCTTGGCGGCCCGCTGAAAAAGAGCCTCGGCGGAAATGCCGATGCCGGCGGTTATCGCTCCGCCCAGGTAACGGCCTTCCTCATCGATGGCGCAGAAGGTGGTGGCGGTGCCAAAATCTACGATGATCAGGGGCCCGCCGTACTTTTCATAGCCGGCCACGGCGTTTACCACCCGGTCGGCTCCGATTTCCCTGGGGTTGTCATACAGGATAGGCAAGCCGGTTCTGATCCCCGGCCCCACCACCATAGGCTCTTTGCCAAAGCAGTGGCGGACCATCTGCTCGAAGGCCGGCATCAGCGGCGGTACTACGGAAGAGATGATCACATCCCCGATTTGGGTCATATCAATACCGGCGTAGCCCAAAAAGGAACGGATCGTGACCTCGTATTCGTCGGCGGTCTGGCCCCGGTTAGTGGTCATCCGCCAGGAATGAAGCAATTCCTCCTCACGGTATACGCCCATGACGATATTGGTATTCCCTACGTCAAACACTAAAAGCATACGATACTCCCTTTCATCAGAAACGACTTATGGCAAAAGCGTCCGTCTCTCCCTGCCGGCCCAGCTGGGCGGAAAAAGCAGAGAGTACTCCCGCCGCTTTCAGAGAGAAGCGAAAAAGCTGATAAAAGCGATCACCATACCGGTAAGACTTTCCCCGCCAAAAACGCCGGAGGCGATCACCGTACCTTCTTCCACCCGGTCCGGCCGGGCTTTGCCCACCCCCAGGCGGATAAGCCCGCCCAGGAAAATCGCCGCGGAAAAGGCGAAAGACAGATACATGCCGATGCCCAAAGTGGTGGCGGGCAGGCCGAAAAACACCATAACCGCCCCTAATGCCGCCCCGGACCAAAAAACCGCGGGGTCAAAAGCGTTATTTACCATGGAAAAGACCATGGCTCCCTGGGGGGCGGGCAAAGCGTCGGAAAACACCGGCCCGAACTGGCCGACGATCACGAACAGGGTCAGGGCCGAAACCGCGGCGCCCACCAGGCCGCCGATCCCCTGGGCGATCAGCTGCTCTTTGGGATCGGTGCCGATGATCTGGCCGGCCCGGTAGTCAAACATGGTATCACCGGCAAAGCCGCTGGCTACGGCTACCACCGCCGCCACCAAAAGGCAGCTCTGCCAGCTTAACTCCATCAGGAAGCTGATGCCCATCATGACGATAATCCCGAATATCTCCATGGGGTCCACGCCGGTCTCTCCGGTGATCAGGCAGGACATCAGGGTCATTAAAAATCCGCCGGCCAAAACCAGAAAGCCTGTGCCAAGGCCTAAACCGGCTCCTTTCAGGCAGATCAGGGCTCCCAAGGCTCCCAGTCCATAGAAAAGCCTGGTCCTGCCGCCTTTGCCGGACTTTTTTTCCGCAAAACTTACAAGGGAAAGGTTTTTCCGCCTTTGCTTTATCCGGCCGTACAAAAAGCGCAGCAGGGTACCGATGCCGGCGCCTACCATCAGGCCCAGGCCCAGGGTGTTCTTAAACTCCGCGGCGGCGGCGCCGTCGGCGAAAATACCAAAATACACTCCCAGCGGGATAATCAGAAAATAAGCCAAAAAACCGCCCAGAAACAGCACGCCCGTATAAAGGGTGCCGATCATATAGCCGATGGCCGGGGCCATGGGGTAAAGCATCAGGCCGGCCTCAATATGAAAAGGCGCCAAAAAGCCGAAGGAAAGCATCTGGGGGATTTTGCCGAACCAATCCCGGATAAACGTAAATACGGCGCTGGCCGCCAGGGAAAGCCCCAGAAGCAGCCCTTTTTTTCCGCCGGCGTCGCCGGATTTGATGGTTTCCGCCGCCGCCATGCCGATAGGAAACGGCAGCTTTTCCCGTTCCAAAAGCAGAGGCCGCCAGTACCAGGTCAGGGCAAGGCCCAGGATCAGTCCGGTCAGAGCCACCAAAAACACCGTCAGGAAGCTTTCGCTCAAGACAGGGGCCGCGCTTTCCGTCCAAAGGCCCGGCAGGGTAAAAGCCAGGCCGCCGGCAATCATGGAACCTGCGGTCATGGCGGTCTGCGCCACATTGATCTCATTCAAGCCGGTGCCGCCCAAAAGCTTCAGAATACTCATCGCGGCAATCGAAGCAAAAATCGTAGGCCAGGGCAGAGCGCCCATCCGCAAAGCCACGTACATGGAACTGGCCGTTAATAACGCCGAGCCCAGGGCTCCCAGAACCAGGGCGCGGGCAGAAAGCCCGCCGCGGATTGGGGATTTTACTTTGGCAGTGGTGTTGTTTTCCATTTCAACATCTTCCTTTCTCAGAGCTCCGATAAAAAAAGGCTTCGGCCAAAAACTGCCGAAACCTTGATTTTCTCGGGCTTCTTTGTCTCGGTCACGAGGGATCCAAGCATACCTGCGTCGGGAACTATGAAATTTTCCTTTTCCCTTAGACGTAAAACCGAAGCGGCAGGTCCTTTGGTTCATTCCGAAAAATAGAGTTCCGGATAGTTTTCGCCGGATACCCTTTTTTCTTCCTTCCCATAAAACACTGCCCCAAAGAGCAGACAGACTACTGCTCTTCCGGTTTTTTCGTCAGCAATATGTTAACATCCGCGGCGGAAAATTTCAACCTTATTCCTTGATTTTCTCCATCCGGAAAAGGGAAGCCCCATTTCTCCAGAGCCCGCGGATCCATTTCCGCCAGCGGCAGCAAAACAAAAGCCCTTTCCCCCATACGGGGGTGGGGCAAAATCAATTTCTGAGTCCCCAGGCGCAGCTCATCGTACAGCAGCACATCCACGTCCAGGGTCCGGGGTCCCCAGCGGATCAGCCTAAGCCGCCGGGCCTGCTCTTCGGCTTTCTGACAAAGTTCCAGAACTTCAAAAGGCGTAAGCTCCGTTACGCCTTTGACCGTCATGTTATAAAACCTGGGCTGATCCAGATAGCCCACCGGCTCCGTTTCGTAAATGCCCGAGAGGGCCGTCAGCTCCAGGCCCTTTTTCCTGCCGCCGGCCCCAAGGCAGCGGATCCCCTCTAAAAGATAGGACAGCCTGTCTCCCAGGTTGCTGCCTAAAGCCAGCCAGACGGTATGCGGCGCCGGCGTTACCGTCCGCTCCTGAATAATCTCCGGCCCTGCCGCCTCGGGGCGGCTTTCCGGCGGCTTACTCTGCTCCGGCTTCATGGCTTTCCCCCTCCCCCGGCGGGACCTGAGGCTTGCGGCTGCGTTCCACTACGGCCTCCACATAATCCAAAGGTCCTCCCAGGGGGACCTGAGGCTTGCGCACCGTTACCCGGGCATTTTGAACCCGATCAAATTGCAGGCAGCAATAATTGATCCGGCTGGCCAGGGCCTCGATCAGGTTTACCGAAGGACCCTCCAGGATCATCTTTACCATCTTATATACGGCCACATAATTCAAGGAATCCGCCAGCTGGTCGCTGGCCCCGGCAGCCGACAGGTCGATGGTCAGCTCCACGTCCACCTCAAACCATTGGCCCAGCCGTTTTTCCTCCGGCAGGTTTCCGTGGAAGCCGTAAAACCGCATTCCTTTTAAATTCAATTTATCCTGCATCCAAACCTCCTCCTATCCTGGATTTACAGAAAAGCTTTCCCGCGCGTTTCCCTAAGCCTCCCAGAGCGCCGCAAAAAATTTAACATCTGGCGGCATAGCGCAGACCGGAGAACACGCGAAACGGGTTCAGCACCGGGGCGTAACTCAGGCGGTAACCGCCCGGCCCGGTTTAAAGGCTTTTTTAATGCCCGGACTTTCCGCCCCGAGAGCCGGCGGAGGCCTTCTTCCCCCCTGGTCATTTCGCTGTCGGCGGGCGCTTTCCTGCCGTAAAAAACCAGCCGGGGAAATTTTTCCTTTAGTCAGGACGCTCTTGGCCCGTTATCTCCCGCAGCTGCCTATCCTCCGGAGTCTTTGCCGCCAGCTCCTTCAGCAGGCAATAAACGTTTAAGGCCTCGGCGGTTTCGCCCACATCGTGGACCCGCAGAAAATGGGCGCCGCCTTCCGCCGCCCACAAGGCCGCGCCGACGGAGCCGCCCTGCCGGCTGCGGGCTTCCTGGACCCCGGTGACCAGCCCGATAAAAGACTTCCGGGAGGCCCCGATATAGATCGGCGCGCCCAGCTTATGCAAATCCCCGGTACGGGCCAGTATTTTCAGGTTTTCCTGGGCGGTTTTGCCGAAGCCCAGGCCGGGATCCAAAGCGATGCCCATGGGATGACAGCCCGCGCCGATATACTGAAGCCGCAGCTGCCGCAAGTCCTCCAGCACGGCTTCCAGGGCGCCCCGGCCATCGCCTGCGGGCCGGTGCATCAAAATCACCGGAGTTTTGTATCTGGCGGCAATACAGGCCATGGCCCGGCTGCCGCCGCTTTCATCGTTGAGAATGTGGGCCAGGCCCCGGCTCAGCACCGCCTCGGCCACCGCCGGCTTGTCCGTGTCCAGAGAAACGGCGATTTCCGGCGGCAGTAAGGCTTTTAACCCTTCCAATACCGGCATGACCCGCCGCAGCTCTTCCTCCGGGGCCACCGGGGTATAGCCGGGCCGTGTGGACTGGCCCCCTACGTCGATGATCCTCGCGCCCTGCCGGGCCAGCTCCACGCCGCCGTTTACCCCGGCGGCCACGATTTCGGCAGACTCTGCCAAAGCCCCCTCTTCCTCCGGGGGCCGGGCGGCAGGATAATATAAACCTCCGTCGGAAAAAGAATCCGGCGTAATATTCAGGATGCCAGCGATCAGCGGCCGTCCCGACCGCAGCTCCAGCCGGCAGCCGGGCCACTGCCAGATCAGGCTTTCCCCATCCAAAAAAGCAGTAAACGACATCTTCCTTCACCTTCCCACTCCATCAAGGAATACTCCTTGTTATGATCTTAAAATAAGCTCAAGTGTTTTTATTATACTTACCGTAATTTTATCGTAAAACCCTTTTAAATAAACTACTTCCGGACCACCTACGGATTTTGCTCTTCGCCGGCTTCAGCCGGGCTTTTGCCGGACGCTTTTATCGGCAGCGAGAGGGCTGAAAAGAAAAATCGCCTCGGCCTTGACGGCCAAAGCGACTTTCCTATTCTATTTAAGGATATCCGTTCCGGTTTCGCCGCCGGGTTTTCCTCCGGCTTTGGCAAGAGCCTTTTCAACGAATTTCTCCTTCTTAACGATCCATCGCTCATGGCTGCCCTGGCCGATCAGTTCACAGTCGTCCCAGGCCTTTACCGCAAAGAACAGCCGGCGGCCTTCCACCTTAGTCAGTTCGGCTTCCGCCCGTACCGTCATGCCTACGGGCGTAGCCGCCAAATGGCTGGTATCGATGCGGCTGCCCACGGTGGTGGTCCCTTCTTCCAGGGCATCCTCCACGCCTGCCGCCGCCGCCCCTTCCATAAGGCCGATCATGGCCGGGGTGGCAAATACCGGTACCAGGCCGCTGCCATATCGCAGGGCGGTATTGTCTTCCGTAACCTGGAGGGAAAGACGGCCGATCAGGCCCGGTTCCAGGCTTTTCTTGGTCTTACTCATGGTCTTCGCCGTCCTTTTCGGGCAGTACCCGGATCTCCGCGGGTCCGGAAGGTTCCTCCAGCGGCGCTCCTTTTATCCCGGGAAAAATCTTCTCCTTATCCCCGGGGTCATCTTCCTTATCTCCAAAGGGGCCGGTTTTTTCTTCCGGGGCCGAAGTCTCCTGATCCGCCGGCTTACCGTCCTCCTGCGCCAAAACCGTCAAGGTTCCGCCGCCGTTTTTTCCGGCCTCCCGCTGGGCTTTCATGGCCTCGTCTTCCAGCTTCCATTTCCGCTCCAGATGGCCCCAGGGAGCCTCGGGCTTTTTCAGGCCCGCGGCCTCAAAGATGGCTTTGACCTCCTCGGCGCTTAAGGTTTCCTTTTCCATCAGGTTTCTGGCCAAGGTATGCAGCACTTCGATATTTTCCTTCAGGATGCCCTCGGCCTCCGTATAACACTCGTTCATGATACGGCGGGCTTCCTTGTCGATGGCCTCGGCAATGGATTCGGAATAATCCCGGTTCTGAGCAAAATCCCGGCCCAAAAAGACCTGTTCCTGTTTGGTGCCGTAAGTCAGGGGACCCAGCGCCTGGGACATGCCGTATTCGGTAATCATCTTGCGGATGATCTTGGAGGCCCGCTCCAGGTCGTTTGTGGCCCCGGTGCTGATTTCCTCCAGGATCAGGCTTTCGGCGATCCGCCCGCCCAAAAGGGTCTTTACATCGTCCAGCAGCTTGTTTTTCTGGATATAGCTGGTATCCCGCTCCGGCAGCATCAGGGTATAGCCGCCGGCCCGGCCCCGGGGCACGATGGACACCTTATGGATGGGATCGGTATGGGCCAGAAGGCCGGCCACCAGAGTATGGCCCGATTCATGATAAGCTACCAGCCGCTGCTCGTAAGGGCTGATCCTGCGGTTTTTCTTTTCCGGACCGGCGATCACCCGCTCCACCGCGTCCTCCAGTTCCGGCAGGCCGATCTTCTGCTTATTGCGGCGGGCAGCCAAAAGAGCCGCCTCGTTCATCAGGTTTGCCAGGTCCGCGCCGGTAAAGCCCGGGGTCCGTTTGGCAATGACATCCAGATCCACATTTTCCTCCAGGGGTTTGCCCTTGCTGTGTACCCGTAATATATCCTTGCGGCCGTCCAGGTCCGGAGCGTCCACAATGATCTGCCGGTCAAAACGGCCCGGCCGCAGAAGGGCGGGGTCCAGAATATCCGGCCGGTTGGTGGCGGCAATGATGATGATGCTTTCGTTTACCGTAAAACCGTCCATTTCCACCAGCAGCTGATTTAAGGTCTGCTCCCGCTCGTCGTGGCCGCCGCCCAGGCCCGCGCCCCTTTGGCGGCCTACGGCGTCGATCTCGTCGATAAACACGATGCAGGGGCAATTCTTTTTCGCCTGATCAAACAAATCCCGGACCCGGGAGGCGCCCACGCCCACAAACATTTCCACAAAATCGGAACCGGAAATAGAAAAGAAGGGTACGCCGGCCTCTCCGGCCACCGCCCGGGCCAGAAGGGTCTTACCGGTGCCGGGAGAGCCGAAGAGCAGCACGCCTTTCGGAATTTTGGCGCCGATGGCGATAAACTTATCGGGGCTTTTCAGGAAATCCACGATTTCCTGCAGTTCTTCCTTTACCTCTTCCAGGGCGGCCACGTCTTTAAATGTTACCTTTTTCTTTTCATCCGTCTGCAGCTTGGCGCGGCTTTTGCCGAACTGCATCACTTTACCGCCGCCGCCCTGGGTCTGCTGCAGCATGAAATACATCAGCACCAACACCAAAAGGATCGGCAGGAAACTGCTGAGCAGGGTCAGCCACCAGGGCGTCTCCGGCAACGGTTCCTGATAATAAGGGATATTCTGCTGGCGCACCAGATCCAGCAAAGCAGAATCCTCCGGCGGTGCCAGCAAGGAAAATTCGGTGCCGTCCTTCAGTGTGCCGGTGATCTCCCGGACATCGGTTCCCTGAATGATGGACAGTGTGCCGATTTTTCCTTTTTCCAATGCCGACATAAAAGCGTTATAGTTTTTATCGAAAGGATCCACAGCCTGTTCCACGGGCTGAAAGCCATATAACGCCGCCACTACCAGTAAAACCAGCAGCATGTATATGGCCAGGTTTTTCATCAGTCGGTTCACTCTATTCCTCCTTGTACAGGACTTGCTCCGGGGATTTATCGGCCAAATCCCGGGAGATAATCAATTCTCCTGCGAAAATGCTGTCCAAGCCAGTATTCCATAATAATATCATGAAATACGATTATTTTCAACGCCGGGTGAAATCCAGAAGAATCCATCAACGCCCCGGCAAACGCCGGGCAAATGCTCAGCAGTAATAGGCCAGCAGGCAATCCGGCTGCTCCGGCAGAGATCCTTTTCTGCCCCGGGCCACCCCGGGGATCCATAAAATCTGATCCCCCCAGGCCAAAAGGGACAGACTGTCCCGCTTTTCCCGGGGAATCCTCCGGTCGATGAAAAGATCCTTAAGTTTTTTTCGGCCCGCCGGCAGCAATATCCAGTCGCCGGGGCGCCGGCGGCGTAAAACCGGCCTCTCCCCGCTGCTTTTCCAGGGGCAAAAATAGACCTCCCCGGCTTCACCGGCACCCTTTTGCGCCGCCTCCTGCCGGAAAAGGGCATACAGTTCCGGAAATTTTTCCGGGCAAAATTCGCCCTCTTCCAAAGCCCGGGCCGCTTTTGGGTCAAAAGGCAAAAGCAGGCAGCCCACCGCCGGCTCTTTTGATTTCTCCGCCAGTGACCCGGCGGCGGATTCCAGCTCCAGGGTTCTATAACCACGCCTCACCTGTTGTCCGCCGGCCGCCTGGGCCACGGCTCCGGTACGTCCCTGCAGGGCCAGATTAAAAATACGCTCCACTCCGGCAAAGTCGGTCCCTTTGCCCAGCCAAAGGCGAATGGCCCGTCTGGCCAAAACCGGGTCCAGCTCCTGAAGGCCCGCCAGGGAAAGCCCCCAGGGAGAGCTTTCCTTTTTCGGATCCTCCCGCAGGCCGTTTTCCTGCCGGTGATCTTTGCCCTCTGGCCTTTGTCCCGTCACCGCGGCTCCCGGGGAGACCTGCGGATCTTCCGGGTCCCTTCGCAGGTCCGCCAGGGCCAACCGGGCCAGGCGGTCCAGAAAGTCCTCCTCCTGCCTTAGCAAAGCGGTCATTCTGCTTACGGCCTGGCTAAACCGTGGGTTTTCCTTTTCCAGTAAAGGCACTACCTGATGGCGCAGCCGGTTACGCAGATAAAGGTCGCTTTCGTTGGAGGAATCCTGCTGGGGTTTTAAGTCCCATTCCCGGCAATAGGCCAGGATTTCCCGGCGCCCCACCTCCAAAAAAGGGCGGATAAAAGGCCCCCGCACAGGGCGGATCCCTGCCAGTCCCGTGAGACCGGAACCGTTCAGCAGGCGGATCAGTACGGTTTCCGCCTGGTCATCCCGGTGATGTCCGGTAGCGATCACCGCGGCACCCAGACTTACCCTGGTCTCTTCCAGAAAGGCCAGTCGGGCTTCCCTGGCCGCTTCCTCCGGAGACAGGCCGCCGGACTTGCCAGACCACGTCCCCAGGACTACAGGGATCCCCCAGCTTTGACAGAGGGCCCGGGCTTCCCGGGCTTCCCGCCGGGACTCCTCCCCCCTTAATCCGTGATCCAGATGAGCCGCCGCCAAATCAAAACCCAAAGGGCCTTTTAACCGGTTTAAGACATGCAAAAGGGCCAGGGAATCCGGGCCGCCGGAAAACGCCGCCAGCACCAGATCACCCCGGCTGATCATCTTTTCTGACCGGATAAAATCCCCGGCTTTTTCCAAAAGCCCGCTGCCTTCGGTCATGGTTTCCTTTTCCCGTGAGAAATCCGGCACAAACCCATGCCCCCCTGAAGAAAAACGCCCGCTAAAATAATTCTTTCATTCAGCAGGCGGAAAAAAACATCCTCATTCTGAGTTTTATTTCTGGTGTACAAAAGATTTTACGGATTCATCATAGGCTTTGGCCACAGGATAAAACCCCTGGCAAATCAGCTCGCCAACGACGACCATATGGATATCCCGGGAGGGGATCTCCTTTCTGCCGCCTTCCCGGAGCCGTTTCACGATGGTTTTTACCGCGTAATTTAAATCTCCGGAAGACATGGGCTGGCCGATTTCATCGGAAGTAATTTCAATGGAGGAGCGGATTTTTGCTTCGTCAAATTCTTGCCTGGCGCCATTGCGCTTAATTACAATCATAATAATACCTCCTTCACCGCAGGTTTTACCGTATGTATAATAAATTATAGGCTTTTTTTTACAAACTGGCAAGACGGGGCCGGATAAATTTGCTGCCTCATCGGCAAAAGTGAACTCCACCCCGGGAGAGGACGTATAGCAAAGAAGCCTTCCGCCTTTGCGGGCGGACAACATTCCGCCCGGGGGGCGAGGGGATGGAAATCGTTTTTTGCAAAATCGAGGATGACGTTTAAGTTCAGCAAAATCCTGTTTCCTGCAAAAAGACACATGTATACACACGGTGGACATCCCTTGCCCTTTCCTTTCCCCCGCCGCCGTGCTATACTTTGAGAATGGATAAGGAGTGACTGCTATGGAATGGTTCCGTAACTTCATGCTGGGCCGCCGGGGCCCGGACCAGCTGACCCTGGCTTTGTTGATTATTTACTGGCCCTTTTCCCTGCTGGGCCGGATCACCGGTTTTTCTTTTCTGGATACCCTGGCCCTGATTTGCCTGGCTGTGGCCGTCTTTCGGGTATTCTCCAAAGATCTGCCCCGGCGGGAGCGGGAAAATCTTTTCTTTTTAAAATACTGGAATAAAGCCGCCTCCTGGCTGAAGAACCACCGCCCCACCGGCAGAAAAAAAGCGGCGAATACCGGCGCCGCCAAAACCTCCGCCAAAACCTCCGGCGACGCCGGATACGAGTATTTCCCCTGCCCTGATTGCGGTCAGAGCCTGCGAATACCCCGGGTAGACGGCGAAATCACGGTGACCTGCCCCAAATGCGGAGCGAAATTTGATAAATCCCTGTAATGCGTACAGTAATACATATACCCGCTTCCCGGGGTGGAATTGATAGAGGGCGGTTCAGAGCTCCAGCCCTGGCATCCTGCCCGGGAGCCGCTTAAAAGCCCGAAAGCTTTCGATGTTTAAGGAGGACCAATTAATGGAAAACTACAGAGTAGGCATTATCGGCGCCACCGGTATGGTGGGCCAGCGTTTCATCACTCTTTTGGCCCAGCACCCCTGGTTTGAAATCCAAGCTCTGGCTGCCAGCAGCCGTTCCGCCGGCAAGACTTATGAAGCCGCGGTAAAAGACCGCTGGGCCATGGCCTGCCCGATTCCCCCGCAGGTAAAAGAAATGGTGCTTTTCGACGCGGAAAAAGATGTGACAAGAATCGCCTCCTCAGTGGATTTCGTCTTTTGCGCCGTGGATATGAAAAAAGAGGAGATCAAAGCTTTGGAAGAGGCTTATGCCAGAGCCGAATGCCCAGTCTGCTCCAATAACAGCGCCAATCGCTGGACCGCCGACGTGCCCATGATTATTCCGGAGATCAACCCGGACCACGCCCGGGTCATCGACCAGCAGAAAAAGCGCCTGGGCACCAAACGGGGATTTATCGCCGTAAAATCCAATTGCTCCCTGCAAAGCTACGTCCCCGCTCTCTATCCCCTGGACCAAAAATACAAACTGACCAAAGCTCTGGCCTGTACGTATCAGGCTATCTCCGGCGCCGGCAAAACCTTTGCCTCCTGGCCCGAGATGGTGGACAACGTCATTCCTTATATCGGCGGCGAAGAGGAAAAAAGCGAGCGTGAGCCCCTGAAAATCTGGGGCAGGCTTACGGAGGCCGGCATCGAACCGGCGGACGGGCCGGCCATTACCGCGCAGTGTCTGCGGGTTCCCGCCAGCGACGGCCACATGGCTGCGGTTTTTGCTTCTTTTGAAACCGCTCCCCGGCTCGAAGACATGAAAAAAATCTGGGCCGGATTTTCCGGAGAACCCCAAAAGCTGGGCCTGCCTTCGGCACCCAAACAATTTTTGCACTACTTTGAAGAGCCGGACCGGCCCCAGACCCGTCTGGACCGGGAGCTGGAAAAAGGCATGGCCGTTTCCATCGGCCGCCTTCGGCCCGACAGCCAGTACCAGATCAAGTTCGTCTGCCTTTCCCACAATACCCTGCGGGGCGCCGCCGGCGGCGCCGTCCTGATGGCGGAACTGCTCTGCGCCAAGGGCTACATCGACAGAAAATAACTTTTCCGCTTCGGCAAAATCTTTGCCTGAACGGAATTAATCAAAACGAGGTGAATTATGGCCAGCGATTTAAAGTTTGCCGTATTGATCGACGCCGACAATGTTTCCGATAAATATATAAAGATCATTCTGGATGAAATCTCCAACGACGGCGTGGCTACCTATAAGCGGATTTACGGCGACTGGACCAAGCCGGCTCTGGCTTCCTGGAAAACCGTACTCCTGGACAACTCCATTTTGCCCATGCAGCAATATAATTACACTACCGGCAAAAATTCCACCGACTCCGCCATGATCATCGACGCCATGGACATCCTGTATTCCAGTCAGGTGGACGGCTTTTGCATCGTCTCTTCCGACAGTGATTTTACCCGGCTGGCGGCCCGGCTGCGGGAATCCGGCATGGTCGTAGTGGGCATGGGCGAACGCAAAACGCCGAAGTCTTTCATTTCCGCCTGTAACCGCTTTAAATACCTGGATATCCTGTCCCAGGCCACTTCCGGGGAAAAGCCCGAGATCAAAGAGGTCCCCAGGGAAAACAAGCCGGTTAAGGAGCTGAAGACCGGCCTGAAGCCTGCCGCCGTCAGAATCGGCAAAAGCGGGGAAAAAGGCCTCCTTACCGCCGGGGAGACCCCGGGGAACCAGTCCGGTAAAAGCTTTTCGCCCGGGAGCCTCCCCCCGGGGGAGCTTTCCTCCGGCGGTCCGGGAGCTTCATCTGCCCAGACTCTACCGGAACCCCCGAAGCCGGAAGATGCCCAGGCCTCCAACGGCAACGCCGAAGGAGCCGACCAGGGCCAGACCGATCTGGCCACCATCAGGGCGGCCATCCGGACTATTGTGCTGGAAAACTCCGACGAAGACAACTGGATCAGCACCGGCACCATCGGCAGCCTTTTGGTAAAACGTTATCCGGATTTTGACGTACGGAACTTCGGCTATTCCAAGCTGACGCCTTTCCTGCAGTCCTTAAATCTTTTCGATATCAAGAGCCGCCGGGCTCCCGGCGGCAATATGAAGCTGATCAACGTAAAGCTGAAATGAAGCCTTTCGCTATCCCCGCAAAACCCGGCAAAAGTACATCACCGTTAACGCCAGAGCCGCGAAAGTGACCCAGGCGTTAAAAAGATAAAACAGCTGTGCGGTTTTAAAATAGGGGATCCGGCTCTGCCAGGATTTTCCCGCCTGGGTCCGCCACCCTTTTTCATTATCCAGGTAATAAAAATAATTGATATGCCGTTTCTTTTCTTTCGCCGCTTTTCCGCACAGAAAAGGATCCGGTGCGGCGTCGCAGGGATAAAGCGGTATCCCCTGAGTCAGCATGTCCAACTGGCGCAGGGCCAGCTGGCGATGGCCGCAGTACACCTGATCCCAACGCCACAAGAGCCAGAAACAGACGAGACTTAAGTTCAGCCACATAAGGCAAAGAAAGCTCTTTCCCCAGGCATTGAAGTCTACAGTCAGGACTATCGACAGCATGGAACCGGCAAGCACCAGATAAAGGGCATAAAAGGTGATCCTCTCGTTTTCCGCATGACGCATATGGGCAAGATTCTCCTTAAAGCACTCCTGTAAAAAGGCCAGGTATTCTTCCTGATTCACCTGAATCCCCCCTTTTTCTTCTCTACCTGCATCTTAGCATAAATGTAAAGCTTGTAAAGAACGGAATTAATGTAAACCATTTTAAAAAAAAGGTTTACATTAATTCCGTTCTTTAGTAAAATATCTTTGGAGGTGAGCATATGTCGGTAAAAACAAAAATCATCAGCGCCCTGGAAAGCGCCAAGGGCAGGGACATCTCCGGCCAGGAACTGGCGGACCGCTTAGGCGTCTCCCGGGCAGCCGTTTGGAAGGCCATCAACTCCCTGCGGAAGGAAGGTTACCCCATCAGCGCCGCAAATAACAAGGGCTACCGTTTGGATGAGTCCAGCGACCTGGTATCGCCGGAGGGGATACGCGGTTTTCTGCCGGAAATATACCGGAGCTGCCCTATTTTCGCCCTGAAGGCCGTGGATTCCACCAATAATTACGCCAAGCGGCTGCTGCTGGAGGGAGTTCCCCATGGCGCCGTCGTTATCGCCGATACCCAAACCGCCGGCCGGGGCCGTCATGGCAAAGAATTTTTTTCCCCGCCCAATACCGGACTTTACCTCAGCTTGATCCTGCGTCCCCAAAAGGCTCTGTCCGACGCGCTGCCTATTACGCTGGCCGCCGCCGTGGCAGTCTGCCGGGCCGTGGAAAACCTCAGCGGCCTTACCCCGCAGATCAAATGGGTAAACGACATTTTCTTCGACGGGAAAAAAATATGCGGCATCCTCTGCGAAGCCGTCAGCGACTTTGAAAGCGGGATGGTGGAAGGCCTGGTGGCCGGCATCGGCATAAACCTGACCACCACGCCGGAAGCTTTCGGCGGATTAAGCCGGGTAGCCGGCTCTCTTTTTCCGGAGCAGCTGAGCCGTAACCAACTGGCGGCGGAAATTACCGCGGAGTTGATGGACCTGGAAAAAGATCTGGACAGTCCGGAACTGATCCGGGAATATAAACACCGCTCCTTGCTTTTGGGCCGGGAAATCATTTTTGAGCGGGATGGCCGGCAGCATACCGGACTGGCCTGGGATATCAACGAAAAAGGCAACCTGCTGGTCCGGCTGGCCGACGGCCGGATTCTGACCCTGGCCTCCGGAGAGGTATCCATCGGCAGCAGCCAATTCAGCCAAACCGGGGAATAGCCGCCTCAACAGCCTGATATCCTCCGGCATCTTTTCAGTCCGGAGCCGCCGGAAAATCGCCGGCAGAAAACTCTCTCCAATATTCTCACTTATTTCAGGAGGTTCCATGCAAATGTCTTCAACAAAACAACGTTTTACCACCCGGGATCTGGTGCTTTGCGCTCTTTTTGCCGCTCTGTCCGCAGCCGGGGCTTTTATCCGGATTCCTCTGCCCGGCGTGGCTTTTACCCTCCAGACCCTGTTTGTCCTGCTGGCCGGAATGCTCCTGGGACGCCGCCTGGGACCTGTCTCTATCGGAGTCTATCTCCTCACCGGTCTCTTTGGTCTGCCGGTCTTTACCGGGGGAGGGGGACCGGCTTACGTGCTTCGACCTTCCTTCGGTTATCTTTTGGGCTTTCTTCTGAGCGCCTGGCTTACCGGATTTCTGACGGAGCGTCTGACGGCAAAGGCCGCGGAAAAAGGGACGGCAAAGGCCCCGGACCTGGCCGCCGACTCTTCCGGCAGCTTTTCCGGCAGTGCTTCCGGCAGTTCTCATTGGGGCAAAGGTTCTCCTGGCCATGCGCCTTCCTTTGCCGCCTATTTTGGAGCGGGCCTGGCCGGCGTAGCCGCCGTTTATGCCCTGGGCGTACCGTATTATTATCTGATCATGAACTACTATCTGGGCTCCCCTGTAGGGATAGCCGCCACCTTAGTAAATTGTTTCCTTTTGACTTTGCCCGGCGATCTGCTGAAACTCTGCCTGGCTTCCTGGCTGGCCAAACGGATAAGGCCCCTCCTGCTAAGGTAAAGCGGACCTCCTTCAAACGATTGACCCGGCCGACATAATTAAAAATGATATTATAAACTACAGACGGAGTATCCCCTTGAGACAGAAAAATTCCAGAGGAGCTGG
Source organism: Peptococcaceae bacterium (assembly GCA_034927285.1). Taxonomy (GTDB): domain Bacteria; phylum Bacillota; class Peptococcia; order DRI-13; family UBA5745; genus JAYFQF01. Next base: position 55,715 of record JAYFQF010000014.1, read on the forward strand.
CCGGAAGGTCCTTAACAGTTCATTTGTTTGCCCAAAATAATCATCATCATTGGTCGCGTGGCCGCGAAAAAGCCAGGCATAAAAATAATCCCCATTATTAGTAACGGCAAAAGCCTGGCGCAAAATAACAATCGTTACAAGTAAAAGAAAATGCTCCCTCCAAGGCCCGGATGTTTCGCACTTCTGCTATGCATTCTTCCGGCTTCTTTGGAGGGAGCAGTCATTTTGAGACCTCGCCCTTTGAATTTCGCTGTTTTCTCAGAGAATGGCATCCGCTGTTAAAAAGGCTGCCATTTCAGCCGTCCCGGGTTGAAAGACGGCGGCATTAGCCATCACGAGGCTGCCGCTATACCCGGGGCTCCACGATCTTTTTAATGCGTTCGGACTTTTTATCCAACCTGTGCTGGGTCTCGATGAACCGTACGGTGCCGGTTTCCCCCCGCATAACGATGGTTTGGGTGGTGGCCACGTCGCCGAAGAAACGGACGCCTTTCAGCAGTTCGCCGTCGGTAACGCCGCTGGCCGCAAAGATTACGTCCTCGGTGCGCACCAGGTCCTCCATGGTTAAAAGCTGCCGGGGATCTCCCCCCAGCATCTCCGCCGCCCGGCTCCGCTCCTGATCATTTTCCGGGTAAAGCCGGCCCATGAACTCACCGCCGATGGAGCGCAGAGCCGCCGCTGCCAGCACGCCTTCCGGCGCGCCGCCGATGCCCAGCATCATGTCGATGCCGCTGCCCTCGATGCCGCTGGCCACCGCCGGGGATACGTCTCCGTCGCTGATCAGGCGGATACGGGCGCCGCAGCGGCGCAGTTCCTCGATGATGGCCTGATGCCTGGGCCGGTCAAGGACTACCACCGTTACATCCCAGACTTCCTTATCCAGAGCCTTGGCCACTGCCTTCACGTTTTCCGTGACGCTTTTATCCAGGTGGATTTTCCCCCTGCACTTGGGGCCGGCAGCGATTTTATCCATATACATGTCCGGCGCGTGTAAAAGGCAGCCGTGAGGCGCCATGGCCAGCGTAGTGATGGCTCCGGTCATGCCTTTGGCCACCAGATTGGTGCCCTCCAGCGGGTCCACCGCGATATCCACGGGAAAACCGCCTTTGCCCACATGCTCACCAATATACAGCATAGGGGCCTCGTCCATCTCCCCTTCGCCAATGACTACCATGCCGTCTACGTTGACGGAATCAAACATGGCCCGCATAGCGGTTACCGCCGCTTCGTCGGCGGCAATTTTATCTCCCCGGCCCCACCAGCGGGCGCAGGCTAAAGCCGCCACCTCGGTGACCCGTGCCACTTCCAGGGCCAGCTCCCGGGGCATGATTTTTTCTTTTGTCATGATTTATCCTTCTTTCCCGGCTGCCTTTCGGCGCGCCGCAGGCGAAAAGTTTTTCGCCAATACCTGTTTTCCCTCCGGCCTTTTCACCGCCCGGTACGGCTCTCCCCCCGGCGCTGCCGGGCCCCTGCCCTTTCAGGCTTTGCCGTTGGAACCAAAGATGCGAATCTTTTCCCGGATGACTTCCACCATAGCCTGCCGTGCAGGTTTCAACAGCTTCCGTGGATCGATCTCCCCCGGCTGCCGGGCTACCTCTTCCCGTAAGGTATTGCAGAATGCCTCCCGGATATTGGTATCGATATTTACTTTTCTGACTCCCAGGCTGATGGCCTTGATCAGATCGTCGCCGGGTACGCCGGATGAACCGTGGAGAACGATGGGAACATCCACGACTTTTTTAATCCGGGCCAGGCGGTCAAAATCCAGCTTAGGAGGAAATTTGTACTGCCCATGGGCTGTCCCGATGGCCACCGCCAGGGAATCCACGCCGGTCAGTTCCACGAAACGGCGGGCTTCCTGGGGATCGGTCATCATGGCCTCCCTTTCGCTGACCTGGATGTGTTCCTCGTTGCCGCCCAGCCGGCCCAATTCGGCCTCGGTGGAAACGCCGGCGGCCCGGGCGATTTCGATGACCTTTTTGGTTTCCGCCACATTTTCCTCAAAAGGCTTGGCGGAACCGTCCCACATGACGCTGGTAAAACCGCCGGTGATGCATTTGATCACCTGCACCATTTCAGTGCCGTGATCCAGATGCAAAGCGATGGGTACGCCGGCATTTTTAGCCGCCGCATTGCACAGGGCCACAATATAGTCCAGCCCGGCATATTTGATGGCCCCCTGGCTGGCCTGGATGATAACGGGGGATTTTTCTTCTTCCGCCGCCTGCACGATGGCCTGCACGATTTCCATGTTGTTGCAGTTAAAAGCTCCCACCGCATAATTTCCTTTTTCTGCGGCATCCAGTAAAGTTTTTACCGTAACTAAAGCCATGCTCCATTCCTCCCGATCTCTTCTTGATTTATCACAAATTGTCGCGGGTACCGGCTTTTGGCAGCCTCCCGGGACGTCCCTTAATGTTCGGCGTTTTTATAAGCCAGAGCCGCGCCGATGAAGTCCCGGAACAGGGGGTGGGCCCGATTGGGCCGGGATTTGAACTCCGGCTGGAAAGAGCAGGCCAAAAACCAGGGATGATCTCTCAGCTCCACGATGTCCACCAGCTGCTCCTCCTCATTAACGCCGCTTAAGTTCATTCCGCCTTCCTCAAAAGCCTGCCGGTAGGCGTTGTTCATTTCCAGGCGGTGACGGTGCCGCTCCCGGATATCCACAGTGCCGTAAGCCCGGGCCGCCGCAGACCCGCTTTTGAGGGTAGTGGGACAGCTGCCCAGCCGCATAGTGCCGTTTTTATCAAAAAAGCTGTCGCCATGGCAGGTATTTTTTCGGGCATAATGAACCACCTGATCCACGGAACCGGGATGGGCTTCCTCAGAGCCGGCGTCCAGGCCCAGGACATTGCGCCCATATTCCACTAAAGCCGTCTGCATACCCAGGCCGATGCCAAAGTAAGGCACCCGCTTTTCCCGGGCGTACTGAATGGCGTAGACCATTCCCTGGATACCCCGGCTGCCAAAGCCGCTGGGAACGATAATCCCATCATATTGGTTTAGAACCGTTTTCGCTTTTTCCGGACTTTCGATATCGCCGGAAAAGATCAGATCGATATCCACCTCAGCCTGGTGGTAGATGCCGGCATGCTTCAGCGCCTCGTTTACGCTTAAATAAGAATCCGGCAGCTCCGTGTATTTGCCTACTAAGGCGATTTTAACTTTATCCTTAGGATTTTTGGCCCGGCGCACCATCTCCTCCCACTCTTCCATACGGGAAGGGCCGCAGACCAAATGGAAATGCTCGATTACAATATCGTCCAGTCCTTCCGCCCGCAGCACCAAAGGGATCTCGTAAAGGTTTTCCACATCGGGAGTCTGGATGACGGCGTCTTTATCAATATCGCAGAAAAGGGCGATCTTGCTTTCCGTTTCTTTGCTCAGCGGCCGTTCCGAGCGGCAGACGATGGCGTTGGGCTGAATGCCGATGCTGCGCAGTTCCTTGACGCTGTGCTGGGTAGGCTTGGTCTTTGGCTCGGAAGAGGCGGTAAGGTAAGGAACCAGGGTCACGTGGATATACATGACGTTTTCCGCTCCCAGGTCCCGTTTTAACTGGCGGCAGGCCTCGATCACCGGCAATGATTCAATATCCCCCACGGTACCGCCCACCTCGGTGATCAGTACGTCGGGATGATCCTGGTCCGCGGCGGACCGGATGGCTTTCTTGATGGCATTGGTGATATGGGGGATAACCTGGACGGTGCCGCCCAGATACCTGCCTTCCCGCTCATTGTGCAGGACCTGATCATAAATCTTGCCCATGGTGGTGCTGCAGCAATTATTCAGGGTGCAGTCGGTGAACCGCTCGTAATGCCCCAGATCTAAGTCGGTTTCCGCTCCGTCGTCGGTGACGAACACCTCCCCATGCTGTGTGGGGCTCATGCTGCTGGGATCCACGTTCAGATACGGATCAAATTTCTGGTTAATCACCTTCAGCCCCCGGTTTTTCAACAACCGTCCCAAAGACGCCGCGGTGATCCCCTTCCCCAGAGATGATACCACGCCGCCGGTTACAAAGACATATTTAGTCGCCACTGCCAAACCCTCCATTTATTCTTTCAATGATTCTATTTCTCTCTCTATAACGCTTTTCTCCTGCGGCAGCCGGCCGGGCCTCCCCGGGCCCGGGGACGGTTTCTTCCTGGCCAGGCTATATTTACATCCGCTCCGGCGCCGACACGCCCAATAAAGCCAAGGTATTGCGCAAAACGATACGAGTGGCGTCCGCTAAGCCCAGACGGGCTTTCCGCAGCTCGGGGTCCTCCACCAGACAGCGACAATCCGTATAAAAGCCATGAAACAGCGCCGCCAGATCCATGGCATAGCGAGGCATCCGGTGAGGCTCCCGATCCTTGGCGGCCTGGCTGATCTCTTCCGGCAGATCCGCCAGCTTGCGGATCAGCTCCAGCTCCGCCGGCTCCTTCAACAGGCTCCAGTCCGCTTCCCCCTCCCGGTCGCCAGGTCCGGCCATCTTCAACAGGCTGTGAATCCTGGCATGGGCATACTGGACATAGTACACCGGGTTTTCCGATGATTGGGACTTGGCCAGCTCCAGATCGAAATCCATCTGGCTGTCGGCGCTGCGCATGACAAAGAAAAAACGGGCGGCATCCTTGCCCACGTCTTCCATCAATTCGCTTAAGGTGACATACTGGCCGCTTCGCTTGGACATTTTGACGGTCTCTTTGCCCTGCATGAGCCGTACCAGCTGCATCAATATCACTTCCAGGCGGTCGGGATCAAAGCCCAAGGCCCCCATGGCGCCTTTCATCCGGGCCACATGGCCGTGATGATCGGCCCCCCAGATATTAATGACCGTGTCAAACCCCCGGCGAAACTTGTTCCGGTGGTACGCGATATCACCGGCAAAATAAGTGGGCACACCGTTGGCCCTTACCATCACCTCGTCCTTTTCTTCGCCAAAAGAGGTGGCCTTAAGCCATAAGGCGCCTTCCTTTTCGTAAAGCAGGCCTTTTTCCCGCAGCTCCTGGATGGTATCCTTGATTTCCCCGTCGTCATGAAGGCTCTGTTCGCTGAACCAAACGTCGTAAATCACGCCGAATTCCTCCAGGGTCCGGCGGATGTTGTCCAGCTTTTCCTTCAGGCCTGCCTGGATCAAGAATTCACGGCGCAAGGCCGATTCCATGTGCAGGAAGCGATCTCCTTCCGCCGTCACAATATGCCGGGCGGTCTCAATGATGTCCTCGCCATGGTAACCCTCCTCGGGAAACTGGCAGGTCTGGCCTAAAAGCTCCAGATAGCGGGCTTCCAGAGATTTGCCGAAATTCTCGATCTGATTTCCGGCGTCATTAATATAATACTCCCGTTTAATCTCGTAACCGGCAGCGCTCATGATATTTCCCAGGGTATCCCCCAGAGCGGCGCCCCGGGCATTGCCCATATGCAAAAGGCCCGTGGGGTTGGCGCTGACAAACTCGATCTGTACTTTATGGCCGCCGCCGAAGTCGCTTTTGCCGTAATCCTTATCCTCTTTGGCAATGGCCGGCAGCACCGCATGAAAATACATCGGTTCAATAGTAAAATTCAAAAAGCCCGGGCCGGCGATCTCCACCCGGACCAGCCAGTCCGGCCGGACCTTCATCTGATCCAGAATCATCTGGGCGATAACCCGGGGCGCTTTTCCCTGACTTTTGGCCAGCAACATAGCGACATTAACAGCAAAATCCCCGTGGTTTTTATCACGGGGCACTTCAACTGCGAATGCAGGCACGCTATCTAGGGTCAACGAACCGGCGGCTGCCGCCTGATCCAGAGCAGCCAGGATTTCCTGCCGGATAAGGCCTTTTATTTCTCTAACCCTGTTCATACAGTTCCTCCAACATCTTTTCAACTCCAGGTTTCACCCTAAGAAAATCCGGGCGAAGCGCTATGACAAACTTAGATTTATTATAGCTTTTTGGCAGGCGCCCTGTCAACGGCCAGAGGCAGGATTCCCGGCACCGGGGAAAAAATATGCCGGGCAAAAAAAGCCCGGCATCAGGTTCCGTGCCTTTTTCACCCGGTACCGGCAGGAATCAGAAGAAAAAAAGTTTGCGATATAAAGAGGCTGCCGTGACGGACGGCAGCCTCTCCCGGGCGGCGGGGCTGATCCTTCCCCAGCCCCCGGGGTTACTGCCCCTGGAGCCGCAGAATTTTTTCCTCGGCGCCGTCTTGAGTATTGTAGAACAGGGCGAAGCTTTCCTGTCCGAAAGAAGCCCGCACCTCCCAGGCCATAATCTCTCTTCCCCAATCGTCCTGGATCAGAGCCAGATGATATTCCGATACCTTCAGGTAAGGGCTCAGCCGGACGGCGATTTGATTCCGGGTCACCTTTACCTCCGGCAGCTGCCGCTGGCGATGATTGTGATAATAGGGCGTTCCCTCGTAGCCGGTAATGTTCAGGTTGCTCATCTCAACCTGGATCTTTAACTGGTCGGCGTAGAGCCTGACCCCTTCCTGCAGCGGCACAAAGGTATAGACGCCGTAAGAACCGTCGGATTGGCTGTAGGTCAGCTCCATTTCCGGGAAATTCCGGTCCTGCAAAAAGGTCTTGGCCTTTTGGGCGCCTTGGGCCAGGCGGGCGGAATCGGTCTGACTCCTGGTCACGCTGCCGGAAATGTTAGTCTGGCCTGCGGGGCCGGGTACAGTGGTATTCCCGGAGGTGCCCGGGGTGGCAGTTTGTCCGGAGGTTCCCGGGGTAGCAGTTTGCCCGGTGCCTCCCGTTGCCGTCTGACCGCTTGTTTCGGCTCCCCGATTGCCGGGAATCGTCATGGCCCAAAGCACCTTGCCGTCTTTTTTCGTGACATCCACTTCGGCAATGGCATCGCCGCCGGCTATGGGACGTATCTCAACGCTATAAGAAGGCAGATCCCCTACGCTTTCAAAGGCGATCCTGCCGGAAAAACCCGCGGGGTTTTGTCCCAGCCAGAAGTCCAGGGCTATGTCTATCGCCTCTTCCGCCGTGATGGCGGGCAACTCTTCTCCCTGACCGGTTTCTTCTTCCGTCTCCGCGGCGCTGCCGCCTTCAGTACCGCCGCCGCTGATTTCCTGCAGGGCGTCCGGCGGCCCTTTGGTCTCCTCTCCGCCGGCCAGCTCCGATAAATCCGTATTCAGGTTGGTCTCAGGATAATCCTCCAGCTGGGTTTCCAGCATAGATAAGCCGTCCAGGACAGAATTATCCTTCATATCCTGGCCCGTCCACAAACCGTTTTGCAGATCCACCAGCTTCAGGTCCTCCTCCACGATTTTCCGGGAGATTTCATCCAGACTTTCGCTGAGTACCCGGGAACGTTCATAAAGAGCCACCATATACTGCTGTTCTTCTTCTTTTAATGTATCATTCTCCCGGGCGGTGCGCCACAGGGCATAATACACCACGTCGGCGGAGTCTGCCAGAAATTTTTCCGTCTGGTTTAACGGCACCATAAGAAGCGGCAGGCCGCCCAGGTTTTCCTGGGCCGCAAAAGTCTGCCGCCAAAGGGCCGACAGGGCCAGGGACAGCTGCTCCCGGGAGGTACAGGACAGTACCTGAGCCAATTGACCCGTGATCTCGCTCATATTCTGGGTCAGATCATGGAAGCTCCTCTGATAAACGTTTTCCGCCAGGTTCAATAAAAGCTGGCTTTCCTGCCTTCGTTGATAAGCCTGATAAGAAACGGCCAGCAAAAGGGCGATCAGAACTAAAACCAAAAGCATCAGCCAGCGGTTTTTCACTCTTTCCCTGGATATGGTTTCAGACATGCCTTTCCCTCCTTCCTATTTGGCAAATACATGATTGCCGATTCGGGCGATGATCGGCCTGGACCAGATCCAGGAGGAAGTGGCGGTGGCCGGATTCCAATAATATAATGCCCCTTCCGTGGGGTCCCAGCCGCCCAAAGCGGCTTTGGCCGCTTTTAGCGCCGAATCCGAAGGTTCCTGGTAATACTGGCCATCCTTTACCGCGTCGAAAGCGCCGGGCTCGAAAATCACGCCGTAGACCGAATTGGGGAAGTTTGGATTTTTTACCCGGTTGATGATGACCGCCCCGACCGCCACCTGCCCGGTATAAGGTTCACCCCGGGCTTCGCCGCTGATCACTTTGGCCAGCACGACGGTATCCTTGCTGCTGGGGGTGCCCACGCCGACGGCCACGGGCGTGGCCTCTTCCCGTAAGCCCACCGCCTCCAAAAAGGTGTTCAGCACTTTCCCTTCCCGCCACCAAAGGCTGCCGCCCACTCCCAGAATTAAAGCCAGAAGAATGATGCCCAGCCAGACCGGCACACTGTTTTTATTTTTCTTTAAGTGTCTTGGCCGTTTTGCCACACAAACGCCTCCTTAAGCCGGTATACAGCCCTGCGATATCTGTAGTATCCGCCAAAAGGAAGGAAATTTATGCAATAACTTACTTAAACAAAACTCCGGAAAAGACCTGAACTATCCCCGGACGCGCTTTATCCCGCCTCCCGAAAACATCCGGCCAATAAAAATTTTACATTTTCTGCCCGCCGGCTTTTGATTTTATCATTTCCACCATCCTTCGGTATACGCCCCGGACAGTAAAAAGTGTTCCCCGTATTTGCCCGGAAACAGCCCGGCGCAATCTGGGAATGGCGCTGAACTGATTGGCGCTTTCATTGATCACATAGGTCCACGTTGTGGTGGCTCCCAAGAGTCCGGCAGCTTCCAGATCGATTCCGCTCCCGGTAATTTCACACTTTTTCAAATAACCCAGAACATCCTGCTGAATATCCTCCCACATTTCATGAAAGGCCGAGGCTGCAAATAATTGGTATTCCTCCAGTGGATTTTTTCCGCCGATAATCGTCAGATGAATCCCGCTGCGTTTATCCTCCAACGCCGCCAGATAGTCGGTCCAGTTGGCGTTGATAAAATAAAGCGTCAGCTGCTTTTCCGCCAGCTTCAGGCTATGGGCGCCATATCTTTTTTCATAACTCCGATAGGTTGACGGCTGGCGGTTTTTCAAAATTTCAGGTTCTTTCAAATCAAGCAGGATCTTGGTCCGATAGTCGGTGACCAGCCTTCTTTGCCCCTCCTGTATACGAGAATACCTTTCCAAAATATATCGCGCCTCGGCGTCCCGGCTCTCCTGAAGCTTCTGGGCGCGCCGCAGCAACCTGGGGTAACGCTTAACCTTGTAAAACTCAAGATCAAAAAGGGTATCCGGCCTTACCTTTTCCAGGCAGACAAAAAACTGGCTTTCTCCCGGATCGCCCTGACGGCCGGAGAGCCTGGTCCCGGCTCCCTTGCGGCTGAAAAAGCAAAGAGACCGCCGAGGCAGTCCCTTTGTACTGAGATAAAGCTTTTTATGTTCATTAAGCGTCAGGACTTTACGGTTACCAGATCGTTTCTCACCCAGGCCTCCAGGCCGTAACTGAACTTGATGTGATACCACTCTCCGTTGACCTCGGTAATGCTGGCTTCCTCGCTGGGCAGCAGGATGCCCACTTTATCATAAGTGAGGCCCGGGCCGCTGCGCAGGTTGGCGGAATTGGTCCCGGATTTTAAATTAACGGTTTTCCCGACCAGTGAACCGTCGGCCGTACCGGTGGTGCCGCCGGTGGTGGAACCGCCGGTAGTGGTGCCGCCGGTGGAAGTCCCCCCGGTGCCGGCAGTGCTGCCGCCGCTATTGGCCGCTGCCGCCGCCGTCTGGGCCGCCTGGATCTGGGCTACCGTGGGCAGCTTGCTTAAGGCGTCGCTGGCCAGAGTAATGGTAATAGGATTGGCGGCTCCGGTATATTCCACGTTGGCGCCGAAGCATTCGGAAACAAAGCGCATGGGTACCATGGTGCGGCCGTCCAGAATGTAAGGCTCCGTAGCCAGGGTAACCACCGTGTTATCTACCTTGGCCAAGGTGGAGCTGGGCCACAAAATAATGGTTCTGCCCAAAAGGTTCATGGTTACGGTGTTCTGGGCCTTATCGTACACCACCTCGGCGCCCAGGCCTTCCAGGACAAAACGAATGGGCACCATCGTGTAACCCTTGATCAGCTGGGGAGCCACGTCCAATTGCAGGAATTCGCCGTTTACGGTGGCTACCTGACTGTTCAGGGTCAGCATTACCTTCTTTTCCGTAATCTGCCCGGCGTCATCTTCCACCGGGTCGGATTCGGCCTTGATCTCAAAAGACCGGGTATTTTTGGTGCTGACCCCTTTCAGCGCGGTATAGTCCATAATATATACGGCAGCCGGCGGGTTCTGAATTCCCGCGGCTTTGTTGATCTCGATCGTGATTTCCTGGGTCTTGGCCACCCCCAGGGGCAGATTGAAGGTAACCTCACGGCCGGTGGGATCGGTCAGCACCCCCAGAGCCTGCTGGCCGTTTACCGTGATATTTTGGTTGCTGATGGTACTGGGGATAATGGTGCCGTTGGGGAAGGTCAGGGTAAAACCCTTGATGTTTCCTTCGTCGATAATATCCACGGTATTGGCGGGAATTTTGAAGGTCCAGCCGGCGGCTGCTCCGGCGCCGTTGGGGCTGACGGTTACCGCGGCGTTTTTATCCTCTGCGGGAACATAGATCTCCTCCGGGGTTTTTTCCACATCGAATGCCGCGGAAGTCACCGGCTGGGTATCCTTGGTGGTCACCGCCGTCAGCGTCACTTTATCGGCATTTTTGGAAATGGTGATCCCGCAGTCGGGAGCAAAAACCATCTTCACCGGATAGCTGCCGGGAATAATGACGCTGCTGGGCAGAGGAATGATCAGCCGCTGGCCCGTGACCACCGGGGTCACATCGCTGAGCTGGGTGCCATTAATAGTGATCTTGGAAGCCGCAATACTGGCGGGCAGCTTGAACTGGTTAGGGAAAGTAAGGATGATCTGATCGCTGCCGCCGCCGTAGATCTGTCCCTTCAGGTTTGTGGAGAATTCGATAGTCATCTGGTGAGGGGCATAACCCTTTACCCGTTCAAAGCTCACATGAGGGATAGAGACGCCGTCGCTGTAAAGGTACTCGGAGATCGTAAAGGCCTCGGAAGTCACCGGGTTGGTCTCCTGGGAGGTATACAGACTTAAGGTATAATCCCCCTTATCTTCAGGGTTAACCATTATCCCACTGGCCAGGGTCACCGTCACCGGCTGGCCGCCATAAATATTCTGTTTTTTCGGCAAAAGGATGGTCAGTGTGTTTTTGGAATAATCCACGCCGCCGCTGGTCTCGCCGTTGATATCTACATAACCGGCCTGCCAGCTGGACTTGAAGCTGTATGAAGAGGGGAATCTGATGCTGATGGTATCCAGCCCGCCCGTCATGATTTTATTGGAGTTAAAGGTGATTTTGTACTCGCTGTTCTCCTTTACCGTGTTTCTGGAGACCTCCACTTTTACATTCGATACGCTGTTATCCGCAGCGATAGCCGCTCCGGGCAGCAGCCCAAGCAGTAAAAGCGCCGTCAACAAAATCGCCGATACCTTTTTTCTCATAACCCTTCCCCTTTCAATACCCTATCTTTATTTTCGCATTTCTCAACAGATTTAGACGATACGCTCAATTTAGCATAAACCTACGCTTCATGCTCCGGCGCCGCTGTCTGTCTTTTCGGGCCGCTCTTTTATTCCTGATTATCGCGCGGCCAGCCGCGGGCGGTGAGTCATGATGCAATTCATTATGCTCCATTATATCATAATGACGGATTTTCTCCTAAGAAAGTTTCTCCATTTCGTCCAGATCCAGCCAGATCTTCAAAAATTAATCCTTGGTTTACAAAGTTTGACCTTTACTAAGCCGGGATAAAATATAAAAGCCTCCGTCCCCATAGGGAGGAGGCCGGCGGAAGAAATCCGTCCCTTATTGTTCCATTTGTTTGGCCAGAAAACCGGCGGCGGTTTCCACCAGCTTCAGCTCCATTTCCGTGAACTTTACGTTGTTTTCCTGGCTGGCCAAAATTACGGCGCCGATAGGATCGCCCTCGGATACGATGGGAGCCAGAGCCACTGCGTTATACCGGCCTTCGCGTTCGTCGCCCTCGCAAATGGCGGCGGCGGAATTGTTTCCCGGCTGATTCATCAACAGAGAGCGCCGGTCGCTCATCACCCGCTCCACACCGCTGCCGATAGGTTTATTCAAAAACTCTTTTTTTGATGCGCCCGCCACGGCAATCGTCTGATCCCGGTCGGAAATGATTGCCATATGGCCGGTGGCCTCATATAACGATTCGGCGTATTCCTTGGCGAAATCGCCCAGTTCCCCGATCAGGGAAAATTTTTTCAGGATAACTTCCCCTTCTCTGTCCACAAAAATCTCTAAAGGATCTCCCTCGCGAATCCGTAATGTACGGCGAATCTCCTTCGGTATTACTACCCGGCCCAGATCATCAATCCGACGGACAATTCCTGTTGCTTTCATAAAAACTCCTCCATTTAACAGCTTTTACATTTATCTTCTCTACTGCTGATAAATCTAGTATCTATAAAATGGAGGAAATTATACGCCGGGGAAAGGCCGGGAAAACCTTCGTCAAACATTTTTTCCCTATCAAAAAAACAACTCCACCAAAAAGACGGCCAGGCAGGAGGAAATGGAAACCTTGAATAAACTGCCGCCCCGGTAAGCCAGAATCACCGCTACCAAAAAACCCGCCAGAGCAGACCAAAAAACTTTTGTGGCGGACAAAATCGCCGGAAAAGTCATTACCGCCAAGGTTACATAAGGCACATAATATAAAAAGGAACGGATATATACGTTTTTTATTTCCCGGCGGATCAGGGTCAAAGGCAGCATGCGGATCAGATAAGTGACCGCCGCCATGATCAGGACATAAATATATAAATTACCGCTCATCGGCCGCCTCCTCGCTTACCGGATAGCGCAGAGCGGCCACGCCGGCGATCAGAATCGTCAGAATGATTATCTTAAAGCCTGAGGAAATCCGGCTGAGCAAGGGAATTTGCGCAAATAAAAAGCTCATGGCCATGGAAGCCAGCACCAGCCCGCCCAATACCCTGCTTTTTCTGGTAGGCGGAATGATGATGGCAATAAACATGCCGTAAAGGGCCACACCCAGGGCGCTTAAGATCCGCTCCGGCAAAATATTGCCGGAAACCACGCCTAAAAAAGTCCCCAGCACCCAGCCCGGCAAAGCGACACAGATGGCTCCGTAGGTGTAAAAGGGGTTCAGCCGGCCCTCAAAAGCGGCGGAAACGCCGAAGATTTCGTCGGTGATGCCAAAGGACATCAACAGCCGCCGCGCCACGGAGGTTTCCGGCTCCAGCTTTTGGGAAAGGGAGCAGGACATCAGGCAATATCGCAGATTGATCACAAACTGGGTGACAGCCATTTCCATATAAGCGGCGCCGGCGGTGATCAGTCCCAGCCCGGCAAACTGTCCGGCGGAGGTTACATTGACGGCGGAAATCAGTACAGCCTGAAAAGTTGTCAGCCCGGCGTTTCGGGCCATGATACCGAAAGTAAAGGAGACGGCAATATAGCCCAGACAGATGGGAATCCCGTCTTTAAAGCCTTCTTTCCAGCATTCTGAATTACTTTTCATCTTCATCGCCTTTCGATAAAATTTACAGTTTCTATATTATCACTACAGTCATGATCAGGGGAACAATTCTTAATGAAATTCTCATGTATTCATCAGTTTTGGCGATGAAGGGGCCAGACTTTAAGAAAAACCGCCGGTGTCTTAGGCCCGCCGACGGTTTTTTCTTCCCTGGGGGTTCTTCCGGGTCTTTTACAGAGCAAAAAGGGCCCCGGCCCTTTTGCCTACTCTTCCAGAACGAATACTTCTTTGCCCCTTTTACAGATGGGGCACTTCCAATCATCGGGCAGTTCCTCAAAGGGGGTATCCCCGTCGTAGACATAATGGCAGACGGAGCAGACCCAGCGCCTGACGGGCTTAGCCCGGGAAGCTGCGGCGGCGGCTTGTTCCGGTTGGGCGGCAGGTTTCTTTCCGGATTTCAGGGCCCGGTAATCAGCATAGGTCATCGGCTCCCGGGCGGAAAGCATCAGGCAGTCCGTCACCTCGCAAATAAACAGATAGTGAGTGCCCAAATCCAGGGTCTCCGCCACTTTGCAGGAAAAACGCGCGGTCATTCCCTCTTCGATGTAAGGATTACCCAGTTGATCCCTGGTGCAGTCCGGCGCGAATTTCTCCGTTTCCCGTCCGCTGGTCAGACCAAAATGTTTGATGGTTTCCATGGGACAGTCCATGCCGATAACAGAAATCGTCATGCTGCCTTTGGCCAGGATCAGCTCTGTGGTCAGATTGGACTTCAGCATGGTAGCCACCATCCGGCCTGGTTCGGAAGTGGCCTGAGCGGCGGTATTGATAATGCAGCCGTTTGTCCGGCCTCCGCTTTCCGTCCCTACCACAAAAAGTCCGTAACTCAATTTAAAATACGCTTTCTTATCCATAGAGGACCTCCTTTATCTGCCGATAAAATCATTACCGGCTCCGTTTTCAGCCAAAGAATCCTTAACCTTTTTCAGGCCCCCAAGAGTCGGCTGCCGACAAAATCCGCTATTTTCATTTTATCATGAATTCCTGGAAGATTAAACCGGATTCCGGGGCGGAAGGCCGATGAAAAATTAATGTTCTCTAAAGGGAATGTTCACAAAGATGAAAGTTTTTGGACACAAAATCTACATATATCCCGGCTATAATAAACTCAAGTCAAGGGAAACGGCCCTTGAGGGATATTACAGCAAAAGGAGAGGAGAACTACAGAAATCATGGATGCAAACATTTTATTGGCTTTATTTGCGGCAATCACTATTTTCTGTTTGGGCAATGGCGGCGCCTTCCAGTCTCAGGGCGAGGAAACCACGCCGATCATATAAAATCAAGCTTTTCAACAACTCCCTTTTAATCCCCTAACGAAACTCCCTTTATTAAAATTCAATCTCTCAATCTAACTCCCAACTATCTCCTATGATTAAAGCGGTCTGTCATCCCTTAGGCAGACCGCTTTGATCTTTTAAAAGCCGCGGAGCATTAGCAGTCCTCCTTCTGCCTTTTTCTGCGAGGGACAGAATAGAAGATGCAATGTCCCGGCTGCTGCTGTTATCTACAATGTCCTTTACCAACGAGCCATCCAGTTTAACCGTATCGACCTGAAATTCTTTGAGCACAACCAGGGATGTATATCAGCCGAAAAGGGCTGTCAAGATTATGCAATCATATTTAAGGAAGGCTAGAATTTTATGCAATTAACCGTATAACACTTCTTTCGGTAAATCGTCGAGCTCCCGCATACCCTCAGATGCTTTGCTTATCCGTTTGGGAGTGGATTGCTGCTCATTAAAAACTATCGCTTTTTCATTGCGTGCAGGAATAGGCGAGAAAAGCCGTAGGACTTAAAATCCTACGGCAAATCTAAAAACTGAAAATATCCTTATCGAACCGGGGCATTTGCCGCCGGCTTTTTTCGTCTGTAAAATCGCTTATGGCTTAAATGCCTGCGATGTCCTCCACCGGCAGGGAAAGAACCAGCGCCTGGCTTTCGCTCTTCGGCCCGCACTCCCGGTTCAGCGCCTCCATGATCGGCTTTTTCGCCTCATCCGGCGTCAGAATAGCCAGGATCTCCTTTTCTTCCTGAATGGACAGGCAGAAAAATTTTTCTTCGCAATTCTTATTTACGCCCCGGGCATTGATGATCGTGCCGCCGGTGGCTCCCGCCGCCTTGGCTACTTCGATAACTTTATCGGAATGGCCGGAGTTATAAACCGCCACCACCACGCTGAATTTCATAAAATCTCCCACCTTTCGTCTTTCCGGTTTGAGTTCCTCTTTGCCGTCTTCGTTTTTTTGGGTCAAAAGCTTTGCCACCAAGGCGTTGATCCCGGAAATCGGCAGAGTAAAGGCGATGCCTCTGCCCGGATTTTGCATATTCATCCGCATACTGATACTGGAAAGCACCAAGGGGATTTTACTGTCGGGAATCACGCTGACTACCAGATCCTTTTCGCTGGAGCCCAGCCCCAGCAGGCTGAGGATTTCCGAATTGGCTGTGCCTTTGCCGAAGCAGATATAGTTCAGTTCCACATGATTCCGCTGGCAAAGCTCGGAGATGACGGTTCCCCGGCCCCGGTCCACGATAGCCACCAGCAGGCGCAACGGCTCCTTTTTCAGCATATCCATCAGAAGTCCTCCTCATAGTAGATGATATTTTCGGCCAGTTCATCCAGGCTCCGGCCCCCTTCGGCTTGAGTCTGCATCCGGCGTTTGTAGACAAAGCTCAGGATCTGGATCGCGATCAGGGGCGTCATGGCCACCATGGCCACGATACCGAAAGCGTCGGTCAGTATATTTCCGCCCAGGCCCTCGCAGGCGCCCATGGCAAAGGGCAAAAGAAAGGTGGCGGTCATGGGACCGCTGGCCACGCCGCCGGAGTCAAAGGCAATAGCGGTAAAAATCCTGGGCACAAAAAAGGTCATCACCAAAGCGATGGCATAGCCGGGGACCAAAAACCAGAAGATGGAGATCCCGGTCAGTAAACGCAGCATGGCAAGGCCCACAGAGCAGCACATGCCCAGGGAAAGCGCCTTGTACAATGATTTGGCGCTGATGGCGCCGTTGGAGATCTCCTCCACCTGCTTGGTCAGCACATGGACCGCCGGTTCGGCGGAAACCAGGAAATAGCCGATCAGCATACCCAGGGGAACCAGAAGCCATTCATGGCCTGAAGTAGCCAAAAGCCTGCCGATATAATTTCCCGCAGGCATAAAGCCTACATTTACCCCCGTAAGAAAGGTCACCAGGCCGATATAGGTATAGGCCAGACCCACCATGACCCGGGCCAGGGAATTTCCCCGAAACCGCCTGGTCAGGAATTGAAACGCTAAGAACAAAAGCAGGACCGGCAAAAGGGCCACCAATACTTCCTTAATATAGGCCGGCAGCCCGGCGGCAAACTGCAGCGAGGCATCCTGAGTAGTCAGGATCTCCGGAATTTGAACCGGCGTCACCTCCGCCGCGGATATGTCATAGAACAGGCTCAGTAAAAGCACCGCCAGGATAGGTCCGATACTGCACAAAGCCACCAGACCGAAGCTGTCGTCATGGGAATCCTTATCGCTTCGGAGCATGGCCATGCCGATGCCCAACGCCATGATAAAGGGAACGGTAATCGGACCTGTGGTCACGCCGCCGGAGTCAAAGGCCACGGCGATAAACTCCGCCGGCGCGAACACAGCCAGTAAAAAAACAACAGCGTAAAATCCGATCAGCATATGGGACAGTCTGATCCGGAATAAAATACGCAAAAGAGCTACCATCAGGAAAAAGCCTACGCCTGCCGATACCACCAAAACCAGAGTCATGTTGGGCACCGCCGGCACCTGATTGGCTAAAACCTGGAGATCCGGCTCCGCAATGGTAACGATGCAGCCGGTGATAAGGCAGCCCAAAAGGGCAATGCCGATACGTTTGGTTTTGGTGATCTCCACGCCGATGCCTTCGCCGATGGGCAGCATGGCCATATCCACGCCCAAGGAAAAAAAGCCCATGCCGACAATCAGCAGGAAAGCTCCCAATAAAAACAGAATCAGCGTTCCCACCGGCATAGGGGTTACCGTAAAGCTCATCAGCAGCACGATCGCCGTAATCGGCAATACCGAAGACAAGGACTCCGATATCTTTTCTTTCAGCTTTTCTTTTAGTTTTTCGTTCATTCCATCACCTCGATTATATATTTACAGTACCAGATTCTTCTCCGGAAGAAACAGCCGCCGCTGTCCCACGGGCGGTCATTTACTTCGAGATCAAATTAATAATTAATATATTGTAACATATTTTGGCCATAAAAACCAATCCGCAAATATGCGGATTGCAGGGTTTTCTGATATTCCGTCCTTAAAAAAAGTAAATTCCACCCCCTATTCCAGGGGCGCAATTTACCTTTTTAAAGGAGGATTGTGCGATATACTCACTATTCTTTTCCGTTGCATATCTTGACAACATCTGGTGTTTAACATATAATATTGAATTGCGTTGGAGAGATGGCCGAGTCGGCTGAAGGCGGTCGCCTGCTAAGCGATTATACGGGGATAATCCTGTATCGAGGGTTCGAATCCCTCTCTCTCCGCCACGTACGTGCCCATAGCTCAGCTGGATAGAGTACTTGACTACGAATCAAGGGGTCGAAGGTTCGAATCCTTCTGGGCACGCCATTTGAAACTTAAGCGCACCAAGGTTTTCAGCCTTTGGTGCGCTTTTTGTTTTTACCTGTCCTCTCCGCGCTGCCGCCGGACCGGACCGCCGTTCCCGCCGAAAGCCCGGGGGTTAAATCGCCGGCCCTGTGGCTCCGCAATTACCAATAGCGGCAACAGCACCAGCAAGGCACGCAGTACCAACCATACCAATCCTGCCTGTGGTAACGGCAGGATCTTCCCCACATCCAGTCGTTGGAAAAGCGAAAACTCATATGCTACTCCTCATTTTCTCTATTTTTGACGAAATTCGCTATTTTCGTCATGTTGTACTGTATTCCAATCCAATAGAAAATGTTCTTGTCCCGGCAAAACAGCTTGCCAAAAGGACCTTATCGCTGGAAGGCCGCCAGGACGCAGGTCAGGGCCACCTTCAGCCCCGGCAAAAGACTGGCTGTCTCGATCCATTCCCCCCGGGTATGAGCGCCGCCGCCGGCCACCGTGCCGACGGTATTGGCCGGGATTCCCAGGGAAAGCGGAATGTTGGCGTCGGTGGATCCCGCTTCCACCACAATCCTGCCGCCGTAATACCGCTTAAGGATGGCGCAATGCCGGGCGGTCAGGGCCGCCAGCTTTTCCCGGTCCGGGCTGCCGCCGCAGGGGCGCAGACCAATGGTCTCCACTTCAATTTTCAGCCCCCGCCGCTGCCAGGCGGCCGCCAGTCCCTGAAAGTACTCTTCCATTTCCGCCAGACACTCCTGATCCAGGGAGCGGAATTCATACAGCATAGAGGCCTCTTCAGCAATGGAATTTATGGTGCTCCCTCCCTGGATCACCCCTACATTATAGGTCGTCTTGGCCTTTTTGGGAGGCTCTTTGGCATAAAGCTCCTGCACCATGGCGGCCAGGCAGGCGATGGCGCTTTGGTTGCCGAAGTTGGCATAAGAATGGCCGCCTTCGGTGCGCACCGTTACCTTGTAGCGGTGAGACCCTACCGCCTGGTCGATGCACCGGCCCAAATAGCAGTCAAAGGAGACAAATTCTTTCACCCGAGGACCATATTGCCGCATCACCGCTTTGCAGCCTTTCAGGTTGCCCAGCCCTTCCTCACCGGAATCCGCCACAAAGAGCACGCCTCTGCCGCGTTTTGGCTTCAGCTCTTCTTTGATCACATATCTGGCCGCCAGTAAAAGGTTCACCAGATTGGCGGTATCGTCGCCGATGCCAGGCGCGTAGATCCGGCCTCCCTGGCAGCGTAGCGGCAATTCTTCAGTATCCGGGAAAACCACATCCAGGTGGGCCATAAACACCGTTATTTCCGTTGCGCCGGCACAGAAATAAGGATAAATCACATTTTTCGCTTCGTCGATATACAGGCCTTCGGCCCCCTGATCCTCCAGCCAGTCCTTTACAAATTGAGCCCGTTCTTCCTCGTGACAGGAAGGGGCGGGGATTCGTCCCAGGGCGCAGAGCAGTTCCCTGGCCTCTTCCTGCACCTCTTCGGCGTAAAGCTCTTCTTTGCCGCTTAACTCGCTTTCCATAGCCAGCCCTCCTGATTATCCCGTTCTCTCCAAAACCAATACCATTATAACACCGGAAGGCAAGGGGCCGAGAGCCTGGAAACGTCCGGGAAGAGCGGCCTTCTTTCGAATGCCGGCGGCAGCTTGTTACGGAGATTCCCGATTAAAGCTGCTGCTTCAGCCAGCTGCCGCTTTGAAAACGGCGGCGCAGCAACAGGAGGCGCCCCAGCTGGTCCAAGGCCATGCTGATCCAGGCCCCTAAAACGCCTAAGCCCAGAGGATAGCATAAGGCCCAGGAGATAATCGGCCTGAGGATCGCCAGGCTGATCAAAGAGATATACGCCACATATTTTGTATCGCCGGCTCCCCGCAGGCAGCCGGAGTAAATCGACTGATAAGACTGGATCAGGGAAACCACAGCCACCATCAGCATCATCGTTGAGCCCAGTTTGATGACCAGGGGATCCTGGGAAAAAATCTTTATGATCTGATTTCGGCCCAGCACGTAGATCAGGGCAAAGCCCAGGGAAATCGTAAAGCAAAGCCGCTGGCTGATGCCCCCGTAAATCACCGCCAGGTCTCTCCGCTCCGCCCCCAGGGACTGGCCCACCAGGGCGGAGGCCGCGGAGCTCAGACCATTGCAGATACTATAAGCGATAGCCAGTACGCTGTCGCAAATGATATAGGACGTGTAGGCCACCGTCCCCAGACCCGAGACCAGCCGGATATAGATCAGCATGCCAAAGCGCAAAAAAAACTGCTCGCATAAAGCGCTGATTCCCACCTTGACAATGCCGGCCCCATAAGCCGGATCATATTTCCAGGGCAGCCGGTTCCGGAGATTGATATAACTGTCTTTGCGCAAAACCGAAGCCAGCGCCGCCATAAAGCCCAGCAAATAACTGAGCATAGCGGCTACGGCTGCCCCGGTCAGGCCCAGGGCCGGCAGGCCAAAATGCCCGCCGATCAGCGAATACGCCAGCAGAATTTTTACCAAATTGGCGCTGATATTGGCCACCATAGAGGTTTTGGTATTACCGACGCCCCGTTGAGCTGCGCATATCGTAAGCCCCACACAATAAAAAAACAATCCGGTAAGCATAATCCGGAAATAGGAAACGGAGGCGGCCAGATATTCCGGGGAAGCCCCGGCAAAAACCAACAGAGGCCTTGCAAAAATACCCGCCGTTAAAACCGGGATCAGGGAGACGAACAGGCCCAAAAAAATGGCCTGCCTTAAGCAGCGATTGGCGCCCTCCCGGTCCTCCGCCCCTTTATATCGGGCGATCACGGCGGTCACGCCAATATTCAGCGCCAAAATAAAGCACTGGACGATCAAGCGCGGCTGGCTGGTAATCCCCACCGCGTTCATCGCCACGGTCCCCAAGGTACCCACCACCGCGGTGTCGATGGAATTGCCCAGAGAAACCAAAGCCGCCTCCATCGCTGCGGGCCAGGAAATCGCAAAGGCGTTACGGTAGAGTTTCCTGGCCGGCGGGCGTTTAATATCGGCATATTCTTTTGGCGCCATTGCGTTGATGGAACAATATCGCTCCAGAAGGGTATCCAAAAACATAGGTTCCCTCGCTAAGGCGGAAACAAAAATGGCTCCGATCACCTGGTGATCATAGCCATCCTTGTTCAACCCTTTTTTAGCGGATTATGCGGATTTCCATTTCCTTTGCTGCCGCGTATTTTTCCAATAAAACGGCGGCTTCCTCAAGATAACTCCTCAGGCCCGCCTCTCCCCCAAAAGCAAACAGGATCATCAATATCTCTTTGGCCTTTTCGGTAACCATGGCCCGCTCGGAATCGCTGGTAGGGCTGCCGAAGTTCCCCAGCTCGTCTACCAGGATCGGCAGATTTTCCACATTGATCAGATCCTTGCCGATACCTTTATAGTGCTGATCTGATTTTCCTATGCTGAATATTACCGGACCTCTGATCCCCATCAGGTCGTAAGACCCCGCCGAGATCGCCGCTTTCAGGGAGATCAGGTTATTTACGTCCACAACATTATTGATGAAGTAAAGGCCCTTTCCCTGGACGATCCGGCGGCGCAGGGCCTCCGCCGAATTCCGGTAGCGGCTGGGGTTTTTCCCCAGCCGCTTATAGGTTTCACGGGAAGCGGTAAGCTGGGCATTGGAGCCGATTTCCTCCAAAGCCAGTGCCGCAGCCAAGGTTTTCGTCTGGTCCTGCAAGGTTTCCAGAAGCTCCCGGGGGCTCTTCTCCACCTTGACCTTTGCCTGAATACAGCCTAAGGTCAAGGCAGGACAGACCTCCTTCAACGCCGGATCGATACTGACCGCGATCATCAGATTTTCTCCAAGGCCTGAGCGAAATCGGCAATGACATCCTCGGCATTGTCCAAACCTACGGAAACCCGCAGGACTCCGTCGCCGATGCCGGCTTTCGCCCTTTCTTCGGCCTTCATGCCGCTGTGAGAGGTCCGGGTATCCGATACTGTGGTGGTCAGGCAGCCCAGGCTGGCCACCAGTTTTACCAGCTTGAAGTTCCGGATCACTTCCTTGGCCTTCTCATAGCTTCCTACGTCGATGCTGACCATGCCGCCGTAGAGGCCGTTATTAAACTGGGCTTGGGCAATTTTATGGTAAGGCGAGCTTTCCAGTCCGGGATAACGTACATCCACCACCTTGGGATTTGCCTCAAAGTACCGGGCCAGCTGCATGGCGTTCAGGGAATGCTGCCGGACCCGGAGTTCCAGGGTCCTAAGGCTGCGGGTAAAGAGGAAGGCATCGAAGGGACTCATGGTGGGGCCGAACACATGCCCGTCCTCCTCGATCTGAGCCATGATCCCGGCGTCTTTGCCGATGACCGCACCGGCTAAAATATCGCTGTGGCCGTTCATAAATTTCGTGGCGCTGTATACCACCAGGTCGGCCCCCAGGGATAAGGGCTGGCAGACCACCGGGGTGGCAAAGGTGTTATCTACGATCAGCAGGGCATTATGCTTATGGGCGGTCTCCGCCACTTTTCGCATATCCACTACATCCAGCATGGGATTGCTGAT
The DNA here is from genome assembly GCA_034927285.1 of Peptococcaceae bacterium. Taxonomy (GTDB): domain Bacteria; phylum Bacillota; class Peptococcia; order DRI-13; family UBA5745; genus JAYFQF01. The sequence goes on from JAYFQF010000014.1 coordinate 78,366, forward strand.
GGTTTCCATATAGACAGCTTTTGTATTGGGTTTGAAATATCCTTCCAGGTTTTCCGTCCGAAAATCTACAATGGATACTTCCACCCCATATTTTTTCTGCAATTTATTAATCAGCAGATTATAGGTGCCGCCAAAGACGATGCTGCTTAAAATGATATGATCCCCGGCAGATAAAAGAGACATCAGGGTCAGAGAGATGCCCCCCATGCCGGTGGCAAAAACCTGGGCGGCGGCTCCCCCTTCAATGGCCGTGAGAATCTCCCTGGCGCAGTCGTTGGTGGCGTTGCCGCCCCGGCCATAGTTATAATCGGCGATTTCATGACGCAGTGAAGCTTCCAGATTGTTGGGCTCGTCAAAAAAATAGGCGGCGCTCATCACAATCGGAGCGATTTTGGGACGGCCCACCTGGCCGCTTTTCAATTCTGTTCCCAGGTGAGTCAGCTTGGTGCCGAAGTTCGTTTCCATAGTGATCTCCTCCTTGAATTCTTTATTTGCCGGGAGGCGGTAAAAAGCAGGCTTTGCCTCCTGCCTGCCCCCTGTCACGCTGCTATGGCTTTACAATCAGGCTCACGCCGCTCAGATCATTACTGAAAAAGCCTGTAATGTTTTGGGCGGACCTTCTGCGCACCTCCTCCAGGGCCGTTTCCGAATAGAAGGCGGCGTGAGGAGTGATGATCACATTGTCAAAGGTAAAGATTTCACTGCAAAAATCGGCAGGCTCGCTGGCGATGACGTCTAACGCCGCCCCCCGGATCAGCCCCTGGCGCAAAGCCGTGCAGAGATCCTCCTCGTTTACCACCTTACCCCGGGAGGTATTGATAAACAAGGGCTTTTTCTTCATCTTCCGGAACAGGTCCAGGTTGATGCTGCCGGCGGTGGCAGGCAAAAGAGGCAGATGGCAGGAAATCACGTCGCATTCCTCCAGGATCCGGTCCAGCTCCACCAGTTCTACCCCATACTCTTTGGCCACCGCAGGCGGCAGATAAGGATCATAGGCGATCACTTCCATGCCAAAGCCCTTAGCCCGCCGGCTGACCATCTGGGGGATCTTCCCAAACCCCAACAGGCCCAGCTTCATCCCATGAATCCGGTACAGCCTGGGCCCGTCGTTGATGTCCCAGATTTCCTGCCGCACCTTGCGTTCATAGTGGACGACGCTGCGCAGGGCTGCCAGCATCAGGGCCATGGCATGGTCGGCCACCTCATAGGCGCAGTAGTTGGGTACGTTGGCTACGGCAATCCCCAACTCCCGGGCCGCCTTCGTATCCACGCAGTCCACGCCGATGGCGGTGACGGAAATAATTTTCAGCTTGGGGCAAGCCTCCATTACCCGGCGGGTAAAAGGCGCGTATTCGCACATGGCCGCGTCCGCATCCTTACAGGCCCCGATCAGGCCTTCTTCGGTGCTGAGCCGGGCGCAAACCACTTCGGCGCCGGGGGGCAGATGCTTTATCTCTACGTCATAGGAATTCCAGCTGCAATCGGTGAGTACGACCTTCATCTATCTGCCTTCTTTCTCCTCGATGGCCGCCAGCTTGATCAACTTAGCCAGGGTCTTCAAATCCCCTACCATGAAGGTTTCCCTGATGTTTAAGGGTCTGGCCTCGCCCTGGCGGTTCACCCAGCAGGTCTCATAGCCCAGACGGCTGCCCGGCGTGATATCATACTTAAACCCGAAGCCTGCGTGCAGGATATCTTTTTCCGTCAGCCCCAGCCTCTTTTGGGACAGATAGAATCCCTTGTAGCTGGGCTTATAGGCCCCCGCCATCTCCGCCGTCACGATATCGTCGAACTCTACACCGATCTGCTTCACCGATTCTTTGATGATCTCATTATCGGTATTGGTAATCAGCGTGATCCTGGTATATTTTTTCAGTTCTTCCAGGGCCGCCTTGGAATCCGGAAAGGGCTGCCATTTTCCCATGGACTCCGCGAATTCCTCACCGTCCTGATCGGTAAAATCAAAGCCGTATTCCCGGCAGGTCATTGCCATGGTATCTTTCAGTACCTGGATGTAGGGCAAATATTTCACCTGAATGTACACAAACTGAATCTCTTCCCAGCGCCGCTGCAACTCCTTGGGCTGAATCCCTTCGATGCCTTTCTTTTCCATAAACCCCTTGAAATACTTCTGGATCTCGCCTTCCCAGTCGATGATCGTTCCGAAATTGTCAAAAGATATTGCCTTTGGTAATCTCATCCTTCTCACCTCTCATGATTTCTTCCGGCAGTGCTTTGCCGTTTTACTTTTCGTAGCCGTACCCCAGCTCCAGGGCTTTTACGTTCAGCGGCACCACCTTGGGCTTTGCCTTGAAGGCTTCTTTCACTTCCCCGGCCACCGCTTCCAGGCTCAGGAAAGGCAAATACCTCATCAGGTAACCCAGAGCCACCATATTGGCCGTCTTAGAATTCCCCAGCTCCGCGGCTAATTCGTAGAACGGGACTTTTTTTACCGCGCCGCAGGTACAGGCAGGCTCCAGAGCGATCATCGAGCTGTTGACGATCAGCGTCCCGTCGGCCGCCATCATATGCTGAAAGTCCGCCAGGGACTTCTCATCCATCACCAGCATGACTTTGGCCTTGGAAATGATGGGACTTTCCATTCCGTCGGCGATCACCACATGACACATGGTCCGGCCGCCGCGTTTTTCCTGGCCGTAGAAGGGGGCGAAAGTCGCTTTGTATCCAGCCGCCACCGCCACGTTGCAAAGGATCTCCCCCAGCATCATGATGCCCTGGCCGCCGATCCCGGAAAACAACATCTCCTGTTTCATTCTCCCTTCACCTCCCCGGCATCCTTAAACACGCCCAAGGGATAAATGGGAATCATATACTCGTCTATCCATTTCAGAGCGTCCACCGGCTTTTTGCTCCAGCCTGTGGGACATGGCGAAAGCACTTCCACAAAGCTCAGACCCCGGCCTCCCAACTGCAGCTGAAAGGCTTTTTTCAGCGCTTTTTTACAAGCCATGATCCGCTGCGGCGTATTCACCGTTACCCGTTCACTATAGCACACGCCGGGCATTCCCGCCATGATCTCCGCCATGTTTACCGGATAGCCAGAGGTGGCTTCTTCCCGGCCATAGGGGGAGGTGGAGGTTTTCTGTCCCCAAAGAGTGGTGGGGGCCATCTGTCCGCCGGTCATGCCATAAATGGCGTTATTAATGAAAATCACCGTAAACTTTTCGCTGCGTACCGCCGCATGCATGATCTCCGACATGCCTTCGGATACCATATCCCCATCGCCCTGGTAGACCAGCACAAAGTTTTCCGGCTGGGCCCGCTTAATCCCTGTGGCCAGGGCCGGCGCCCGGCCATGCAAAGCGCAGATCGCGTCCATTTTATAATATTTATCCGCGTATACCGAACAGCCGATGGGCCATACCAGAATTCCTTGCTCCTTCAGCCCCAGCTCGTCGATCAGCTCCGCCATCAGTTTATTTACGATTCCGTGGCCGCAGCCTCCGCAGTAGGTGGTGATGGCCTCGGTCAGCACTTCCGGCCGTTTGTAGATCGTCTTCATGTTTTATTTTCCTCCTGCCTCGCGGATTCTCTCCAGGATTTCCTTGGGACTGGGCACTGCGCCCCCCAGCCTGCCATAGAAGCTTACGTTTTCCTTACGGGCTACCGTCAGCTTCACGTCCTCTACCATTTGTCCCGCCGAAAGCTCCGTCACCAGAAACTTCCGGTCATCCAGCCCCGCAAAGGCTTTTGCCGGAAAGGGCCACAGGGAGATCGGCCGGATCAGTCCTGCCCTGATTCCTTCTTCCCGGGCCATTTTCACTGCTCCCAGGGCGATTCTGGCCATACTGCCGTAGGCCACCAAGATGATCTGGGCATCTTCCACGTACCAATTTTCCCAGCGTTCTTCGTTTTCCCTGATCTTCCGGAATTTCTTCTGGAGCCGCAGGTTATAGGCTTCCCATTGTGCCGGACCGTCGCCGCAGGTGGTAAAGATATGCGGCTTGCCTTTGCCGCAGCCCCGTAAAGCCCAGTCAAAGCCTGCCGGAGCTTCCTTTTCCCCCGGCAGCTCCACGCTCTCCCGCATTTTAGCCAGCAGGGCGTCGCTTAAAAGCACCACCGGGTTTCGGTATTTCTCCGCCAGCTCAAAGCATTCCTGGATCAATTCGCACATCTCCTGGACCGAGTAAGGGGCCAGCACCAAGACATGATAATCGCCGTGTCCGCCGCCTTTCACCGCCTGAAAGTAATCCCCCTGAGCCGGCAGGATTTCTCCGTCTGCCGGGCCCGGACGCATCACTTCCACCACCACTGCCGGCAGGTCCGCCGCCGCCATGTAGGACATAGCCTCCTGGCCCAGGCTGAAACCCGGACCTGATGTAGCTGTCATCACCCGGTGCCCCGTGGCCGCCGTCCCGGCGATCATATTAAACACCGCCACCTCTGTTTCGCCTTGCACGAAACAAAGTCCCTCTTCAGGATGCTCTTTCATTTTCCGTGCATAATACTCCGGCACTTCGCTGGAGGGGGTGATGGGATAACCGAAAAAGAACTTGCAGCCTGCGCGAATCGCGGATTCCGCCATAGCTGCGTTCCCCTGCATAAATAATTTCTCTCCCATTGCTGTTCTCCTCCTAACTCATCTTCATGACTTCCACGGCCCCTTCCGGACATACCCGGGCACAAGTTCCGCAAGCGATACACTTCTCCGCCTCGAAGACCGGAGGATAATAGCCCCGTTTATTAATGACGCCGCCGATAGCCAGCGCCTTTCGGGGACAAAAGTTTACGCAATAGCCGCACTCTTTGCAGCGTTCAAAATCTATTGTCACCTGATTCATGCTCTCATCCTTTTCTGATTGATGCGAATCTTTTGGGTATTATCGGGAATGAATATTCCACCGCCCGAAGAGGGGAGGGAAGGAGGCGTCTTCTGCTAAGGCGCCTCCTTCGATTGAGGGAGGGTATATTCACTCCTTTGGAGGAATATCGCTATCTGACATATTTAGGGTCCTGGGGCCCTCTCTGAAATTCCTTCTTTACCACCAGCGTACCTGTGCCTTCGGCGCAAAGGACCGGCTCTGCCAAAACGTTGGCGGCTGAAAGCGCCAGCTTGGGATCCCTGGGCAGAGTAATATACTTATAAGCTTCAAATTTACAGGTCAGAGAACTATTGCCGGCTTTTTCGATCCAGCCCACATATTCCATAAAATCGCCGGCATAAACCGGAGCGGTAAACCGGATATTTTCATAGCCCAGGAACAGACTTTCATCTCCGTGCAGGCGGATAGCCAGTTCGGTGCCTACGTCCCCCCAGAAATCAAGAATATGGGAACCGTTTACTAATTCGCCGGCATAATGGGCTTCACCAGCAGACATTCTTACCCGTAAAATAACTTTCTCACCAATCATTTCTTCTCCTCCTTGCATTTTGTTCTGAATTTAAGAACGGTTTTCTAAATTATACAACTTTCTTTCATCAATGTCAAACATTTCCCGATCGGTCACAATCGGTTAATGGCGCCTTATCTGTCTTTAATTCCGGAAAAAATCGCAAAGATTTTCTACTTCTTCCATACTCCAGATCGCCTTAAGCAGACGGCTTGCGCCTTGCCGTCCGATAATGGGCTCAGTCAAGGTTTCATACTTTTGCAAAATCTCCTCTTTTTTCAGCGGCCGTTGGGAATCCCCCCGGGCCAGCCGGACTTCCCGGCGCAAAACCTCGCCGGATCGCAACTCTACCTCTACCGTCGCGTACTGCCTGGACTTTACCGGATCACAATAAGCCTTACTGGCTTCCTCATCCAGGATGATCTCAATGCTGGAAGCAAGGGTGCAAATGTCCGTATCTATCAGGTTTTCGGCATTCAGTCCTTTGGCCGGCGAGCGTCCCAATAAAGCCAGGGCCACGGTGTGTGGCAGGCTGAATTGAGCGTCCAGGAGGTTTTTCGGCTTCGGATCGCGCAAGTTATAATAGGGCTCGTCAAAAGTCAGAACGCGTACGGCCTTAATTTCCTGCCGCGTAAACGGCCGTTCCGCCGCAAGCTCTTCCGCCGCTTCGACGGCGGCATGGGTCCAGCGGCAGCAAGCGTAGGGCTTGAAGCCAATCTCCAGCAGCAAATATTGTTTGCCCAGCTCATAGGTGAACCACTCCGGCTGGCAGCGATCCGATCCGGCCATGATCCAAAATCCTTTATCTCCATCAAAAATGTAAGGACATCCCACAAAACCCCTGGCCGCCATTTCCGCAGAAAGAGCGCCTCCCATCGCCGCCCAGCCGTAATTATTCTTTACCCAGCCCGCAGGGCGCTCCCGGTAATCCAGGCCTTCCTTGCGCACGCCGGGGACAGGAGCAGTCAGGCCCGCTATACCATAGGCCCAGGTCAGTTTCTCCCGAGTCAGACCCAGCAGCTTCCCGGCCGCCGCCATGGCGCCGAAAATTTGCTGCGTGGAATATCCGTTGACCTCCATCATCCGCCGGCATGTGGGTTCCACCGCCTTGCCGATGCGCAGCATGGTCTCATAGCCCGCCACAAGAGCGGTCATCAGTGATTTTCCCGAGGCCCCGTTACGCTCGGCATAGGCTAAAGCAGCGGGAAACACGGTAGCCGATGGATGCCCTGCCGTGCATAGCGGATTATTGTCATCAAAATCAAGAGCATTGGCAAAGGCACTGTTTAAGTAAATCCCGTGGAGCAGCGGAAAGCGCCGCCCGGCAGCGGGCACAGTCACCTCTTCTTTACCGCCCATTTCTTCAAAAATATCCAGCATTATACCGGAAGGCTCCGTTTCGCCTCCGGAAATCATGCAGGCCAGAGCATCCGTCATCAACAGTTTCAAATATTGGATTACCTCGGAAGGAATCTGCTCAAATTCCAGTTTTTCAATATAGCCGGACAGGGACGCCGCAACGCTGACAGGCATCTGATTTTTCCCCTCTCAAAGTTTGTAATAAATTTCACCTTTTCAAGCAATGGCAGGCGACGTAATGACCGGGAGAAGCTTCCTCCAGTTGGGGCTCCTTTTCTCTGCAAGCCGGCATGCCGTAAGGGCAGCGCGGATGAAAGCGGCAGCCGTTGGGCAAGTCGATGGGGCTGGGCGGATCCCCTTTGATAATAGCTTGAGGATTCCGGCTCCGGGGGTCCAGGCCCGGATTGGCTTTAAGGAGGATGCCTGTATAGGGATGCAGGGAGTGCTTATAGACCTCCTCGGTAGGAGCAAGCTCAACGACCCGTCCCAGATACATTACCGCCACCCGCTGACTTACATAACGCACTACCCGTAAATCATGGGAGATAAACAACAGGGTGATTCCCGTCTTTTTTTGAAGCTCCAGCAATAGATTCAGGATCTGAGCCTGAATAGAAACGTCGAGAGCCGAGACAGGTTCATCGGCGATAACCAGTTTAGGTCTCAACGCCAGAGCACGAGCAATTCCCAAACGCTGCCGCTGTCCGCCGGAGAACTCCCCCGGGAACCGGTTGGCAAAATTACGGTTTAACCCCGTCATCTCCATCAACTCCAGACATCGGTTTTCCGCCTCTGCCTTTGAACATATCCCATGATAGAGATAAACCTCCTTCAGGATCTCCATAACCGACATACGCGGATTCAGCGACGAACAGGGATCCTGGAAGATCATCTGGAAATTCTTCCTTTCCTTGCGGAGCTCTTTGGCGGACAGCGCCATAATATCCTTTCCTTCAAAATAGACATTGCCGCCATCGCAATCATACAAACGGATCATCGTACGGGCCAGCGTACTTTTCCCGCAGCCGCTTTCTCCGACCAAGCCCAGGTTTTCCCCTTGATAGATATCTAGGCTGACATGATCCACCGCCTTAAGCAGCTTAGGAGGGACCCGTCCGATTTGAGCGAATATCGTTCTTGGTTGGGGAAAAACCTTATAGAGATTCTTTGTCCTTAGCAATACATTTCCTTCAGCACAGGAGGCGTTCACGCAGGCCTTCCCCCTTCCCTTGGACGATTTACTTCGATCAAGCCCTTGGCTTGGCCAAGCTTCTGCCAATAGTAGCAGCGCACCCAATGGCCGGGAGCGATCTGCACCAGCCCGGGAACCTCTTCCCGGCATTTTTTCTCTTCATACTTGCAGCGCTCGGCAAAAGGACAGCCTTTTGGCAGGTTTTCCAAATCCGGCGGCGCTCCCTGGATAGGTTCCAGGGCTTCGTCCCCGTTTTCATCCCTGGGCAGCGAATGCATCAGCCCTTCCGTATAAGGATGCCTTGGCGTGGAAAATACGGTCAGGGTATCCGACATCTCCATTACATAACCCGCATACATCACGGCCACATTGTCGCACATCTGGCTGACTACCCCTAAATCATGGGTAATCAGGATAATACTCATGGCAAGGGTTTCTTTAAGGCTATTAATCAACTGGATGATCTGGGCCTGAATAGTAACGTCAAGGGCCGTGGTCGGTTCATCCGCCAAAAGTATCTTTGGGCCCGCCGCCAGGGCGATGGCGATCATCGCTCTTTGCCGCATACCGCCGCTGTATTGATGGATATAATCGTTCAGCCGGGTTTCCGGCGAAGGGATCCCCACCAGCCGCAGCATTTCAATGGCTTTGGTTTCCTTTTCTTCCTTGCTCATTTTCGTTTCAATAAATTGTTCCAAAATCTGCTCCCGGATCTTGAGGACAGGATTTAAGGCCGTCATCGGCTCCTGAAAAATCATCCCGATCTCTTTGCCCCGGATCTTTCTCATTTCCCGGTTGCTTAAATTTAATATTTCCTGGCCATTGTAGCGGATAGAGCCCTTCTTTATCTTTCCGTTTTCCGGAATCAGCTTAAGTATGGTTTTACAGGTCATCGTTTTGCCGCAGCCGCTTTCGCCCAGCAGTCCAAAGGTTTCTCCCCGCTTAAGCCGAAAGCTGATTCCGTTGACCGCTTTTACGGTACTGGTCTTTTTTTCAAAATATAAATGGAGATCTTCAATCTCTAAAATATACTCCTGCGGTTGTTCCATAAAATTCCCCCCTTCCCTTTTGGCTCAGCGGCCCTTGGTACGAAGCAGGTCCGACAGGCCGTCGCCCATAAGGCTGAAGCCCAAGCCGGCCAGCGCCATGACCAGCCCCGGGAATATCGTGATCCACCACGCAGTACTCATATATAATTTCCCTCCCGAGATAATTGCGCCCCATTCGGGAGTGGGCGCCTGGACGCCTAACCCCAGGTAACTCATGGCTGCTCCGGAAAGCATGCACATCACGATATCCGAAGCTCCGTATACGATAGAACTGCTGAATACATTGGGAAGGATATGCCGGAAAAGTATACGTAAATCCGAATATCCCAGGGTTTTAGCCGCTTGCACGAATTCCATGTTCTTAACCACCAGCACCTCGCTGCGCACCAGGCGGGTATATTCTTTCCAGCCCACCAGCCACATGGAAATGAACAGGCTCTTTGTGCCGGCCCCGATGATCGCTACGATGGCAATCGCCAGAATCATATAGGGAAAGGCCATGAATATATCCAGTATCCGCATCAGCACAGTATCGATCCTGCCGCCGTAATACCCTGAAACCAGGCCCAGGACCGACCCCAGAATCAGGGGAATAATCATAGCGCCTACACCGATGACCAGATCGATCCTGGTCCCATAGATTACCCTGGTGTAGATGCACCTGCCATAGTTATCGGTACCAAAAGGATATTCGGCAGAAGGAGGGCTGAGCATTGCCGCCTGATTCATTGTGGTTGGCTCCTTTGGGGTGAACCAAGACGGAACCAGAGCGATAATGATAAAAACCAATACAATGCAGCAGCCAATGGTAAAGGACGGGCTCCGCCGCCAGATATGCAGCTTTTTGTCTTTGTTCATGCTCAATGCTCCAATCATTGCAGCTTGACCCTAGGATCAAGCACGGAATACAGGATGTCCGTCAGCAGGTTGATTGCGGCAACCACCAGGACAAAGAGCAGCACTACGCATTGAACCACCGCGTAATCACGGCTGAGTATGCTGTTCACCAGCAGGGCTCCTACTCCCGGCAGGGTAAACACGGTTTCAATCACCACTGTTCCGCCCAGCATATAGATAACCTTTAAAGCAAAGAGGGTAACGGTAGGAATCATCGCGTTGCGGATAACATGACGCAGGCTGATTCTCCACTCACTCAAGCCCTTGCTGACCGCGAATGCCACAAAATCCTGATTTTTTACGTCCACTACGCTGTTACGCAGGTTACGCACCATCAGCGCCGATACGGAAATGGCCATGGTAATGCCGGGAAGGATCAGGCTTTTAATATGCTGGCCCCAGGAAGTTCCCCAGCCGGATACCGGAAACCACTTCAGATTCACCCCAAATATAATCAAAAGTACCATGCCGACCCAAAATGTGGGGGTGGACAGGCCCAGTAAGGAAAACATCCGTACAACCTGATCAGGCATCTTATCTTTATTGGCTCCCGCAAGATAGCCCAGGGTCAAACTCAACAGGATGGAAAACACAGAAGATACCACAGTCAGCATTACGGTAACAAGAATTTTTCCTTTCAGTAATTCCATGACCGGAATCCGGTATTGAAGAGAATCGCCAAAATTGAAATGAAAAAGTCCTTGGAGAAATATCCAATACTGCGTAATTAAAGGTTTATCCAGCCCCATGGCTATCTGCTTTGCCGCAACAGCTTCCGGCGTAGCCCGTTCTCCCAGCAGCACCCGGGCGGGATCACCCGGAATTAAGCGAATCAACAAAAATACCAGCACGGTAACAATCAAAAAAACAGGAATCATCTGTAGAATTCGCTTTAGTATATAGTTCAAGCTTTTCATCAGTGCAGACACTCCTTTTCAAGACGGGCCCATTAGGGGATGGCGCGCGTATGCAGCGCGCCATCCCCCCGGGCAAGAGCTATCGTTAGTCTGCAAGTATTGTGGTGTTTTCCAGACGGTATTTCCCCAGCGGAGTCAGTACAAAGTTCTGTACATGATCGGAAATCGCTACCGCATACTGTGGGTGATAAAGACTTAATTCGGCGCAATACTCATAACGCGCTTCCTGAAGCTGCTTGTACATCTCCGCACGTTTAGCGGTATCCAGCTCTGTTTGGCTGGCCAGACTGAGGGCCTGCAGTTCCTGATCATTCCAGCCTGTATAATAGCCCTGGGTCACCGGGTAATTCCAGAAATAGTCGCTTAACTGAATCGGGTCGTTGATATCCTCTGTCCAGCGGCCGATGACCATCGTATGCTGCATTTCTTCCTGCCGCTCCACCAGAGCTGCCGTTTCCATGGTCGTCAGATTCAGCTTAACGCCGGCTTTGGCCCACTGCTCTTTTAAGATGGTGGCGATTTGCTCATATTCCGAGTTTCCGGCGCGAACCCACATATCCAGCTCAAGGCCGTCAGGATATCCCGCTTCCGCCAATAACGCCTTGGCCTTCTCAATATCGTACGGGTCGGCGGCAATGTCGATACGATAGAGATCGCCGGGCGGCAGGTAAGACGCAGCAGGCACCGCATAGCCATAAGTTACCATCTTGATCAATTGCTCCTGATCGGTAGCCGAGCGCAGCGCTTTCCGTACTTTTATATCTGAAAGTTTTTCGTCCAGCGTATTAAAGATGATATAACGGGAGATGGCGCCGTCAAAGGCTTTGACGGTAACTCCCTGAGTTTGCTTCAGGGCGTCCAGCATGCTGTAGGGCAGGTCCAGCACCACATCGGCTTCGCCGGCCTGGAGCATAGTCACCCGGGCATTATCGTCAGGCACCACCATGAAAGTGATCTCCTCAATGGAGATCTTGTCCTTGTCGGCATAATAAGGGTTCTTTTCCAGCTTTACATACTCGCTGCGGACCCATTCCTTTACCACATAAGGGCCGGTGCTTAGCGGCATATATGCGGCGGGATCGCCGCCCTTGGCGATATATTCCTCGTGATGAGCCTTGGATTGCACGGACATGGAGAATAAGCCGATTTCCGCCGCAAAGGCTGCCCGGGCCGCTTCCAACTCTATGACAAGCGTATAATCGTCAGGGGCGCTCAAGCTGACTACAGGAACAACCGGGCTGTTCCAGATGGATTCTTTTGAATTTTTCAACCGTGTAAAAGTATCCAGCCAGTCCTGGGCCTTGATTTCGGAACCGTCTGAAAAACAAAGACCCTTCTTAAGATTAAACGTCCATGTTTTGCCGTCTTCACTGATAGAATAGTCGTCGCACATGTTCTTCAGGTTCTCCGAACCGTCGTCCGAGGGAGAAAGCAGAGTATCGTACAGCAGATCACAGAGCCAGATGCTCTCGTTGTAGTTCATCAGAATAGGGTCCATGCTATCACTGTCTGCCGCGCGAACGATTTTCATCGTTGTCTTGAGATTATCCTGAACCGGCTGTGATGAGCCCTCCGGAGGATTTGCGGAAGACTGTGAATTCTCGGTTGTGTTTGAGCAGGCGCAAAGTTGGCTCACAATCAAAATAAGAATTAAACACAGGGATAGCGACTTTTTCATTTTCCGACTCCTTTCTCTTTAACACTTGGAGGCTTGACTCTGGTGACTTTATACCGAGGCTCTTCTTTCATCTCTTTTCAACTCTTACAGTTTAAGCATATACGTTTAATGCATTCAGGAAATCCCCCACAAGATCCTTCGTATTTTCTATACCGACGGATATGCGAAGCAGGCCGTCCGAGATGCCGATGGCCATCCGCTGCTCTCTGGTCATATCGCTGTGGGAGCTCATGGGCGGGTAGGCAAAGGTAGTCCGGTATCCGCCCAGGGTCATGGCATAGTGCGCAATTTTCAGGTTTCTCATAAACGCGTTCATCTTTTGCCGGTCCTCCGGCAGCTCTATACTCAGCATGCCGCCGTAATAGCCGCCAAATTGACGCTTGGCCAGTTCATGCTGAGGATGGGAAGCCAGACTGGAATGGTAAACAGCCTTTACGTGAGGGCATTTGTCCAGAGCCGCCGCCAAGGCCGCGGCATTCTCGCATTGTTTTTTCACGCGTAATTCCAATGTGCGCATGCCGCGCATCGTAAGCCATGAGGTAAACGGATCGGCCTGGGTTCCTAAAAGCACCTGCAGATGATAAATCTTTTTGATCAGCTCCGCTTTTCCGGTAACGGCGCCGCAAACAGCATCACTGTGCCCGTTTGCGAACTTTGTCAGGCTGTTTACAACCAGATCCGCGCCAAAGGACAATGGGCGTACGATGGCACCTGTCATAAACGTATTGTCGACAATAAAAATTGCTCCGCAATCGTGGGCTAACCCCGCGACAGCCGCCAGATCCGGTACGCCGATCAGCGGATTGGATACGGTCTCGGTATAAAACATTACCGTATTGGGTTTAATATTCGCTTTGATTTCCTCCAGGTCGGTAAAATCAACAAAGGTAGTTTCGACATGGTATTTTTCCAGGATATCGGTAAATATTTCGATGGTTTCCCCATATAGGATCTTATCCGACAGGATATGATCCCCTGCCTTGGTGTTGGCGATGATTGCCGAAGCAATTGCCGCCATTCCGGAGGAGCAGGCCACAGAGTCTTCTCCGCCCTCGACGTAATTCATCAGCTCAATCAACGCCGTCCGGTTGGGATTCCGGTTCCGATTATAGCAAAACCCTTTCTCATCGTATCTCTTTTGCAGGTCGTCCAGGTCTTCCACATTATGAGCGGTGGTGAGATGGATCGGCAGCGCCTCAGGGTTGGTGGCGGGCAGTCTGAAGTACGCTCCCGCTTCCAGAAGGTTGGTTTCAAAAGAAAATTCATGGTCAATGCTTTTCATCGTTTACATCCCTCCGCTTTTTTTGCCTGATCTTTTTGATGCATTATAAGTGATTGACATACCTTTACTGAAGCTAAATCCCATAAGTAATAATCGGATCGCCCTGGCTGATGGCCAGAGATGTGGTGACAAATAAAATCATGCTGTCAAAATCAGCATAATAGGTTTCCAGGACCTGCCCGAAAAGGTCCCTGATTTCCCCGACCTTCTGTCCTTTTTTCACCGTTTCCTTTACTTTTGCGGCCGGATACCAGCAGCCAGTGCAGGTGGCGTCAAGATAGACAGCGTGGGTGATTTCCATCGGCTCCTTATCTAAAACCACGTCATGGCCTTGGATCAGCCCCTGGGCCCCCAGTACCGTCAATATGTCTTTTTTATACAGTTCCACCTCCTCGGGACTCCAAAGGCCCGAGCCTCCGCGCTCGATCATGATGCAGGGCAGCCCCCGGATACCGGCGGAATTATAGGCCCCTGTCGTAGCGCTGGATTTAACCATGAAATCCACCTTCAACTTTACCGCCATAGCCCGGGAAGCCGCCACCACTTCCGGAGAGGCTACTCCGGGGTAATAGGCATAAGGAGGCAATGTTTCATGAATATCTCCGCCGTGGATATCCAGGTAAAAATCCGCCTGGCTCTGCAACTCCTGGGTCATAAACCAGGCAATCTGCTGCGATATAGTTCCCTTGGGATCGCCGGGAAATTGGCGGTTGATATTTTTTCCGTCTAAGGGATTAATATAGGAAAGTCTGGCGTTAAAGGCCGGTGGGTTGACCAGGTGTACGATGATGATTTGGCCGTTTACCTCTTCCGGCCGTAATTCCTTGCCCAACTCGATGGCGGCCTGAATACAGGGATATTCGCCGCCATGAATTCCCGCCGTGATCAAAAAGGTCTTCCCTTGTCCGGCGCCATTAATCAGGGTGGCCGGCATCTGATAGTTGGCATCCGTTACCGTAATAAAACCTTGAACCTTCTCACCAGGCTTTGCCGACAACCCGCCCGCCCGCAGCTCTTGTTTATTCATCCTTCCACCTTCCTTTGTTTAAGATGTTGCTATTTTCAGAAAGATATTCTATATATAAGGTTAAAAAATTATACGTGTATACAGGCTACAAAATGATCTTTTTCCACCTCTTTTAATTCTAATTTTTCCTGCATACACTCATCCTTAACATAGGGACAGCGTGCAGCGAAGCGGCAGCCCGGCTTGGGGTTTACGGGACTGGTTACCTCACCTTTAATAATGCTTTTCATTTTTCTGCTGCTCAGGTTCGGCACGGGGATGGCGTCCAGCAGGGCTTTGGTATACGGATGCATCGGATGTTCGAACAGCTTTTCTGCCGGAGCCTTTTCTACGCACATGCCTAAATACATGACGATGATATCGGTGCTGATATGCTTCACCACGCTCAAATCATGAGTAATGAACATATAGGTTAAGCCGATGTCCTCCTGCAGATCCATCATCAGATTCAAAATCTGGGCCTGAATGGATACGTCCAGGGCCGAAACCGGCTCGTCGCAAACGATGAATTTTGGATTTACAGCCAGTGCCCGGGCAATTCCGATGCGCTGGCGCCTTCCTCCGTCCAACTCATGAGGGTAAGTATTAACAAACCGCCGGGCTAAGCCTACGGTGTCCATCAGCTCCAGGACCTTTCGATCGATTTGCTTTTTGTCCTTGATCACCTTGGTCACCTTTATGGGCTCCGCAATGATTTCGCTGACGGACATCCTGGGGTTTAGGGAAGAAAAAGGATCCTGGAAGATAATTTGGATCTGCTTACGGACCTCAAACATTTGTTTGGTGTTGTATTTGGTGATGTCCTTTCCTTCCAGTAAGACTTTGCCTTCAGTAGGTTCGATCAGACGGAGGATAACCCTTCCCAGGGTGGATTTACCACAGCCCGATTCTCCTACCACTCCCAGGGTCTGCCCCTTGAGGATGCTCAAATTTACATCGTCAACGGCATGAAGAGGTCCCCTTGCGGTATTGAAATATTTTTTCAGACCAATTGTCTGAATCATTGGTTGTTCCATCTCACCTGACCTCCAAACATCATTTTGCCTCTGCCGGCAGAACTAAAACTCTTTGATCTGATGGCATTTAATCATGTGGCCGCATCTATCCACCGCTTCGGGAATAGAGGTAGTGCAAATTTCCATACATAAAGGACACCTGTCGTTGAATTTACAGCCTACCGGCAGCTTGGAAGGATCGGGCATCAACCCTTCAATCGGGTTTAACCGTCTGGTTTTCTTCGTCATATCGGGAATGGAGCCAAAAAGTCCCACCGTATAAGGATGATGTTTTTCCCCTTCAAAAATATCCTCGGCTGTGCCGCTTTCGATAATTTCTCCGGCATACATGATGGCCACTTTGTCACAGGTCTGGGCTACGACTCCCAGATCGTGGGTAATCATGATCATAGCGGTATTTAATTTCTCTTTTAATTCTTTCATCATTTGCAGGACCTGGGCCTGAATGGTGACGTCCAAAGCCGTTGTCGGCTCGTCGGCCAATAATAATTTTGGCTGGCAGACCAAAGCGATGGCAATAACGATCCTTTGCTTCATTCCTCCGGAAAACTGATGGGGATATTCAGCCTTTCTTTCGGCCGGCAAACCTACCAGCTGCATAATATCGTCTACCTGCTTGTCGGCTTCTTTTTCATCGATATTCTTATTATGTAATAAAATAGCTTCTTTGATCTGATCCCCTACCGTGAACACCGGATTCAGGCTGGTCATCGGATCCTGAAAGATCATCGAAACGTCGAAGCCCCGCATTTCACGCAATTTTTCTTCCGGAGCCTCGGTAATATTCATTCCGTCAAGGATAATGGTCCCCTTTTTAATCAAGCCCACCTTTTCCGGCAGCAAGCGCATGACGCTTAAGGCCGTGGTGGTTTTACCGGCGCCGGTCTCGCCCACCAGGCCCAGGGTTTCCCCTTTTTCCACAGTTAAGTTTAAATTGTTTACCGCATAGATCGTGGCGTCTTCCGTCAAATATTCCACCCACAAATTCCGGATTTCCAATAGTTTGTCAGCCACAGTATTCACCATTTCCTTCCCGCTTAGTTCTTTAGCCTGGGATCGAGAGCATCCCGCAGGCCGTCGCCGATCAACGTCAGGGACATCACCGTCAGCATGATGGCAATGCCGGGATAAATTGCCAGCATAGGATAATAACGCATCACCGGCCTTGCTTCAGAAAGCATGGTGCCCCATTCCGGGGTGGGGGATTGAATCCCCAAACCGATAAAGCTGAGGGAGGCAATCGTCAGGATCGTTCCCGCTACAGTCTGCATTGTTTGAACGATCAAAGGTCCTACTGCGTTAGGCAAAATATGCCGCAGGATGATCCGGGCATCGCTGGTGCCGCAGGCTCGGGCCGCTTCAATAAATTCTTGTCCCATGATGCCCAGAACCGACGAACGGATCAGCCGGGCCATCTTGGGAATCTGGGATACGCTCATGGCCAATACCAGATTTACCACACTGGACCCTAAGGCGGATACGATCGCAATGGCCAGCAGGGTACTGGGGATCGCCAGAAAGGCGTCCATAATGCGCATAAGTACCGCATCGACCTTACCGCCGTAATATGCCGCTGCGGAGCCGCAGATCGCCCCGATCAGCACGGAAGAAGCCACGGCCACCAGGCCGATGCTGATGGAAATCCTGGCGCCAAATATAATTCTGCCGAACACATCCCGGCCATATTGGTCGGTGCCGAACAGGTGGTCGGTGGAAGAGGGCTGATACCGGTTCTTGATGTTTTGGGTAACCACGTCCATCTCATAGTCGGCGATCAGATCCGCGCTTAAAGCCAAAACAGCCAGAACGATAAAGAGACAGAGTCCAAAAACGGCCAATTTATTCCGTTTAAATCGCAGCCACACCCCTCCCCACTGGCTGCGTTTTTTGAATTCCACCTGCTCCGGCTCTACATTTTTTTTCGCTATAACGTTCATTGAGCAACCTCCTACTTGCCGGCAAATCTGGATTTTACCCTGGGATCCACCAAGGTATAAATCAGATCAACGATCAGATTAATGACGCCGGCCATCACCGCCACAAACAGCACATTCGCCATCACCATCGGCGTATCTTTGCCTCGTACCGAGTTGATCAGCAAGGATCCCATGCCCGGGATGGCGAATACCGCCTCGATCATGATCGTTCCGCCGATCAGAAAGCCAAAATTCGTTCCCGCCACGGTAATAATCGGCAAAAGGGAGTTCCTCAGGGCATGTTTGAAGATGACTGTTTTCTCCGGAGCGCCTTTGGCCCGGGCCGTCCGGATGTAATCCTGACGGATGGTTTCCAACATGGTGGACCTGGTTAACCGGATGTAGGAGGAAATACTGCCGATGCTCAGGGCGGCCAACGGCATAAGATAATGCTTCCAGGTATCGATTCCGGTAGCCGGCAGCCAGCCCAGAGCCAAGGAAAATACCAGCATCAGCAGCATGCCGATCCAGAAGTTGGGCAGACAGTTGGTGACCAGAGAGACAAAAAGGGTAATATTATCAAATACGGAGTATTGTTTTACGGCAGCCATAACCCCAATAGGAATACTGATCACTACAGAAAGCAAAATCCCTATTCCGACAATTTTCAAGGTAGTGGGAAAACGGGCGAAGGTTTCGGAAAACACTGGCTCCTTGGTCCGGTAAGAGGTCCCGAAATCGCCCTGGAGTGCATTTTTTAAATAATTAAAATATTGCACTAAAAACGGATCGTTTAATCCCATTTCTTCCCGCAATTCCTCCAGAGCCTCCGGCGTGGCTTCCTCGCCCAGGATGATCATGGCGGCGTCTCCGGGCGTAAAGCTCATGATCGTAAAGATAATGAAGGAGACGGCCAGAACCACAGGGATCAACTGCAGTATTCTGCCAATAATATATTTAATCATGGGTTGCTCCTTTTTTATTTAGCGGTACAGCCGGGCTCAACGCCCAGCCGTACCGCTAAACTCATCTCCCGGTTTTCAGTTTTATCCTGCGGACATCTTATTTCCAACTCCAGTCGTATACGATATAACGCTCTACGCCGTCATAAGCAAAACCGTTCAGATCCTTATTTGCGAAAACCATATTTTCGCAGACGCCCCAGGGAATGTACGGGCAATCCTCTTTAATGATCTCGTTGATCCGCCAATAGGCTTCCTTACGTTTTGCGTCGTCCTGTTCAACCCTGGCGGCTTCGATCAGCTGATCCACTTCTTTATTTACATACTTGGCATAGTTGTTACCGGGCTTATCAGCGCCAGAGCTATGCAGGAAGCGGGTGTATATATAGTCTACGTCGGCGATATTGCCGTAGGCCAGGGTGTTGCTGATCTCATATTGCTTTAAGTTCTGAGTCTGTTCCACATTGGCCGCCTTCTCCAGCTTGACTAATGTGGCGTCGATTCCTATAGCCCGGATTTGCTCGATGGCCACTTCCGCCGTTGGATAGTAAGAAGCGGTGCCCAGGGTCTTCCATTCAGTGCTGAAGCCTTTTTCCATGCCGGCTTCCTTCATCAGTTCCTTAGCCTTTTCCACATCCTGCTGATATCCGGGGAAGCCCTCCTGATAGCCCCACATATACGGACACCAGAAACCGTCGGCTACAGTGCCGTAGCCCTCAAAGGCGCCAAGCATGATTGACTCTTTATCAATGGCATAAGCCACGGCCTGCCGGACCAGTTTATTGGTAAAGGGGCCCTCGGCGACATTCATCACAATGGTCTGAACCCCGGCGCTGCCGCCGCCGCTGTTCTGCAGGCGCTCCACCTCCAGAAGATGAGGCCGGTTGACAAATAAGGTCCCGCTGAAGAAATCGATTTCTCCCGTCTCGTTTGCCAGGTCGCCGGTGGCGGCGTCGGCGATGAACTTCAGCTTCAGATCCTTAATGGACGCTGGGGTCCGCCAATAGTCCTCGTTAGCCGCCAGCTGAATGTGGTCGCCCTTTGTCCAGCTTACAAATTTATAGGGCCCGGTGCCGATGGGCGCGCGGCCGTACTCTTTTCCTTCCCCTTCCACCTTTTCTACATCGGCTTTACTCATGATGCCGAAACGGGAGCTGGACAGAATCTGCAGGATCGGCTTATAAGGGTATTTCAATACCAGCTTGAGGTGGGTATCGTCCACCACCTCCCATTTTTCGATGGACGCGGTGAAGGTGCTGTGGAAAGAGCTGTTCAGCGCCCTTTCCATCGAGAAAAAAACATCGTCCATGGTCATGGTATCGCCGTTATGGAACTTTACTCCTTCCCTGATTTTGA
Source organism: Peptococcaceae bacterium (assembly GCA_034927285.1). GTDB lineage: Bacteria > Bacillota > Peptococcia > DRI-13 > UBA5745 > JAYFQF01. Next base: position 98,369 of record JAYFQF010000014.1, read on the forward strand.
AAATATACTCATCACCGGCTTCGTTAACCTCATAGCTCTCGGCGATCCCGGGCATCGGGGTATTCATATCCCCGGGAGTAGGTAAAAGCAAGCTGTCATAAATCTGAATAATGGCCATATGGGCAATCATATCGCCTGTGGCTGAAGGGTCCAGCGTGGCAGGCTCCATCGTCAGGCCGTAGATAATGTCCGTTCTGCCGGACGAACTGCCGGCTTGCTGAGCGCCGCCGGCATCTGTTTCACTATTTCCGGTGGGAGGAGTAGCGCCATTACCTTGCGTAGCGCTGTCACCACAGCCGGAAAACAACAGCGAGAAGGCGAGAATGATACTAATAACACAAATCAGAAAATTCAACTTCTTCTTCATCCAGACAACCTCCTAAATCATCTTCCTCCAACTGAAAACCTGGGTGCTTCCACTGGGTAAATTATCAACGAGGTTCTTCTTTACGTTTTTTACATCTCCTCTTTATTCGGCCCTCCCTCTTTGTTCTGATATATAGAACATTATTCTGCATACGAACATTATATCCCTCTTGAAGTTATCTGTCAATGTGCTTGTTAAATAAAGTACAAAAAAGTCGTTACAGATAATACGGAAAATGCCGTCCCCCCCTCCCCGCCATCGTCACCATACAGTCGATAATTCTCCGGCGGAGCCAACATTTTTCGGCAATTTTCCTGAATTTTCTTCAACCAGATTTTCTCTTCTTACCAGAGCATTATCCGCCTGTCCAATCAAGGGCTCCACCAAAGCGCCGTCGATCAGATAGATAATTTCTGATCCTTCCGGCCAGGCGTAGTAACCCTTTTCTCCGGATTTTATTCCTATATTCAGGATATAGTTTTGTTTTTCCGCCTGGCCCGAAACCGTATACTCCAATTTGCCCAGACCGCTTTTAAAGATCAGTTCCTCCAGTTCTTCTGTTTTTGGCTGAAATTGGTAGCACTGGAGAAATTCAAGCTGATTAAGCAGTGCCCGCAGCTTTTCCTCTTTTTCCCGGTCTGCCGGTTCCCCGGATTGTTCAAGGCTGAAGCCGCCGGCGGAATCGCCGGCGATTAAAACATTTCTGTATTCCTTATTTTCCAGTACAATCCGGCAATCGCCGTCCGGAGTTACGTCGGGCACTTTTTCCAGGAGCGCCATCTCCTCCAGATCGTAGGTGATCCTTACCTTCAAAAAGGGCTCAACCAAATAAACCGTGGGGTCTTCGTTTACCTGCAGATAATAATTCATGGTAATTTCATTCCGGTCTCCCACTTTGAGCGTTAAGCTGCTTTCCCCCGCCTGGACAATCAGGACGGCGGCAGGTTCCTTCAGCCCGTATTTCTCCGCTGCCAGAGCGCCATTTTCGACGGCCCCTTTGCCCGGCAACTCGGCCAGACATTCCAATATTCTCTCTATATAGCGGGGATCCAGAGGAAAATTCGGCTCATTTTCACAGATCCAGCCCGTATCGGTTCGTTTAAAACTCAGAGCCTCCCCGCTTTTTTTCTGACAGACGACCCTCTCCACAGGCTCTGTATCCATCTGTAAAATAATCATTTCCCGAGCTTGTTCCGTAACCTGGCCTTGGTCTTGCCCTGGCAGCAACAGGTAAATACAGGCCAGGCACAGCAGCAAAAGAAACAGTAATACCGCGATGATCTTTTTCCTTTTCATCATCTGCTCCTTCTCCTCAGCCAGACGATAAGTCCGGTAAGCAATACCGCCGCGGGAAGAGTTACCGCGTAAACCAGACTCCAATGAAAAGCCTGGGACGAGGTCAGGACTAAGGAAGCGGAACTGACGGTTTTCGCGCCGATAGCAAGGCCATTCCGGCGTTTACCCAGCCAATTCAAGCCGTTTGTCACTAAATCGGAATTGGCCCCCCCGGCCATATTATCCACCGTCTCGTCAAAAAAGGCCGCGGAAGTAAACCAAAGAATCCGGGTTTCCCCTTCTTCAATGGCAACGGCGATATTAAACGGCCCCTGCTGAACATTCTCCTGGGGCTCCTCCGTATCCGCAGTCTGAAATGAAGATCGATCCAGCCAAGCCTTTTCAGAGGTACGCAGAAGCGGCGTATAGGCGATGTCCGCCCGCCCGTTGTCATATCGGCCGATGGCCTGGGATAAAGGGGCAAGCACAAATTTTTTATTTTGAATAATGGATTTTGTAATTTGATGATCGGAGAGGATGGGGAGCAAATAATAGGGATATTCCGGAAGGCAGAGGTTGTTGTCTCCTTCCATAACTAATCCCGGCACCGGGCCTACGCCATAATCCGTCAGCAAAGATTCTAAATTGGACTGAGTCTCCTGCCGCAGGTCCGTAAGTAAAAGAAGGGAGCCTCCCGAATGAAGATACAAAAGCAGACTTTCCTTTTCTCTCGCCGTAAGGTCCGACTCCGGAGCATAAAGGATAATGCCTGCGGCATCCCCGGGAACCGATTTTTCAGTCTCCAGATCGACGCTTGCCAGCGAGATATTCTGGTTTCCCAGGTGATTTTGCAGGGAATCCGGCATAGCTTTTCCTGATTTTCCTGTCAGCATATAAAATACCGGGATATCCGGAGATACCGCGTACTGAATGGCTGCGGTTATCTTTCCCTCGCCGTCGAAGGAGACCTGGCCGCCCTGTTTTCCCTTCAAGGTCTCTTCGTAATCGTAGATATCATAATACTCCACTACCCTTACGCCTTGGGAGCCGGCTACTAAAATGCTGTTCCCACTGTTTATCTTGACGTCGTATTCTAATAAAAACGTAGGATCCTTCACCGGATCCACTACGCTTATTTTCACTTTTTCCGATGCTTCCCCGTATTTCTCCAACAAGTCCACCAAGGTGCCGTCCTCCTGTCCCTCTTGGGCCAGCAGGAAAACCTCGACAGGTTCCGCCAAACTGTCCAGCAACTGTACCGTTTGGTCCGACAGCGTATACAACTTGTTTTCCGTGAGATCAAATTTGGTCAGGCCGGAAGGCAGCAGGCTTGCCAGGATGTTTACCGCCAAAAGCAAAGCCGGGACCAAAAGGTTCAGAACCGCATAATATGTGCTTTTTCTCGTCCGCGCATCCTGGAAAAGCAATCGTTTCATCGTTTCTCCTAACCCCAGCTTTTCTTCCGAATGGACTGCCGGGTTAAAAACAAAAACAAAAAGCTGATGGAACAATAGTAAAGAACGCTGGTTAAATCAAAAATCCCGCCGATAAAACGATAAAACGGTTCAAATAAATTGAAACAGTTTAATAATTTTTTCGTCAACCCGGCCAGCAGCTCCGGAGTCAGCAGATAGCACAGCAATAGCAAGCCTTCCAAAAAGGCAAAGCTGCCGAAGGAGATTGCTTTATTGCGGGAGGCAAAATAATATAGTCCCGCTCCAATCAGCAGGATACAGGAAAAGGTGGCGAAGGATGTCAGAGCGGAATCAGTGAACAGCCGGATAGTATCCTGCATCAAATACCCCATTAGAAGCACAAAAAAGGTAGCGGCGGCGGCGATAATCTGATTCTCCGTCAAGCTGGAGAAATAAAGTCCTATGGCGATACAGGCTCCCCCCAGGAGAAAGAAGCCAAAGAGGCTGGCATAGGCCGTCGATAAATTTTCCGCCCCATAATAAGACAACAGCAGCGGGCAGGTAGCCGCCACTCCCAGGGGGATGAGGAAGACGGCCAGCAAAGCCAAAAATTTGCCCAGGATGATTTCGCTGACGCTCAAGGGGCTGGTAAGTAACAATTGATCGGTTCTCTGTCGTTTTTCTTCCACCAGAGATCGCATCGTCAAAATCGGCACCGCAATAATGAGAACAAAATTCATATTGGCCAATACATAGCCAAACTCATTATAGCCGCCCCGCAGATTAATCGCGGTAAAATAAAGTCCTATGGTCAGGATCAAAAACGCGATGTAGGTATAGCCGATCATCGAAGTAAAAAAGCTTCTGATTTCTTTAACAAAAACGGCTTTCACTGTACCTTGCCCTCCTCTGAAGTGGCCTCCAGGAAGATTTCCTCCAGGCTGACGGATTTCACTTCCAGCTGAATAATCGGAAGGTGTGATTCAGCCATAGCGTAAAATAACCGCTCCCGGGGATCCCGCTCCGGAGCCGACTGCAGAGTGAAGCCGGAGATCCCCTCCTGTTCCACTACTGGTCCCGGCAGGAATCCCTGCTCTTCCCCCAAAGCCGCCAGGACTTCTTTTACTTTGCCGGCGCCGCCTTTAACTTTTACCGCATAAGTATTGTACCGGTTCCAGTATTTTGCCAGATTTTCTCCCGTATCGTTGGCAATCAGCCGCCCTTGATCAAGAATGAGGATCTGATCGCATACGGCGCTGACCTCCGATAAAATATGCGAGCTCAGGATAACGGTATGCTCTTCCCGTAAACACTCGATCAGACCGCGGATTTCATTGATCTGTTTAGGATCCAGCCCTACGGTGGGCTCGTCCAGGATAATCAGGGGAGGCTTACCCAAAATGGCCTGGGCAATCCCTACCCTTTGCCTGTAGCCCTTGGATAAATGCCGGATCAACCGATTTTCCACGTCCTGAATAAAGGTTTTCTCCATGACCTCCCGGATAGCCGCTTCCTGGGATTTCCCCGGCAGCTTCTTGATTTGATAGACAAACTTCAGATACTCCCTGGGGGTCATGTCCAGATACAGGGGGGGCTGCTCAGGCAGGTAGCCGATCAGACTTTTTACCTTCTCCGGCTCCTCATCAACATCGTATCCGCCTACCAGCACCCGGCCGGAACTGGCAGCCAGATAGCCGGTGATGATATTCATCATCGTGGATTTCCCGGCGCCGTTGGGCCCTAAAAAGCCATAGATTTTCCCTCTGTCTGCCGACAGGTTAATATCATTTAAAGCCGGACGTCCATGATAAGACTTATAAAGCTGCCTGATCTCCAGCATGGGCAAGCCCCCTATGAAAGTTTAAATCTTTAACGCCTCTTTTTTTCTGTTCAGTTCTTCCTTTTTTTCGGTGAATTCCGCCTTGGCCTGTTCCAAATGCCGTGGATTTTCGATCAGCTCCGCCGCCGTGGCGGCTACCACCTTGGCGGCCACGGCGACCGCCTCGTGAGCCTGTTCTGTTTTGCCTTCTTTCAGAATCGCTTCGGTATGCAAAGCTATGCCGTCGGGGGCCATCGCCGTAAAAAATTGGGCCGCTGGCATAATTTGTGTAATATTTCCAAAGTCATTGGAACCGCCGGCGGCTTTATGCTCCGGCAGCAAACGTATGGCTCCCGCTTCTTGGGCATAATGCATCATTATGCTTTTTATGGTTTCATTGGGCAGCGTCCCTTGAACCTCCAGGGTTTTTTCGATTTCTACCTTTACTCCGTTCATCAATGCCGCGCCTTTTAAAATATTTCTGCTTCTTTCCTCCAGATCCTGCAAATCTTCCATTTTATATGTGCGGAAACTAAAGGTAGCCGCCGCCCGGCTGGGGTCGGTATTTCCCTTCAGGCCGATAGCGTCGCTGATTTGATAAAAAAACCTGGTGCCGTCATGGACATGGCCCCGCAGATACTCGAAGGCCTGAATCGCCTGCATCATGGCGTCAAAACCGCTTCGGCTGCCCCAGGGCCTGGCGGTGTCATGAGCATGGACCCCCGTAAATACCGTCTCCAGATTTACGCCGGTCATAGACTTGGTGCCCACATAACTGTTGGTATGAGCATGCATCATCAATGCCGTCTCGATATCCTGAAAGCAGCCCGCCTGGATCATCCGGGGCTTGCCGGTCAGCACCTCTTCGGCGGGGGTCCCGTAAACCACCAGCTTGAACGGCCGGCCGGGGCCGGAATTTTTTAAAGCTTTTACCGCACCAAGGATAGCGGGGCCCTGCATATGGTGTCCGCAGCTATGGCCGTTGGGCAGGCAATCATACTCCAGGACGAAACCGATGGCGGGGCCCTTATCCCCCTTTTCATATACGGCGCGAAAGGCCGTATCCATTCCTCCCGCTTTTCTCTCCATGGTAAAGCCCTCTTTTTCCAGCCAGCTGCAAATCAGTTCGCAGGAGCGATACTCTTCATAGGGCAGTTCAGGATGATCAAAAATATCGTCGGCCATATTGGCCAGATCGGTTTTATAGCTGTCGATCTTTCGATATAGGTTTTCCGCGTTATACATATTGGCCTCCCCTTCTCAATCCTTAAGCGTTTCCGTTCAGAACCGCTATTTTTTCTGCCAGCTCGGCTTTACGCCGGGAAAACTCGGTTTTTACTTCCCGGAGGATCTCCGGTTTTTTTAGCATTTCCGCGCAGGCCTGGGCAATAATTTTAGCGCCTATGACAGTGCTCTCATGGGAAAGCTGAGATTTTCCATATTTTAAAAATTCTACGGAATGAGTGGCTACTCCGGGAGGGGTAGTGGCGACCCGGGCAATCGTACCGGGCAGCAGATGAGTAATATTGGCAAAATCGTTAGAACCGCCTGTATTGGCTACGTTTTCATTGATTTGGGGAGCGTCCAGCTCTTTTGCAAATTTCATCACAAGCTTGCCCAAGCTTTCAGACCCTAGGGTTCCCATTACATCAAGGGTTTTTTCGATCTCGACCTTTACCCCGGACATTAAAGCCGCTCCTTCAAGGATATTCCTCATCCTCTTTTCCAGGTCCTCTTTATCCTCCAGCCGGAAGGTCCGGCAGGCAAAAACCCCCTCGGCTCTGCTGGGGTCGGTATTGCCTTTCACTCCGATAGCATCATAAAGCTGGTGAAAAAGCCGGGTCCCGTCATGAACATGTCCCCTTAAAAATTCCATCCCCTGCATAGCCAGGACAAAGGCGTCAAAACCGCTGCGATTAGCCCAGGGCATAGCCGTATCATGCGCATGCACTCCGGTAAATACCACTTTAAGATTAATCCCCGTAAGGGATTGGGTCCTCACGCAGCAATATTCGCCTGCATGGGTCATCAATGCCACGTCCAATTCCCTAAAGCAGCCTTTTTCTATCATTTTCGGTTTTCCGGTCAAAACCTCTTCAGCGGGAGTACCATAAACGGTGATCGTAAACGGAATATTCAGGCCGGAATTTTTGAGCGCCGCCGCAGCCCCCAGGATAACCGGGCCCTGCATGTGATGACCGCAGCTATGACCATTGGGAAGGCAGTCATACTCGCAAAGCAGTCCGATATTCAGGCCGCCCGGGCCATTTTGATATACTGCCTTAAATGCCGTGTTCAGTTCTTCTATCCCTCTTTGTACCGTAAAACCTTCCTTTTCCAGCCAATCGCAAAGGATGCCGCTTGACCTTACTTCCTCATAGGGCAGCTCCGGATGATCGAAAATATCATCCGCCATCTCGATCAACTGGGGGGCGATAGTGTCGAGGTATCGATTAATCTTTTCTTCCATAATTCCTCCGCTTCTTCCGGTTATTTCTTCCAAATGAATCCAGGCTTACTTCCCAACCATTTCCGAACTTTAAGATTCCCAACCGTTCCGCAAGTACATCCCAGGGCCGTATTAATACAGAGGTGAGAGATGAGCAGTCAGATGTTCTGAATATTGACAAGGAGTTTCATCAGGATTATGCTGTTCCTATAAGCTGGAAATTTATCCTCCGAAGGGTTTGCCAAGGTATCGTCATACAGCTTTTTACTTTAATCGCTTCTTCCTTATTAAAAATGTCTTTTCCTTCATCATTCTTTCTTTATTTTCAGTTATCTTTAATTATTCAGGCCTTAGAAATTCTTTATTATTGTTCTGCTTTTCAGAAAATCATTCTATTAATAGTATACTGCATTCTTTTTCCCTGTCAATCATGTTTCCTTAAATCCTTGATTCAAAAGAACTCTTCCTTCATTTCCAATAAAAAAAGCGCCCGGGCAGGGCGCTAATTCCAAACGGTCCCGAATTGCCTCTGTGCAAAACGGAACCGTTAAATTTTGCTTTATCCGGAATAGCCTAAATTAGCGGAAATTTTAGTGATATATTCGGATAAATAGTCCAGTATCTCCTGTTTTTTGGCCTCGGTAATTCTGGCGTAGGGAGTACTTACGCTTAAAGCGGCGATAATTTTTCCGGTATAGTCACGTATCGGCATCGACAGGCAATAAAGCCCGATACAAAACTCCTCGTTGTCTACCGCATACCCCTGTTTTCTGACTTTCTCCAATTCCTTCAGATATTCGTCGATCATCAGGATCGTATTATGGGTATACTTCTTTAATCTGCCCCTATCCGAATCCATCAGATCCCTTACTTGCTCCTCGGGTAACTCGCTGACCAGGATCTTCCCTAAGGCTGTGGCATGCAGCGCTTCATGCTCCCCGGGCTGCATGTTAACCTGGAGATTTTGCTGAGAGCCTTCGATTTTCGAGATGATCACCACCTCGCCTCCCCGCATGACGCCCACATTCACAGTTTCGTGAACTCTCTTGCTCAGATCGATCAGCAGGGCGGGATCCATATTATAAAGCTGATTTTGTTTGGGCACCATCTGGCCTGCGGTATAAAGCCCCCAGCCTAAACGGTATTTGTTGGTTTCTTCATTTTTATCAATATACCGGTAGTACATCAGAGTATCCAATATGCGATGAATCGTGCTTTTGCCGAGGCCAAGTTTCCTGCTCAATTCGCTGATCCCGATACCGCGGCTGGTAGAATCCTGAGCCAGGATCTCAATAATTTCCAACGCTTTGATTACTGTTTGAACCGGATATTTGGGTTTTTCCATTTTTTTCACTCCACTACTGCATTTTTAAGAATGATAACCAATAAATCCATCTTAGGTTATTCTAACATCTGAAAAGAATGAAAGCAACAAGGTTTCTTAAGAAGGGAAAAATGTTCTGTTATATGGTCTTTGCAATTTTTGGGCTTCAATCCCTCCTGGCATCCTAAAGAAAAGGCGGCTTTGGATACTTCGACGAGCGGTATCCATGTCAGGACCGGCTCCGGTTTCTTCCCCTCCATTGCTCCCCCTTCCTGCATCCTCTATCAATATAATCGGATATATGAATATATCGGGCATACACCCGGTTTTATATCCCATTCCTGTTCATCCGCCGGGTGTCGGCATACAGGCCCCACAAATGGAGGCACAATTACTTCTCCCCCCTGGTCCTGCCGCCTAAGGACGCTCATCCTTAAATTCCACGTCGATGGCCTGTTCCTTTTCTTCTTCCCAGCTTTCGGCAGACTCATAAGGGTCGTCCACCACGGAGCCCCCTTCTTGGCCGCCGTCAGCGCCGCCGTCAGCGCCGCCGCCGAAGCCGCCCCGCCAGCCGCCGCCGGTCCGGGAGCCGCCGCCCTGAACGCCGTCCTGCCGGTCTTCCGGCAATTTAAACCCTTTGGCCCGCAGAAGCTCCGCTTCCTCGGCAGAGGCCGGCTGCCAGCCCTGGGATAATCTTCTCATGATATGGTAACGATTATAGATAAAGGGTACGATCAAATGGATCAACCCCCGGGTAAAATAGGTCGCCAGAAAATAGAGGAAGCCAAACAGCCAGTCGCCTTTAAGAAAAGGGGTAAACCACCAAAACAGTAAAGTACTCCAGGAAAAACCGATCTTGCAGGTTTCGATCCCGCCGTAGGGACTCGTCAGGGTAACATAAACGCCGCCGGTATAAAAAAACATCTCTTCACCTTCCAATTTTATCGCCGGATCTGTTGCCCTTATCTTATCGTCTTTACCGGGTCTTAGCAAGGCCTGAGGGATTAATTCATTCATTGTTCACAGCAGCTTTTTTGTGATAATATATATCTGAAATTCAATTTGCGAGGTGCTATATGTTTGATGAAGCTATCGACAAACTCAAGGATGAGTTGATCCGCTCTCTCTGCACCAATATCCGCATTAAAAGCGACGCGCAGCCGCCGGAGGATGGCAAGCCCAACGGTCCCGGTGCCGCTCACGCCCTGGAGCATGCCCTGCGCACGGCAACCCAGCTGGGCTTTCAAACCAAGGATCTGGAGGGTTACGCCGGCTATGCCGAGTATGGTCAGGGCCCGGAGATGGTGGCTGTCCTGGGGCATCTGGACGTCGTGCCTGCCGGCGACGGCTGGGTCCATCCCCCCTTCGCCGGTATCATCGACGACGGCAAAATCTACGGCCGGGGCACGGTGGACGATAAAGGCCCGATTTTTGCCGCTCTTTACGGTTTAAAGGCCATTAAAGACAGCGGCCTGCCCCTTTCCCGCCGTATCCGTATTATCTTCGGCGTCATCGAGGAAACCGGCTGCCAGGACATGGAACACTACGTAGACAAGGAAGAACTGCCGGTAACCGGCTTCACGCCGGACTGCAGCTTTCCGGTGATCCATGCCGAAAAAGGCGTGCTGAACGTTACCTTCGTCAAAGAATTCCGGGAGCTGGAGGATTCCTATGTTACTTTGGAAAGCCTCTCCGGCGGCAACGCCGTAAATATGGTTCCGGATAAGGCTTCGGCGGTAATCCGGGTAAACGGCCAGGAAGTGCAGCTTTCCACCACGGGAAAATCCGCCCACGGCAGCAGGCCGGAACTGGGCAAAAACGCCTGTTTTCCTATGCTGGACGTGCTTTCCCGGCAGGACCTGCCTTTGGAAATCCAGGACTCCTTCGCCTATCTTGCCTATGCTTTAGGCCAGGAAACCCTGGGGGAAAACCTGGGCATTGCCTGTACGGATCAGGTTTCCGGGCCATTGGTGGTAAATCTGGGACTGTTGAAGGGAGATATGAAACAGCTCCGGGGCAGCCTGAATATCCGCTATCCGGTAACCGCCTCCAAGGACAAGCTGCTTTCCGGGCTGTCCAAGGACTTTGCCAAGGGCGGATTCGAGCTGGAGTCCTTCAGTCATATGCCGCCGATCTTCGAGCCTGTCGATAGCCCCCTGGTAACTGCCCTAAGTCAGGTTTTCACCGAAAAAACCGGCATGGAGCTTCCTCCCGCCTCCACCGGCGGCGCCACCTATGCCCGCTCTATGCCGAATATCCTGGGCTTTGGCCCCCAATTTCCCGGAGAAGAAGATCTCTGCCATCAGCCCAACGAGTTTATCAGCGTGGATCGGTTGGTGCTTTTAGCCAAGATCTATGCTCAAGCCATGTACGAACTGGCCAAATAACCTTTCTCCCCGCCCCTATGCCGGAATGATAATTTTCCCGGGCTGCGGTTTTTTGTCCGGAATCGTATTGAAATGATTCCCTCATGGTAATAATGTCATCGTAAAAATGTCACCTATATTGTATTTGAATGAAAGGAAGTTCCCCGGTAAATGAATGTTGTTTTATTTAAAGACCTGCCCCTTTCCGAAGAAACCCAGAGAGCCATCGAGGCCCTGGGAATCAGCCGGATGACGGAGATACAGCAAAAAGCTATCCCCGTAATGCTGGAAGGCCGGGACGTAATCGGCCGGGCCCCTACCGGCACCGGCAAAACCTACGCCTTCGGCATCCCCATCGTGGAAAAAGTAAACCCAAATTCCAAGGAAGTCCAGGCTCTGATTCTGGCGCCCACCCGGGAGCTGTCCATCCAGATTGCCGAGGACCTGCAAGATCTCTGCCGCTTTAAACCGGGCCTGAAAGTCGTGGTGGCCTATGGCGGTCAGCCCATTAAAAAACAGCTGACCCAATTGGAAAAGAAGCCGCAGATCATCGTGGCCACCCCCGGCCGGCTCCAGGACCATATGAATCGTAAGAGCATCAGCATTCGCGCAGTAAAAATCGCCATCCTGGATGAGGCTGATGAAATGCTGGACATGGGCTTTTACAAGGATGTCCGCAAAATCCTGGACCGGCTGCCCAAAAAGCGCCAGCTGTCCATGTTCTCCGCCACCATGTCCCGGCCCGTGATGGATATTTCCTGGCTCTATCAACATGACGAGCTGGAGCTTTCGGTGGAAGCCGTGGAGGAAAGCTGTCCGAAGATCATCCAGTATTCGGTTCAGAGCCAGGGCACACAGAAGATCCATGATATCGCCGAGCTGATCCGCCAGAAGCAATATAAGCGGGTGATGATTTTCTGCAATACCAAGTATGCCACCGAGGCCCTGACCTACCAGTTGGAAAAACTGGGCCTGAAATGCGCCTGCCTGAACGGCGACATGCAGCAGGCGGAACGAAACAGGATCATGAGCGGCTTTCGCAGCGGCGAGATCGGCATCCTCATCTCCACCAATGTAGCGGCCCGGGGAATCGACGTAGAGGATGTCAGCGCGGTCATCAATTATGATATGCCCCAGGATAACGACCAGTATCTGCACCGTATCGGCCGTACCGGCCGGGCGAAAAAAGTCGGCGTTTCTTATCTCTTTTACGACGCCGACGCCACTGAACGTCTGGAGAATCTGATTAAGTTTACCAGTTCGGTGATTACCCCCTTAGTCTTTGACGAAAACCGGCGTTTGGTGGAATTGCCCGGAGACGCGGCGGAAAAAGACCGGGAAAACTAAAGCCAAAGATTTAGCGAAAAAAACAGCCTCAGCTTAAGGCCGGCAGTCCGGACATCTCCGCTCAGCCGGTTTTATTTTGAATTCTATTCTTGATTTTTTATTTCACCGGCTCCGGCCGCCGGTGTTATTTGGGGCAAAACAGTGGTAAAATGAAAATGATAGGGGGGCTTTCTTTATGCGTAAAACAAAAATCGTCTGTACCCTGGGGCCCGCCGCCGATTCCCCGGAAATGCTGAAGAGTCTGCTGGAAGCCGGCATGGACGTGGCCAGGCTTAATTTCTCCCACGGCAGCCATGAAGAGCATCGCCGCCGCATCCGGCTTTTGCGTCAGGTCTGCCGGGAAACCGGCCGGCAGGCGGCGGTCATGCTTGATACCTCCGGTCCGGAGATCCGCACCCGCCAGGTAAAGGGAGATAAGGCCGCCCTGGTCAAAGGACAGTCCTTCACCCTGACGGTCAGGGAAGTGGAAGGTGATGAAACTCAGGTATCCGTTACCTATGAACATTTGCCGGCTTCCGTCAGCCCGGGCCAGATCATCCTGCTGGACGACGGTCTGATCCGTCTGGAGGTGGAAAGCGCCACGGCAACGGATATCCTTTGCCGGGTATTGGACGGAGGCCTCCTGACTAACCGCCGGGGCGTAAATATTCCCGGCGCCGAGCTGCCTTTTCCCGTACTCACGGAAAAAGACAAGGCAGACCTGGCCTTCGGCGTAGCCGAAGGAGTGGATATTGTGGCGGCAAGCTTTGTCCGCAACGCCCGGGACGTGCAGACCATCCGGGATTATCTCACGGGCCTGGGCGGCCGGCAGTTTATCGTTTCCAAAATCGAAAGCCGCCAGGGAGTGGATAATCTGCGGGAGATCATCGCCGTATCCGACGGCCTGATGGTGGCCCGGGGTGACCTGGGGGTGGAAATCAGCCCCGAGGATGTGCCGCTGACTCAAAAAGAGATGATCCGTCAATGCAACTGGGCCGGGAAAACCGTCATTACCGCCACCCAGATGCTGGACAGCATGATGCGAAATCCCCGGCCCACCCGGGCTGAGGCCAGCGACGTGGCTAATGCCATTCTCGACGGCACCGACGCCATCATGCTGTCCGGGGAAACCGCCGCCGGAGCCTATCCCCGGGAATCCGTGATCACTATGGACCGGATCGCCCGGCGCACCGAGGCCTCCGGGATCTGGCAGGAGCAGTTTGACGAACACTTTAATACCATGTATATCGACAACGACCCCGTCAGCGACTCAGTAGCCCGGGCTGCCTGCCTTTTGGCGGAGACCGTGGGCGCCAAAGCCATCCTGACTTCCACCCAAGGCGGCTATACGGCCCGGCAGGTTTCCCGCTTCCGTCCCCGCTGCCTGGTTGTCGCCACCACGCCGGAGCCCGAGGTGGCCCGGCAGCTTTTGATGAGCTGGGGCGTTATCCCGCTTTTAGTGGAATCCCACGCCAATACCGACGAACTGATGGCCGGCGCCATCGAGGCGGCCGTCAGGGCGGGATTCGTCGGGGACGGAGATATTGTGATTCTTACCGCCGGTATCCCTGCCGGTAAATCCGGCTCCACCAACCTGATTAAGGTTCATCGTATCGGCGAGTCCCTGCGCTGAAATCAGGAGCTTTTGCAGGCCAAAAGGGATCGCCGCCCCTCCCCCTTGCCTAAAAATGCCTTTTCTTTTTGGGCTTGTTGGAATATAATATTTTTATGCGTTAAATCTCTAACCGGGAAAGCAGGTGTTTTCACTGAAAGCAAAGGAAATCAAGGAATGGATCCTCCTGATCGCCTCCGCCGTGGTCATTGCCGTCGTTTTGCGTATCTTTGTCATTGAACCCCGTTATGTGCCCACACCTTCCATGGTCCCCACCATCATGGTGGACGACAAGCTGTACGTAGAAAAACTCTCCGTACGCTTCGGCGAGCTGCGCCGGGGCATGATCGTTATCTTCAAGGACCCGGAGACCACCGGCAGCCAGGATTACCTGGTAAAGCGGCTGATCGGGCTGGGGGGAGATTCCATCAAAATCAGCGAAGGACAGCTCTGGGTAAATGATCAGGCCGTCGACGAGCCTTACCTGAATGAGCCGATGAAGTCCGATTTCCCGGAAGTTACCGTGCCGGAAGGCCAGGTTTTTCTGATGGGAGATAATCGGAACCATTCCCAGGATTCCCGCAGCTGGGGCACCGTGGACGAAGACTGCATCAGCGGCCAGGCTTTGTTTATTTATTACCCCGTCTCCCACTGGGGCAGCCTTTGGGGCCAAAGGATGAAATTCAAATAGCAGGACCTCTTTCAAGCTCCCGGGCTGCCGGCGGAAAATCTTCCGCAAAAGATAAAGCTGCCGGCAGCGTTATCGGATACAAAAAGCGTATTCCCGTCCGCGCGGCGGTGAATACGCTTTTTTTGTGGATTTTTCTTTCGCCGGGCCGCGCAAATCAAGAGTGCCCTAAAGCTTGGCTCCATCGGCTTCAGCCGCGTCTGCCGCCCCTCTTTTTTTCCGGTTTGGCTTTAGCCACAGCCCAGCCTTTGGCGGCCTTTGCTTTTTTGGTGACGGGGGCCTTAACTGGGGAACCGCCCGGCCTGGCGCCTGACGGCGCCGTTTTGCTTCCGCCTCGGCTTGCGTTTCTGCTCGTGCCGGCGGCGGCTTTTCCTTTGCCGGCGGAAGCTTTGGTCCGGCCCAAAGGGCCTTTTGTCCCGGCTCTCGGGCCATCTGCGCCGGCAGCGGCTTTGCCTTTGCTTCTACTGGCGCCGGCAGGTCCCCGGTGATCCGGGGGCACCAGGCAATTGGGGCCGTAACCGATCAGTTCTTTTTTCCCCATCCTGATCAGGGCCTGACGGATGGCCGGATGGTTTTCTGGTTTGTAATACTGCAGCAAAAGCCGTTGCAGCTGTTTTTCCGCCATACTTTTCGGCACATAAACCGGCTTCAGGGTGTAAGGGTCCAGGCCGGTATAAAACATGGCCGTGGAAATGGTGCCCGGAGTAGGATAGAAATCCTGCACCTGCTCGGGTCTTAAATCATGCCGCTTCAAAAACATCGCCATCTCCAGGGCATCTTCCACAGTGGCTCCGGGATGTGAGGACATCAGATAAGGCACCAGATATTGCTCCAGACCTGCCTTTTTGGAGGCTTGATAAAACCTTTTGGCAAAGTCTTCGAATATCCTGATGGACGGCTTGCCCATCAGAGCCAGCACCCGGTCGGAGCAATGCTCGGGCGCTACCTTCAGCTGGCCGCTGACATGGTGGCGGCAAAGCTCCTCCAAAAAGCTGCCTTTGCGGTCCAGAAGGAGATAGTCATAACGGATGCCGGAGCGGATAAAAACCTTCTTCACTCCAGGCAGGCGCCGCAGCTGACGCAGGAGCTTAAAATAGTCGGAGTGGTCTACCACCAGGTTCGGACAAGGCTTCGGACTAAGGCAAAGCCGGTTTTTACAGACGCCGGCCTTTAACTGTTTTCTGCAGGAGGGACCGCGGAAATTGGCGGTGGGGCCGCCTACATCATGGATATAGCCCTTAAAGCGGGGATTGGTCAGAAAGCCCTGGGCTTCCGCCAGTACCGATTCGTGACTGCGGCTGCGGACCTGGCGCCCCTGGTGCAAAGTGATGGCGCAAAAATTGCACCCGCCATAGCAGCCCCGGTTATGCATCAGGGAAAACTCCACTTCCTCAATGGCCTTGACCCCGCCCTGGGCCTCGTACATGGGATGATACATCCGGGCGAAAGGCAGGGCAAACACCGCGTCCAGCTCTGCCTGTTCCAAAGGAGCCGCCGGCGGATTCTGCACCAAAAAGACGCCGGGATTTTGCTCCTGCACCAAAGCCTGCCCCCGGACGGCGTCCTGTTCATCCTGCTGCAGGCGGGCGGCCTCGCAATAAGCCCTGGCCTCGGCGGAAACCTTCTGCAAGCCGGGACAAAGCAGGTATTTTTCCGGCAGGCCTGCAGGGAGTCCTTTTTCTTCTTGTTCAAGGGTATAGCAGACTCCGGGGATATCCCGCATTCCGGTCACCTCAAGGCCGGCTTCAAAACGGCGGGCAATTTCCGTGACCTGCCGCTCCCCCATGCCAAAAATCAACAAATCCGCCCCGCAGTCGGCCAGTACCGAGGGCCGTACCTGATCGGTCCAGTAGTCATAGTGGGCAAAGCGCCTCAACGAGGCCTCGATTCCGCCGATAATCACCGGGCATTGGGGATAGGCCTGCTTTAACATCCGGGTATACACCGTTACCGCCCGGTCCGGACGGCGGCCCCCTTTGTTTCCGGGAGTGTACGCGTCGTCACTGCGCCGTTTTTTGGCCGCCGTATAATGAGCTACCATGGAGTCGATATTCCCCGCGCTGACCAAAAAGGCGTATTTAGGCCGTCCGAAAAGCCGGAAATCCCGGTGGTTGGCGGCATCGGGCTGGGCCAATACCACCACCCGGAAGCCCTGACTCTCCAAAAGTCTGCCGATGATGGCCACCCCAAAGCTGGGGTGATCCACATAGGCGTCGCCGCTGACGATAACAAAATCCGCCTGTTGCCAGCCCCGGGCCTGCATTTCTCCCGGGGTGGCCGGTAAAAATTCCGCCGCTGACGCTGCCGGGACGTCCTGGTTCAAGCCGGCGGGGTTTTTCTGACCCCGGGCCGTTTCCGTTTTTTCTTTTTGATGATCTGATTTATGATCCAATATCTTTCTTCTCCTTGCGGCCGGCGAAAAAAGGCCAGGTTAAAAATGGCCTGGCCAGCCGGGTAATGGGACCTGCAGCCAAAATCAGGGTCAGAGCCGCCGACAGGGCGACGCACCAGACCAGAAGATGAGACTCAGGATACCGATACAGCTCAAATTTTGCCCACAGCTTAATCAATAAGCCGTGCAGCAAATAAATCTGGAGGCATCTTTCGCCGATTACGGTAAACCAATGCCTGCCCCTTGGCGCCCAGGCCAGGGCCGCCGCTGAAAAAACCAGGGCCGCGCCATAATGCAGCAAACGATACGAGACTTTGTATTTCAGATAGCCGTAGCCGAAGGAGCAATAGAGCCAGGTAGGATTAATTCCGGCCTGGTTCCGGTAAATCCAAAAGGCCAGCGCCAGGGCCGAGAAGCCGGTGACGGCCCGGATCGCCCAAAGGAAACGCCCCCTGCCGCCGGGTTTATGCCTTCCGGGCTCCGGCCTTAAAAGAGGCGAATCCCAAAGCCGGGAATTCCGCAAATACTGCCCCAGCAAAAAGAAAGGAAAGAAGACCGCCGCCCGGGAAACGCTGAGAAAATAGCCGGCGGAGGAATCAAAGCCGATCAGCAGGCCGAAGGCAAAGGCCAGGAGAATGAAGACGAGGCGCCTTTTTTCCTTTACCATTTCCCAGAAGGGCAGGGCAAGAGTCCAGATGAACAGGGCCAGCAGATACCATAAGGTCCAATAAGGGGTAAAAAAGCTCAGGCCTGTGCCCTGGCCGCGCTGAAAAAGGTACCAGTAAATCAGCTGAAAGAGGACATAGGGGTAAAGGACCCTTTCCCAAAGCCGCCGGGGCTGATAACGGGCAAAGCAGCCGGAGCAGAAGATGAACAGCGGCATATGAAAGCAGTAAATCAGCGTATAGGCATAAGTCCGGAGGCCGCCAAGGCAAAGCTCCAGCATGTGGCCCAGCACCACCAGAAAAATCAGGCCGGCTTTGATATTGTCAAAAAGGTATATGCGGTCAGGAGCCGCCTGTTGCATATCGAGCATTCCCTTATCCTTTTCTTTCAGTGAAAATAGGTTACGCCCTTTGAAGTGACCCGGGCATGGATCAGCGGCTTCGGAGCCGGCTTTTCCTGACTGAAGGTCACTGCCTGCAAAAAACGTCCTGCCGAGTCCAGGGCGGCCGCGGCGGAAGCGGTATGCAGCTGAGCAATAATCTGTCCTTTATTCACCTTTTCGCCAATCTTTTTCTGCAGCACCAATCCTGCGCGGTAATCCACAGGCTCCCCCTTTTTTAGCCGGCCCGCTCCCAGATCCACCGAAATTTTTCCAATGGCCAGAGCGTCCATACCCGAAATATAGCCGTCGGCGGGAGCTTGCACCGGATAGATCACCGGCGCCGCCGGAAAAAGGCCGGGGTCTTCCAGGTAACGGACATCGCCGCCCTGGGCCCTGGTCATGGCTTTGAATTTGGCAAAGGCCCGGCCGTCTTTTATCGTTTCCCGGGCCGCCTGCCGGCAGGCCTCCGGATCGCCTTCTCCCAGGCCCGCCAGCAGCAGCATGTTGGCGGCCAGCTCCAGACAGACCAGTTCCAGATCCGCCGGTCCACGGCCCTGGAGAGTTTCCACCGCTTCCGCCACCTCCAGAGAATTTCCGATATTATGCCCCAAGGGCACGTTCATATCGGTGATCAGGGCCACCACCTGCCGCCCCACCTTATGGCCGATGGACACCATGGTCCCGGCCAGCTTTGCCGCGTCCTCCAGACTCTGCATGAAAGCTCCCCGGCCGGTTTTTACATCCAATACAATAGCGTCGGCCCCGGCGGCGATTTTTTTGCTCATGATAGAACCGGCGATCAACGGTATGCTGTCCACAGTAGCCGTCACATCCCGCAGAGCGTAGAGCTTTTTATCCGCCGGGGCGATGTTTCCGGTCTGTCCGATGATGGCAAGGCCCGTCTCCTTAACGATACGGAAAAACTCTTCCTTTTCCATCGCGGTACGAAACCCCGGGATAGATTCCAGCTTATCAACGGTACCGCCGGTGTGTCCAAGGCCCCGGCCGCTCATCTTGGCCACATGGACGCCGCAGGCCGCTACGATGGGGGCCAGAATCAGGCTGGTTTTATCTCCCACGCCTCCGGTGCTGTGCTTATCCACTTTGATCCCGGGAATCTCCGACAGGTCGATCAGTTCCCCGGAGCGGGCCATGGCGTCCACCAGCACCGCCACTTCGCTGTCGTTCATCCCTTGGATGCAAATTGCCATCAGCAGGGCCGCCATCTGATAATCGGGGATTTGCTCCCGCATATAGCCGCCGATGGTCCAACGGATTTCTTCCTCAGTCAGCGCCAGTCCCCGGCGCTTATTCATGATCACATCGTACATACGCATATGCGGCGCCTCCCTTTAGCAATATCCTTTGCCCATTTTATCATATATTTTTTGTTGAACGCGGCAGGCTCTTTACTTCCTGTCAGTCCCACGCCTGCCACTCATTTTACCATAAAAAGTCCCGCTGCCATAGAGGACAGCGGGCTCAATACCGATATGGCTTTCGGGGCGAAGCTATTCAATCAGATCCACCACCGCTACTTTCAGTTCCAGATCGGTAACCTTTGCGGCGTCGGTATCTTTTTTCAGGGAAGAAGCTAACCCTTCTGTGTCTTCGGCCAGCCTGGCGAGTATTTTCTCGTAATCCGCCTGACTGAAGGTTTTAAACCGGGAAGTGGCCATCGGCAGCCTTACCCCCTGCTCCTTAGCCGACCTGACCACGACCTGGCCGCCGGGAAATTCGTTTTTATAGAACTTGTCTGCGGCGTCATAAACCGATTCAGCCAAGCCCTTCATGCAGGATGTGATAACGGAGCCGGAAAGCTCCGATTGATCGGCGTCCACGCCAACGGCATATTTTCCGGTTTGTTCGGCTGCGGTAAATACCGACAGCCCCATTGCGCCGCCGCAGCCAAAAATGACTTCCACCCCTTCTTCATACCAGGAAGCCGCCAGAGCCTGGACCTGGGAGCCGGCTTCAAAAGCGCCGGTATTCTGATATTTAATTTTGACCTCCCCGGCCTTCAAGCCCAGCTCCCGGGCTGCCAGATCGGCGCCCTGGACAAAGCCGTAACCAAAGCGCACCACCGAGGGGACGGCCATGCCTCCCAAAAAGCCCAGGTTACGGTAACCATCCTTTACGCAGGCATAGCCCGCCAAAAAGCCGCCCTGTTCTTCCGCATAAAGGATGCAGTACACATTTGGCCCCTGCCGGGAGCCTTGGGAACCGTCCTTTTGCGGGGTGGCGTCCAATAAGACAAATTTTACATCCGGATAAAGGTCCTGGGCCTGATAAACCGCCCCGGCCATGGGTGAACCGGGGGTAACGATCAGCTTAGCCCCTCCTTTGACCGCCAGGTCAATGGCGTCCACAAAGGCGTCCGTATCCTTTGCCGCCGGTTTGTAATATTTATAGGTGACGCCGTTCTCCTCGGCATACTTTTTCAGGCCTTCAAAAGAGTATTGATTAAAGGACTGATCGTCGATATCTCCTATACCGGTAACCAGGGCCAATTCATAGTTCTTGATATCGGTGGCGGGTTCAGCCTTTTTCTGGGTGGCGCCGGCGACGGCTTTCCGGTTTTTGGCGGTACCGCAGCCATTTAAACTGAACAAAAAAAGCAGCGCCAGGAATAAAGTCAACGCTTTCCTTAGCTTTTTCATCGGCTTCCCCTCAATCTTAATTTCTTCTATCTGAGTGAATCGAAATCTGCCGCCTGAAGGGTCTTAAAAAGTCTCAGTCCTTGCGGGCGTCCGGCACCGTTTCCGGGCCGAAGCCAAAGGGCAAAAGCTCCCCCAGGCTAAGTACCTTGTAGTCCTCTCCCGGCCCGGCTATCGCCACGGGGAAATCTTCGCTGCAGAACTCCCGCAGCACCTGCCGGCAAACGCCGCAGGGCGTAAAATAATCAAGCTCCCCAAGCTCCTTATCCCGATGGCCCCCTGCCACCGCCAAGGCTTTAAAGCGCAGGCAGCCTTCCGAAACCGCCTTGAACACAGCGGTTCGTTCGGCGCAGTTGGTGGGGGAATAGGCGGCGGACTCGACATTACAGCCGGTAAAAACCCGGCCGTCCTCCGCCAGCAGGGCCGCGCCGACCTGATAGCCGGAATAGGGCGCATAAGCGCGCTTTCTGGCCCTGGCTGCCGCAGCCAGCAGAGCGGAAAAATCCACATCGTCCTTTTCGTAAATCATAAATTCCTCCCGGCACTTTTCGTGACTAATTATACACGATGGAAAAAGAAACCGCCACCCCTCATTTCCGCAGCTCAATTTTCGCCGGCTTCTTCGTCCTGCAAAAGCTTTACCGCAGAGCTGGACCCCAGCCGTGCGCAGCCAGCCTGCAAAAAATCCGTCAGTTGCTTTTTCGTACGAATCCCGCCGGCAGCCTTTATCTTTACGCCGGGGCCGATATACCGTTTAAATAGTTCAACGTCGGTCAGTACGGCGCCGCCGCTGCCAAAGCCGGTGGAGGTTTTGATATAGTCGGCGCCTCCTTCGTTAACACAGCGGCAAAGCTGTATTTTTTCCTGTTCCGTCAGATAGCAGGCTTCCACGATCACCTTCAGGACCCGGCGGCCGCAGGCTTCCTTGACCACCCGGATCTCACCGGACACTTTACCGAAGTCGCCGTTTTTAACATCCGTAAGATTTACTACCAGGTCCACTTCATCGGCCCCTTGCCGGAGGGCCTCTTTAGTCTCAAAAACTTTTACCTCCGTCGTATGATAACCCAAAGGGAAGCCGATCACCGTGCAGATATTCAGTTTGGGAAATTCCTTTCTCACCCTGGCCACATAGGCCGGCGGGATACAGACGGAAGCTGTCCGGTACTCCAGGGCCTCCCGGCAAAGCTGGCGGATCTGGGACCAGGTGGCGGCCGGATTCAACTGAGTATGATCCACCGCGGCAAGGATCTCGGCATTGGTGATTTTATCCATAATTTTTCCTCCCGTCACACCACGTATCTGTTGAATATTATATCATGAATTCTGTTCTCAACGCGGCCGGCTCCCTAAATCCGCTATAACCGCGCGGCCCGCCGCGGGCGGAGAATGATGATGAATCCACGCAGTTTATTTTATCATGATGGGATCCCCTTTCTAAACAGAAAAGAAGATCTGTTGCCAGATCTTCTTTATCACCGGAGCATTATGCCGGTATTCGTTATTTTCGCTTCATCGCATAGATCAGCCGACTCTGGCTTGTTTGCGCTGCAGGATCTCGATCAACGCCTGGTCCTGATTGGCCATGCCTTTGGTACATAGGATAGCCACATTTTCCACGGTCTCCTTCAACGTACAGGAAACGATGCCTTCTTCTTTGCCTACCTCCACGCCTTCCAGCGCCAGCAGGGCCGCCAGGACTGATTCGCTGGCAGAGGACGCCAGCTTAAATGCGCAGCCTCCTTTTGCCCCGTCGCAAATCATGCCGGCCAGGTTAGCCATCATGTTTCTGGTGGCAGCTTCCACTTGCTCGGGGCTGCCCCCCAGCATCCAGGCTACGGCGCCGGCTACGCCCAGACCGGCAGCGATAGCGCAACCGCAAATCGGCGTCAGTTTGCCGATAAACTGTTTCACATAGGCGGTGATCAGGTTGCCTAAGGCCAAACCTCGCAGCACCTTTTCCTTGGATAGTTTTCGTTCTTCCGCCACCAGGGCGATAGGTAAAGAGACCAAAATGCCTTGATTACCGCTGCCGGTAGTGCTCATCACCGGCTGCTTGATTCCTCCCATCCTGCCGTCGCAGGCAGCGGCTACCTCAATCCGTATCCGGGTCAGGAGATCGCCGCCCATAGCATGGGCATCCATCAGCGACTTTACGGCCCAGCCTAAACCTAAGCCCGCCCTCTGTTTTAATCCCTCGGCAGCCATGGCTTTATTCATCTTCACGCCTTCCAGCAAAAACTCCAGATCATCCACCGGCAGCTGTTCCGCCAAAACCACCAAATCCCGTAATTCCCGGGAGGTCAGGTTGGTATTGGCAGGCCTTGACTCCTGGCCAGGCAGGCGATCGGGGCAGACCATAATCGGTCGTCCGTTCAATGCAGCCCGCGTCATATTGGTATGGTACTTTTCCGTCCAGGTTTCCGCCTCCCGCTTTTTGCCCTTTGCTTTTACATGAAGATAAAATTTCTCCGGCGCAGGCTCCAGTACAACGATTTTGACCTTATCTTCTGCCAGAAGCCCTTTTGCCGCCGCCAGGCATTCCGGAGTCATTTCCTCAAAAAGCTGCAGTTCCAGCCGGGCATTGGGCAATACCGCTCCTAATGCGGCTGCCAAGGCCACCCCTGATTCACCGGTACCGGGGATCGTCACTGCAAAAGCGTTTTTATAGATATTACCGGACAATTCCACCTCCAGACTGACCGGTTCTTCCTGCAGATAATCCATGGTTCGGGCTGCCGCCAAGGCGATAGCCGCCGGTTCCGTACACCCAATGGCAGGTTTCAGTTCTGCGTGCAGTAACTCCAAACATTCGGCTGTATTCATGATGAGCCTCTCCTTATCCCTTATTCGGCGACGGCACTGGGGGCCGGTGCGCCTCCGTCCCTATCTTGACTAAATTATATCGCACCATAAAGTTTGGCGGAAGCGAGAAACAACTCAAAAAGACCTTTCGGCATAAAAAGAGTTTCGATACACTTGGCCGAGGGCTTCAGCCAAAAGACGGTCTTTGTTTCGGCTATCCTTTTTAAACAGCGCCGGACGAAAATTCAAATATCTTATTTTGGGGCCGGTTTATGGCCGGACAGCGGCTGGGCGAATGATCGGATTAACGATTCCCATGATCTTACATTGTTAAAATAACAATATTTATTTTTATTTTAACAATGTTGATCTACCCGGCATGATAAAACAAACTTTGGCCGTTTTTCTAAAACTGAACCCGAAAAACATTCCTGAATCGAGAATGTTTTTCGGGTTCAGTTTTAGAAATTCCGCGCAAAACCAGCCATTTTCGCCTCGCACGCTCTCTGGCATGTTATTTGCTTTAGTCTTTAGTCAGGTCTTCATATTCCGCTTTGCCGCATTGTCAAGTCCAGAGAAAAGGAGGGGGAGGATGACCTTCTGGCAATGCAGGCTGAAGCTTATTCATAATAACCCCAATTAAGGAGGTATATTATATGATTATCGTAATAATTCCTATCGCTGTCCTCTTATTGGTCATATTATGCAAAAAAATACCGGTTATTGGCGGCAATCTGGTTGTAGCGCTTATCTTAACCGGAGCCCTTTCATTATTATTAGGGAAGGTATTCAATCCTGTCGATTGGGTCAGCGCTCTGATCGACGGCATAGACCGTATTGCCTGGGTCCTGGCTCTTTCCTTTTTCGGCAGTCTGTATTCCGAGGCCCAGGTCGAGCTGGGCACTGTCAATACCATTATGTCCTCACTGAAGGCCCGGTTCAAGGATTCCCCTAAGGCAATGGTCATCTGCATTGTGTTAGTGCTTGTATTGGCCGGCTCCCTTCTGGGAGACGCCATCGCCGCCTCAACGGTAGTGGGGGTGCTGACCATAGGAACATTGGCAAGTATCGGCTTGACCGGTGAGATGATTTGTGCAATTATCGTGATGGGAGCGGCAATGGGCTCGATCATGCCGCCTATGACCCAGGCCCTGGCATTGGCTTCCGCCTTAGTCGGAACAGATCCGGACCCGGTTTTTAAGCTTGGCTATCTTACCGTCGGTATTGTGGTGGTAGTTACCTGCATATATATTTATTATTATATGCTGCGGAACGTAAAGAAAATGGAAATCCCCACAGAAAAAAAGGCCTCGCAGATTCTGCGGGAAAATTGGACAACTTTAATTCCTTTATTCGCTTTAATCCTGGTGGTGTTCTTCAGAACCATCAACGGGCCTCTCAAATTTGATCTCATGGTCGAACTGCTGAAAAGCATTCCCGGACCGGGAGACGCCGGCGGCGAAGGCGGTTTTTATGGCTTATTGACCACTATTCCTATTTTAAAAGGCATCGCCAACGGGATCGTCCTGTGCATTATCTTTGCCATCCTGGTCTGCTTCCTCTTTCCAAAGGTTCACCGTAACGCCGGGCGGGTATTGAAAAACGGAACGAAAAATGTCAGCAAGACCTTGGCGATCCAGGCCGGAGCCGGTTTCATGCTGGGCTGTTTCTATATGGGCGGGCAAATCGAAACTGTGCAGGCATTTGCTCAAGGCCTTGATGTTCGTGTCCTGATCTGGGGAGGCGCCGTGGCGTTGACTCTGATCGGTATGCTGACCGGTTCCCAGTCCACCGCCCAAAATACGATCTTCACCTTTTTAGGGCCCGCCTTAGTATCCATTGGGATAAATCCCACAATAGCGGCGTTGGCCGGAGCGCATATCGCCGCGGCTGGTCAGGGAGCCCCTCCCGCGGACCTTACCACCTTTGTCGTCGCCGGAATCGTGGGCGGAGCAATCGGGAAAAAGGTGGATCCTTTGGTATCCATGTTCTATTCTTTGCCCATGTGCATCGCGTTATTTATTGTGGGTATGGTTGCCTTGTACATTTAAGCTCATAAAAATTATTTACGGAGGGACGCACCATGATGATCAGAGGCGGATACACAAATTACGGTCAGGATATCGGGATTTTAATGCTGGACACAAAATTTCCCAGGATTCCCGGCGACATCGGCAATGCAAAAACCTACCCCGGAATCAATGTACGTTATAAACTGGTCAAGGGGGCGGAGGCGCCTAAGATCATGGGCAAAGCGCCGGCGGAAGAAGTTTTACAGCCATTTATCAGCGCCGCCCAGGAACTGGAGGCCGAAGGAGTAAAAGCAATCACCACCAGCTGCGGATTTCTCGCCGCGTATCAGCGAATATTGGCAGACGCCGTGAATGTTCCCGTATTTACCTCGGCTCTTATGCTGGCCCCTTTGATCCATACCATGATCAATAAAAATAAAAAAATCGGAATTTTTACCGAGCGGGCCTGGAATATGACCGAAGAACATTTTAATCAGGTCGGCTGGTCATCCAAAAATATTCCCGTCGCCGTCAGCGGTATGCTGGAGGGGTCCAAATTTCCGGCTTTGTTCATTGACAACGGCATTGAAGAAGACTTTGACGAGCTGGAAAAATGCATGGCAGAAATCACCCGGCGTCATATGAAAGAGCATCCTGATACCGGAGCAATTATTTTCGAATGCACAAATTTCGGTCCCTGGAGCCGTTTGGTCCAGGACATTTCCCGGGTGCCGGTCTTTGGCATCAACCAGCTTTTGGAATATTTGGCTTCCTGTGTTGACATTTGCAACTACATCAAATAATTTATCTGACGAAAAACCCAATAGTTCCAGCCTTTAATCGGCTATCCCGTGATGGAAATTGCGGGGTAGCTCCTTTTGCTCTGTGCCCTTGAAAGCCGGTTAATTTTTTTATATAATTCAAGAAATATCCTCGTTATGTTTTCTTAAATTTTTTCAAAATTCAGAAGGGGTTCTGTGCAATGTCTTTGGAACAGCTTTCTCAAAACAAATTTAATAACATGATTCTGAATGCCATCCGGGAATTCGCCACGGAAGGGATTCAGATCGCCGATGCCCAAGGCAACTATATTTTCTGCAATCAAGCCTTCAGCACCATTACCAAGCTGCCGGTGGAAGAACGTCTGGGTAAAAATGTTTTCGACGTTCAGCCCGACGGCGCTATCGCCACTGCTTTGCGTACCGGGCAGCCGGTCTACGGACACATCAATGCCTCAACCTCCGACTGTATCATGATCTCCAACGCGTCCCCTATCCGGGACGAATCCGGAAAATCCTGGGGGCCATCAGCGTATTTAATGACAAAACAAGTTATATCACCATGGTAAAGACTATGGAAACCAGAGAAAAGGAAATCCGTTTGCTGAAGGAAAAGCTCAAACATTTGAACCAGCCCGCTTATGCCTTTCATGACCTGCTGGGGGTTCATCCGGATTTTGTCGGCTGTATAAATAAGGCCAAGCAGGCCGCCTTCAGTAATTCTTCCGTATTGATTACCGGTGAATCCGGGACCGGCAAAGAGCTGATTGCCAATGCGATCCATCAACACGGCAGCCGGGCCGGCGGCCCCTTTATCCGGGTAAACTGCCCGGCGATCCCTGCCACGCTTCTGGAAAGCGAGCTCTTCGGGCATGAAAAAGGCGCCTTTACCGGCGCACTGAAGGACAAGGTGGGTAAATTTGAGTTGGCCCAAGGCGGCTCCATTTTCCTGGATGAGATCGGCGACATGGAAGTAGCTCTGCAGTCGAAGCTCCTGCGGGTTTTGCAGGAACACGAAGTCGAACGCATCGGCAGCAACAAAACCGTTTCCGTGGACGTCCGGGTCATCACCGCCACCAACCAGGACCTGCACCAGCAAATACAAAAGGGCCTGTTCCGTAAGGACCTTTATTATCGGCTGGACGTTATTCACATCGAGATCCCTCCCCTGCGCCGGCGGAAAAGCGATATTCCTCTTTTGGTGGAGCATATGCTGAAAAAGCACTCCGATAATAAGATTCCGTGCCGTATCTCCAAGGATGCCCTCAAGGAGCTGACTGCCTACGACTGGCCCGGAAATGTCCGCGAGCTGGAAAATGTCGTAGAAAAACTTTTGCTCTATCACGAAGGTCCGGATATCAAAAAAGCAGACGTTATCTATGCTCTGGGCAGTCATCCCGGACTGCAGGCCCAGGATTTCTTCAGTCTGGCCGGCCTCCCCTTGTCCAAGGCAGAAGAAGTGTTGATCAGCCAGGCCCTGAATACCTACGGCCGAAATCTGGCAGGGAAGAAACAAGCGGCGGCAGAGCTTGGCATCTCTCTTTCCTGTCTTTATGCCAAGATCCGTAAATATAATTTGCAGATCATCCCCGCAAAAAAAATGCAGAGGGATTAGTTTTTCTGCCAAGATAGCGTCAAAACAGCCGACTAAAGTTTATCTTTTTATCATTTCTAAGTATGCGACACGCTGATCCAGCTTCTCCACCTGAATTCGCAGCTGCTGATGCCGTTCTTTATTCATCTGATATCCGTCGCATAAAGCCCCCAATTGAGAGCTCACATCATTTTCAATCTTCAGTTCGATCCGCTTGGTATGATTCTCCAGCTTAATATCTACCCGATTTTCCAACTGAACCATATCGGTACGGACCCCCTGTACATCCTGTCGTAAAGCAGACATATCTTCCCGCATTTCCGCGAACTGTCCCTGCAGGCCGCCCACATCTTCCCGCATCTCCGCGAACTGTCCCTGCAGGCCGCCTATATCTCCGCGCACTTCCGCAAACTGTGCCTGCATTTCGGATCTCAACTCTTTTTGCATTCTCCCGAGCCGGCTCCCCAGCTTTTGATCCAGAATCGTGGATATTTGTTCAAGAAACCGGGTCTCATCCATCGCGATCTCTCCTTCCACTTTATTAAATCATGAATTCTGATCTGAACGCAGCCGGTTCTTCACAACGCGCCAGTCGCCGGGCCCGTCACGGGCTGAAAATGATGACATAATTCACTGCGTTCATTATATCATGAAACCTATCCCAACACGGGAAGCCGCAGACAAATTTTTCGATTTTCCCGGCGGCGGCAGTTCCCGATATGATTTGCTTTTAATCCTCGTTAAATAAGCTTTCGATTATAGATTACCATATTTTTACATTTTACGCAAGTACTTTACATTTTATTCGATTTTTCAACGTATTCTCGGTTAAGCATGAACAACAGGCGAGGAAACATGTTTAACAGAAGAAGGCCGCAGGGAGTTTTCCCCCTGCGGCCTTCTTCTGTTAAATCCGCCTTAAGTTCCCAACATCTCTGTGCCTGGAGTTTTGCGCTTTCGCCGCCGGATTAATTCTACACCGTCACTCCCTGGGAAAGCAGGGACAGCTTCCGGGCACCGAAATACAGGTCATATTCCGCCTGCTCCAATGCTTGCTGGGCCTGGGCATAGGCCAGTTCTGCCGAAGTCAGTTCCTTTTGGGTGGCCGTACCCATCCTGAACTTCAGCTGGCTGATCAAAAGATCCGATTTTGCCTGCTCAAAGCTGAGTTCCGTATTATATCGGGCGGTCTGCAGGTCCCGGTAACTCTTGAAGGCGCTGTTTACACTGGTGGTAATGCTCTTCTTGGCCTCCTTCAGCGCCAGATCCAGGCTGGTGCCGGTGTCCGCCAATTCCTCGGCCTTGCTGGTCTTGCCCTGACTGCGATACTTTTCCACCCTCTCGTTTAACTGGTCCACATTCCGCTGGGCCTGCTCTAATGCCAGGGAGTTTTTGGTCAGACCTTCCAATACCTCTTCCTGGTCAAACTCAAAGGCATATTGGCCGATTACCGGGGGATTCTCCAGCTCAAATTCCACGCCTTCATTCAAATCCAGGTAATCCCGCATATCCTCCAGGTTCTCCTGCAGCTGATCCTCCAACTCCGTCAAGGAAGTGTTAGCTTTTTCTACCGTCTGCCGGGCGCTTTCCAGCTGGCTTTTGGTCATAGAGCCAAAGGCGTATTGAGCCTGGGCCACCTGATAATCCTTTTCCAGCTGAGCCAGTTCCAGCTTTCCGACTTCGATGTCCCTTCGTCCCATCAGGATGCTGATATATAGCTGCTGCGCCTGATAAGCCGATTGTTCCTGAATATCCTCCAGCTTTTCCTCGGCATCGTTGTAGCTGTCCACGGCGCTCTGGTAGCTTTCCTCCATGCTGTCAAGGCTGCTGGAGTCGCCGGTCCCGCCATTATACCAATATTCATAGCTGGCGGTTTGATAGGAGGTCAGCAGATCTTCCTTTTTTGTTTCCGCCGATTCTACGCTGGCTTTTTGCCGTTCTACTTCGGTACCGTTATTCTTGGCGATGGCCGTTACCTCCGCAAAGGTGTAGGTCCGTACCTTACTTTCCTCTGCGGCTGCAAGCCGGCCATCCGGACCCAGGGGCCAAAGGCAGATTCCCAGTGCCAAAGCCACGGTCAGGCTTATGCCTTTCATCCCCTTCCTATAATCATGCTGTTCTTTATTCATTGCTCGATCCTCCTTGGAGTTACTGATAACGCAATGCGTCGATAGGGTTCAAATTGGCCGCCTTATTGGCCGGATACACGCCGAAGATAATTCCGATGAGGGCGGAAAAACCGAAAGCGATCAACACCACCGGCAGGGAAACCGTACCGTCAAGGCTTTCCGAAAGGGAGCCGGCCAGCTTGGTCAGTCCAATGCCGAGGGCCACGCCGATCAGGCCGCCGAAACAGCTCAGCACTACCGACTCCACTAAGAATTGGGACAGGATATGCTTTTTTTTGGCGCCGATGGATTTGCGGATGCCGATCTCCCGGGTTCGTTCCGTTACCGAAACCAGCATGATATTCATGATGCCGATTCCTCCCACCACTAAAGAGATTCCGGCAATACCGCCCACCAGCATCGCCATCATGGCCGTGGTTTCCTCCAAGGTTTCCAAAAGCTCGCTTTGGTCAAAGATATTATAATAATCCTCGTCTCCGTATTTGTCCAGCAAAAAGGCGTCCAGATAATTTTTTACATCCTCCACCTGATCGGCAGCAGCCACCTGAATGCTAACCTGACTGATGCGGCCGTTACGAAATAAGCGCTGAGCCGTGGTATAAGGCAGCAATATCCGGGTATCCTGGGAGCCGGACAAGGTGCTGCCGGAGCTTTCCAGAACGCCGATCACCTTGAAATTACTTCCGGAAATCTTGATGTTTTGACCCAGGGCATCCTCTCCTTCAAACAGTTCTTCGGCAATTTCCGAACCGATGATCGCCACCTGGGTACGTCCTTCAATATCCAGATCGGCAATGCTCCGGCCAGAGGTCAGGTTCATACTGTTCATCTGCAGGTAATCGTCGTTGGAGCCGATCAGGGAAGCGGAAATCGTATTGGTCCCGGCCTTCACCGTATCGCTGCCGTTGACTACCGGGGCCAGCCTGGCCACCCCCTCCTGCTCCTTCCACTCATTCATTTCCTCCGAGGTCAGGCTGCCGGTATCCCCCCGCCCCATGACGCTCACCGTCAGCAGATTGGAGCCCATACTGGAAATGCTGTCGGTAATGGAACGGCTGGTGCCTGTAGCCAGGGAAACCAGCAGGATAACCGCCGCCACGCCGATGATGATCCCCAGCATGGTCAGGAAAGAGCGCATTTTATTGCCGGCGATACCGCTCAGGCCCATTTTAAGGGCTTGTAAAAGATTCATCGGATCACCTCATCTGCAACAATATTGCCGTCTTGGATGCGGATCTTGCGTTGAGCTTCATTGGCCTGCTCTTGATTATGGGTAATCAGGATAATGGTATGGCCCTGTTCATGAAGCCGGTGAAGCAAAGCCGTGACCTCCCGGCCTGAAGAGCTGTCCAGATTACCGATAGGCTCGTCGGCCAAGAGAATCGGCGGGTCGCCGGCCAGGGCCCGGGCGATGGCCACCCGCTGCTGCTGACCGCCGGACAGTTCTGTGGGCTTATGATTTGCTCTTTCAGATAAGCCCACCTTTTCCAGCGCCTCCAGGGCATGGCGCCGCCGCTCCCCAGCCGGCTCATTGCGGTACAAAAGGGGCAGCTCCACATTTTCCAGAGCCGACAGCTTTGGCAAAAGATTGAAGCCCTGAAAAATAAAGCCGATCTTTTCGTTGCGAATAGTGGCCTGGTCATCCTGAGACAGTCGGGAAACGTCCTTTCCTTCCAGGAGATACCGGCCGGCAGTGGGAACGTCCAGGCAACCGATCATATTCATCAGCGTAGACTTACCGGAGCCGGAGGGACCGATGATCGCCACGAATTCTCCCTCCTTCACCTGCAGCGAAATATCCTTAAGGGCATAAAGGGTATTATCCCCCATCTGATACATTTTGCTGATATGTTCCATTTCAAGCAGCATCTTCTTTCCCTCCTCCTAGCGCATATTGCCGCTGGGGCCGCCGGAGGGACCGCCGACGGTAACAGACATACCGCCGCCCATGCCGCCGCCCATGCCGCCGCCCATAGCGCCGCCCATCATCATCATGTTGGTGTTACTACTGGAAACGGTGGCGGCTACCTCCACTACCTGGCCTTCGGAAAGGCCGGAGAGGATTTCCACATAATCGTCGCTGATGATGCCGGTTTCCACGATTACCGCCCGTTCCGGCAGCATGACCGTTACATCGGGGGCGGCGGAGCTGCTTTCCCCGGCGGCAGAGCTTTCCTCAGCTTCTGAAGAGCCGGCGCCGCTCTGAGCAGAAGCAGTGTCTTCCTTGGCGGTGCTATCTTTTTCCGGATTTCCTCCGGTATCCTGAATCTTCGGCGCCGTTTCCGCAGCCGGGTTCCCTGCTTCGCCTCCCTCTTTCGATATCCCGCTGCTGTCGGAGGTCAGACTGTTCTCATTTCCGGCGCCGCTGCTGCCGGCCGTACCGCGATTACTGCCGGCGCTGCCGGTCCGGCTGCCGGAAGCCGTATCCGGGCTTTGATCCTCCGCCAAAATTACATATTTCACTCCCCGGGCGGTATGTACCGCGTTGATCGGCACCAAAAGGGCATTTTCCGCTTCCTCGGAAACGATCTCAATGCTGGCGGTCATCCCTACCTTCAACCCTTCCCACTGGGAGATCTCAATTACCACCCAATAATAGGAGACGTTGTTGCTGCTGGTTCCTTCCTGAGCAATCCGCACCACGGTTCCCTCATAAGTTACATCGGAAAGGGCGTCGGCCACCACACTGACCTTTTGCCCGACAGCGACCTTGCCGATATCCAGTTCATCTACATTGAATACGATCTGCATCCGGCTGGAATCCACTACCTTGCCCAGGCTCTCGTTAGCATCCAGGCTGTCGCCTTCCTGGAGAAAGGTGTTTTGAGGACCGGAGCTGTCGGCGGCCGCATAGTAAATCCCGTCAAATTCCGCGGTGATCGTGGTGCTCTTTTGCTTTAAGGCCGCCTGCTGCTCCGCCGATTCTGCGCTGGCCTCAGAGATCTGGGATTCCAAAGTGGTGCTGCTCATCTGATAAAGCAGGCTGCCGGCGGCCACCGTCTCTCCCTCTTTGACACCTAACTTATCCACATAGCCGTCTGCCGGTGCTTTTATGGAAATCTCGGTTTTCGGTTTCAGTAAAATTGCCGCTTCATTGCCATAGGATTGATTCACCGCCATAGCGTAGGTTTCGCCGGTAAGTCTCTGTCCGCTTTCCAGCTTCAACTCAAAGGTCAGGTATTCCTTGCCGTTGCTGGTGCTCTTTGTCGGGCTGCCCAGCAGGGTCCCTTTTATCGTATCGCTGTATTCGATAAACTCTATGGTAAGGCTCTGCCCGTCCTGCCAATTGGCGCCATCCTCAGCCGGCACCTGCAGGGTCATAGCCTGAATATCCTGCAGAGTCATCAACACCGTATTTTTGGTTACCTTCTCTCCGTCTTTTACATTCACCGCCAGGACCTGATATTCGTTCTCCGCATATTTGATCAAGTCGTCCCGGGCCTTATTATACTCGTCCAGCTGATACTGGTACTGATTTAACGCCTGCTGGGCCGACTCCACTTCCGGGCAGTCCAGGACAAACAGCAGGTCCCCCTTTTTCACGGCATCCCCATCCTCAGCATGGGCCTCCAATAAAGTTGCCGACCCGGGGGACGTTAATTCCTGCTCCCGGGCGGTGGCAATCGAACCCGTACCGGTAACGGTGGATTTAATGGTGCCCCGGATGACTGAAGAGGTTGTTGTAGTAGAATCAGATAATGCCGCGGCATCAGATTTACCGCTCAACAGCTTGGTGCCGAAAAAAATACCGATAACGCTCAGCCCCAGGACAATCACTGCCCATTTTATTATTTTTTTGTTACATTTCACGCTGATAGCCTCCCGCTTTACTTAATTTTCGGTTTTGGCAGATATGGCCAGGTCCCTTAAACTACCAAAATTATATCGGCGAAATGTGTGCGGCTTGTGAAAGTTAAGTAACCGTTCAGCGATATCTTCCGCTGTCCTGGGAATTTCTCATTGACAAGTCAGCCCTTCTTGGTTACAATAGAATTCGTCAAATGATGCGGAGCCGTGGTGTAGTGGCCTAACATGCCTGCCTGTCACGCAGGAGATCGCGAGTTCGACTCTCGTCGGCTCCGCCATCTTTTTTCTGGCTTTCCAGGTCATTTTAAGCCTCTCCGGCTTTCCGGCTTATCTCATTTCGGGCAATTAGCTCAGCTGGTTAGAGTACGTGCCTCACATGCACGGGGTCGAGGGTTCAAGTCCCCCATTGCCCACCATAAAAAAGTTAAGCGTACCAAGGGTTTTCCCCCTGGTACGCTTTTTTGCTCTGAAAAATGCGGACTGCACAAAAGTTACCCAATGCCGGGCGCTGTCCGTTTCAGGCTGATCTTCACCTGGGCACAATTTTCATTCACCGTCATTCTATCCTCTTCCTGCCGGTCAGCTGCTATGTTAATCAGGCAATCCGCCGCTTTTCGATCCGCGCTACCTGGATACACATATCATCCTTGCCGCCGATCTCTTTACCGCCTTTGGCCATATACAGCAGATAATCGGCGATATGCTCCGGCTTTTCCTGAGCTAACTGAGGCATCAGAAGCTCCAGCCAGTTGCCGCTGCTGTCCAGAGCCTCCAACGCTTCCCAGACTCCGTCGCTCATGGTGACGATCACATCCTCCGGCAAAAGAGCTTTGACAAAGCTTTTTGGCTCCATCTGATCCAGGATGCCTGCCGGCGGCATGCCGGCGGTGATGGTCTGAAAGCGGCCCTTTGTCCAGATCAGCGACGGAGCGCTGCCGGCCTTGATAAATTCCGACCGGCCGCTGACCTCGTCGATCAGCACTAAATCCAGGGTAGCAAAGCTCTCTTTATCACTGTTCAGCACCATAGCGGTATTCACAGTTTTTACTGCCATCTTGGGGGAAAGCCCCGTCTTCAGAAAGCGTTCCAGAAGCTCCAGAGCCAGATGGCTTTGCTGATAGGCCTCGTCGCCGTGCCCCATCCCGTCACTGATCACTAAGGCCAGCTTCCGGCCCGGCAGGTGCAGGGCCGCCGACACATCGCCGGATATCCTCTGCCCCACCATGGGGCATGAGGCGGCGCCTACGGAGATTTCCAGCTCCGCTTTTGGCACCAAAGTGCAGACACAGGTATTCCCCCCCCAGGACCGGACAACTTGTCTCCCGGACTTCCTGAGGCAATCCCAGGCATTCCCCTGCCAGGGGGGCCAGCATTTCCCGGCAGCGCCGGCGATCCTTGCAGGGACTTTGGACCACCCGAATCTCCCGGGCCTGGTCCTGATCCATATCCACCGCCACCTGACGTACCGGCAGGCCTTCCTCCTTCAAAAAGCGCAAAAGCTGCTGCCGCTGGTCCTGGCAAAAACGGCTATACTCTCCCTCTTCCTTTGCCATCTCCTGCAAAAGCTCCCCTAAACCCGCCAGCTGCTGAGCCGCCATGACCCGGCTGCCGGATAATTGTCTCTCATACTGCTCCAGCAGCATAAACCTCTCCACCTGGCCGGAGATGGTGGCCGCCAGCTCCCGGCTCCTAGGGCAATGAACCAAAAGCTCGGGGTCAATATCCCGCTCCCCCAGGTACTTTTCATAATGATATTTGCGCCCGCAGTTCAAAATGATACTCCCGGTGGTCTGCTTGTTATCCCACCAGCAATGCTGCCACTTGGCGCAGCCGTAGCAGACTTTATTGCACACCTCCTCGATCAGCGCGTCGCCCTCCGGCGGAGCTTCCCTTTCCTCCTCTTTTTTCTCCAACAGTCCCTGTATCTCGATAAAGGCCTCCCCCAGGCCGTACAACCTTTGCTGATTGTATATGCCGCCTTCCCCCCCCTCGGCGTCCATAGACAGATTCAGGGAATCCCGGTGCCGTACATTCAGCCACTGGATAGGCAGCAAAAGAAAGAGCGCCGCCGCCAGCCCTGTTTCCAGAATGCTCACCACCAGCTCGGGAGACCCCAGATAATAGGGGGCTAAAAGCAGATTGGCCAGCACAAAGCCCATTACCGAGCCTAGTTTACGGAAGCTGCGGAAGGTTCCGGCCAAAAGTCCGGCGGCGGCATAAAAAGTCACGCTTTCCAAAGGCATGTACCCCATGAAGACAGGCAAAAGGCCCACGGCTACGCCTACGGCGGCGCCTGCTCCGGCCCCGCCTACATAAGCGGCCCAAAGCAGAATAAAACGGCAGGCCGTATTTTGAACGCTTAAGCCCGCGTAAGTCAGCCCTTCCAGTCCCAGCAAAAGAGCCAGGAGAAAGAGGATCATCCCGCAGCGGCTGTCCAGCGTAGGCTGCCGCCGATTCTGCCACTGCTCCAGGCCCTGGGCACCATACCAGATGGCCAGGGTCATGACAAAAATAAACAGAGTCTCGATGGCCAGACCCAAGGCGTCATATAAAGAAGTGATCTGCATTAAAAGCCAAAGACCACGGATCAGGCAGTGACAGGACGCCGCAAAGGCGGCCATGATCACAGGCCTTCCCGGTTCGACAGCCTTCTTCCATAAAAACAGGCAGAGAGTCAGAGGCGGCAGCGAATAAATCAAGGCGGAAAACGGCGGCAACACCGTTAAAAAGCCCAAAACGCAGCCGATCAGGGCGGTCCAGGCCAGCTCCGGGTAAACCAGGCAGACGCCGGCGATCAGGCCTGTCCCAAAGGGGAACAGCTCCCTCAGCAGAGAGCCCCGGGCAAAGATCAGCGCGACCAAACAGCCAAGGCCATATGGCAAAACCGCCAGCAGCTTCTGCCGTCCTGTGACTGCTCCTTCTTCTTTCATGGACAGAGCAAGATTTTTCAGCATGAGCATTCCCCATTTGACGCCGTCTTGGAGCGGACAGGCAAAGCGGCGACAGCCTGTCCACTGCAAAGGGCCGTATTATTTATAACTCTTCTTTATTATACCCCTATCATATGGAATATTTTGCCGTTTCTTGTATCGTTTACCAGTAAACTTCCGACAGTCTTCTCCCCCTTAATTTCCCATCTGCTTTTCTTTCCGGATATACAGCCCAAACCGACACAAAAGCCGGTCGGAACGCAAAACTTGTACCTCCACATCCCGGCGCAGGGGAGTAAGCCGCGGCATTTCCCCAAAGGCTTCCAGCCCGGCCAGGCTGGCGGTTTTCCGGTAGGGAACCGAGAGCATGCCGATACGGCCGCCGCCGCTGGGCTCTCTTAAGTAGAAAATAATCAGCTGACTCATCCACTCCAGCTGCAGGCTGCCGGTATCCCGGTCATAGCCGAAGGCTTCCATACCGTCGATAAATCCAACTCCCAGGACCTCTTTGACCGCGTCTTCTTCCAGCTCCAGCAGGATGTCTTCCCGCCCCAGCCAAAAATTCTCTTCCCCTTCCGTTCCCTCCAGAACCATGGGGATTCGGACCAAAGCTTCCAATAATACGGTGCGCAGTCCCGTACGAACGCCATGGAGGCAAACCAGCTCCGCTTCCCGGGGTAAGGCGCCGGCAACCCAGGGAGCCTGCCA
The DNA here is from genome assembly GCA_034927285.1 of Peptococcaceae bacterium. GTDB lineage: Bacteria > Bacillota > Peptococcia > DRI-13 > UBA5745 > JAYFQF01. The sequence continues at coordinate 135,871 of JAYFQF010000014.1, forward strand.
GGAAAGCTGCAGGTCTTTTTTCTGCCAGGCCTCCTCCGTACCCGCGGTCCAGCTCCCTCCCCCTTTTTCCGGGAATACCAAAGGCAGAAGATCGCCTCTGCCCGTGGCGTAAGCGCCGCCGGCCGGGCTGTTTTTTGGTCCGCCAAGGCTCTGCCCGTCCTTCTCCGGGGAGTCATGAGGACAAGCTTCCTTTTCCCCGGCAGCAGCTTGGGACCGGTTCCCCTCCTTTACTTCACGGCGAATCTTTTGCCCCTGCCAGAGAAAACCGGCAAAACGGCTGATGCCAAAGGGCAGCGAAGGACAGGCCAAAGCTTTGCGGCCGCCGTCTAAGGGTTCCCATAAAAAGCTTTGCCGCAGCCAGCTTTCTTCCCCTTCCTCCCCGCCCAAAAGAGAATGGCGGATATCCGACCGCTGCCAGTAAATTCGCAGATCCAATACGCCGCCGCATAACCCCCTGGCTTCATCGCAGCTCAGGTCGGAAATCTCCGCCTCCAAAGCGATCTCTTCCCGGATCTGGCTGTGGGGCAAAACGATGTTTTCCCGCAGCTGCACCCAGATTTCTTCCTGGCAGCACAGGGTCCGCCAGGCCATATCCTGATAATTTCCCGCCGTTTTAAATGTCATCGGCTCCTTCACCGCTCTTCCTCCTTCATTCCGGACTCCTTCCGCTCCAGGGCCCTTTCCGCCTCTGCCAGACAGCGGAGCAGCTGCTGCTCCTTCAGGATGCTGGCCTGAAACTGATGAAAATAGTCCTCCATTTCCCCTTTCCCCGGCGGCTCCGTCCGCTGGAAATAACGCCGGGCATGGAACCAGTAGCCTTCGGGAAAAAGCCATTGGGCTCTCAAGAAATGACGGTGAGTATCCTTCAGTGGCGGGCTCTGGCTTTCATAGGCCGCTAAAAGCTGCGGCAGAAGCAGGGCTCCTTCCGCCGGCTCGGACCAAAGCAGCGTTTTCAGTACCAGGCTTAAATCCATCATGGCCAAAGAGGGCCGGGGCCATATCCCGTAAAAGAAAGGCTGCTCTTCCTGCCAAAGCACCTCCTGGCCGGAAGCCCCCCACAAGGCCCAACCCTTGCTGATCCGATTAAAGTCCTGGTCCCCGGCCAGCACCAAACTGTTCAGGGCCTCTTGTCCCCTGCGGTAACTGTTATCAAAGTTCTCCATAAATAAACCTTCGAAATCGGTGCGGCATCCCCGCCGCCGGACAATGCTGCGGTATAGCAGCAGTTCTCCCAGCCGCTCCTGCAGGGCCCGACACCAGTAGGATTCCGGATCCGTACGCAAATAAGCGGGCCAGGCGGCGCTCTCCTTATGCAAGAGTCCCAACTCCCGGGCCAATCGCAGTTTCTGGCTCCGGTCCAGCCTGCTTGCCGGGATCCTCCGGGCAGCCGGCGGGACTTCCAAAGCCAGCCAAAAGCGGTTCTCTTTCTGTAAAAGCTCTCCCTGGGGCCCGGGCAGCATGGCGCAGCCTTTTTCCCGGCTTTCCCGCCACCAGGCCAGGAACTGCGCCGCCTCCAGCTCTTTTCCCGGCCAGGCCAAAAACAGCACTTCCTGATTTGCCTCCGGCAAAAAAGCCTTCCGAAGATACTCGGAAGGCAAAAAACTCTGGTTTGCGGGAACTTCCCGATAGGCAGACACACATATCACCTCATTGCCATCTTATGCAGGGACTGAAGGGGATATTCACTCCGCCCCCGGCGACAGCTTTTTCCGGTGAGGGAAAGCCAAGGTTTTCCGGCTTTCTCCCGGCCTGCCCCGGATTTGGTTAAAACTTAGGAAAATATTTCCAATAGTTCTTGCAAAGCGTCATAAGCCAGAGTATAGTATAGGCAGATGTACAGATGAACTTAGAGATATATTACAAATCTTTTGTCATCGGGATGAAGCGGTTCCGTTCATCCTCTTTTGTTGCGGTTCTTTGCCTTCGTCCGGCGGCATCTGTTTCCATGCCCTGGCGAAGGCTGAGGATACTGGCTTTATTCTATTTACGAAAGCCGCCGCCGGCGGCAAGACGAAAGGAGCATACTTATGGGACAAACGCAACCAAAGACAGTACAGGGGCAGGGGCATTTTAAACGGGAAATCGGACTTTTTGGCGGCATCAGCTTAGTGGCGGGCATGACCATCGGCTCCGGGATCTATTACCTGGGCAGCTATGTTCTGGAACGGGCCGCCATGAGCATGGGGATGGCGCTGCTTTGCTGGATCGTCGGCGGCATTGTCTCCATCCTGGGAGGCCTTTGCTTTGCCGAGCTGGGAGCAGCTATGCCCGTAGCCGGCGGCATGACCACTTATCTCAGTAAAGCCTATCATCCCGCCGTCGGGTTTGTGAACGGATTCAGCGGGTTTGCCATTACGTGTTCCGGCTCCATCGCCGCCCTTTCCATGGCCTGCGTCACCGCCTTCAAGGATGTTTTTTCCTTAAGTGAGTTTGCGGTGAAAGCCATCGCTATTTTTATTATTGTGCTCTTTACCCTGCTGAATCTCCGGGGGGTAAAAGGCGCCTCCCGGTTCCAGAACTTTACCATGGTGGCCCGGGTGGTACCGCTGATTCTGATCATCTTCCTGGGTCTGACCATGGGGCAGGAAAGCCCCGACCTGAGCCTGGGCTCCGTCACTGCCGGCGCCTCCATCGGGCAGGTCATTAAAATGATTGCTTTTGCCACCTTTGCCAGCCTCTGGGCTTACGAAGGCTGGACCAATCTGAACACAGTGGCCGAAGAGATGAAAAATCCCCGGAGGCATCTGCCTCAGGCCATCATCCTCTCCATGGGCTTTATCACCGTGGTCTATACCCTGTTTAACCTGGCCTTATATAAGGTCATCCCCGCCGGGGAAGTAAATTCCATGATCGGCGCCGGAAACATCTACCTGGGCAATGAGGTAGCCTTGCGGGTCATGGGCAATCTCGGCAAATGGATTGTCCTGACCGGTATGGCCATCGGCATCATCGGTACCGTCAACGGCGACGTGCTGGTCTTTCCCCGTACCTACTATGCCATGGCCAAAGGCGGCTATTTTCCCAAGATGTTCACCCACATCGACCAGCGGGGGATCCCCCGGGAAGCGACCCTGGCCTCTTCGGCCATGTCTATTATCTTAGTGGTCTTTAACAGCCTGCAGGGACTCACTGACCTGCTGATTTTTACCAGCGCCCTGATGAACCTTCTGGCCATCGCCTCGGTTTTGGTTTTTCGAAGGAAATACCCGCGTATGGAACGTCCCTATAAGGTCTGGGGCGGCATACCCACCATTTTACTGACCATCCTCTTCTTCACCATCCTGCTGGTAAACGAATTCATCTCCAATCCCAAGAACTCACTGATCGGCATTCTCATTCTGCTGCTGGGCCTGGTGTTCTATGCCTACTTCAGAAAAAACAGCGGAGGCGTGGAATATGACGGCGACACCATGCAGTAATCCCGGGGGCCGGGAGTTCGACCAGGCGGGCATTTTGGAGCGGCTGGCGATTGCTCCCGGAAAAATCGGTTTTTATTATAAAGACATCAAAAGCGGCCGCAGCTTCGGCCTCCATGAGGATCAGCTCTTTCAGGCCGCCAGCGTTATTAAGCTGCCGATTTTTGCCGCCATCCTTTTGCTGTGCCGGCGGGGGCAGGCCAGCTTAGAGGAAAAGCTTCAGGCAAAAAAGTCGGACCGGGTCCCTCCCTGCGGCGCCCTCTATTTTTTCACCGACGAGCCTTTCGTGGATATCCGGACCCTCTGCGGCCTGATGATCACCATCAGTGACAACACCGCCACCAATATGCTGATCAGGCGTTTTGGCATTGATGTGTTAAACGAAGGCTTCCGCGCTCTGGGGCTGAAAAAAACTGTCCTGAACCGGCTGCTTTTCGACGCCGGGGCTTCTGCCGCCGGCAAGGAAAACTACATCGTCCCCCGGGAAATGGCGGAGCTCCTGGAAAAGATCTATCGTAAAGAACTGATCAGCCCGGAGGCCTCGCGGTTTATGGAGGAGACCCTGCTCCTGCAGCAAATTAATCACAAGATTCCCGGTTACTTAAACGACGCCGTGGCGGTAGCCCACAAAACCGGGGAGGACGACGGGATCTCCAACGATGTGGGCATCGTCTATACGGCAGATCCTTTTGTGGTGTGCTTTGCCTCTAATGAAACCGACGTGGCCGGCTTTGAACCGCTGATGCGGCAGATTTCCCTGGAGCTCAGCGGCCTGTAACAGCTGCTTCCCAAAAAAGCAGAATCTCCTGATCATAAACGAGCTGCGCCCAATTGTTAGACAGTATGGCATACGAGTAACAGTTGGGGCGCAGTTCAAAAGGGGCTGCCGCTCTTTGGTTTTTCCTGACCAAATTGCGGCAGCCCTTTGTTAAATTTTGATCCAACCCGCTTTGCGGCTTGTCCCAAAGCTGTACTCAGCTGATCCGGGGCAAATCTTCCGGCCCGGAAAGGCGTAATATGCCGTACATCAGATCCCGGTCACAGATCAGTAACTCTTCCCGGCGGCAGTAAGTCATGGCTTCCAGGAGAATCCGCAGACCCCAGGGCAGGATGTCCTCCCGCCCCGGCATCATTCCCGGCAGAGCCAGGCGTTCAGCCGGCGTCATGGCCTCCAGCAGCTTAATGGTCTCCGCCGCCTGCCGGCGGCTTATCCTGGTTCCGGCAAGGGCGTCAGCATCGTATCTTTTCATCTTCAAGGCAATGGCCCCTAAGGTGGTAGCGGTGCCTCCCACGCCGATCAGAGGACCTTCTTCAGGAACCTCCAGCCCCTGCCAGCCTGCCTGAAGGCAGGACAGAATCTGCGGCTGGCTTAAAGGCTGCTCCAAAAGCCTTAAGCCGCCGATGGGAGCGCTGGCTCCGCTGATATTTTGGCCGGCAGAGGCCATCAGTTCCGTACTGCCGCCGCCGATGTCCAGCACCAGGGCCGATTCCCCCGGCTTCACCAATACCGAAGCCGCCCCGGTATAGCTTAAGTAGGCTTCCGCTTTACCGCTGATCACCAGCAGTTCCCAGCCCAGCTCCCGCCGGACCAGGGCCCGGAAATCCTCCCGGTTGGAGGCTTCCCGCAAAGCCTGGGTGCCGATCAGCCAGACCCGCTCCACCGGATAGGCCGCCATTTTATCCCGGAAGCCCTTCAGGCCCTCCAGGGTACGCCGGGCTGCTTCCTCCGTAATCTTCAGATGCCCGCCGCCCAGCCCCTGGCCGATACGGGTGGTAAGGATATCCCGGGTCACCGTCTCATCCCGGCCCTCCTCGGTTCTGACCACGATCAGACGGCTGGTATTGGTGCCGATATCCATAACTGCCTGATACATTCCTTCTCCTTTCCGAGAAAAAAGGGCAGGCTCCCTAAGCCTGCCCGGATAAGTGCGGTTTTTTTACCCTCTGCCGGCGCCCCGGCCACCCCGCTTGGCGTCGGTGCTGCGCTTGAACTCCAATTGTTTTTGATCGCTTTCTTTGATGAAACGAGACAGCTTTTCCTCAAAGCTTTCGGGAACAGCCGCTCTGACAGGAGGTTTTTCTCTTCTGATGAAAGGCTTCGGTGCAGCCTGCGGCTGTGGGGACTGTACGGGAGCCTTGGGCGGCTGCGCCTGCTTGATGGACAAGCCGATTTTCCCTTTGGGATCCACATTGATCACTTTTACTTTTACCTTGTCCTGCTCCTTCAGATAATCCTTGATGTCCTTGACATAAGCATCGGCGACCTCCGAGATATGGACCAATCCGGTGATATTGCCCGGCAGGCTGATAAAGGCGCCGAAATTCGTAATGCCCGTGACTACACCTTCTACGATTTGCCCGACTTCAATTGTCATGAAATAAAACTTCCTCCTGACCTATTCTAAGATTTTCACCATGGGAAACATAGTTAATGGAGCTGCTCACCCGGCTTTACTTCTTCATTTTCAGGGACTTCAGCGTTAGGAATGGAAGGAATGACCACGCTTTCTCCCGGCCTGACCAGCCCCAGTTCCTCTCTGGCCAGACGTTCAATTACCGCCGGATTTTCCAGGTTTTCGATCTGCTTTTGCAGCTCTCCCTGAACGGCCAGCAGTTCCTGATTGGTCTGCCTGACCTCCTCCAGACGGTGACGCAGTTGAAAATAAGAGATCCCGGTGCGGATCATGGGCATGGCCAGCAACAGAAGCACCGCCGCCATAAAAGCGGCAAACCTTCTCTGACTTCTTTTCTTTCCCGGGGAAGACTCGCGCTTAACCTCCACCTGGATATCCTGGCTGCCATCCACCGGCGCAGTAACGGTTAATGAAACCCGTTTTTCCACGGTCTTCTTTTTTTCCTCCGCCGCCGCAACACGATTTGCCATAGACACCTCCATGATAGGCCCATTATTTGTTCATAACTTTAATTTTTTATTCGCCAATTTCTTTGGTAATCCTGCTATTTTGCGCCGGAAGGCCAAGAATTTTTTATTGGAGCGCACCAGGCGATTATACAGGAGCAAACCTGCCGCCAAGGCCAAGGCGATCCACAGGCGAAAGTCTCCCCAGACCAGCCTAATCAAATAATAGACGAAAAGGAGGAAAAGCACAAGACAAAATATAAAATCCCATACCCAGCGCCAGCAGCCCCTGAGCTTTCGGCCGCGGAAAAGAAAAAAATAGACATCGTACAAAAACCCCGCTGCGGCTCCCACGCCGACGGTCAGGAGCATATAAAGCAGTTGGGTTTTAATGGGCAGCATAGATTTTCCTCCACCGGCTATCCAATCAGTTTTTTCAGCAGACGGTGACCCTTTTCCCTGGACCTTTTATCGTTGAACATAAAGCTGTTGATCTGCCCTTCCACGATCAGAAGCTTGGCTTCCATATCCAGCTCCGTCACCTTCAGATTGTTTCCTCTTACCTCCACCATACCCAGATCGCTGTCGGCAACGATCTGGGTATGGTCAAACTCGGTAATTTCCCGCACGCCGGCCAATTGCAGCCTTTCCCTGCCGATCAGCTGAGAAATATACTCCTCTCTTTCCCTTTCCATGCAGCTATCCTCCCATCCTCGCTTTATTAGCATTGTATGGGGGGAAACCTTGGCCTATTCCACCTCTTCCAAGAGATTAACGTCCCGATCAGCCTGCCGAAAAACAGCCTGAAGGCCCGTATCCCACCCGTCTATAGACCCCACCGGGAACCGCCGGCAGAAAGGGCGCAGATCACAGAAAAAACAGCGGACGGTTCTTTTCCGCCCGCTGCCTTCTTTTATGAATATAGCTTTTCCACTTCCACGCCGTTAAAGAAATACTGAATAATTTCCTTGGCGGATTTTCCCTGCTCCGCCATGGCCCGGGCACCCCACTGGCTCATGCCCACTCCGTGACCGTATCCTTTACCGGCAACCTTTAACGAACCGCTCTCAACTTTCAGCTCCGTGATCAGGGCAGATTTTACTTCGGTGCTGCCCAAGGCCAGCCGGAAGGCCGGGCCGCCTAAAACCGCATTGCCTGCCTTAACTTTCAGCGCCCGTCCGCTCTCGCCTTTTTCTACCACTTCGGCTGCTGTGATCTCACCGGGATCCTGCCCGGTAAATTCCTGTATCTTTTTTCTGGCTTCAGCTAAAGGGATCGAAGCCGTCCAGGCTTTATTGCCTTCTTCCGTAATGGCGCTGCCGGGGTCTTCCACGCTATGGATATAAGGGGTTTCCTCTTTGTCATAAGCCAGCCCCTCTAAAGCCGAGGCCGCCGTCTGGCCGCCGCCGTCGGCAAAAAACCAGGCTTTGATCAACGCACCCTGGTAAGTGGCCACTTGTCCCCGGGTCTGCTCCACCGCCTGGCGGACCCCATCGTTGATCCGGCTTGCGTCATAGGCCTGAAACTCTTCCACATCCGTGGAAGCATCGGTATTCCTTTCCGGTACTCCTCCCAGAGAATGGATTCGCTCCAAGGTGAAGGTCCTGGCCAGGATCGCCTGGGCAGCCAACGCTTCCTGGGGCCATTTAGGATCCATTTCCGCCGCTACCACACCCAAAAGGTATTCCTCCAGCGGCAGCTCTTTTACGGTATCCTCTTCATTCATATAGAGACTGATGGTAGGCTCCTCCTGCCAAAGCTCCGTAGCCTTCTGCCCCTCGCCGCCGCCTTTTTCCGGCTGATTTTCGCCGTCCTGAGGCGTCGGTGCGGGGCGGTTCTGCTGGTCACAGCCCGCAAAAGCTCCCAGGAAAAGGGAAAGAACAAAAAAAATCGCTACAATCAGGGCTATTCCTTTTTTTTGCTTGCCGATTTTCTCCATAAAAACACCTGCCTTTTTCCCTATTATGTCCGGCAGGCATTTCTCTATCCGCTCTATTCGATTTCTTCTCCGGAAATCAACCGGTACAGTTCCCTGGCTTCCTCGGCCCGTACCGTCTCTTTGACAACTAAAATCTCGGCCTTGGTGGCCTTTTGCCCAAATCCGATTTCCAACACATCGCCTACCTTGACTTCTGTACCAGGCTTGGCCGGCTTGTCGTTCACTTTTACCCGTCCGGCGTCCACCATTTCCTTGGCCACGGTCCGGCGTTTGATCAGCCGGGATACTTTTAAATATTTATCCAGTCGCATTTTTTCTCCCTTTTATGGAAAATGGCCTTGGACCAAAGCCCAAAGCCATTTCAGTAATCTTACGATTCTCCGGCGCTACTGTTTAGCAAACAGCGTCCTTTAAGGCTTTGCCGGGTTTAAAAGCGGGAACCTTGGAAGCGGGAATCTCGATGGTAGCACCACTGCGAGGATTCCGGCCGGTACGGGCGCCGCGTTCACGGGTCTCAAAAGTACCAAAGCCGACCAACTGTACCTTTTCACCGGCGGTTAAGCTTTCCTGAATGCTGTCAAAAACAGCAGCCACCGCTTTTTCGGCATCTTTTTTGGACAGTCCGGTCTTCTCAGCCACCATGGATACCAATTCTGCTTTATTCAATGCAAATCCCTCCTACTTTTAAGTAAAATCATACCTATTTATGTTCGATATGCTTGTCTAAAATCCTGCTTATTATACCATATTCATTAGGGTTTTTAAGGTTTTTTTTGCAATTTTCTTTAACTGACGCCATTTCCGGGGTTCAGGTACCTTTCGGACGGTCCTGCTCCTCCTGCTTTTTACTTTTTCATTACTTTTTTGCTTGCCTTTCCGCTTCCTTTACCTGCTGCCAAATCCGGGTAACCTCCTCCGGATTGGCTGCCTTCAGCGTCCCAAAGACATGGGGATGCCGGCGGATCAGTTTTTCCGTGACGCCGGAAATAATATCGTTGATATCGAAATCCTGCCGCCGGGCGGCCAGGGCCCCGTGAAAAACCACCTGCATCAGCACGTCGCCCAGTTCTTCCTTCAGATGATTCATATCCCCTTCATCGATAGCTTCCAGAACCTCGCCGGCTTCCTCCAGCAGATACTTCTTCAGGCTCTCATGAGTCTGGGCCTTGTCCCAGGGACAGCCTCCGGGGCCCAGCAAACGATCAAACACCTGCACCAGGGGATCCAGAGGATAAGCGCAGGCCATATCCTTCTGCTTATCGGCCTCCGGCGCCGGCTGGCCCGCCTCAGCGGCAGTTCCTTTACCCCCTGAAGAAGGATCTCCTTTTTCAGGGAGCTCCGCCGCAGATCCGGGAGCCCTTCCTCCAACGTCCCTGATTTCTTTCAGCAGCTTTCCCCGTCCGTCAAAATATACCGAGGTCAAATAGTCGAAGGACTTGAAATGATCAAGCTCCGCCAAAGGGCAGGAAATCAGCTGCTCTTTTTCCGCTTCTCCGGCATGACAGGCAATAGTAAGCTCCGCCTCCGGATCAAACTGTTCCAATAGCGCCAGCTTCAGCTCCCCGGCTATAAAACGGTCATAGACCTGCGTAAACAAAAGAGGGATATTCTCCGGCAGAGACTCCGGCAGGCGGCAGGCGTCCAAAAGGCAAAAGCCGGCGGCGGCAGGATCTGTGCCGATAAGCGTAAAGAAGGGGTCCAGAAAGCTCATGGCCGACAGTATCCGGGTTTCCCAGCCCCTTTCCTTTGCTGACTTCACCAAAAGGGCCACCGTCTCTTCGGCCACCAGAGGATGGCCCGGTACCAGATATAGGGCCTGTCCCCCCATCTCCGTCTCCTCCAGCACAGCCTTTGCGATATTTTGGTAAACCTGCTGAAAATCCTTCCCTTCCTCATAGTAACGGTCGCAGGAAATGTAATCCACGCCTTCTTCCCGCAGCTCTTCCGCCGCGGGGTGGACCTTGGTCCGCAGAATCACCGGCCAGCCTGCCTGACTGAACTCCATGATTTTCTGCCAGACCTCCAGGCTGATCTGACCGGCGCCGGCCGGTCCCAGGCCGCCGATAATTAGTTTTTTCTTTTCCGTCATTCGATTCCTCCCGGCTGTCGGCACAGCCTTAATTTTAGATTTCCTTTCTCTGGAAGCGTTGCCCTTCATATCATGACGTAATTCACTGCCTGTAATTCGCTACGCTCATTATATCATGAATTTTGATCCCAACGCAGCCGGATCTTCTATTCCTGATTATCATGCCCGCCACGGGCGGTGGATGATGATGTGATTCACGCAGTTCATTCTTAATATCGGCAATGGCTGTCATTCAAAAAAGCCGGAAAGCCGGCCCGGGAGAAAAGAAAAAGCGCCCATTCCATAAGGAATGAGCGCAATCCTGGCAGTGACATACTTTCCCGGGAATCCAGTCCAAGTATTCTCTGCGCGGAAGGGCTTAACTGCTGTGTTCGGGATGGGAACAGGTGGGACCCCTTCGCT
>JAYFQF010000006.1:0-70730 GCA_034927285.1 Peptococcaceae bacterium
TTGGGCTAAAGTGCCGTAATCGCTCCAATCCGTCACCTGATCCGCAGAGATTTCAAATACCTCCATCTCGAAGCTGAACTCCCGGGGATCCCTTTCCGAACGATAGGCCCGGCCGGTGATATCCAGATCGCTGTTCAGCACCCTTACCCACTGGTAGCTGTAGGTATCGCCGATCTCCGGCAGCAAGGCCTCCGCCGAAACATAATTACTGCCGACGAGATAGCCGGGATCTTCCCCCTGGGCCCGGGTGGTAAACCGGATCTCTCCGTTTAAGTCGGAAGTGATGGTGGTGTCGTTCTTGATTCCGCTGCCGGAGAAGGTCACCGCCTGATCCGGCAGCGGAGTGCCGTCGAAGAATGAGGTGACGGCGGTCCAGGTAATGGCTTCACCGGCCATGACCCCTTTTTTGTCGGCATTAAAAGTGATCTGGTAAGACGCCTTCTCATAAGTGGCGATCTCGATATAAGCGGAGCAGATGTAGGCCTCTCCGGAATACATTTCCAGGGAATAATACCCCGGTTTAAGAACCGGCATCGGGAATTCCCCGCTTAAAACGCCGTCCTCTAAAGAAAAAGTCCTGGAGATCCTGCTGTCGGAATCATATAGCTTCAACTGCACCGTTACGTTGTCCAGAGGCTTGGCGTCTTTTGTCCGGGGGGCCGCCAGACCGAAAAGCTGCAGGTTTTCCCCGGGATGGTAAAGAGGCTTATCCGCCTTCAGGTAATACCAATAGTCCTGACTGACGCTGCTCTGGTCCTCGCGTCCGTATCCATAGGTATAAACATCATAGCCGTACCGGCTTTTTACGTAAAGCAGCCGGTCCTTGGAATTTACGGTAAAGATCAGGGGATCTTCTGTCTCGGGCAGGCTGGGAATATAGGCCGTGCCCTGGCTGTCGGTGACGCCGCAGGGCAGCTTTCCGGCAGCTAAAGCGGCTCCTTGTACCGGCTGGCCGGTGGAAAGATCGTTTACCCAGATCAGGGCCTCCTCATCGTTTGCCGCCAGATAGGCGCTGAGATAGGTCACCTGGATCAGCTGCTGTTTGCACTCCTCTTCCAGTCTGTATTCCGCCAGATAAAATCCCGGCTCCAGAGCCTGGGGATAAGTCAGGAACCACTGATAGCCGATCTTCGGGCAGCTGGCGGTAAAAGCCGCCGCTTCCTTCAGTCCTTTGGTGGGAAGCAGGCCGGAGGATACCTGGTAGACCCAGCCCGCCTCGGTGCCCGTCTGACTGGCCAGGGCCTCCTTGAATTGGTTGCCGCTTTCATATTGATATAGCTTTACCTGAAGCTCCACCATTTCCGGATCCGTCTTATCGCTGCCGTCATGGTAAACGTGAAAGCCCACCACCGGCGTCTCGTCGGGCCGCAGAGCCAGGGAATCGTTGCTGAGGCTCAGGGTCCAGGAGCCGGCGGCGGTTTCGGCCGCGGCCGTCCGGAAAAGGGCTTTGACTTCCTTGCCCAGATAGTCGCCGCCGTCTTTGCTTTTTACGTCTCCGGCCACGGCGATTTCGTAGGTAGCTGAGGGAGCCCAGGACTCTGCCGGCAAAAAGGTGGCCGTATCCCCCTTCACCTGCCATTGGCCTTCCGCCGCCGGAGTGATCCTGACCGATTCCTCCAGGGACTTTTGATCCGGCTCCCGGCTGAAGGTCAGCTGGACGGCGGTATCCACCGGCACATTATCACTGTAATCGGCGGGCAGCAGGCTTTGCAATTCGAAAATCTCAGCGGTCTGAAAAGCCCAGGTATAATTTGCTCTGGCCTCCTGATCCGCCAGGCTGTTTTGGGGATCGAAAGAGATTTTATAGACACTGCCGCTTTCCAGGGGAGCGTCAGGCAGGATCAGGTACTCGCTGCCGCCTTTTTTTCGTTCCAGGGTATAGCTGACGGCCGGCTCGATCACCAGTGCCTTTTTTACCACTTCTTCCGCCAAAGGCTCTGTGGAAGTGATGACGAAGCCTTTTTCAGGATCAATGCCGCTGTCGGTAGCCGCCAGGGGCTCCACGCTGATTACCCCCCGGAAGCTGGAGGGCAGGCTGTCCAATACGGTCAGGTCGGATCTCAAGGAAAAAATCGAGGTGGCGATCAATAACAGGGCCGCACAGGCCGCCACGGCGGGAATCCACAGGGCTCTTTTCCGGCGCGATCTCCTGCCGGCGGTTTTTCCCACCGCTTTTTCGGCCGCTTTTCCGCCTGTTTTCAGACGGCCGCCGTTTTTTTCGTCTTTTTCTTCCATGGACTCAATCCTGTGCAAAATCGGCTCGGCGGGGGTCGATTTTTCTTCCGCCGCAGTGGCCCGGCCGCTTTCCTGCAGGTCCTCGCCTTCAGCGGCCGCTAATAGGGTCCGGATCTCCTCTGGAGACAGCCCCGCGGCCACAAAGGCCTCTGTCAGCACATGGTCAAGGGCTTCCGGCGCCTGGGTCCGGTTCAGCCGCTGCCGCTGGCTGTCGAAAAAAGCATTCAGCTTATTCATCTTCCTCACCCCCCATCTGCGTCCTCAAGATCTCCACCGCCCGGTTCAGCCGGGACTTTACCGTCCCCTCCGGCACCTCCAGGATTCTGGCGATCTCCTTATACTCGTAATCGAGATAGTACCGCAGATAAATCACTTCCCGATGGTTTTCCGAAAGCTTCATAATCTCCTGCCTGAGCATCAGTTCCTCTTCCAAATGAAGACCCGATTCCCCTTCCGCGGCTAAAGCCTCGTCAATAGGCAGCGTACGGGGATTTTTTCGCCAGAACTCCTTGCACACGTTCACCAGGATTTTTTTGCTCCAGGGCAAAAAAGCCTCAGCTGACCGCAAGGTATGGATCTTCTCCACGATCAGCAAGGTCATCTGGGATATGGCGTCCAGGGCTTCCGCTTCGTTTCCCATAAAGGAAAGAGCCAGCCGGTAATACACATTCTTATTTCGCTGCAGTGTGCCCAACAGTCGGATCTGCTCTGCATTCAAAGCCATCTCGCTTAACCTCCCGACTTATTCTTTAGATGGAAAAAGGAAGCGATTCGTTCCCCGGGATCGCTTTCCGACGGTTATCACTTTTCAAAATAAACGGACAAATAAAGCATACCATATCCCGGGGCATTTTAACACTTCATCCCGTATCGTTTTTTTGCTTCCGGCACAAAATAGCCGAAAGAAGGGCATCAAAGAAGATGCTTCCACAAGGAGGATGATTATGGGAAAATTTAAGTACAAAACGCAGATGTACAAGCATCTGCAGCTGAGCCAGCAGGAAATCTATAAAGAAGCCCGGGATTTTGCCAAAAAGCTGAAAGTGCCGGCGGACTTAGCCGGACAATTCGGCCTGACGGGAGCGATTTCCGGCTGTCCGGCGCCGCTGCGGGACGACATTATCGCTTATACGGATAGCCAGGCCAAGGTGGTCGTCGGCCTGGCCGCCTATGTGGAAGAAATGCGGCTGATGGTAAAGGATTATTACGGCCCTGATTATGACGTCTGCCCGGTTAACACCTGCGAAGCCGGCCTCTGGACCTGTTTCACCACCTTATTTGCCCCGCCGATGATGGGTGAAGGCTATGCTTACCGCTGCCGCTATATCGCCCCCTACGAAAAACACATGCACCATCAGGCCGCCTATGGCCGTCCCTTTCCGCCCAAATATAAGGATATCGCCGGGGACCGGGGCACCACGCCCGGTGAACTGGGGGTCTACGGCAAGCGGCAGTTCAACCTGGAGACGGTGATCGTTCCCCTGGAAGGCGCCAGCTATCCCTGCCACGGCATCAAATATTTTCCCGTACCCCTCTTAACCCAGGTCAAGGCCCGGGATTCCAAAAAAGGGCTGGAAGAAAACGCCGCCCGCCACGCCGCCAGCCTTACCGGCTTCACCTCCATCGGCTACGATACCCCCGGCTACGGCTATGGGGACAAGGATAACCGCGGCACCCCTCTTTTGCAGAAATATATCGCGGAAATCGCTCACGCCTACAATGTGCCTTATGTCATCGACAATGCCTGGGGTCTGCCTTTCATCGGTACGGATATCAGCAAAAACGACGCCGACGCCATCGTTTACTCCCTGGATAAGGCCACAGGTTCTCCTTTATGCGGCCTGATCATCGGCAAGGAAGAAGTCATGGTCAATATCCGCCGGGCCATGGGCTTCCACGGCGACCGTTACGGCACCATCGCCTCTTACGGCAAGGCGGCCAACGTGGCTTTCGATCCGGGTAAAGAAGCTCTTTGCGGCGCCATCGCCGCTCTGCGGGTCCTGAAGGACCGGCCTCAGGTGATGACCAAGCCGGTAGACGATATGTACGAAATCGTTGTGGATGAGTTTAAGGCCCTAGACCCCGCCATCAAAGACGGATTTATTTTCACCAAGTCCTATAACTCCTGCGCTGTGGAAGTAAACTATGAAGGGACCTGGAAAAAAGACAAAATGGGCGTGCCCATCTTCTCCATCGAAGATATGTACTCCAACAGCAACATCTTCCAGACCGGGATGGCCCAGATGGGCGTAATCCCCACCATCGCCTACGACGGCAATATCATGATCTCCACCGGATTAAACACCCTGGATGAGGAAGGGCGGCTGAAAAAAGACCTGATGCGCACCGCCGTCAAGTGTCTGGTAGCCCTGATCAATATTACCAGTAAATATGCCGGCATTCTTGAATAATCCCCCGCCTTCTGCCCTGATAAGCCCCTGGGGGTTTCAGGGCTTTTTTCTTCCGGAACCCTGTCTTTATCTCAGGCCCGTGGCCCCGGCGGGGCGGCAGCGGAAACGGCTGTCAACCGGGCCGGCAAAACTCATTTTCAATAACGGCCCTACTGCAATAAGCGCCGAAACCGGTTACAAATAATCCCTGAACCCGGTTACAATAAGCCCTGAACCCGGAGAATCAGCCAGCCGCATATCCGGAGCCGGAAAAACCCCTTTTCAGGACTGAAACTCCTGGCGATACTGCAGCGCCTCCGCCAGACTGGCCTGGCTGATTTTCTCTTCTTCCGCCAGGTCGCTTACGGTACGGGAAAGTAAAAGCAGGCGATAGTAGCCCCGGGCGGTCATCAGCCTTTCTTCGTAAGCCAGGGCAGCCAGCTTTTTTGCAGGACCTGCCAGCTGGTCCTGCAGGTCCTTGATCGTCAGGGCGGCTTTTGGTCCTCTGGCCTTTTGGATCTGCCTCACCCTGGCCACCCGGGCCGCCACCGCCGCGGAAGTCTCCGGCAGCGCCTCCCGGTCCTGAAACAGCTCCGGCCCCAGCCTGGGCACATGAACGATCATATCCAGGCGGTCCAGCAACGGGCCGGAAAGCCGTGCCCGGTACCGGCGCAGCTGAAAGTCGCTGCAGCGGCATTCCACGCGCCCGTCCCCATAAAAACCGCAGGGGCAGGGATTGGCGCTGGCCACCAGCTGAAACGACGCCGGCATGGTTACGCTGCCCCAGGCCCGGCGTAGAGTGATCCGGCCCTCTTCCAGGGGCTGGCGCAGGCTCTCCAGCACATTTTTATCCAGCTCCGGCAGTTCGTCCAGGTACAGCACCCCATGCTGGGCCAGGCTTATTTCTCCGGGCAAAAAAGGCTGGCCGCCCCCCAGCAGGCCGGCTTTGGTGATGCCGCAATGGGGGCTGCGGAAAGGTCTTTCGCTGATCCAGGGCTTATCCGGCGTCAATAATCCGGCAGAGCTGTAAATCCGGTTGACCATCAGCGCCTCTTCCTGATCCAAGGGCGGCAGGATCGACGGCAGGCAGCGGGCCAGAAGGCTTTTGCCGCAGCCCGGCGGTCCCAAAAGCATCAGCGACAGATTCCCCGCCGCCGCCAGTTCCAAAGCCCGCCTGGCCTGAAGCTGGCCCCGGACCATGGTCAGATCCGCGGTAAAGCCGGCGCTTTTTTCCGCACTCTTTATCCTTCCCTCTTTCCTCCCCCTTGCCCCTTCTTTTTCTTTGTCGCCGGCCTCATCTTTTTCTTGCCCACAGGCCCCTTCCGCTTTGTCCCGTCCGAAGAAGAGTTTACCCGCCGGTCCGGCTCCAAGTATCCCGCTTTCCACGGCCTTTTTTCGTGCAGTCAGCTCCCGCAGCTGAGAAAGATGAGCCAAGGGGATCACCTGAACGGTTCCCCGGCAGGCCTCGGCATAATTTTCTTCCGGCACCACCAGAAAACGCCGGGTCACGCCGGCCAGGGAAAGAGCCGCCGGCAGTACTCCCCGGGTGGGCCGCAGACTGCCGTCCAGGGACAGTTCCCCCATAAAAACATATTCTTCCATCCCGTCTTGGCCCAGTTGTTCCGTGGCGGTCAAAATCCCGGCGGCCACCGCCAGATCCAGGCCGCCTCCCTCCTTGCGCAGATCCGCCGGCGCCAGATTAACGATCAGGCGCCGGGCAGGCCAGCGGTAACCGGAGCTGACCAGGGCCGCCCTGACCCGTTCCCGGCTTTCCCTTACCGCCGCGTCCGGCAGGCCCACCAATAAAAATTCCGGCAGGCCGCCATATACCCCGGCTTCCACTTCCACCGCAGAAACCTGCAATCCTAAAATCGTACAGGAATACACTTTTGCAATCATTATTTCCCTCCCGCGGCCCGGCTTCAGCATTGCTTTTATTATTTTACAATATATTCCATATATTTGCAATTGCCGATATTTTCATGAGATTGCTTGATCAGGCGGGATTTTCTATTTACCTTTCCCATTATTTCGATTAAAATGAAATAGGATTTTCCTAGAAATGTTATGAGGTGAATGAATATGAGAACTATCGGCGTTTGCGTCCGGGGAATACGCACGCCCATCATCAAAGCCGGCGACGACCTGGTGGAGATCGTGGTGGATTCGCTGCAGAAGGCCTGGGAAAGCGGAGGATTTTCCCTGCAGGATCAGGACGTGATAGGCATCACCGAATCCGTGGTGGCCCGGTCCCAGAATAACTACGCCAGCATCCCGCAGATCGCCGCACATGTCCGTGCCCTGACCGGCGGCGGCCATGTGGGACTGATTTTTCCGATATTAAGCCGTAACCGTTTTTCCATTTTACTGAAAGCCATAGCGCAGAGCGCCGAAAAGCTTACCCTGCAGCTGAGCTTTCCCGCCGATGAGGTGGGGAATCACCTGGTGACCTGGGATCAGTTGGATGAAAAAGGCGTCAACCCTTACGCCGACGTGCTGACCGAAAAGGATTTCCGCCGGCTCTTCGGGGAAAAGGTCCTGCATCCCTTCACCGGCATCGATTATGTCGATTACTATAAAAGCCTTTCCGACAGGGGAAATATCGAAATTATTTTTTCCAACAACCCCGAGGCGATTTTGCGTTATACCGGCACCGTCATCACCGCCGATATCCATTCCCGGCACCGCACCAAGCGTCTGCTGAAAGCCGCCGGTGCAAAAACCGTTATCGGTCTGGACGACATTTTAACGGAATCGATAAACGGCAGCGGCTATAACTCCCGCTACGGCCTTTTAGGTTCAAATAAAGCCACCGAAGATTCGGTGAAGCTTTTCCCGGAGAACGCCCAGGAAGTGGCGGAAGCCGTCCAGGCCAGACTGAAGGCCCTGACCGGAAAATCGGTGGAGGTTATGGTCTACGGCGACGGAGCCTTCAAGGACCCCGTGGGAAAGATCTGGGAATTGGCAGACCCTGTGGTTTCTCCCGGCTTTACCTCGGGGTTGCGGGGCACCCCCAACGAACTGAAGATGAAATACCTGGCCGATACCGAATTCAAAGATCTCTGCGGCGAAGCCGCCCGGGAAGCCATGGTTCAGGCCATCAAAAGCAAAAATCACGACCTGGTAGGCAATATGGCCGCTCAGGGCACCACTCCCCGGCAGCTGACGGATCTTTTAGGCAGCCTCTGCGACCTGACCAGCGGCAGCGGCGATAAAGGCACGCCGGTCATTTTGATTCAGGGTTATTTCGATAATTACGCTTCCTAAAGAAACGCTCTCCCGGAAAAGAGAGCCCCAAAGCGGCCGCTGTCAGCCTGGGGAGGGCAGGATACCTTCCGGTTTTTCTCAGGCCTTTGCTCAGCCGTCCATCAGTCCATCCAAAAAAAGCATGCCGGAAAACATTTCGGCATGCTTTTTTTATTTTGTTATGTTTCGTTATTCCGTCATATCCCGGACCAGCCGGTCCAGAGCGCCGGCGGCCACCGCCCGGTCCACCGTCTGACTGGTAATGGTTTCCCCTTTGGCGATGATGGGTACGCCTTTACTGTCGAACAAATTTCCGCCGGACTTTTTTCCCCAAAGAAAACGGTACCGCAGGGCCCAGGGAGAAGCGCCCTCCGGCCCGGATGGATCCTTCTTCGCCGGCTCTTCCGGGGGCTTCGGCGCCTGGCCGCTTGCCGCTCGGCTGGCCGCCGCCTCCTGATTTTCTTCGACGGAAAAAGCCTCAGCCTGATTTTCTTCGGCGGGAAGAACCGCTTCCTGATTTTTTTCAACGGGTAAAGCTGCCGCCGAAGATTCGTTACATTCCGGTTCCTGCCGGAATACCCCCGTATTCCTTTCTTCCTTTGGCGAAATCTCCATAAGGTCCGTAAAATCTGCGGTTTCTTCCTCTGAAGTCTCCTCTGAAGTCTCCGCCCGGCCGGCTTCCTCATCCCGCGGCGGCAGGAGCTCTCCGCCGCTTTCCGGCTCTTCCCTTTCCGTCCCGGCCTTTTTGGTTTCATCCGTGCTTTCCGGCTCTTTTTCCGGCAGGCTTTCCTGCTTTCCCTGCTCCCCAGGGGCGGCCGGTTCCCCCGGCTCCTTGATCTCTATATTTCCCATACCTACCGCCAGCGGCTTTCTGACCTTTTCGGCAGTCTCTTCTCCGCTTAAGGCAAAATCCTCTTCCGGCGCCGGCTCCCGGAAATTTTTATTTTCCAGCACCTTTAATTCCGGCCGGCGCAGGCCCTTGCCTGCTTCCGCTTCTTTGGCCATCCGGCGGATATTTCCCAACAGGAATTTAAACTTGCGGCGGCAGACCTGGATCTGCTCGTTAATGTCTGCCTGCTGCCTCTGGATCTCCCGGGCGTCGCAGAGGAAGGCCTCCTCGACGGCTTCCTTATCCTTTTTGGCGGCGGCGGCCAACAGGTCCATCCTGCTGTCCAGGGCTTCCCCGGTGAGCTGAATGAACCCGGGATCCATATCCTGGGAGTCCAGTACGGCTTCCAGTTCCTCAATCTGAGCCGCCAGGGCTTCCCGCCGGGCGGAAAGCCGCTCCAGTTCTTCCATCTTTTCGGCCTTCACCTTGTGATGCCGGGCTTCCATATCTTTTAAATAACGTTCCACTTCTTTTTTATCATAGCCCCGGAAAGCAGAGGAAAACCGTTTATATTCACTCATGCCCTATACCCTCCATGGCCAGATCAAAGCCCTGGGAAAGCTGATCCAGCTGGCTGCAAAGCTCCAGCATCAAAGTCTCCACCCGCTCCATTTCCGTGCGCTGGCGGCTCCGTTCCTCTTCCAGGGCGGACTTTTTCTCCTTGGCCTCATATCGGCTGGTATGGATGGATTTTATGGATGCAAAGTATTGCTCCGCCAGGCGCTCCTCCACTGCCTTCAACTGGTCCTGCCGCTCCTGCCGCAGACTGGTCAGTTCCTGCAGGCGCCCTTCCATCTCTTTTAATTCCGCTTCCGCCGCGGCGATACGCTCCGCCAGCTGCTGTTCCTCCCGGCCCTGCTCTTCTTCCAGTCCGGCGATCAGCGACTTAACCTTTTCTTTAGGATAACCGAACATCGCTTTTCTAAATTCCATAGGGCCTCCTCGGCACCCGTTGAAGGACCTTGGGTGCAAACGAAATTCGTCGTGTATTATCTATATAATTCTAATTGTTTTGCTTTACATATGTCAACCGAAACCGCCATAATATTTTCCTTTGAGCCGGAAAATATTTTCTTTTGCTCAAATACAGCAAGACGCCCGGCAAAAAATTGCCGGGCGTGGGCGGATCAGGCGGAATTTTCGCTCCGCTGAAACTCCGCTCCTTTGCCGCTACAGCAGCTGCTCCAAAGGAATGTAAATCATGCCGTGGGCTTCCGCCACCTTTTGATAAGTGATCTTTCCCTCGGCGGTATTTACCCCTTGAGTCAGGGCCTGGTCTTCCTTTACCGCTTTCCGCCAGCCGCGATCCGCCAGCTTCAGGGCATAAGGCAAAGTGGCGTTTACCAGAGAATAGGTGGAGGTTTTGGCCACATTGCCGGGAATGTTGGCTACCGCGTAGTGCAGTACGCCATATTTTTCATAAACCGGATCCGTATGGGTGGTGATCCTGTCTATGGTTTCGATAGAACCTCCCTGGTCGATGGCCACATCTACAATGACCGAACCTTTTTTCATGGTTTTTACCATGGCCTCCGTTACCAGCTTCGGCGCCCGGGCGCCGGGAATCAGCACCGCGCCGATCAGAAGATCCGTATCCTTCACTTCGGCGGCGATGTTATAACTGTTGGACATTACCGTCTTTATCCTGCCGCCGAAGACCTCGTCCAGATAGGCCAGCCGCCGGCCGTTTACGTCGATGACGGTGACCTCGGCCCCCAGCCCCAGGGCCAGCCGGGCGGCGTTGGTTCCCACCATGCCGCCGCCCACCACGGTAACCTTGGCGGGCTTCACTCCCGGCGTACCCGCCAATAAGATTCCGGCCCCGCCCTGGCTTTTCTCCAGGAAATGGGCGCCGATCTGCACGGACATCCGTCCGGCCACCATGCTCATGGGAGTCAGTAACGGCAGTTCCCGGCCCGGCAGTTCCACCGTCTCATAGGCGATGCCAATGGTTTTCCGCTCCAGGAGGGCCTTGGTCAGCGGAAGATTGGGCGCCAGATGCAGATAAGTAAACAAGACCTGATCCTTGCGCAGCAGACCGTATTCCTGGGCCAGGGGCTCCTTAACCTTCAGCACCATTTCGGCCTCGGCGTAAACCGCCGCTCCATCCTCCAGGATATGGGCCCCCGCCGCCGCGAATTCCTCGTCCGCGATGCCGCTGCCCAGCCCGGCGCCCTGTTCAATCATCACCTTGTGGCCGTGCTTTTTCAATTCCTGAACGCCGGCCGGCGTAATCCCCACCCGGTTTTCATTATTTTTGATTTCCTTAGGCACTCCAACGATCATACCGTTTCCTTCCTTCTAATTATCATTTCTTCTGACGATATTTTCCGGCCGGGCCTGCTGGTACATCCAGCAGCGGCCGTGCTTCAGGCCCAGGCCCTGGAGGGCAAAAGCGGCCCAGAGCCCGGCAGAGGTGGGTTCAATTACCGGCAAGGGCAGTTCTTCCTGCAGCCTGACCGCCATTTCCGCCATGCCGGTGCAGCCCAGCACCAAGGCGTCGGCGCCGTCTTCCGCCGCGGCTTTTTTTCCATAAGCCAAAAGCTGCCGGTATCCGCCGCCTTCAGCCAGGCTCTCCAAATTGTCTTCCAGGGGATAAAAACTGGCCAGCCTGCCGCCGAGGCTCATCTTGTCCAGGCGGGCAAGGCCGTGAGCCAGGGAATTCTTTTGCATGGAGATCACGGAAAACCTTGGCGCCAGTTGCAGGGCCAGAGAAAAAGCCGCGGCTCCCACCCCCACCACCGGCAGATCAAGAAGCTCCCGCAAGCCGTCTACCCCGGGATCGGCAAAACAATTAACCACAACCGCCCCATATTCCCGGCCGATCTCCCGCCGGTTTTCCAGGGCCCAGTCATACAAAGCCGCCGCCGCGTATTCCTCGTCAAAGATGGTTTCGATGGACAAAGGGCCGCGGGTAAGGCTGATGGCCTCCACCTCAAAGTCTGCCGGCGCGACCTCCCGGCACCGTCGCCTTACCGCCTCGTCCAGCAAAGGCGAGGCGATGGGAGTGATAACCGCCGTCTTTTTCATGGCCCCCTCCTTACTTTTTCTGCAGTTCCTCAATGGGGATATACGGCGCGTCCACCCCGAAATGCCGGGGCTCCAGGCTCTTCAGCATGGCGGGAGCCCGCAGCTCCGGCTTGCAGGGCAAGCCCAGGATAGCCAATTCGTCGCCGATTTGCACGTCTTCGTTACGGCGGCCCTGACCAAGTCTCGTATCCAGGTTGATGATCAGATCCGGGCTGGAAGCCGCCAGCCGGCCGTCCAGGTAAAACAACTGATTTTCATTTTTAAATACCACTTCCGCCTGATGCCCGGCAAAGGCGCCCCGGCCTTCCAGCACGTGAGTTCCCCAATAATAGCCGTCCCGGTCTTCCCAGGGTTTTTCCTTCACTGTCCCCCGGAAGAGATCGTACATGCCCAGTTGGCTGCATAAGGCCTCGGCAGCGTCTTTCCCCAGAACTTTGGCCTGGCGCAGCGCCCGGCCGGCCTTCATGGCCTCCGCCATGGTTCCCGCCACCATATTGTCCTTTATTTCTTCTGCCGGGATCATAAATCCGCAAAGGCCGGTGGAGCCGAAGGAAGCGTCGGCAATCAGCTTGCCCAGCCGTTCCGCCATGTCCATATTGATCGTGTCCACAATAATGCTTTTGTTTCCCCATTTGTCAAAGCTGGTGGCGGGTGTAAAGGATACGCCTTTTCCTACCGGTACCGCCTGGGTGATCTCCGGTACCGCCCGGCCGGCAAACTCGCCGTTAATGACCGCCTTGCCCAGGGCCGCGGCGGCCGCCATGGGCACCGGCGTATTGCTGCCGCCCAGCTCCAGGGGGACCAGAGCGCTGATTTTCCGGCCGGTGTATTCCTCCAGGAATTCCGTGGTTTTCGCTAAGTTTCGGGGATAAGTCCATTCTTTTAAGCCCAGCCGCCCCATCAGCTCCAGCTTATCCGGCGTCAGCGGCGCCGTGGATCCCATCAAAAAGGCGCAGGCCACCCAACTGCCGGCGGGCAGATCCCCGGCGTCCACCCAGGAAAGCTCATTGCCGGCGGCCATCTGCTCTTCCAGGGCCTTCAGGCCCTCTTCGGGATTGCCGCCGCCGCCTACGCCGTAAAGCAGGCAGCCCTGTACGAAATCCACTAATTCCTCATGAGTTTTCAATACATACTTTGCCATAATCCTCTACCCCTTAATTTTAGTATATTTTGATTATCCTCCGCAGGCCCGGCAGGCGCCTTTCCGGGGCTTTCCCGCCTGCCGGCGGATCAATCCCTTTTCCGGGCCCCCAGGTAAGCGTCCTGCACTTCCGGGTCCTGCAAAAGCTCCCTGCCCTTTCCTTCCTTGATAATCCGCCCGGTCTGCATAACATAGGCTCGGTCGGACAGAGCCAGAGCCTGGCGGGCGTTTTGTTCCACCAATAAAAGGGTAACGCCTAAGCCGTTGATTTCTTTGAATTTCACAAAAATCTCGCCCACCAGCTTAGGCGCCAGCCCCAGGGAGGGTTCGTCCAAAAGCAAGAGCTTGGGCCTTGACATTATGGCCCGGCCAATGGCCAGCATCTGCTGCTCGCCGCCGGACAAGGTGGCCGCCGGCTGGCTTTTCCGCTCCTTTAGCCGGGGGAAAAGCTGATATACTTCAGCCAGTTCCTGCTGAAATACCTGCTTATCTTTTTGCAGATAGCTGCCGATCACCAGATTCTCATATACCGTCAGATTGCCGAAAACTCTGCGGCCTTCCGGCACCAGGGCCACGCCCCGGCGTACCATCTCAAAGGACTTGGAAACCAAAGCTTTTCCTTCAAAAGTAATCCGGCCCGCCATGGCAAGCCGCAAGCCGGCGATGGATTTCAGTAAAGTGCTTTTCCCGGCTCCGTTGGCGCCGATGACGGAAACGATCTCCCCCGCCCGGATGTACATGCTCAGGTGGTCCAAAGCCTGGATCTGCCCATAACGCACCGATAAGTCCTTAACATCAAGCATCTTCCGCCGCCTCCTCTCCCAGGTAAGCGGTTATCACTTCCGGATTATTCTGGATCTCAGCCGCCGTGCCATTGGCGATTTCCTTGCCGAAGTTCAGCACCACGATATGGTCGCAGATCCCCATGACGATCTCCATGTGATGCTCGATCAAAAGGATAGTCAGCCCGAAACGGTCTTTGATCTCCCGGATAAACTCCAGCAAAACCAAAGACTCCTCGGGATTCATTCCCGCGGCAGGCTCATCCAAAAGCAGGATCTTGGGATTTAGGGCCATGGCCCGGGCAATCTCCAGCCGCCTTTGGTGCCCATAGGGCAAATTCCCGGCCTTAAAGGAGGCATACTGCTCCAGGCCGATCAGTGATAACAGCTCTCCTGCCTCTTCTTTCAGCCGTTTTTCCTGCTGCTTATAGGCTTTATTGCGCAGCACCGCCGTTAATAGATTATAATCACAGTCGTGCTGGCAGGAAATCATCACGTTTTCCATCACCGTAAGCTTACGGAAAAGCCGCAGGTTCTGGAAGGTCCTGGCCACGCCCGCCCGGGCGATCTGATTGGGCTTTAACCCCACCAGGCTTTGGCCCTCCACCTCGATTTTTCCGGAGGTGGGCTGATAAATGCCGGTAATTTGGTTAAACACGGTGGTTTTGCCGGCGCCGTTAGGCCCGATCAGGCCAAAAATAGTCCCTTCGGATACGCTGAAGCTGACGTCGGATACGGCGGTAAGGCCGCCGAAGACCTTGGTCAGCCCCTCAACCTTCAGCATGGTCATCGGCTTTTTACCTCCTTATCCACTCCGGCATTTTTGCGGGTAAAGCGCCGGAAAAAATCCCGTATCCCGGCCCAGGTAATCTCCTTGCCCCCCATCAGCCCCTGTGGCCGCAGCACGATGGTGCCCACCAGCACCAGCCCGTAAAACACCAGCCGCCATTTGAACAGGGGCCGCAAAAATTCCGGTATGCCCACCAAAATCACCGTGGCGATAATCGAGCCGCTTAAGCTGCCTAAGCCCCCGAAGACCACGGAGGCGGCGATTTCCGTAGACTTGGCCATATCGAACATGATGGGCTGGATGTAAGTCAGATAATGGGCAAACATGGCCCCGCCCAGGCCGCCGAAGGCCGCGGAGACGGTCAGGGAGATCTTTTTCATCCCAAAGGTATCCACGCCGCAGCATTCCGCCGCCAGACTGTCCTCCCGGATAGCCATAAAGGAGCGGCCGTAGCGGGACCCGATAATATTTTTCATGACGATCACGCTGGCGATCATCAAAAGCAAGGCTGCCGGAAGCGTTGTAGCGTCCGGAATATTGCCGAAGCCCCGGGCGCCGCCGGTTAATTCGCCGCCGTTATCAAACAGCAGACGGGTGGTTTCTCCCAGGCCCAGCATGGCGATGGCAAAATAGTCGCCCACCAGCTTCAGGGTGGGGATGCCGATCAGTCTTCCCGCTGCCGCCGCCACCGTTACGGCCGCTCTCAGCGCCAGGGCAACGGGCAGCCCCAGCCTGGTGGTGAGAATCGCCGAGGTATATGCGCCCAGGGCCATGAAAGCCGCATGGCCGAAGCTGAAAATTCCGGTAAAGCCCGTCAGGAGGGAAAGGCCGGTCACAACCACGATATTGCAGCAAATCAGAGTAATAATGCCGATATAATAGCCCATCTTTTCTCCTCCTCACACCTTTTCTTCCCGGGCCACGCCCAGCAGGCCGCTGGGCCGTACCAGCAGGATAACGATCAAAAGAGCAAATACCACGATGTCCCGGATGGTGGAAGAAAGATAGCCGGCGATCATGGTTTCCATGATGCCCAGAAGCACCGAGCCCACGACCGCGCCGGCCAGGCTGCCCAGGCCGCCGAACACCGCCGCCACATAGGCTTTGGTGGTCAGGGCCCCCAACTGGGGATAAACGGTATATTTAGTTCCTAAAAAGAAGCCGGCCAGGCCGGCCAAAGCGCCGGCGACGATAAAGACAAAGCAGATCAGCCGGCTGGTGTTTACTCCCATCAGGCCCACCGTCTCCAGATCATAGGAAGCCGCCCGGATGGCCATGCCCTCCTTGGTCTTATTGATGATGTACAGCAGAATCAGCAGGAATAAAGAGCCCACCAGGGCCGCGAAAACATCCAGCAGGCTGACGCTCAGGGCGCCGATATTTACGGCGGTTACCGGCAGGATCTGCGGATAGGAGCGGAATTTGGCGCCGATAGTGGCGATCACTATATTTTCGCCGAAAATAGACATCCCCATGGAAGCGATGATGAAATATAACGTCGGATTGCCTTTTTCACGGATCGGTTTATAGGCCGCTTTTTCCGCAATCGTTGCCACCAGGGCGCCGCCCAGTATGGCTCCCAAAAGCGCCAGAGGCAAAGGCAGCGCCATGATCACCAGAAAATAAAAGCCCACGTATGCTCCGGCGATAATAAAAGTGCTGTGGGCAAAATTTGAAAAAGACAAAATGCTGTAGATCAGGGAATAGCCGATCGCGATCAAGGCATAGACAAAGCCGATGGATATGCCGTTGATCAGCTGCTGGACAAATTTTATCAAGGGAACTCACCTCTCTTTTTCAGCCTCCCCGGGCCTGGAATCCGGATCCGGCGGTTACCGGACGGGATCTGAAGGCGTCCCGGCGAAGGCCGGGATTCTCCGGCAGTCCGGGATCTCCGGTGGCGGCCTGAACTTTTCAGCCGGGACGGGATCTCCGCTCAGGCCGGTTCCTCCGGCAGGCCAAAAGGCCTGCCGGAGGAGGCGCCGGTTTACTTTTCCGGAACAAACCGCTCGACAAAGTGATCCGATCCGTCCTCCAGCAGCATAATGACCGCTTCCTTATTCAGCGGATTGTGGGTCTCGGGATCAATGGTAATCTTGGCGTGAAGCAGCTGAACATCCTTGGCGTTTTCAATGGCGGACCGGATAGCCTCCGGATCCGTGGAGCCCGCGGCCTCGATGCAGGACTTGATAAAATAAACCATATCGTAGCCCATAGCCACATTCAGCTCGGGGCTGACCTGATCCCCGTGGATTTCCCGGTATTTTTCCAGGACGCCCTCCAGGGCGGGGTCGGCCCAGGAAAAATGCTGCACGGTATAATACTGATGGAGGTCCGGGCAAATTTCAAACATGGCGGGGGAAAAGGAGTCTCCGGCGATCATTACCACGTCCAGCCCCAGATCATAGGCCTGCTTGGCAATCAGAGAGTTTTCCTTATAGAGGTTCGGCACGAAAAGCACTTCCGGATTCTGGTCCTTGATTTCCGAAAGCTGAGCCCGGAAATCCACGTCGCCGCCGCGGAAAGCCAGCTTGGCCAGGACCGTGCCGCCCAGCTCGCTGTATTGCTCTTCAATACAGGTACAGATTCCGCTGGAATAGTCCGAAGTCACATCATAAAGGATAGCCGCCTTTTTCAGTCCCAGCTTGGTATAGGCATAGTCGGCGGCGATGGTGCCCTGATAGGGATCGGTAAAACAAAGACGGAAGGACCAGGGCTTTAACGTGCCGTCTTCTTCTTCCGTTACGTTGATATTGGTGGCAAAGGAAGCGATCTGAGGGACTTTGTTCTTGGCGCAGATGGAGCCCACGGCGATGGTAGGGCCGCTTAAGTTGCTGCCGGCCATAACGATCATTTTATCCTGCTCAACCCCTTTTTTTACCGCGTTTACCGAGTCGGCGGAATTACCGCGGCCGTCGTAAAACTCCAGGTTCAGGGGCTTGCCCAGGACCCCTCCCGCTTCGTTGATTTCCGCGGCGGCGATCTCGGCGCCGTTTTTTTCATCCATTCCCCACAGAGCGCTGTCGCCGGTGACATGCACCAGGTAGCCGATATTAACGGCTTCTTCTGCGGAGCCCCCGCCGCAGCCAGCCGTCAAAGTCGTTCCCAGCATCAAGAGCAGGACCGCGGCAATCAGTTTGGTTTGTTTTTTCATCTTCATTCTCCCTTTCGCTGTCGGTTCGTGTGGTGTGGTGCAAACACATTTTATTGATTTACCTGGGGCCAGATCCTCAACTTATCATTGGGGTCCATAAAAGCGATTTTACTGTGTCTCAGCTTGCAGGCTACCATGGCTTCGATGATTTTCAGCGGCGCTCCGGCAGGATCCACCACCGGTACCGGCAGATTGTCCCGATGGAGCCGGCCGTTCAATTTTTCCGCCATCCCCCCCAGACCCGTGCAGCCCAGAACAATGGTATCCGCCCCGTCCTCGAGAATCGCTTTCGTTGCGTATTCAAAAAGCTTCTCAAAAATCTGGCTGTCATTGTAAATTCCCAGCACCGGCGTATCTATGCTGCGTATGGAGGCGATCCTGCCGCTTTGAATGAGGTCCAGATTTTGTTTGCGGACTAACGGCAAAATATTGGGCATAATCGTCAGGATACTGATCCGCCGCCCCAGGCAAAGGGCCAGATTAATCGAGGCTTCACCGGCGCCTACCACAGGGTAGCGCACAGCCTCCTTTGCTCCGTCCAGCCCGGGATTAACAAAGCAATTGATGATAGCTCCGTCAAAGCCCTCCTTTTCCCCTTCTTCCGCCAAACGCAGCACCTCGGGAGCGCTCAGGGCCATATCATATTCACTCTCAATGGAACTGGGGCCGTAAGTCAGCCGCCTGGCTGCTATTTCCGTGCCGGCAGCGGCAAAGGGTTGAAAAATCGCCTCTTCCAAGGCGTCCTCCCGATCGGAAACAATGGGGCGGATCAATAGTATTTTCATCAAAAGTCCTCCTCCTGGTCTGTTTATTTCGATATTTTGCAATATTTATGCCATCCTGCGTTTTTTTGCAAAATAAGTCAAAAGACTCTGGAATATCCGGGAATAAAAGAGCTTTTTCCCCTCTTGCGGCCCAAAAGAAAACATCTTCCCGCTATTGCTGGAAGATGTTTTTACAAAACGTAAATAATATTTACAAAATCCGGACTTCATTCTCTCCTTTGTAAAAAACCTTTACAGCCCCTTGGCTAATCCGTATTTCCTGATTTTCTGGATCACCGAGGTGTGGGATATCCCCAGCAAGGCGGCAATGTCCCTGGAAGAGGAAGCCTGCTTCAGAGCGCCGGTCAAATATTCTTTTTCCAGCCGGGCGATCTCGTCGTTTAAAGAAACCGGCAAGGAACGGGTCAACTCCTGTCCGCGGTCTACTCCTTTTGCTTTTTCTTCCTCCGGAACACCGCCGCTGCCCAGAGAAGAATTGTTATCCAGCATCAGATGCTCCCTGCGGATGGTATGATCCGCCAGATATACCGCCCGTTCGATAACGTTGCGGAGTTCCCTGATATTTCCGGGCCAATCGTATTGCTCCAGAAAGCTCATGGCTTCGCCGGAAATCTTTAAGTCCGGCTTTTCCGCTTCTTTGGCCAGGGTCGCCAGGAAGTACCGGGCCAGGGGCAGGACGTCCTCCCGGCGCTGACGCAGGGGCGGAATGAAGATCGGGATCACGTTCAGCCGGAAATAAAGATCTTTCCGGAAGCTGTTCTGAGCCACCATCTCTTCCAGATTCTTGTTTGTGGCGGAGATGATCCGGATATCGATATCCACTTCCTGTACGCCGCCTACCCGCCGGATTTTTCTTTCCTGGATGGCCCGCAGGATCTTCGCCTGCAGAATCAGCGGCATATCGCCGATTTCATCCAAAAATAAGGTGCCTTCCGAGGCCATTTCGAAAAGCCCGGGTTTCCCGGTATTGCTGGCGCCGGTGAAGGCGCCTTTCTCATAGCCGAAGAACTCGCTTTCCATCAGACTGTCGGGAATGGACGCGCAGTTTGCCGCCACAAAAAGCCCCTGATGCCGGCGGCTGCTTTGATGGATGGCCCTGGCAAACAGTTCCTTGCCCGTGCCCGACTCGCCGTAAAGCAAAATGCTGGAATTGCTCCTGGCGGCCTGCAATCCCAGGTTTATGGCATTTTTGATTCCCCGGCTGGAGCCGATGATATCCTCGAAGGTATACATAGCGGGCCTGGACAAAGCGTTGTACAGGCTGCGCACTTTTTTCATGTCTTTGATGATAAACAGATAGCCGATGATCCTTTTCTGCCCGCTGTCCATGGGGATGATTTCCGCCAAATAAGTTTCTTTTTTCTGCTCCCGTTTATAAATGAAGTCCAGATTATACTTTTCTCCCCGGAGCCCCTGGAGATCCACGGTGATGGGCAGCACCTCGCTGTACAGCCGTCCGGCAAGCCCCTTGCCGTCCTTATGGTCAAAAATTTTCTGAGCCAGCTGGTTATGGAAAGTGATCCTGCCTTCCTTATTGGTGGCCAAAACTATTTCATCTATATTGTCGATGATGGTCTCCAATTCCCGGGACTGCTTTTCAAATTCCATCAGGTCCACTTCCACGATATCATAGACAACCGGATATTCCTCCATTACCCGGCGGCAAAACTCCCGCCAGGGAATATGCGGCCGCCAGTAAACCTTCAGATAGGTATAACGCTTGACCTCCACGGCCATAACATTAATATCCAGATCCCTGGCAATACCCAGAATACCGTGAACCATCCCCAAAATGTCGATATCGCTGATAAACTTAAAGCGTTTTTCCACCGGGATCCCCCCTTTTCGGATCATCCTTACCTTCTGGCTCTAATTTTAATTGTTTTC
The DNA here is from genome assembly GCA_034927285.1 of Peptococcaceae bacterium. Lineage (GTDB taxonomy): Bacteria > Bacillota > Peptococcia > DRI-13 > UBA5745 > JAYFQF01. The sequence continues at coordinate 20,330 of JAYFQF010000006.1, forward strand.
CTTTGCATGTGTCAAATAAATGGACTATAATAGTTTTGTGCCGGCCCCGGAAGACGGCTTTTGCCGGCGGCGGCCGGCCGGAGAAAAAATGAATTAGGAGTGAGTTTGTTGAGTAATGTTCTGGATGTACTGGAGGAAAGAGGCTATTTAGAGCAGGCTACCCATCCCGAGGAACTGCGGGAGCTGCTGGGGAAGGAATCGGTTACCTTTTATATCGGTTTTGACCCTACCGCCGACAGCCTTCATGTAGGGCATTTCGTTCAGATCATGGTCATGATGCACATGCAGCGGCATGGTCACCGGCCCATCGCTCTTCTGGGCGGCGGCACCGGCATGGTGGGCGATCCCTCCGGCCGGTCCGATATGCGGAATATGCTGACTCCCCAGCAGATCAAGCATAATGTGGAATCCTTCAGGAAGCAGATGTCCCGCTTCATTGACTTCGACGGGGGCAAAGCCCTGATGGTGGATAACGCCGATTGGCTGACCAAGCTGAATTATATTGACTTTCTGAGAGACATCGGCAGCCAGTTTTCCGTAAACCGGATGCTCAGCGCCGAATGCTTCAAAACCCGTATGGCCACGGAAAACGGCCTTTCCTTCCTGGAATTCAATTACATGCTGATGCAGGCCTACGACTTTCTGGAGCTCTACCGCCGGCATGGCTGCAAGATCCAGTTCGGCGGCAACGATCAGTGGTCCAATATCATCGCCGGCGTGGATCTGGTACGCCGTCTGGATAAAGGCAGCGCTTTTGGCATGACCTTTAAGCTCCTGCTGAAAAGCGACGGCACCAAAATGGGCAAAACCGCCGGCGGCGCCGTCTGGCTGGATCCTGAAAAGACTTCTCCCTACGATTTCTATCAATACTGGAGAAATGTCGATGATCCCGACGTGGAAAACTGCCTGTCCCTCCTGACTTTCCTGCCCATGGAGGAGGTCCGCCGCCTGGGCTCCCTGGAGGGCAGCGAGATTAATAAAGCCAAGCAAATTCTGGCTTATGAGGTAACCAAGCTGGTCCACGGCCAGGAGGAAGCCGAGAAGGCCCAGGCCGCCGCCCAGGAGGTCTTTGGCGGCTCCGGCGTCAGCCAGGATATGCCCACCACAAAGCTCGCCGCCGCAGTCCTGGATAAAGGCATTGACGCCGCCACCGTATTAGTGGAAACCGGTCTTTGCCCCAGCAAAGGCGAGGCCCGCCGGCTGATTGCCCAAAAAGGCGTTTCTCTCTGGGACCGGCCCATCGAATCTTTCGATCAGCTCATCAGCAGCGCCGATATGAAAGAGGGCGCTATCATCCTGAAAAAAGGCAAGAAAACCTATCACAAAATCATTGTGGGATAAAGACAGGCTTTGGGCTTGCCCGGGTCTGCCTCCAAGAACAGAAATGCTCCCTTCAGAAAACAGACGGCAAAAGCCATCCGAAACCTGAAGGGAGCATTTTGGTTTGAAGAGACCTCTGTTCCGGCAGCTTTTCTGCCCGCTGGTCCCGGCTACTTAAACAGCTGAGATACCGGATGAAGAATCAGCAGGCAGCCGATAACGCCAAAGAGGACCGGGGCAAGGACATTGGCCCACTTTGTCATTTCAGCCTTGATTACCGTATACAGCCGGTCAAACTTATCCCGGGCATGGAGATATATGAAATATAAAATCAGCAGAGGCAAGGTGTAGATGATATTATAGACGATAAGAATAAATGCCGTCTGGAGAAGCGAGGGGCCATAGTTAAAAACGGCCCCCAAAAAGGCAAAATACGGAAACGCGCTCGTCAATTCCGAGATGGTGGCTCCTATGCCTAAGGCCACTAAGGCCCCCGGGGAAACGGATTTTATTTTCTGCGCCGCCGCCGCTTCGTCACTGGCGTTTTTCCCACCTCCGTGTAAGGAGCGGACCTGCTTTTTCAACGCCTCAATCTTATTGTTTTGGATAAAACAACTTCCTGCAATCAGAAGGGCTATCCCCAGGATCAGTTCAAGGCTGAAAAGGAACGGACCGTACTTGGCCATTAGCTTTTTTAACAAATCGGCGATAAACGAGACCAACCCCAGATAAGCCACAAAACCGCCGGCCAGATTGGTAAGTCCGGTGGGGATGATAAAGTACAAAATATCCCTGGGCTTTTTCACCATTCCCTGCAGGACGAATTGCTGTGTGATGGCAATCGGGTTAAGGCTGTCTACTGCGCTTGCAATAATTGTCGAAAGCAATAATCCCAACATATCTTTTCCTCCTTTTAGTCAAAAAAATAAGCCCGGGAGTAATCAATTACTCCTGGGCTTTTATCCCACCGTGTACACACTCTCTAAGAATGTGCGTTTTCTCTTGGACCAGACTAATATTCGCTATTACGGAACCCTAGAAAACGAAATGCTATTTATCTGTATCTCGGCCTATCTTAGCAAAAAACAGGAATAGTGTCAATGCCGGCACAAGGTTTTTCCGGCTAAAATTTACCGCCTGATCAACTGTGGGGCCAGTCCTTAAGGATCTCCAGGGCATCCCGGTATCCTAACTCCACCATCCGGGCAAACAGCTTCCGGTCAAAGCAAAAACCGTTGTCCAGCTTTTCGCTGGCCCGGATCAGGGTCAGGTTCGGCGTGTCTTCCAACAGTTTTTTGTCCACAAAGCCGAAGGCTTCCAGGTCCACGGCAATGATCCTTTCCGCTGCCCGGCGCAAAGCCAGCCGGACCGGCAGATTATCGTAATAACAACCGTCAATATAGCGCTTGCCGTCGATGACATAAGGCTTAAAAGCCGGCGCCACGCAGCAGCCGGCAAAAATATAGTCGATCAGCTTGCCCCGGGGCACCTCGTCTTTAAATAAAGCCAAAGGCTTCCGGTCTTCGACGCAAACGGTGACCAGACCAAAATCCACCGGAGACCGCCGCAGTTTCTCTTCATCCAGAAAACTTCCCAAAGCTTTTTTCAGCAGCCCCATATCTGTGCCGCCATCGGAAAAAAAACTTTTGAAAAAATGCAGATAACTATGAAACGTCTTCTGTTCCGGGCTCTCCCCCTCCTGGCCTTCCATCTCAAACACTTTCTCCAGATCTGTCTCCAGCCACAGCCGGCGGGCAGTCTGAAAATCCCCTTGCGCTAACAGGGCTCCGTTCAGGGCGCCGATGGAGGTGCCGCAGATCATCTGAATCGGGATTCCCAGTTCTCTGACGGCCTGCCAGGTGCCGATTTCATATGCCCCTCTGGCGGCGCCGCCGCCGAAAACCAAAGCCGTCTTCATCTCTGTCTCCTGTCTTTTGGCCGGCGCGGCGAATCGGGGACCGGGAAAGGTCACGCTTGGCGGCGGTTAAGCGCCGCGGAGCTTTTCCATGGCCTGGCGGATCCTGGCCGCCGAACGCTCTGTCCCCATAATCTGCTGGATTTCCCAGAGATCCGGGGAATTGCGCCGGCCGGAAAGGGCTACCCTTAAAAGGCTGGATACATCGCCTACATGACCCTTGTATTGTTCGGGGTTTTTCTTATAGTCCTTGGGTTTTGCCGCGAAGCCGTGAGCTGCGGCCAGCTGCCGGACCTTCTCAAACCAGGCCTGATTATCGTCGTCAAAAGAGTAGCCTGCCAGATAATCCTCCAAAAGCCGCAGCGCCGTTTCTTTGTCGATATTTTCCGGGAATGCATCTTCATAAATGAATTCTTCATCAAAGAAAAAGCGGATAAACTCATGGATTTGTTTACCAAAGATCAAATCCTTGCGGGGGTTTTCGCCGCCCCGGCCAATATTTAAAATAGCTTTCAGATAACCGGGATCCTTTGCCATAACGGCGTAAGCTTTTTTCTCATAGGTTCTGGCCCAGTCCAGCAAAAATTCCGCTACCGCCTGGGCGCTCAGACCGGCCAGCACCTCTTTGCTGACATCGCTGAGCTTATTTAAGTCAAAAAGCGCGCCGGAGGACCCCATCTTGGCCGTGGTAAACGCAAATTCCTCCATGGGAAGACCGGGATTGGCCAGGCGCCATTCCTCATAGTTGGAATTCAGCACCGTCAGCAGATATTCCCGTACCGCGGCAGGATGATAGCCCAGGCTGCGGTAATAGTCCAGTCCCAGCTCCGGGTCCTTCCGCTTGGACAGCTTCCGCTTGGTTTCCCCCTCCATCTTCATCAGGACAGTGGTATGGCAGAAAACCGGCGGCTGCCAGCCCAGGGTGTTAAACAGTTCAATGTGATAGGGCAGGGTGGACAGCCATTCTTCTCCCCGCAGTATATGGGTGATCCGCATAAAATGGTCGTCGATCACGTGGGCAAAATGATAAGTCGGGATGCCGTCGGCCTTCAGCAATACGAAGTCCTGATTGTTTTCCGGCATGGATAGCGTGCCCCGGATGCCGTCTTCAATACTAAAATAGCGTTCCGGGTCCCCCAGGGACCTGAGCCGTACGACAAACGCCTCCTTTTTCTCCAGGCGTTCCTTTACCTGCGCCAGGGACAGGTCACGATGTTTTGCCCATTTACCGTAATAGCCCGGATTAACCTTAGCTTCAGCCTGAGCGCTGCGTATACCCTCCAACTCCGCTTCCGTACAAAAGCAGGGATAAGCCCGGCCCTGCTGAATCAAAAGCTTGGCAAAGCACTGGTACAAAGCGGCTCTCTGCCTCTGCCGATAAGGACCGTAGGCTCCTTTTTCCCCTGCCACGGTGGCGCCTTCGTCAAAATGAAGTCCGAAATAATTCAGGGAGGTGATCAGCGTTTCCACCGCGCCCTCCACTTCCCGTTTCTGGTCCGTATCCTCAATCCGCAGGATGAACACGCCTTGGCTTTGATGGGCCAGCCGCTCATCGGCAAAAGCGCCGTACAGATTTCCCAGGTGAATAAAGCCGGTGGGGCTGGGACCCAGCCTGGTCACTAAAGCCCCTGCCGGCAAATCCCGCTCAGGGTAAAGGGCCTCATAGTCTTCCGGCCTTTTCGTAATCTGCGGAAATAAAAGCTCTGCCAACCGGCGGCACTCTTCGGCAGATAATGAAGTGGGCCGAAGAGGCTCCTGAATTATTTTTATCTCTTCCATTCTGCTTCCTCCTAAACCAGCGCCCTTCCTCTTCTCCTTTGGGCCGGGCACTGGATTTTGTGATATATTTTATCCGCCGCCTGTCATGTCCCGCTTTCAATGGGACGTTTCATGCGGGACCGAGACTTTAGCGTTTTTCGCCGAAGAAAAACAAGGCCAGGACGCTGGATCCGGTATGGGCGCCGATCACCGGCCCCATGTGCAGAAGCGTGATCTCCATGGGGCCGCACAGCTTTTGCACCATGTCGCTTAAAAGCCCCGCGTCCGACCGGCAGGAACCATAGCAGATGAACACCTGCCGCGACAGTTCCTTCGTCACCGTCTTAGCCATGGCCTCGGCCATGGCTTCCAGGGATTTCCGGCGTCCCCGCACCATTTCCACCTTCATCAGCCGGCCATCGTCGTCCACATGAAGCACGGGCTTGATATTTAAGATTGTCCCCACTTTAGCCGCGGCACTGGACACCCTGCCGCCCCGCTGCAGGGCCCCCAGGTCGTCCACCGTAAACCAATGGCAAAGATGCAGCCGTTCATCATAAAGCCACTGCGCCAGCTGGTCGATGGTTTTCCCCTCCTCCCGCAGGCAGGCGGCGGTATAAACCAATAAGCCTTCGCCGGCGGAAGCGCTCAGGGAATCCACGGCGTAAATTTTTCTTTCCGGGTATTTTTCCTTCAGGCGGCGGACGCACAGCTCGCTGACAGAATAACTGGAGCTTAAGGCCGAGGAAAAGCCGATATATAAAAGGTCTTTCCCGGCCAGCAGCACCTCTTCAAAAAGTTTCTGATATTCCGCTTCATTTATGCCCGCAGTCCGGGCAATTTTTCCTTTATCCATGAGTTCAAAAAATTCATCGGATGTTATATCGGAAGCAAAAGGAGAAAAACGGTATTCCCTTCCTTCAATATCATAAGACATCGGAACGACCCGGATATCCTTTTCCCGGCAGAATTCTGCGGAAAGGTCTGCCGTAGCGTCAGTAAAAATTACATAAGGTTCCATAAAAAACCTCCTTTATTAAATAAGTTATAACGCGAAACCCATCCTTATCGGTCAGGGCCGCCGGTCCCTTATGGCCAGACCCTTATTCCCGAAAAGATCATATAAATTCGTTTCAAGCGCGGCCGGTTCTCTTTCACGCCAGCCCCGGGAACCGCCGCCGGCGGAAAATCATGATGGTATTCGCTGGGCTAATTATATCATAGACTTCCACAAAACACCAAAGCTATTGCTAACCTCCCTTATTCCATTATCCGACAGGATACGGCTCCAATCCAAAAAAAATGGAAAAAAAGGGGAGATCAGCCGGCGGCTATTCAGCGCTCTGCCGCGGCATACTATCGATGAGGTGATTTGTAATGGCAAAGGACAGCCAGCCGGACAACAAACGCGCACGAATGAAAAAGTGCAACGGCCAGACTCCGATCACAAGGGAAAACCAGAATCAAAACCCCAACGCAAAAAAGCAGTCCATTAAAAACAGCGATGTCTGAGGTGATTTTATGGCAAAGAAGGGTATGGCCCGGCCTGAATGGACACATACGCAGCCACGCAACGATACTCCTCCGGTACCGGAAATTCAGGGCAAAGCCAAACACGGTAAAGAACCTGCCCGGCCCATTATTGCCGGCACCGGCTCTCCGGAGCTTAAAGTGTACCATGAACTGAAAGGCGACGGCTCCGTCGGCGATCCCAACCCTTGACTCCCGGTACGGCCACCCGGGACGATTTTTTTCCGTCTCTCCCCCCTGTTTTTGTTAAGGCTTGGATCATTCACCGTCTCCTGACGCAAAACAGAAGCAGACAGGAGGATCGGGCGGCGCCTTTTTCAGCACCGGTAGGACACATTTTAGGAGGTAAAAGGATGAAAAAAAAGTGTTATCACAAGCTTGCCCTGTTTCTGCTCTCGCTCAGCCTGAGCATAACGGCGACGGTAATCGTAAATCTCATCGCAAGAAGCCTTAAGGACGAGTGAAAACCTCGTCCTTTTCTCCGCCTGGCATAAACCGCTTCCCAGTTGCGGATATACTTCTGGCAGACGGTGATTTTAAATGAAACGCAGCGCCGGAAAATTTCCCCGGCGCTGCTCCGTTCGCTCACGCTAACTCAGCCTGCCGCTCTCCACGGCGTAGGCCCGATCGGCGATAGCAAGGGTGGACTTACGGTGAGAGACAAGCACCACCGTGCGTCCCTCCTGATACTCCCGGAGAGCCTTTAATACGACGCCTTCGTTCAGACTGTCCAGATTGCTGGTCGGCTCGTCCAGCAGCATCAGCGGCGCATCATGCAGAAATGCCCGGGCCAGGCCGATGCGTTGGCGTTCGCCGCCGGACAGCGTTTCGCCCAGCTCGCCTACCGGGGTATCGTAGCCCTTTGGCAGCGTCATAATAAAATCGTGCAGCGAAGCCTTTTTGGCCGCCGCCTCAATCTCCGCTTGTGCGGCGTCCGGTCTGCCGATACGGATATTATCGGCGATGCTGTCATGGAACAGGTCGGTTTCCTGCGTCATGTAGCTTTCCAGCGCGCGAAGATGGGCCGTCTCAATCTGCCCGACATCCCGGCCGGAGACGAGCACGCTGTCCTGGGGCGCCTGCCAGAAGCGCATCAGAAGCTTGAGCAGCGTCGACTTGCCCGAGCCGCTCTTTCCAGTGACGGCGACGATCTCACCCTTGGGGAACCGGGCCGACAGATCATGAAGAATTTCCGTCTCAGCGTAAGCGAAAGACAGATTTTTTACCTCGGCGCCGCTAAAATCAGGTGCATCCCCCTGCAAAACATCCGCTGTTTCAGGCTCTTCCTCCAGGAGCTCCATTACCCGCTCCCCGGCGGCCAGCGTTTGGGGTATCGTGGCGGTAAGGTTGGCGAGCGCCAGCACCGGACCAAAAGAAGCCGAAAGCATTACCGTGGCCAGCAACAGGGTGGAGAAATCCACCTTCAGCAGCAATCCCATGCCCAGCATAACCAGCGTCAGCGACATGACCGCCAGACCCGACCATGACGCGGCGGCGCCTTCGCGCTTTTTTATACCGCCCTGAAGACGATTCAGTTCTTCTGTTTTTTCGGAAATCTCAGCGGCGCGGGCGGCATCCCTGCCGTATTGCAGGGTTTCCCGAAGCCCCCGCAGACTTTCGAGGAAGCAGCTGTTCAGCTCTCCAAGACGGTCCCTAGTCTCCAGGCCCTGCCTGTGCCCCATTTTGGAGGGAGTCAGGGGAATTACGATACCCACAATGAGATAGGAAACAGCCGCCGCGAAACCCAAAACCGGATGAAAGCCGCCAATCAGCGCCGTCATACTTGCCGACACCAGCAGGGCGATACACACCGGTGCGATAGTATGGGCGTAAAAGACCTCCAGCAGCTCGATGTCCCCCGTGATCAGGGAGATCAGGTCGCCCCGCCCCTTGCCCTCCAGCTTAGCGGGGGCAAGCCGGCGCAGCGCGCCGAACACATGGTCGCGCAAAATAGCCAGCAGCTTGAAGGCGATGTAGTGGCCACAGGTCTGCTCGCCATAACGCAGCACAGCCCGCAGCAGGACGCAGGCGCCCATGGCGATCCCCCCTTCCCGGAAGGTGAGCGCCCAGGGGGAGCTGTCCGCCACCGTTAAAAGCAGATTGGCACCGAGCACCGTGATGGCGGTGGCGCAGAAGCAGCCCAGCGTGCCCATGAGGATACATAGCAGCATGATATGGGTCATCGGCCGCACAAGCTTCAGCAGCCGCCAGATGATTGTCACACCACTTCTGCGCATAGCCGTTCCTCCTTCCTCAAATGCTCCAGCTCCTGCTGCGCGGTATATAGTCCGGCATAGCCGCCGTTTTTCATCAAAAGTACGGCATGGCTGCCCTGCTCGGTCAGAACGCCTTTTTTCAGGAAGGCGATCTTATCGGAACCCGCCACGTTTGCAAGCCGATGTGAAATCAGCAGAATCGTGTGTGCGCCCTTAAGTGAATGGATCACCCGCATGACGGCCTTCTCGCTCTCGGCGTCGATATTGCTGGTAGCCTCGTCGAAGACATAGATGGGACTTCCCTTCAAGAGCGCACGGGCCAGGGCCAGCCTCTGCCGCTGCCCGCCCGAGAGATTACCGCCCCGTTCGGAAAGGGGCATATCCAGACCGCCCTGCGAAAAGACAAAATCGAACAGGTTGACCCGGCGCAGGACCTCGATCATCTCCGTTTCGGAGGCGTCAGACTTGCCCTCAAGCAGTGCTCCACGCACCGTGCCGGAGAAGATATAGCTTTCGGAGGAGACCACCGTCACCATCCGGCGCAAGCCGGACGGACAGGCCTCCCGCAACTCTGTACCGCCGATGCGGATTTCCCCCTCGTACCCGGTGCGGATGCCGGAAATGAGCGCAGCCAGCGTCGATTTGCCGCAGCCGCTCTCACCCGCAACCGAAACAAAACTTCCCTTGCGGATCGTAAGGGTTATATCCGACAGAGCGCGCCTGCCCTCCTCATAGCAAAAGCTTAGGCCGCTGATTACAATGTCGCCGTTTTGCAGTTCCTTTTCTCCGTTGGCGCCCTCGGGAAGGTCCAGCAGGCGAAACATCCGCTCGCTGGCCGCCACACCGTTCATCGCGATATGAAAAAGGCTTCCCAGAGCCCGCATGGCAAGAAAAAACTCGCCGTCAAGCAAAATCATGGCCACGGCCCCGCCTATGGACACCTGTCCCAGGGCGAAGGCGCGGGCGCCGAGAATACCGCCGAGTGCCGTACCGCCATAGGCTACCAGATCCATGACTGTGACGGAATTCAACTGCATGGTCAGCACTTTCATCGTAACGGCGCGGAAATGCTCGGCTTCTTTGTTCATCTGCCGATGCCGGCGCCCGTCGGCCCCATAGACTTTCAGTGTGGTGAGCCCCTGGAGATTCTCCAGAAAGCTGTCGCCCAGCTCTACATAAGCGTCCCAGTATTTACCCAGCAAGCGCCCCGCTACCCGCTGCACAGCCGCAATCGCCGCCGGGATCAGCGGAACGCAGGCAAAAAGCGTCACCGCCGTCAGAGGCGACAGGGGCAGGAAGACAACAAGCAGCGTCAGCGGCGCCAGTATGGCGTAGAAAAACTGCGGCAGATAGCCGCCGAAATAAGTCTCCAATTGCTCCACACCCTCGCCGGCGAGCTGCACCACCTCGGCGGTGGGAAAAGAATCGGTATATCCGCCGCCGAGACGCCGCAGCTTGGCATAGATGATGTTCCGCAGGGTCGATTTGACGCGGGAGGAAGCCTTGTGGGTCAATGCGGACGACACCCGCGTCAGCATAAAGCGGACGGCGATACAGACCGAGGCCACAGCAAGGAACCGGAGCACATCCTGCCGGGGAACCGCGCCGCCAAGCGCCTGCTCCAACAGCCGCGCCACAGTAAACCAAAGGCAAACACCAGCCAATAAGGAAGCCCAACTGGCCATCACCTTGAGGGCAATATACCGCCGTGCCCCCGGTACCATGCCGATGAGCCGCTTATTGATCATCATAGGAGCATTCCCTTTCTTTCTCCGCCTCCGCCGTTTTCTCCGGATAAGTTTTGATAAAAAAGACAAAGGCGATCACATGCGCCACCCACACAACGGCAAGACAGCTGCGTCCAGTAGGGGCGTCCTTCATGGCGATGAAGCCGATGGCCATGATAACGGTCACGGTAATCAGAATGCGCAGCTTGGCCTTCCAGGTCATGCCCCGGCCCCGGACGAAGGATTCCAGATTGTTTTTGTAAAGCCTGGTGCCCTTAAACCAAGCGTTCAGACGCTGCGAGCTTTTGGCAAAGCAAAAGGCTGCCGCCAGCAAAAAAGGGGTGGCGGGCAGAATGGGCAGAGCGACGCCGACAGCCCCCAGGCCAAGGGCGGCCAGTCCAAACACGATGAATACAATTCTCATGGTTCCCTCATTTCATAAAACCGACTGCGAAACGGGTCGCTTGCGGTGCCATAGATCATACCGTCATTACACACAACCGCCCGTCAGCCTGCAAGACGGGCAGCTCGATGCCGTATAATTTGCGGATACTGCCGGTGGTGATCACCTCATCCGGCGGCCCCTGCATAAGGATCCGCCCGTCCAGCATGCCGACCACTTCGGTGGAATAGGCAAGCGCCTGATTGATGTCGTGCAGCACCATGACGATGGTGATCCCCTCTTCCCGGTTCAGCTTTTCGATCAGCCGCAGGATTTCCACCTGATAGCGCACATCCAGGAAGGTGGTGGGTTCGTCCAAAAACAGCAGCTTTGTATTCTGAGCCAGCGCCATGGCGATGAAGGCCCGCTGCCGCTGCCCGCCGGAGAGTGTGCCGAGGCGGCGGTCCCGCAGTCCGGTAAGGCCGGTAAGCGCCAGCGCCCGCTCCACCTGTGCCTGATTCTCCTCGTCCAGGCCGGCGCGGAGGATGGAGCTGTAGGGCAGCCGTCCATAGCTCACCAGCCGCTTCACCGTCAGGTCGTCCGGAGCGGTGTTTTTCTGCTGGACAATGGCCGCCCGGCGGGCGTATTCCCGCAGTGAGACGCCGCTCAGATCGACCCCGTCCAGGAGAATGCGCCCGGAATCGGGCTTTAAATTTTTGGTGAGCAAATGCAGCAGCGTCGTCTTGCCGCAGCCGTTGGCTCCGAGTAATGCCGTGACGGCCCCGGTGCGGAACTCCACCGAGAGATTGCGCAGAACAGCCTCGTTTCCGCCCGCGTAGGTGAAGGACAGGTTCTCAGCCTCTAGCACGCCGGTCACCTCGTTTCAGCAGAATCACAAAGAACGGGCCGCCTACAATACTCATGATGATGGAGGCGGAAATCTCGCTTGGCGGCGCGATGCACCGGCCCATGGTGTCGGCGAGCAGCAGGATAAATCCGCCCAGCAGCACGCAGAAGGGCACCAGAATCCGGTGGTCGGACCCGACGATGCGCCGGGCCATGTGAGGCACGATGAGCGCCAGAAAGCCGACGACTCCGACAACGGCGGTTACGCCTGAGACGAGCAGTACGGCCGCCGCGGAAATGACAAGGCGCAGCCGGTCGATATTGACGCCGAGCCCCCGGACGGTCTTATCGTCCAGCGCCGTCAGGTTGCAGGCCGGGGCCAGAATAAAGGCGGCGGCAATGCCGATGACGGAGTAGATTGCCAGAATGCGCACATCGGCCCATACCAGCTGAGCAAGTCCGCTGACACTGACCGACACCCCGCTGCGGTTGGATATCCCTGAAAGCACTTCTCCAAGTCCGGCGAATACCGCCGCCACCGCGATTCCGATGAGGATGATGCGAACAGGGTCAAGGGTCCCCTTCCACGAGAGGGAGTAAATGAGCGCAAAGGCGGCAAGACCGCCCATAAACGCGAACAGGGGGATGGAAAAGTAAAGCATGGGAAAGAGAGCCGACACAACGGCGGCGGTGAGGGACGCCCCTCCCGAAATACCGATAATGCCGGGATCGGCCAGGGGGTTCTTGAGTACCGCCTGAAACAGAAGACCGCTGCAGGAGAGCGCCGCGCCACCCAAAAGCGCCACGACGATGCGGGGAAAGCGCAGGTCGCAAATAGTGGCCACCCGCTTGTCATAGGCGACGAAAAGGCCGTCGAACAATTCCTTATAGGTAATGGAGATACTGCCCAGCTTCATGGCGATGAGCGTCAGTATAAAAATCATGGCGGCCAGGATCAGGCAGCCGATGAGGCCTTTACGTATATCCTTATGAATTGTTTTCAAGGTAAGCCCCCTCCGCGTCATAAGGCTGATAGGTGCCGTCGTACAGAATCTCCCGCAGCACATCCAGAGCCTTTGGCCAGTCTAAGGTGCAGCTCATTCCGAACAGCGCGTAATCCAGCTGATAGACCTTCTTCTCCTCCACCGCGCGGAAATGCTTCCAGATGTCGTTTGTCGCAAATTCCTCAGCAAACATTTCCATGGCAAGATCGGGCAGGCCGTGGGCGGTGAGCAAAATCACGTCCGGGTCCAGGTCCAGCAGATCCTCGGTGTTCCAGGAGACGAAGTTTTCAATGGTGTCCACCTGCACGACGTTTTCCGCCCCGGCAAGCTCCACCAGCGAACCCACATAAGAGTTGGGTGTGCATTCGATGTACGCGCCCGGCAGGCCCATCAGCACCAGCACGCGGGGCTGCTCCTTCCCCTCTATGGACTTCAGGAAATCGGCCAGGGTCTCCTCGTATTCCGCAATCAGCGGGTCGGCCGCATCCTGCGCGCCGTACTTCTCGCCCAGCATGGCAATGCTTTCGTACATCCCCTGGACGCTCTGCAGGTCGATGAAGGTGTAGGGGACGCCAGCCGCCTGGTAGGTGGGCTCAATCGTCTCGGCCAGTGCTTCGGGACCGACAACGTCGGTCGGTTCCAGCAGCGCGATGGCCTCGGCGTCGGGGGACATGGCGGTGCCGATTTCGGGCAGTCCCTGATACCTTTCGGGCACCTTGCCCGAGGTGGCGCAAATAGCGACAAGGTCAAGTCCCAGCCTGTCGCAGATATGCAACGTGGCATTGGAGGTAGCAACAACACGGGGCCCGTTCTCCTCCTCTGACTGCCCGGAGACCGCCTTGGCGGCGGGCGAATCAGAATCCGCGGCCGGCTCCCCGGGGTGCTGGTCAACGCAGGCGCAGAGGGACAGCAGCAGCGCGGTCAGCAAAAGGCATGTAAAAATTCTCTTAACGCTCCTCATTCTTATTTTTTCCTCCGGCGAATGTGTATTATAGAGCCGCCCGCAACAACGATGACCGCCGCCGCAATGCCGGCAATAGCGCCGCCGAGCCCTCCGGATTTTCCTCCGCCGGGGGCTTCGGACTCCAGAGCGGATTCTCCGTCGGCTGGAGCGGAGGAGCCGGGCGTGTCTTTGGAGACGTTGACCGCGGGCGCGGCATCTCTTTCGACGTCAGGCGCCGCTTGATCGGCACCGCCGGCTGTTCCGGTTTTTTCGGGCGTGGGGGTGTCCGCCGGTTCGGCGGACGTGGGCGTTTCGGCGGACTTCTCCGTGGCCTCCGGCGTCGGTCCGGCAGGCTGGGCAGCCGCCGGAGACGCAGTATCTGCCGGCGGCACAGTAGCTGCGGGCGGCGCAGCGGGTTCCTCAGGCGTTGACGTGTCGATGCTCACGACGAAATCCCCGCTGCCTGCGGTCAGAGTATTGGTCTCAACATAGAGATACCATAGCACATCACGGCCCATGGGGGTGACGTACATGGTGCATTTGAGCTTCACGCCAGCGTCGGACACCTTGAAACGATAGTCAATGGAATCGTTTGCGCTATCTTCGGAGGTGACGCTGTAGCTGGCCTGCGAGTAGCTGTCGTAGTCTGTCCGGGTATAGAAAGTGACGTTTTTACAGTTGCTTTGCAGCAACAGCCGGATGGTCAGCCAGATGCTGCCGTCCTTATCCACCTCCACCAGGCCCGTTTCGGCGGTGGCGGAGCGGCACATGCCCTCGCCCAGGGCGGCGTTGGCGGTGCCGCCGTCGTCGATGTTTCCGGTGTCGGGATTATAGTAACTGGTGGTGACGGTTCCGGTGTACACGCCGCTGTCCAGCGCCAGGGCGGGGACGGGCATAAGGCTCATAAATATCGCGGCGCAAAAAAGCAACGCCCATGTTCGTTTAATTTTCAACTTTTCTCCTTTCCGCACAGAGGTCTTTTTTCTGCGCTGCCTGATTATTTTTTTCAGGTGATTATTTTGAAAAAACCTATATGATATATCGCGTTATCTCAGCTTATGTAATCCAAATACCGGCACAGCATCGTGGCAACCTGCGCGCGGGTTGCGCCGGCGGAGGGGGAAAGCGTCGTCGCACCGGTGCCGACAACGATTTTGGCGGCATTTGCCCATACGACGCCGTCCCGCGCCCAGCCGGAAATGGAGGAAGCGTCCGTATAACCGGATAAATCGGCGCCGGCCACCGGGGTATGTGTCAGACTATAATAGCGGTACAGCATCGTGGAGAGCTCTTCACGGGTTACATCCGCTTCCGGATCAAAGGTTTTATATCCGCCGATGATTTCGTTCTGATAGCCCCAGGCGCAGGCTGACTCGTACCACGAGCCGGCGGCGACATTTTCAAGGGTTCCGGAAACCGCTACGGAGGGAGACCCTGACATACGGTATAGGACGGCGACAACCATACCGCAGGTCATCGTGCGGTCAGGGGAGAATGTGGTTGCGGAGGTGCCGCTGAACAGCCCGGCATCTGTGGCCCTGAGAATGTAGCTTTCCGCCCAATGGCCGCCGGTGTCCGCAAAGGAAGCTGTCTCTGTTGCGGCGGGCCCCACGGGAAGTACGCCCGATATGTCCATCAGGGTCCCGCCGGTCACGGCAAACAGTCCGGCCTGACGGCTCAAAATAGAGTAGCCCTCGCTGGAGGCTGTGCCACGCAGCCGGGTGATGCTGCCATCGTCGTTGACCCGATAGATCTCCGGCTGGCCGGTATAGGGGAACCGGAATTCCAAAGAGCCGTTAGGTTCAACCTCCCGACTGTTAACGGCGAAAAAGATATCATATAAGGTAAAATCATCCGTACTCAGCGCAGCCCGAGCCGACTCGTATTTCGAGCCTGATGTAAGCACCGTTACATGCATAACGCACTCAGAGGGCAGCTCGGTGGTGTCGGATTTAAGGACGATACCGGTGATGTCGGTCCGGTTCACGTCCTCTACCGTCCCGCTGCTCACCGTTGTATCGGGAACAACTTTGTCCAGGGCAGTGGTTTCTGTCTGAGTCCAGTCGATGCGCAGGCGGGCGTCCAGATAGCCGGTACCCACCACCACATCCATGGGGGTGTGTGGTACGCTCATCTTAATGGGAATGTACTCCACGCCGGTTTTTGTGATATAATCCGGCAGTTCGATCTCAAAGCTGGAAATGCAGGTAATGGTATGGTTGGTACCGTCGTTTTTTGTGCCGGTCTCCACCTGAATAGTGGTCAGGGTCTTTACGTCCGTATAGGTCCCCTCGTCCGGGCCCTTGCCTGTCTTGTCATACCGGGCGGCGGTGATGCCGGATATGTATCCGCTGACATTCACCGGGTTGGCGGCGATCTGGAGTGTGTTGGCGGCGGGGTTATACATCGCTTGTTTGTTGTTGTCTGTTGCGATATTGCCCATTGACGCTTTGTCCGCGGCGGCGTTCCACAGGTCGATATGCACCAGCTGATTGACGGAAGCCGCCTGCGCCGGCAGAACAACCGACCCGCAAAGCAAGGCACATACCAACAGTCCTGCCGATGCTCGCTTCAATTTTTTCAGCATAATTTTCGCTCCTTTTTTTATGTAAATCTCAAAGTCCCGTATCTTTTATTAAGCTGCCGAAAGCTGCCTCCGCCGGGAGGCAGCTTTCGGCAGATGGATCGGTTGGTTTACTTAACGATATTTTCCGCAAAGCGCATCAGAATTGCGGCTACCTGAGCACGGGTTGCCGTGCCGGAGGGAGAGAGCGTTGTGTCAGTTGTCCCGATAATAAGGCCCTCCGCATTGGCCCACTTCATCGCATCGTACGCCCACCCGCTGAGACTGGATACGTCCGTATACTTCGTGAGTTCTGCCGTTTTCGTCACGTCATACCCTTTGGCTTTGGCATAGCGGTATAGAATCGCTGCCAGCTGCTCGCGTGTGATAGCGTCATTTGTGCCGAAGATTCCGTCACCGTAGCCCGTCACGATCTTGTTTTCATTTGCCCAGAGGATCGCGTCCGCATACCACTCTCCGTACTTTACATCCGCGAAGATGTTCTTTCCGGTAACGGCGGGCTTGCCGTCCAGACGATGGAGAACCGTGACCAGCATCGCGCGGGTCATGTCCGCGTCCGGCGTAAAGGTCGTTTCGCTTGTTCCCGCGAACAAGCCGTTTTGCATGGCGTATCTCACGGCATCGTAATACCATGCGCTTTCCGCAATATCGGTAAAGGGATTTTCCCAGACCTGGGTTTTATCGTAGGCAATCATGTAAACCGAGAAGCGTCCGGTTGTAAAGCTAATCGTTTTAGCCGCCGCATTGAAGGTGCAGGGAAGGGCTTCGACAGAGCCGTCGTCAGCCACCCGATAAATTACAAGCCCGTCGGCATCTTCGTCGGCGCCCAGCGTGTAGGGAAGAGTAACGGTGACCTTGCCGCCGCCAAAGTCCGTAATTGTTTTGCTTCCGGTGGTGACCGTCAGGCTGAACACGGGGCGGTCGCCGACCACGGCCTTCTGCGCGTCGCTGAGATTAGAGCTGCCGGCCTTCCCTACGGTGATCTTCACATCGGAAGACCCTGCGGCATCGGCGATCGCTTTCAGGGCAGCTGCGTCAAATGCGGCGGCAATGCCGGCGTCCTTATTTTCCACGGTCACGCCGCCACCCTCGATATAGCTCTCCAGCTTGGGGAAAGTAATGCTGCTGCCCGAGGTGACCTTGTCGGTCGTGGTTGCGGGCACGGGAGAATAATCGCTCGGCAGCTTACCGGTGGATAGGCTTGTGTTGGGCGTCAGGATCGTCTGGCTGGTTTTTACCGCATTGCTCAGATCAAGAATCAGCCTGGCGTCATATTCGCCCACCATGGGCGTTCCCGGCACGGAAATCGTAATAATGTAAGAGCCCGCCAAATTGTCCAGCGTCGCGGTGACCTTGGACACATACTGTTCAGTTCCGCCAGGCAAGCTTTTTTTGTCCAAATAAATATTGCTCATATCGGCGCAGTGGAAGGTCCCGATGCCGCCTACAATGTCGTCAATCTTGATTGGATTTGTGCAAAGCTGGAGCTGATAGGAGCTTCCGTCGTTAATAATCAAGGCGTGCCGGTTGTTGTCAAAGGCAGGGTCCCCCATGGAGAGCGCGCTGCTGCTGGCGTTGCCCAGGGATACCGGCACCAGATAGCTGCCGGGTTTTGTGATGTCAACCGTACTGCCGGGATCTCCGCCCGGACCACCGCCGGTTTCGTCGAGGGCGTACTGGCCATAAATGATGGCCCAGGTGGAAAAATGACTGGTCGTCCAACTGGCCGTATTATCATTTGTGATTACTATTTGCCTTTCCAGCAGCTTGCCGTCCTTTATATAATAGGCATAGTAATTGTTAGCGTTGTTCGGGATTCCCGTACCGGCGGTGGAAACGGTCACGGCAGCGCGGCCGCCGCCAAAAGAAACGTTCGCTCCGCCGGCGCTGCCGGCGTTCAGACTGAGGTTATAGGATGCTTTCAGATTGGCGCCTGCAATTGAATTGTTGACCGCGGGAACCTGCGCGCTTTTTTCAATCGTCAGGATAACTGCGCCGTCCGCGCCGGCGATCCCGCCCATGGCCGCGGCGTCAAAGGTCACATTGCCCATATTGGTTTTGATGGTCACGCTCTTGCCCGAGCCGCGCAGCGCCTGAGCTGCGGTCCCCTCCAACGTGATCACCGCTTTGCCGATATTGTCAGCCGGGGTTATCGTGGCGTCGATGGTAACGGTGTTTTTGCCGTTGACTACCGCCTCGGAGCCGCCTGCGGTGACGAGGGTGTCGCCGGAAATGCTCGCGGAAGCAATGCCGCCGCTTATGCCAGCATCCTTAACATCGATTAAGGCAGCGCCTTCCGCCGCCACAGTAACGGCGATGGTTTTAACCAGATCTTCCTCCCCCTCTTTGCCCGCCCTGACGGTGATGGCGGCTTTTCCCCCGCCGACGGCAGTGATGTGGCCGTTTTCAACGGTGGCAACGCTTTCATCGTCGCTGCTCCAGCTGATTGTCCAGCCAATGTCGCCTGTCACCTTGGCAGCCACCTCCTGGGCGCTTCCGGGAAGCAGCATAACCGGAGACGTATCCACAGACAACGTGGCCTCCACATCTATGGTCTGCAGGGTAGAATACTTAATGTAGAGAATGACGGGCTGATCGCCCACAGCCTTCCCGTCAAGGGAGCGCATCATATCGACGCCTACGTAGCAATAGACCTTGTTGTAATCGTTGGCGTTGCCGATATAAGGCAGCATGATGCGGGCCGAGGCCGGGCGAATCTCGTTTGTCAGCTTGGGGGATTCTTCCGGTTGCCCCACAATGGGCGTTGTGGTTCCGTTTTCAAAGTCCACGTACTGATATACCGGATACTCCGCCTCCAGCAGGTACTCTGCCTTCCCGGAATTTACCGTGGCGTTGTTGAAGCCTTCCTGGGGAGTATTCCCTTTGTATGCCCAAAACTGCATCAACGACCCCCAATGTCCTATTTGCATGATAGGCCTGAAGCCGATGGTCATGCTGGCGGCGCCATCCTTCACCTGCAGCCGGGCTTTGGGGTTTACCGCACTGTTGGCCATAGATAAGCGGGACGACGAGTAATTCCACATTTCAATGTCCACCGTATAGGTTCCGTCCGGCAGATCCGCCAGATCCACGCCTTTTTCCGCGTCCTCAATCATTGCCGACTGGGCGGCGCCCAGGGCGTCTGTAAAATAATTGATTTCATTTTGATTGGCGTTGGCATTTTGCAAAATCGGCAACGCCGCCTCATAAGCTGCCGTAAAAGCGCTCCATAAGGCCGCATCGTACTTGCCTGCGCTATTTCCGGCGCTGTAGACCGGCTCTGCCCCGGCAAGGGCCGTGGATAAATCATCAAAATGCTGGTAACCCCAGTCCACGGCTCCGATCTTTTGCCCCAGGTCGCTTTTGTTGGCCAGGGCATAGGTTCCATAGTCTGCGCCGTTTACTAATTCACTTTTAAAGGGCTTTACATCCAGCACCTTCCCTTCCGGATAGGTGACATAGGAGCTGTTGGGGGCAATGGGGAGAGAGCCCTCTCTGTACCGCAGGGTAACACCCTCTTCCACGTTGACGGTAAGATAGTCTGCTTCCCCCACAAAAACAAGGTCAATGACCCTGTCCGCCCCCTCAAGGGCAACGCTGTCTTCGATGGAAAGATTAAATTTGTCCCCTTCATTCGCTGGAAAATTGTTTTCAAAAGCAATGGCGGCTCCCTGCCCGGAGCGCAGCACCGCATTCCCCTTGATGCTGACGCCGGCGGAGAAGCTTGGCCTATGATTGAGCATGAGCGCAGGCCCGTTGATGGAGGAAATGGCGCCCCCGGAAATTTGAATGGCATCCTGTCTGTCCAGCGCAGTATAAGAACTAACAGCGGCCACTGGGCTTGGCCATGTACTGCGGGTATCCGAATTGAGAATGGTTCCCCCCGTCATGCGAAACAGGGCCGATTCGTCCATCACAACAACAGCCACCGGGCTGTCCCCTTCGATCTCGCCGCCGTTCATCGTGAATTTTCCATAAAACATAACTAATCCTTCTATACGGCCTCCGTTGAGCTCAGCCTCACCAAATCCCGCAACATAAATCCCATTTTGACTGGTATTGGTATTGGGGTTTTTGGAGGTAACCGTTCCTCCGTTCATCACAAAATGAACCTCATCTTCAATCCTGTCCGGCCCGGGAAGCAGGTTAGAGCCAACAGCAATCGCATCGATGTCATAGGCCGACCGGCAGCGGAGCTCTCCGCTCTTTTCCGGCGAGGAATCCGTCAGAGTAAAGGTTATTTCCCCCTCGACATAGATACCATAGACACTAACATAGCCTTTCCCGGTAACCGCCAGGATTTTTCCGTTTAAGTCCAGGGTGCAGGTTCTGTTGATTATGATAGCCTTCTCCCTCTCCTGGGTAAGCGTGATATTGATGTCGCTCAGCAGCTTCAAGGTCACATCCGTATATGATTTGTCCAAAGCATTCATGGCTGCCACGGCTGCGGCATAATCCTCATAGCTGTCCGTGATAAGTTCTTCTCCTGCGGTTCTGCGGTAGCTGAGGGACATTGCGCCCCCTTCATCACTGCCGCCGCCGGAGCCATCCGTTGTGGTGAATTCCTCACCGACTATCTCGGTGTAAGCCGGATCGTTGTTATTATCAAAATAGGCAATTGCCGCATATACGGTATACGCCGTGCCGGCTTCCAAATCCGCCAGCGCCGCCGCAGTCGTTACCGCGCCCTCCGATGTGAAAGCCATATCCTCTATAAACCCGAAGGTTTCGTCAATCGTTACCGGCTCAGGCTCTTCCGTTTTTTGAACCTTGTAAATCGCAAACTTTGTGCCGGAAATCCCCTTGTTATCGGTGACCGTCAAGGTCGCTTCCGTTTCTCCGATCTCCGTCACGGATACCGACAGGGCTACCGGCTCATTATCTGCCGCGAACGCCGCACCGGGGATCATTGTCAGAATCATAGCCAGCATTAAAACCCAGCAAAGGATCCCGCGTTGTTTACCTACTAAGTGGGACATGTTTCTCCTCCTTCTAAAAATCCCGGGCGGCGGAACCCGCCTTTCCAATGGCATTCCAAAGCCCCTGACGCCCAATTCAGTCTACGCTATTTTCTTGGCTGTCCAACCTGCACATGCCCGTCAGCTCAGCACAATGACAAAGGCGGGGTCAGTGTGGTTTATAAAGGGATAGGCAGTGCCGCCGCCGCTCAAATAGAGATCAATTGAAGAGGTCCTAACCGCAAAACGCCCATCGGCGCGGTAACGCCGACGACCACCTCCTGCCCCAGGGGATAAGGCCAGCAGCCCGGAGAGAAAGCGCCTGGGCTTTAAGCAAAAACTTTTCAGCAACTCACTTGTACCTCCTCTGTTGAGTTCATGGGATAATCGCACAGCATATCGCGGCGCGAGCTAAGCTTCTATAAGCTTCTACCGGTAGTTAGCGCTAGCTAACAGCTTATCTGCCTGCAATATATCATGGGCAATTTCCAGTGTCAACAGGAGGTCTTTTTCTTGATTGTCTCCGATTTTCTTAGTCTAAACTAATGCTTATTTCCTTGGTGTGCCGGCCTTTTTCTTCGGTTTTTCCGTTATATTTCGGCTCGATTTAGTTAGCCAAGCCTAACTAAATTTTAAAAATTTTTCTATCTCCAATACCAACAGAGCTTCACTCTCCGGCATCCGGGCAACCCCGCAGGAAGAGCGGGCCGTCATATTCTGAGCGATCAGCAGACTATCCCCTCTGTGTATAACCTCCGGCTCAGCCAGGGGCAGGCGCCAGCTTTCGTACCATAACGGCGTCTTAACCGGCTGGTAACGTTGGCCGTCCCAATAGGCCAGAGCGGAAAGCCGCCCGCTGAGACGTACTTTTCCAGCGCTCAGATAAGTAATGGTTTTTGCCTTTAAGGTAACGAGTCCTTTTCCGCCGAATACGGTCAGCACAGCCGGATGATAAAAGCCCTGATTTCCCATCGAGATCTCCTTCCCGCCGGCCTTATATAACGTAAAGTCCGCCTCATACTCTCCATCCGGCAGATAATTCCCCAGTTCTGTGGAGGAAACAAGCCGCAGCAGTTCGTCGGTTTCCTCCCCCCGGGCAATCACCAGAGTGGCCTCTATGCAGTTCTTGCTCATGCTCAGCAAATAATTAATGGAATCCTCCTCCAGCGACTGTTCAGGGGATAAGCCATGCCTTGCCATCCAGCGGCGGACCAGCTGCTGATTGTTCCGGATATCCTTTATCAGCCGGCGGCCCTCGGCGGTCAGCATCAGCTTGCGGCCCTCCCGCTCCACCAGCCCCTGCTTTTCCAGATTGCTGACCATTCCCGACGCGCTGGCGGCCGTCACCCCCATGCGCTTCGCCAGACCGGTGACCGTCTGCTCCCGGCGGTCCGCTCCTCCGATGTAATACAGATAATATGCTTGTCCTTTTGTCGTGCGATCAAAAATCATTCTTCACCTCCAGCTGTAGCCCTTTAAGGTTAGTTTAAACTAACCTGAAAGGGCAAAACACTCCTAAAAAAAATCAGTGCATTATCTCTTTTAACATTAGTGCGGCTTTTATTTAAAATACTATCAATGCCACGGAAAATCAACCAATAAAAATTTTCCGTAAATTGGGGCTTCTGGTCTTAGAGAGATCACCGCTCTCAATAGAGGGTGGCTTTTTATACAAGAACTGCTGCCTATCTCCAAAGCAGGACCTATTGTGGGGATAAAATAAAGAAGCTGTCGCTTTGGGTTTTTAATCCGTTTGCGACAACTCCTTTATCAAGATGGAGGGCTTTCTGCTTGTTGATCTTCCTTCCATTGCTGGTAGTACTTAAGTTCCCCCTCAATCTTGATTGTTACAACATCCTGTTCAACACAGTAGTCTCGAATTGCTTCAAAATCACCTTTTTCATAGCTCTCTTGGTTATCCTTAAGGAACTGTTCCAGGATATTCTTTTCACCGGAGCCATCGCCTTTATCCTGACGCACAATACGTTTACTATCGGTGCGCGTATAAAGCTGAACCACGCGACAAATAAAGAAATCACTGGGCTCAGCATTTTCAAAAGCAAGAGGGTCGGGTACGTCTGCCGGTATTTTTGTAAAAGCCGCTTCCCGTTCGCGTTCATTTAAGTACTGAACTATGCCCGCAAAATCCCCTTTTTGAAAACGTTCCAAGTTATCCCGGTAGACCTGCTCCGTAACATCCTGGTCAGTGTCTAGATTGATGATTTTATATTCCTCCGGGCGGCTATAGAAGTCAGAAATTAAACTCGTGTAGTATTCGCCGGGTTGATCGAGGGTTGAATCAGAAGTCTTAGTTTTCTGATTGTTAAAAATAAACGCAAGGCCAACTAGACACAGAAACAATGCAATAAAGACTACCTTTTTTGACATCAATAGCCCCCCACAAAATCAATATTTAGAACCTCTTATAGATCCAATCGGCTTCCTCCTTGAAAAACATCCGTATGTACAGGGAATTCATATACCCGATACGGCGTGTCCGAGGTCGGCTTTACGCTAGCGATTAATTTAAAAGAGTGCCTAAATGTTACTATCGTTTGGTCAGCATTTAGGGAAGTGCTCCTCTCCGGATATGTGATTTCATATCGGAAAGCAGGGTCGTCAAAACGATTATAAACCCAGTGAATAGTAGGCTTTGTAGCGTTAATAACAAGGTTGAGAGAATTTATTGTATATGTTGCCCGGAGATAATAGCCAAAATCGACACTTGCCCCGTAATTTATATCAGTTAAAATTGGGGTGTACTCCTTTTCTAGATTTATATCCCGATAACCGGAACCTCTTAACCGGGCAGGAACCTCAACTCTGTTTGTTTTAATAAACAAACTTACGTTATCTATAGTATATTCCCAGATTTCCTGATAGTTTCCTTCTTGATAATTAAGCATATTAGAGCGTAAAAACTCTTCTCTAATGTTATTTCCCGTCGCATCCTCTACTTCATAGCGGTCAGGATTGGAAAATAAATCTTCCATCTTTTCAACAAAATAGGCACTTACATTAGTATCTGATGGTGTTTTAGCGTACAGAGACCCAGGGATAAGACCGCAAAGCAACATGGTAATAATTAATGCACTTATTTGTCTTTTTACCATTTTATCCTCCTTTTGGTTCAGAAGCCAACAATGGAGTTTTTCTTTTGGATGTCTCCTTCCTGCTGTTATTTAACAAGCCTCATACAGTAAGCTTGTATATAATTGTAAACCAATTTGGTAAATTTTTCAAGATCTATTGCTTATGTTGTAGTAAGAAACATATTTTACGCAAATAAAAAAGCCCTCCTCTGGATGGTCCGGGTAGGGCTTTGCTGTACCTGTGCTCTTATCGCTATTTCTCTACCCACACATCCACCCGGCCAGGCTGCCAGTCCCCCCGGTAGCCCAGGGCAAGGAAAAGATCGTACTGCTGACTCTGGAGCCGGATTGGGAAAAAATGAAGACGCGCATGAGTGTGGTGGAGCACCCCTTTGGCACGGTGAAATGGTATCATGGGGCCCATTACCTCCTTTGCCGGGGCCGGGAAAAGGCAAGCTGGCCTGGACCGGCTGCTGACCCTGGCGGCCAGAAGAAAAAGGCACACAAAAAAACGTTGGCAAAACAGGCAAAAAGCCTGTTCTGTCAACGTTTTTCTTTAACCGAAAACGTGTTTTCGGACAAATTCTGGTGACCCGTAGGGGACTCGAACCCCTGTTTTCGCCGTGAGAGGGCGACGTCTTAGGCCGCTTGACCAACGGGCCAAAGTTCAAGCAGTAAAACCGACGAAGTTTATTATATACAAAGGGGCGATTTTTGTCAAATTTTATTTTCTTAAAAATGCCGTGCTTAATTTCTAGCTCATTTCTAGCTCAGCAAGAAAAAATACACGAAGATGATGGCGCCCAAAATAATCCGATAGTACCCAAAAGCGGTAAAATCATGGCGCCGGATATAATTCAGCAGGAATCTGATCGCCCAAAGGGATACCCCGAAGGCCACCAGTGAACCTGCCGCCAGCACCGCCCATTCCAGGCCGCCGAAACCAAAGCCCGCTTTCAGGAGTTTTAACAGACTGGCGCCAAACATCATCGGAATCGCTAAAAAGAAAGAAAACTCCGAGGCTTCATATCGGGAACAGCCCAAAAGCACCGCGCCCAGAATTGTAGCTCCGGAGCGGGAGGTGCCGGGGACCAGGGCCAGTACCTGGAAGACGCCGATCAAAAGGGCGGTTTTATAGGACAGCTCATGGATATTATTGATCCTGGGGGTCCGGGGCTTCCGCTCAATCAGGATAAAAAGCACGCCGTAAAGGATCAGGGTTGCCGCTACCGGCAGGGCGCCGTAGAAAATGGCGTTGATCTGCTCTTCAAAAAGAACGCCGACAACGCCGGCAGGAATCACGGCGGCCAGCACTTTGAACCAAAGCTCCCAGGTATCCCGCTTTTGCTTTTTGGTCTTTTTGCTGCTGAAGGGCCAAAGCTTATGGAAATACAGGACCACCACCGCCAGGATTGATCCCAGCTGCACCACCACTAAAAAGGTGTCCACAAATTCTTTGGAAAAATTCAGGGGTAAAAACTCATTTAGCAGGATCATATGGCCGGTGCTGCTGATGGGCAGCCATTCAGAAATTCCCTGCACGATGCCGAATATCACGGCTTTAAATATTTCAAACAAAACAAACAGCCTCCTGAATAAGCATCTTCCCCCCGCAAAGGGGTACACCGCCGGGCTGGCCGGCTCTTTTACTTTATGCGGTCACCGAAAATAAATTCCCCGGGATTGGAGGATCTGGAAAACGGCCATCAGCCCGTAAATGACCGCTCCTATGGCGCAAATATTCCGGCTGAGCCTGTATCCCCTGGAATCCCATTTTTTATCGCTGTTATGAGCCTTAACGGCCAAAAGCGATAAGAGCAGGGCCACTACTGCCGGGAAAACCCCGGGAACGGTCAGATTGCTCAAGCCTTCTCTTCCTCCTCATCCTGCCAGCCCTTGCAGACGTCCACCCAGTCTTTGGCCCGGGAATACTCTTCCAGCTGGCTTAAGGTAAGCTCCACTGCGGAACTGGCGCTGCCTGCAGCGGGAAAAACCGTGATAAAACGCTTCATGGACTCATCCAAATACACCGGTACTTTCTCCGGTAAAGCAAAAGGGCAGACGCCGCCTACGGCGTGTCCGGTGAATTCCAGAACTTCCCCGGCAGCCAGCATGCTGGGTTTGCAGCCAAAGCAGCGCTTGAATTTGCCGTTGTTTATCTTGGCGTCCCCGGCGGCCACCACCATGATGCAGCCGCCATCCTTGTCGCTGAAGGTCAGGCTTTTGGCAATGCGGGCCGGCTCCACAGCCAGGGCCTGAGCCGCCAATTCGACGGTTGCGCTGGATACGGCAAACTCCCGGACCTTCTCTGCGGCGCCGTACTTTCTCAGATATCTTTTTACGTTTTCAATGGATGACATGGGTGATTCCTCTCTTGATTCAAATAGCGGCATTGAAACAGCGGCAGCGCTTTTTATTCGGCCGTCACGCTTTTATACCCTTCCGCCGAAGCCGCCAGCAGGTCCTGAAGCTTGGGGTTGTCCATCACCTGATGGGCCTCCATGGCGGCGGAAATCTTTTCGGGAATATCCGTAAAACGGATTTTCCCGGCCAGAAACGCTTCCACCGCCCCCTCGTTTGCTCCGTTCATCACAGCTGTCATGGTGCCGCCGGCCCTGAGGGCTTCGTAAGCCAGCTTCAGGCAGGGAAAGCTCCGGTCGTCGGGCTCAAAAAAAGTCAGTCCCCCCTGGGCCGCCAGATCCAGGTATTCGCCGCAGGTCTTGATCCGTTTGGGCCAGGTCAGAGCCAGCTGAATGGGGGTCCTCATGTCTGCCTTGCCCAACTGGGCGATCATGGAGCCGTCGATGAATTCCACCAGGGAATGAACCACGCTCTGGGGATGCACCAGCACCTGAATCCGGGACGCCGGTATGCCGAACAGCCAGCGGGCCTCGATCACTTCCAGCCCTTTGTTCATCATCGTGGCGCTGTCGACGGTGACCTTGGCTCCCATATGCCAGTTAGGGTGGTTCAGGGCCGCCGCCGGCGTGACGTCTTTCATCTCCTCCAGGGTCTTGCCCCAAAAAGGCCCGCCGGAAGCGGTCAGAATCAGCCGCCGCACCATGGCCGCCGTTTCCCTGGCTTTTTCCGCCGCCGCCGCCTTGTAATTCCCCGAGACGCTGGCGGCCTGACCGCTTAAGCATTGGAAGATGGCGGAGTGCTCGCTGTCCACAGGATAGATGGTGGCGCCATGTGCCGCCGCCAGGCCGCAGACCATTTGTCCGGCCACTCCCAGGGCTTCTTTATTGGCCAGAGCGATTCTTTTTCCTGCCTTGGCCGCCGCCAGTACCGGCTCCAGGCCGGCGGCGCCGGAAATGGCCGCCACTACCGTGCCGGCGCCGCCCATGGTGGCGGCCAGCTTCAGCCCTTCCGGTCCGTACATGATCTCCGGCATAAAGCTGCCTTCCGATTGTAAGAGCTTCTTCAGTTCATGGGCCTTCTGGGCAGAGACGGTTACCGCCAGCTTCGGTTCAAACTCCGAAATCTGACGGCATAATAATTCCACGTTCAAATTGCCGGTCAGAGCCTCCACCTCAAGGCCCAGATGCCGCGCAACCTCCAAAGTCTGAGTACCGATACTGCCGGTTGACCCCAGCACCGAGATTCCCTGCTTTGCCATCCTATCCCCTCTTTTCCTCAAAAAAACCAACTCCATAACGCAAATACTACTGCTGGGTAATGTCATGAATCCATTTGCCGCTGCGATAGCGGATCATGACCGCGGCAAACTTGATTAATTCTTCTGTTCCGATCAAAGCCACCACATATTCAACGGGCAGCTTCCAGTAAACGGCGCCCAGAAAAGCCAGGGGAACTCCCACCAGCCACATGGTCAAAAGGTCGATGGCCAGACAGATCCTGACGTCGCCGCCGCCCCGGAAGATCCCGATAATCATGACCAGATTTACCTGACGGATCCCATAAGTGGCGCCAAAAATCCAGAGGATATGCAGGGCCGCGGATTTTGCCCCGGCGGATATCTGATAAAGCGACAGAACTAAAGGAGCGCTGACGATAATCAAAAGCCCCAGTCCCAGGCCAACCACCGCGGTCAGCGCCATAAAATTCCGGGCATAAATCCTGGCCCGTTTTATATTCTGAGCGCCGATCTGATTACCGATCATGACCAGGGCGGCGCCGGCAATGCTTAAGCACAGCACCATAAACAGGTTCTGGACAGTGCCGGTGATATTGGTGGCCGCCAAAGCCCTGGTGCCGATACGGCCATAAGCCGCCATATATAAAATGGTGCCCAGGCCCCAAAGCCCCTCGTTTAATATCACGGGCAAAATAGTGGCATAAGTTTTTTTTACAAAAGCCAGGTCAAAGTTTAAGTATTCTTCCCACCGGGCCCGAAAAACGCTGTTTTTTCGGAAGCTGGCGGATAAAAGCAGCCCGCATTCCAGGCAGCGGGCCGCTACCGTAGCCAGGGCGGCTCCCGTCACACCCAGAACCGGCGCTCCGAATTTACCGAAAATCAGGATATAATTTAAGCCCGTATTGGTCAGGATCGCCGCCAGGCTGATGATCATGGGAACGTGGGCCTTGTTTATGCTGCGCAAGGCATGGGAAAACAAAAAGGATAATGCCGTAGGGATATAGCTGAGGCAGACGATCCTCAGATAATCCGCCCCCAGGGCCTGCACGGCCGTTGAATCGCTGAAAAAACCGATGATCCCCGCCGGAAAAGATCGCGCGGCTAAAGAAAAAAACAGTCCGGTAAAAAGCAGGCTGGTAACTCCCACCCCCATGATACGGATGATGTTTTCCCGGCCGCCGCCGCCCCAGTACTGAGAAATGAATACGCTGGAGCCGGAAGCGATTCCATAGATAAACATATTAAACAAGAAAAAGAACTGATTGGCCACCCCTACCGCGGCTACTTCATTTTCTCCCACAAAACCGATCATGATCGTATCCACAAGATTTAAGGAGGAGGCTAAAAAGTTTTGAATGATAATCGGCAGGGCCAGGATCCATAGGTTCCGGAAAAAAGCGCCGTCTCCGAACAGCCATACCGGAAATCCCGCCTGGCGATAAAGCTTGTCTTTACCAAACATGATCCCTTCCACAAATGAAAAGCAGGCGGTTAAGCCTGCTGTTTGTTATTTCTGAGGATGTGCCTGCTGTTTTTAGCCTCGGGCTTCCTCCGCCGCGATAATTTCAGCAAAGGCCTTGATATTCTCTGCGGTTTTTCCCTTTTGGAACAGGGCGGAGCCGATGACCAGGTTTTCCGCGCCGGCCGACAGGAAAGCCCCCAGGTTTTCCCGGGTAATGCCGCCGTCGGTCTGCAGCTCAAAGCCAAGGCCCTTTTCCTGCCGTAGAGCCTTCAGTTCCGAAACCTTGCGCAGGACGGGCAAAATCGCTTTCTGACCGCCAAAGCCAGGATTTACGGTCATTACCAGTACCCGGTCGCAAAACTCCAGCACCGGCTCGATGCATTGCCAGGGAGTACCCGGATTAATCGCCACGCCGGCCTTTGCTCCCCCATCCCGGATGCTTTGCAGCGTACGGTGGATATGCACACAGGCTTCCGCGTGAACGGTAATCGAGTCCGTGCCGGCCTTAAGAAAGGCCGGAATCAGACTGTCGGGATGTTCCACCATTAAATGTGCGTCAAACTCCATTGAGGAAAGCGGCCGCAGCATCGCTACAGGCCCCGGTCCAAAAGTCAGGTTCGGCACAAAATGGCCGTCCATAATGTCCAGGTGGATGGCCTTAAGGCCATGTTCTTCAATAAGCTTAATTTCCTCTCCCCAACAGGCGGCGTCGGCCGACAGCAGGGAAGGCGCAATTTTTATCTTTGTCATGATCTTCTCAGGGGGTATTGATTCCGTTTCGTTTAATGTAATCGCCATTCCGTTTTCTTTTAATGACCATTTGGTTTGCCAGACGTTCCATCACCACTTCCATAGCCATCAGACTTTTCAAGCCGGCATGGTACATGACGTGCCCCTTATCTTTGAAATAACTGCCCTGCTCTTCCAGGGTCTTGATGATCTCATCCGCTCTGCTATGGACAAAATCATCGATAAAGGCCTCCGCCTTATCGGTGTTTTCTTTTTCTTCATCCAGATATCCGGCCTCGATGAGTTGTGCGATACGACTGTCGGACAAACCATCAAAAACAGTTAAATCCAGTAATAACTGCTCGTTCTCTTGAATGGCCATTGGAATCCTCTCCCTCCCTAAGTTTCGGTAGATCTGTTTATATTGTACCATCGAAGCCGATATTTCTCAATGCCTTAATCAGCGCCTTTGCGGAAAATCCTGTCAGCAGGCCCATGGGAACGGACCACAAAAGCAGCCAGGGCAAATAGTAAAATGCCCCGGTCCCCGACAAAAGCAGGGCTACCGCCGTCAGTTGACCAAGATTATGGCTTGCCGCGCCGGCCAGGCTGATCCCGATAACGGAAAGGTTCTCCCGCCCGGTCAGAAGCGCCATGGCAATATAACTGCAGAGGCCGCCGCCAACGCTGATCCAGAATACGGGAGTGAGGAAGGTGCCCAGCACCAGGCCGGTCAGGGCCAGGCGCATGACTACTACTAAGAGGACCTGTTTCCTGCTGAAAAAAGCAAGACAGATCAGGGTGACGATATTGGCCAGGCCCAGCCGGATCCCGGGCATGGGGGTAACATAAGCCATGAGTGCCTCCACACCGTGGAGGGCCATGGCCATGGCCACCATCAGAGCCAAAAAGACGGTCTGCCGGGTAGACAGGGTTTTACCCGGGATTGATCTTTGCGCAGCAGCCGGTTTTTCCGGCGGGAGATTCCGGACCCCGGATGTTTTCTGTTGGTCAGGCTCCTTTTGTTCAGCGGAGGACACCATCCAGCCCCTCCCTTCCCTGGCTTTCTGCTTTTTCCTCAAGGCGGATCAATACCTGGTTGGGCACGCAGATCAAGGATTGGCCCGCCACGGAAATGTAGCCGCTTCTGACGCAGATCTGATCGGGGCAGCCGCTTTCCGTTATGGCAAACCCCCGGTCCGGCACATAAACGATTTCCAGCCGGCCCAAAGCGCCTTCCACCTGCCAGTGCTTCTCCTGACCTGCGGATTCCAGCTCCTCCATATCCAGCATAAGCCGCTCTCCGGGAGTCTGTACCACCGCCGTCAGCGGATTCTGCTCCGGCCGGTTCTGCCAGAAGCAAAAAAAGCCCCAGAGCCCGATGGCGGATAACAGGATCAGGGCCAAGATCAGCTTGTCATACTTCAGCAAGGGCAAGCCCTCCCAGATCGTCGCTCCAGGTCATTTTTTCCCGCAGGCCGGAGCTGACGTAAATCCTTCCTTCGGCGGAAACGATTATGGTTTCCAGCCCCGCCGTGGCCTCCGCCAGAGCCAGGGCATTTTCGGGGGGCAGCAAAAAAAGCAATGTGGAATAATAATCCGCAGTAAAACCGTCGGCAGTGATGGCGGTGGCGCTGTGATTATACCGCCCGGGACGGCCGTCTGCCGGAGACAGCAAATGGTGATACCGCAGCCCTTCGATCTCCGCATAGCGCTGATAGTCCCCGGAGGTGGCGGCCACCATATCGGGTTTCAGGGCAACGGCGCCCAAAAGCCGGTCCGGCCGTGCCGGGTCCGTCAGGCCCACATTCCAGTCGCCGCCGGAGGGCTTTTCGCCCAGGGTTTTGATATTGCCGCCGGCATCAATAATCCCGGATATGGCCAGGCCGCTGTCCTTCAGCACCTGCCAGGCCGCTTCCACCCCATAGCCTTTGGCCACTGCCCCGAAATCCAGGGACATGCCCTTCTCTTCCAGGGCCATGGCAAACTCCGGTTCCTTTTCTCCGGAGCTTTTCTCCCCGGGATTTTCAACCATCCGGATTTTCGACATATCCGCCAGAGCCAGGGCCGCTTTTATGGCCTGATCCTCCGGCAGAACCAACTCTTCCCGCGCCTCGGCCCAAAGGTCGATCAAAGGCCCCAGTGTGGTGTCCACCATCCCCTCAGCCAAAGGTTCGGCGGCTGCCGCCTGCCGGCCCAAAGACAAAACCCCCTGCTGGATCCGGTAAATATCCCGGCTTACCTCTACAAGCCGGCCGCTGCCGGCGGCCGCCGCCAGGCGCTGCAGGTCCGAGGAACCGTCCGGCGCATAGCGGTCCGCCGCCGCCGCTACTTCTTCCATTCTGTCCAACGCGGCCAGCGCAGCCTCCTTCAGCTCCTCCCGGCTTACGCCGCTGTCCGGCAGCGCCTGCAGCCGGATCGTCACCACCGTATCCATCAGAAAACGGGTGCTTTCGAAACTGACGGCCCCGCCCGTCTTTTGGCCGCAGCCCCCCAAGAGGGCCGCGGTCAAAAGAAGCAGCAGAGCCGCCAGAATATTTCTCCGGATAAACTTGTTCAGCTTGCTTCCATCCTTTTGTTTTTTCTTTGCCATGAGTTCTCCGATTTCAGCGGCAGCCCGAGGCGGCCGCCAAAGCAAATTAGGACTGCATCCCGCAGGAATTCTGAATCGGGCAACTGCCGCAGCCGCCTTCTACAGCGGTAGGTTTTTCGCAAGGTACCAGCTCAGGGTCGATAGGCGGGTCCAGATGGATGCACTTTCTGGGACACTTTGCCACACAGGTGCCGCAGCCGGTACATTTGTCATAGTCAATCATGGAAATGCTGCCCACCTTATTATCAATCATCTGGATGGCGCCCTCGGGGCAGACCTTGGCGCAAAGACCGCAGCTGATGCAGGAGGAAGCGCATTCCTCCCGGGCTTCCTTGCCTTTGGCCCGGTTATTGCAGCGTACATGAACCCGTTTATTAATCGGAACGATGGTCAGCACCTTTTGGGGGCATTGGTTGGCGCAGACGCCGCAACCCACGCAGGCGCTGGTATTTACCACCGGCAGCCGGTTTTCTCCGATGTGGATAGCGTCAAAAGGGCAGGCCCGCTCGCAGGAACCCAAACCGATACAGCCGAAGCTGCAATAGCTGGGTCCGCCGAACTGGGTCACTGCCAGATGGCAGTCGAACACGCCTTTATATTCATATTTGGCCTTGGCATTATCAAAGGTCCCGTTGCAGTGCAGCTGAGCCACCTTGCGGATGGACTCGCCTCCCACTTCCCGGCCCATAATTTTGCCTATCTCGGCAGCCACGGCAGCCTTCCCGGGAACACAGGAGTTCAACGGCGCCCCCTGATTTACCACGGCATCGGCATAACCGGCGCAGCCGGGGAAACCACAGGCGCCGCAATTGGCGCCGGGCAGGACGCCGATAATGGCTTCCACCCGGGAATCGGTTTCCACCGCCAGCTTCTTGGAGGCAAAGGCCAGTACCCCGCCGAAAACGCCCCCCAAGGCTGCCAGAATGATTATCGCATAAATCATCATAGTATTATCTCCTCCATATCCTTAAATCATGCCGGTAAAGCCGACAAAGGCCAGGGCCATGGAGCTGGCAACGAAAAACACGATAGGCAGCCCTTTCATGGCCTGGGGCAGTTCGGCTTCTTCCAGCCGCTCGCGGATACCGGACATCAGCACCATGGCCAGAAGAAAGCCCGCGGAATTGGCAAAGGCGTTGGCGGCGGTGCAGATAAAGCCGTACAGGCTGAAGGGATAGCCGTTTTGGATATTTACCAAAGCGATGCCCAGAATCGTGCAGTTGGTGGTGATCAGAGGCAGATACACACCCATGGCTTTATACAGCGAAGGGATGTTTTTCTTCAGGAACATTTCCAGCAGCTGCACCAAAGCGGCGATGGTCAGAATGAAGGCGATGGTCTTCAGATATTCCAGCTCGAACCGCACCAGCAAAGCGTGGTAGATGAACCAGGTAAGGATCGAGGAAAGCACCATGACAAACATCACGGAAAAGCCCATGCCCACCGCGCTCTTGGTATCCTTGGATACCCCCAGGAAAGGGCAGATGCCCAAAAACTGCGACAATACGATATTGGAAATAAAGATGGAGCCAAAGATAATCGCGAAAATTTCCATCTTACATCACCTCGCTCTTTCCGGCTTTCACCTTTCGGTTGTTCATGATATTCATCCCGGCAAATAAAAAGCCCATGGTGATAAAGGCGCCGGCCGGCAGGATCATGACCAGAATCGGCTGGGAGCTGATCAGGGGAACGGAATGGCCCATGAAAGTGCCGGCCCCCAGGATCTCCCGGATGGTGGAAATGATGGTGATGGCCAGGGTATAGCCGATGCCCATGCCGATACCATCCATAGCGGAAGGCAAAGGCTTGTTTTTACCGGCAAAGGCTTCCGCCCGGCCCAGAATAACGCAGTTTACGACGATCAGCGGGATGAAAATCCCCAGAGCGTTATATAACGCCTGAGCGAAGGCGTTCATGATCATTTCCACCACGGTAACGAAAGAGGCGATGACCACGATATAGCTGGGGATGCGGATATCTTCCGGCACCAGCTTACGGATCAGGGAAATGGCGATATTGGAGCAGACCAAAACTACCGTAAAGGCCGCTCCCATGCCCAGGGCGTTTTCCACCGAGGTAGTGGTGGCCAGGGAAGGGCACGTGCCCAAGACTTGTACAAACAGGGGGTTTTCAATAAGAATCCCCTTCTTCAGCTCATAAAACAGTCCGTTATTTTTACTCACTTTGCCTCTCCTTTCTACAGGCTGCCGTAATTGGCGGCAAAATCCCGGCGGGCGATATTCACGCCGTCGGTAACGCCCTGGGATGTTATCGTGGCCGCCGTAATGGCCTGAACCTCTCCCGGATCGGCAGTCTCCACCTTTACCACAGTCAGATCCTTTTCCGCGCTTTTTCCGATATAGCGCTGGGCAAACCAGGCATTGGCACAGTTGGCGCCCAGGCCCGGGGTTTCGCTTTGATTCAGGACCTTGATCCCGGT
Organism: Peptococcaceae bacterium; assembly: GCA_034927285.1. Taxonomy (GTDB): domain Bacteria; phylum Bacillota; class Peptococcia; order DRI-13; family UBA5745; genus JAYFQF01. The sequence continues at coordinate 55,430 of JAYFQF010000006.1, forward strand.
AACCGTTTTCCCGGCGATATCAAAACCCACCAGGATCTGTACCGTACCGCCGTAGCCGGAGGCGTCGACGACATAAAGGACGCCGGCTTCCTCCCCGCCCTTCACGGCGGTGACCAGGCCGGTGATGGCCTTTTCCGTACCGGTATATGTGCTTTCCTTATAATCATCGGCGTCGGGATATACTTCCGCATAGCCCTCTTTCAGTTTCTGGGCGTCCTGGGCCGCGATGACCGGGGCCGTCACCCCGTTGACATAACCGATGGCCAGACCGGAGATACCGGTTACCAATAATAAAAAGACGGTAAGATGAACGATTTTATTTTTCATCATTTTGTCCTCCCGTAGATCCTGCCCCTGGTATAGCGGTCGATCATCGGCGTCAGGATATTCATCAAGAGAATCGAATAGCACACCCCTTCAGCCAGGCCGCCGAAGAAGCGGATCAGACAGGTGAGAATGCCCAGGCCCAGGCCAAAGATCAGCCGGCCCTTTTTCGTAATCGGGCTGGTCACCCAGTCGGTAGCCATGAAGAAGGCGCCGATCAGCAGGCCGCCGCTGAAAATCTGATACAACGCGTATACAGGGCCGTAACCCTTGGCCAGACCGTAGACCAAAGACAGTACAAATACGGTGCCGATATAGCCGCAAGGGATCCGCCAGTCGATGTGCTTACGCCAGATCAGGAACAGGCCGCCTAAAATAAGAGCGATGCTGCAGGTCTCGCCGATAGAACCGCCGATCTGGCCCACCAGCATCCGCCCCAGTCCGGGAAGTTCTCCCAGGGCGCCGCTTTTTAACGCTGCCAAAGGGGTAGCCATGGTAACGGCGTCGGCGTTCACTCCGGCAGGCGCGGTCCAGGTAGTCATCTGCACCGGAAAAGAAGCCAGCAGCAGAGCACGGCCAATATGAGCGGGGTTAAATACATTTTGTCCCAGTCCGCCAAACACTTGTTTTCCGATCACAATGGCAAACACCGCGCCCAGGGCGGCCATCCAGACCGGCAGGGCAGGCGGCAGGCACATGGCTAATAAAAGACCGGTCAATACCGCGCTGCCGTCAGCAATGCTGGCCGGCCGTTTCATGATTCTGATACAGACCCATTCGGCGGCACAGGCGGCAATCACCGACGCCGCCATCACCATTAGGGCATGGACGCCAAAAAAATAAATACCGGCCACAGCCGCGGGCAAACAGGCCAGGCTGACTTCCAGCATAGCCCGGTTGGTGGTATACATGCTGTGAAAATGGGGTGAACTGGATAAAATCAGCGGTTTGGTAATGTTCTCCATTCCATCAACCATTCCTTTCTTTGTTCATTCTCTCTACATGAGCAGGGGATTCACCGCTCCGTTGCCGTCCTTGCTGAGCACGTACTGCTTGGCAAGGCGGATATACTGGACAAGCGGAATATAGCTGGGGCAGACGTAACTGCAGCTGCCGCATTCCATGCAGCTGGTGATATCGTATTCCTTGGCCTTTGCCCAGTCCTGACGCTTGGCCGCTTTCATCAGCGTGGTGGGCTCCAGGCTCATGGGGCAGGCGTCCACACAGCGGGCGCAGCGCACGCAGGGGCCTTCCTGCTGGTGCTGCAGAACATGGGATTCCTCATTGAAAACAAGGACGCCGGAGGTGCCCTTCATTACCGGGATATCGGTGGTGTATACCGCAAAACCCATCATGGGGCCGCCGGAAATCACTTTGGTGATATTCCCCTTGGTGCCGCCGTTTTCTTCGATCAGATCGCGATACAGAGTGCCAATGCGCACCCGGTAGTTCATGGGTTTATTCACCGCATTGCCGTTTAAGGTGACAATACGCTCGATCAAAGGCTTGCCCAGGCTTACGGCTTCGGCCACCGCGGCGGCGGTACCGACGTTATTTACAATCACGCCTACGTCCATGGGCAGACCTCCGGGAGGCACTTCCCGGCCGGTAACGGCGTTGATCAGCTGCTTTTCCGAGCCCTGGGGATATTTCTCCCGGCAGACCACAGCCTCGATGGCCGGTTCCTTCTCCGTCAGCTGGATCATCAGTTCAAAGGCGTCCATCTTGTTTTCTTCGATGGCGATTATCCCCCTGGGACAGTCGGCCATACGCATCATGTATTTAAGTCCGTCGATCACCTGTTCGGGGCGTTCCAGCATCACTCTGTGGTCCGCGGTGAGGAAAGGCTCGCATTCAATCCCATTTAATATAATGACGTCGGCTTTTTTGCCGTCTTTGGAAGGGGCATATTTTACATGAAAGGGAAATGTGGCGCCGCCCATGCCCACAATACCGCCTTCCAGGACCTTGGCCGCCAGTTCCTGGCCCGTCATCCTGTCCAGCTCTTCCTGGGAAACCGGCCGCGGGGGCTCCAGCCACTCATCCCGGAAATCATTTTCGATGACAACCGTATCCACAAAGCGTCCGTTTGGTATAGGCATCCTCTGAATCGCCACAACCTTGCCGCTGACGCTGGCATGGGCGGGAACGCTGACGAAGCCGGAAGATTCCGCCACCTTCTGGCCCATCTTCACTTCTTCACCCACCGCCACCAGCGGTCTGGATGGTGCGCCGATGTGCATGGACATAGGGATATACACCTTTGCCGGCGCAGCGGCAGCCACAGTTTCAAGACTATTGGTAAACCCTTTATAGTCCGCAATGTGGGTGCCTCCTTTAAATGTCCTTCTTTCGTATTTCACAAGCATCCTCCTTGTTTGAATAATAAAAATCCTTTCCAGGCCGAACACAAAATTAAGGAAGCTCCAGGGTCCTGGGGTATTTCCGCCGGTTATGCGCCGGAAAAGCGCTAAGGCTCCAACTCCACCGGCAGGAAAGTCCACCGGCCCTGCCTGTACTCCAGCCAGGCCATAGTAAGCGGCAGGCCAAAACGGCGGGGACCGCAGGCGCCGGGATTGGCGTAAAGCACCCCTTCCCTGGTCCAGCAGGCAAAACGGTGGGTGTGGCCGCTGACCACCACCCCTACGCCGCAGGCCTGCGGCAAAATGTCCAGCTCCTGCAGGTTATGCAGAAGATAAATGGCGCCGCCGGCGGTTTCAATCATTTCTCTTTGCGGCAAGCCGCTGTAAGAACTGTCGTTATTCCCCCTGACAATATATAATGGAGCGATCTCCCTCAGTTTTGCCGGTATATCCGCCGAACCCACGTCCCCGGCGTGCAAAATCATATCGGCGCCGGTCAGCTTTTCCAAAACAATGGAACGCAAAAGACCGTGGGTATCGGAAATCACTCCGATTTTCAACTCCACCGATTTTTCCAGAATCAAGCCTCCCAATGGTTCTATATACAAAATTTCGACGGTTTAAAAATCATAGCCAAAGTTAACATATTGGTCCAACGTTTATTATAACCGCTCAAAACAAGAAAAGAAACAGGTATTTTGCTGGCAGACGCTCAAAACAAAAGTATACAATTAAATGAAATATTGCACAAAATGTACAATTCTTTGCACTATTATGCACAAGCCTTCCCTGATGCGGCCTGGCGGCGTTTTGCGTCCGCCGCCAGGTTTTTTTCATAAACGCTCCGGAAAAATCCTTTTCCAGCACTTTCCCCTGAACAGATCCGATCTAATGCAAAAAGCATTCCACATCCTCGGGCTTTATCCCGGGGTGTACCGCCAGGGTGATGGCTTTGGCGATAATCTGCGCGGTATGATCCACCTGTTCGTCCACTTCCTTGGGGGTTACCATCAGACTGCCGCCAAAAGGCTCCAGGATCTGATTGATCACCTGCTCTTTTTGCTCCTGGGAAACCATATAAGGAAAGGTCCCTTTTCCTGTCGGCTGCTTCAAGCCGTCGGCCAAAAGGCTCAGGGCCTTGTTGGCGATGATGCCGGCCTGAACCACCGTGGGCACGCCGATAGCCAGTACAGGAATACCCAGGGTGGTCTGGTTGATTTCTTTACGCATATTGCCGATGCCGCTGCCGGGATGGATCCCGGAATCGGCTAACTGAATCGTATTGTGCAGCCGGCCTAAATCGCCGGCGGCCAAAGCGTCCACGCAAAGCAGGACGTCGGGTTTCAGCTGGCGCACCAGTCCCTCCAGGACTTCGGCTGTCTCCAGGCCGGTAATACCGGTGACGCCGGGAGTAGAAATCGCCAGGCTGCGCAGTCCGTTCACCAGGTTGGGGTCATTAAAGCTGTAAAGATGGCGGGTGGCCATCAGGCGGCTTGTCACCATAGGCCCCAAAGCGTCCGGCGTACTGCGGGGATTCCCCAGCCCCGCCACTAAGATGGAATAGTCCTCTTGCTGGGGCAGTATTTTTTTCAGAGCCTCGCAAAGGGCCAGAACAATATCCTGATGGTCCCGACGGTCGGAATCCATCAGCTCCGGGGCTTCGATGGTGATATAAGTGCCCAGCGGCTTACCGATAATCCCGGCCCCCTGCTGATCCAGGACCTTGATAACCGACGTCATTCCCTGAGGGAAGGGGAACTTCTCCAAGGAAACCCCGGGAATTTCTCCTTCATGACTGCCCTGCAGAAACTCATGAGCTTCGATAGCCAGGTCCCAGGACGGCTTTCCCAAAGAAAAAGGCTCGGGATTTTGCTTGAAAATATACTTTGGCATTGGCGGCTCCTTCTTTCCTCGCTGCTGTTTTGGTTATCCTTCCACAAATCCGGACAGTTTATTACACTGCCGGTGGAGACCGCCGCCGATACGAGTATTCTAACAATTGGCACGGATTTTTTCATTAGCGGAGAATAGCGATTAATAAATCGGCCAATAAAAATATAAAACTAAATTGGTCAATCAGTCTGCAGACCCGCAGGTTACGGGTTGACAAGGCCGAAGATTTTGGTATAATAGCTATTGTTCGATTTATGATAAGGGCGGTTAGCTCAGTTGGTTAGAGTACTACGTTGACATCGTAGGGGTCGATGGTTCGAGTCCATTACCGCCCACCATGAAATCCAAGCCACCGAAAGGTGGTTTTTTTTTGCAAAAAAAGGCTGCCACCCGGACCGTTATCAAAGGGGTTTTTTCTTCCCTGCCGGTTTCCGTAGTGGCAGCCTTATCGCTTTTTTTGCGGGCAGCCTCTGGAGGCTACCCCGGCTATATAAACAGAAAATTACTTAAGTTACCGTTTGCTGCTGCTGCTGCCGTTGGCCAAGGCCTGCTCGGCGTAAGAAACCAGTTTCTTGGTCATATAGCCGCCGACGTAACCATTTTCACGAGAAGTCAGATTGCCTTTGTCCGCGCTGCCGTAGTTGGGGATCCCCAGCTCATTGGCAGTTTCATATTTCAGCTGTTCCAGGGCCTGCCGGGAGCCTTGCACGACCAGCTTATTGCTGTTGCTTTTACTCACAAGATCACCTCCTTTTGTTAAGGTAGTGATATTATGTGAGGAAGCTCCGGGACTCATCCTGCTTAAAATTTGCTAAAACTGCTAACCTTTGATCATATCGGCCATTTTTTTCAAAATTATTTGTTTTAATTCCGCCAGTCCCGGCCCCTTCAGCTCCGGATCTTCCCGCAAAAGATCCAGAGCCGCCTGCCGGGCTTGTTCTAAAAGCTCTTTGTCCTCCGGTAAGCGGGCCATGCGGAATTCCGGCAGCCCATGCTGCCTGGTGCCGAAAAATTCTCCCGGCCCCCGCAGCAGCATGTCTTCTTCCGCCAGGCGGAAACCGTCGTTGGTTTCCGTCATCAGCTTCAGTCTGGACAACGCCAGCGGTTCCCGGCTGTTGGTCACCAGTATGCAGTAAGCCTGATCCCCGCCCCGGCCCACCCGGCCCCGCAGCTGATGGAGCTGGGCCAGACCGAAACGCTCGCTGTTTTCCACTACCATTACCGTGGCTTTGGGGACGTTTACGCCCACTTCCACCACAGTGGTGGAAACCAGCAGCCGTAATCTGCCGGCGGTAAACTCCTCCATGACAGCTTCTTTTTCCGCCGCTGTCTGCCGTCCGTGCAAAAGCCCCACGGCATAAGGGCTCAGCCGTTTCCGCAGATATTCGTCTATTTCAAGGGCATTTTGCAGATCAAGGACCTCGGACTCCTGGATCAAGGGACAGACGACAAAGGCCTGACGGCCTTTTTTCAGTTCTGCCAGGAGAAGCTGGTTTAGTTTTTCTCTGGCCTTTTCCAGGATACAGATGGTCTTTACCGGCTTCCTGCCCGGGGGCAGCTGGTCGATCAGGGAAATGTCCAGATCGCCGTACAAAGTCAGAGCCAGGGTCCGTGGAATCGGCGTAGCCGACATGACCAACAGATCGGGATTTTCACCCTTTTCCTGTAAAAGAGCCCTTTGCCGCACGCCGAACCGGTGCTGCTCGTCGATGACGATCAGGCTCAGCCGCCGGAAAGCTATCTGTTCCTGAAAAAGGGCGTGTGTCCCCACCGCTACCTGGATTTCGCCGGCAGCCAGCTCTTCAATCTGCCGTTTTCTTTCTTTCGTCCCCTGCCCGCCTTTAAAAAAGGCCACTTTTATCCCTAAAGGTTCAAACCAGTCCCGCAGGTTATCATAATGCTGCTGAGCCAGAATTTCCGTGGGCGCCATCAAGGCTCCCTGACAGCCGTTTTCCACCGCCAGCAAGAGGGCCCAGGCCGCCACAGCGGTCTTGCCGGAGCCTACGTCGCCCTGAACCAGACGGCTCATGGCCTCCGGCGATTCCATATCCTTTTTTACCTCGGCGATTACCCGGTTTTGGGCTTCGGTCAAAGCAAAAGGCAATTTTTTCAGCCAAAGGTCCGTCAGGGCTCCGGTCTGCCGGTGGCTGACGCCTCTTGGGCCCCCGCCTTTTTTTCTCATCAGCCCCAAAGAAAGCTGCAACAAAAAAAATTCGTCAAAAATCAAACGGCGGCGGGCGATTTCCAGATCCGGCCACTCTTTGGGCCGGTGAATTTTCTCCAAAGCGCCGTTAAGAGCCGTCAGATCATATTTTTTGCGAAAGGCTTCGGGATAATACTCTTTTTCCTGATACCCCGCATCCAATACCTGGGCCACGGTCTGCCGCAAAAATTTTTGATTCAGCCCCGCGATCAGCGGATAAACCGCCAGAATTTTTCCCGGCTTCTCCTCTTCATCCCGGGTTAAAATTTCAAAATCCTGTACAATAATTTCCAGTTTCCCAAAAGTACGCCTGGCCCGGCCGGAAAGCAGGAGCCGGGTCTCCGGCTGAAGCTTCGGTTTAATGAAGGGCTGGTTAAACCAGGTGGCTACGCCAAAACCGGATTCGTCCCGGATCACCGCCTTCAGGATACTAAAGCGGGGCCGGGGCCGGCGTTCCTCCAGGGAAACCACCGAAGCGGCAAGGGTAACGTTTTCCCCGTCGGGAACTTCGGCAATTTTTTTCAGGCAGGTACGGTCGTCATAGCGCCGGGGGAAATGGCGGATCAGCTCTTGGGGCGTACGGATTTCCATCTGCTCCAAAAGCTTTAGTTTTTTCGGGCCCACGCCCTTAAAAAAGCTCAGTTCCATTTCTTTGCCTGCTTTCCGGTAAAAGCGTTTTCCGCCGCGCCGGCTGGGGAACCGGTCCCCGGGCCGGTTTTCAGCCTGCCGTTTCCGGCCTGAATATTTTTCGTCTTCGGCTTGCCGCTTTTCCCTTTCTTTTAGTCTACAATAGGCAGACAGTCCTGTAAAGCACCAGAACCGCCTGCCTATAGTGGAAAAAAGGTCTGTCGCCTCTGTAAGCCCCGGCCTGGGATTACCGGCTGCTATTCGTACCGCAGGGCTTCGATGGGATCCAGCCGGGCGGCCTTTCTGGCGGGATACAGGCCGAAGAATATCCCCACCAGAGCGGAAAATCCTACGGCTAAAAGGATCACCGGCAGGCCGATCATCAGCGCGACCCCGGCAAAGCTCATGCCGATAGCCGCCACGCCGGCTCCCAATAGGACGCCGATCACCCCGCCGATAGCGGAAATAATCATGGATTCGATCAAAAATTGCAGCAGGATGTCGCTGGTCCGGGCGCCCAGGGATTTGCGGATGCCGATTTCCCGGGTCCGCTCGGTGACGGAGACCAGCATGATATTCATGATGCCTATGCCGCCCACCACCAGAGAAATAGCGGCGATGGCGCCGATGGCCAAAGACAGGGTCCCCAGCATCTGGTCCACGATCGCCCCCTGCCCCTCGGCGGACTCAAAAGTATAAAAGCCCTCAGGCTGGTCCTTGATCCGGCTGAGGTATCCGGTGATCCTGGCGGCCATCTCCGAAACGCTTTCCTCAGGATCCACATAGATCTCCAGCTGGGAAACGCCGTCGCCGCTATTGGCCTGCAATAGGGTATAGGGGACAAAACAGCTGTACAGGCCGCTGGTCAGCGGGCTGAAGATGGTGGTCTCCATATCGTAAATCCCCACTACGGTCAGCTCCCGGGATTCCCCGTCCAGGGTCATGGTCAGGGTCTTCCCTACGGCGTTTTCCGTGTTGAACAGGTCTTCTGCCGCCCGCTTTTCAATGACCACCCTGGGACGGCTGCTTTTTACATCGGCCTCGGTGATCATCCGGCCATAGAGGATATCCAGCTTTTTACTCTTATCATAGCCGCCGGCTACGCCGCTGATATTGAACTTTCCCTGGGTCCGGCCTACCTTCACGTCGCTCTGGCCGCCGGTGTTGGGGCAAATATACTGGATCTGGCTGCCAAAATGCTGTTCCAGCCGCTCGATATCCTCATTCCAGATAATCTGGCCGCTCTCGATATAATCTCCGGTCATGCTCCAGTTGATATAAACATACATCATGTTTTTTCCGTAGCTTTCAAACTCCTTGCTGACCACAGCCTGGGCGCTGGAGCCGATGGAGGTGATGGCGATCACCGAGGCGATGCCGATGATGATCCCCAGCATCGTCAGAAAGGAGCGCATTTTATTGGCGCGGATCGAAGCCAGCGCCAGCTTGATATTTTCCAAAAACAGCATCAGTCCGCCACCCCTTTTTCCGGATCGCCGGTTCGTTTATCTTTATCGCTGATCACCCGGCCGTCTTTAAAAGTAATCACCCGGTCGGTAAACTCGGCAATATCCGGTTCATGAGTAACGATAATTACCGTGTTTCCTTCTTCCCGGTTCAAGCGGGTGAAAATTTCCATGATCTCCACAGAAGACCGGGTATCCAGGTTTCCCGTAGGCTCGTCGGCCAAAATGATCGGCGGCCGGTTGGCCAAAGCCCGGGCAATGGCCACCCTTTGGCGCTGACCGCCGGAAAGCTCATTGGGCATATGATCTCCACGGTCCCCCAGTCCCACCTTTTCCAGCAGCTGCCTGGCCTGGGCCTCCCTGACCGCCGGCGCCGTTTTGGCGTAGATCATCGGCAGCTCCACATTCTTCAGGGCACTGGTCCGGGAGATCAGATTAAAGGACTGAAAAACAAAACCGATCTTCTGATTCCGCACCAACGAGAGCTCGTTGTCGTCCTTTTCCCGGATATCGATATCCTCCAGATAATAATAACCCTCCGTAGGCCGGTCCAGGCAGCCCAGGACATTCATAAAGGTGGACTTGCCGGAGCCGGAAGCCCCCATGATCGCGACGAACTCCCCCTTCTCAATATTGAGGTTGATCCCTTTCAGCGCCTCCACCTCAATATCGCCATTGCGGTAAACCTTCTTCAGATTTTCCGCTCTGATTATACTGCTCATTGAGCGCCTCCTTCAGCCGCTGCAGCTACCGTCATCCCCTCCTGCATGCTGAAGTCCGGGTTCATTACGATCCGCATGCCTTCCTCCAGGCCGCCGCCGGTTACTTCCGCGTAGAAATCGCTTTCTACCCCCAATTCCAGAACTATCTTTTTCAGCAGGCCTGCCTCGTCTGCCACAAAAACAAAGGTTTCGCCGGTAGCCGGATCCACAAGCAGCGCATCCACCGGTACCGCCAGGGCGTCTTCGCTCTGCCGGATCAAAATTTCCGCGTTGCCGCTGACGCCGGCCATCAGCCGGCCGTTATCGTTTACCACTTCAATTTTTACCGGAATCACCATTTCCTTGGAAGACATGTCTTTTTGTTCTCCGGAGGGAGAAATCTGGGAAACCACCCCTTCAGCCGGCTGTCCCCCCAGAATATCGGAGGTGATCGTGACCTTTTGGCCCAGCGCGATCCTGTTGATATCGTACTCGCTGATTTTTACCTTCATTTGCAGCTGGTCCAGATTTTCCACCACGAACATGGCTTGTTTATCTTCCGTATCGGCGGCGTTCCGGCCCAACCGGGCGTTCACCCGGGTCACGGTGCCGTCGATAGGGCTTTTGATATAGATATCTTCCAGATCCTTTGTTCTGATCTCCAGTTCGTGCTTCTGGACTTCCAAGGCTTTGGCCTGGCTGCTGCCGGCCACCACCTTTCCTTTGGACACCTCGAAGCTCTCCAATGCCGTCTGGCTGTTCTCGTAAGCATCCTGGGATTTGATCAGCTCATCCTGGGAAATGGCGCCGGCTTCCGCCAGAGCCTTGTTCGTCTCATACGACCGCTTGGCCTGATCCCGGCTTCTGACCGCTGCCTCGTATTCCCGCTGGGCGGTTTTCAGACTTTCCTGCAGAGTATACCGGGCCTGGTCATACTGATCCTGGGCGATGGTCAGGGCCTCATTCAGATCTTCACCGTCCAGCTCGGCCAATACCTGACCCTTAGTAACCCGGTCGCCTTCTTTTACATTAATCGCTACAATTTTATTATTTCTGGTGGAAGTGATCTCTGCGGTTTCCGAACCCTCCACGGTCCCCTTGATCACCACCGTTTCCGCTATGTTCTGCCTGGCGGCGGTTTCCGTCATCACCGTAAGGACCCCGGCGTCGCCCCCGGATAAGCTTTTCACCGCAAAAAACAGGACAGCGAAAACTGCCAAAATCAAAGCCACGGCAGTCTTTCTTTTTTTCTTCCAGAACTTTTTCAGCCTGCCCTTTACCTTGACTTTTTCCGGTTTCTCCTGGGCCTCCGGGGAAAGAGACCCGCTTGCTTGCTGTTCCATAAATTAACCTCCTCATATCTCCAAGCCGGCGGTCCGCCGTTTGTTTTAACTTTCAAAAAGCATAAATTTAATCCACTTCGCCTATTATATCATTGGGATGTTACATTTTTATTACGATATTCTTAATTCTTAGCGGAATGGCTGCCGGCTTTGGCGGCTGCGGGTCTGTCTGAAAAAAGGCGCCGGACTAAGGACTGGGTGAAACAAAAAAAGCTGCCCCGGATTAGTTTCGGCAAACCAATGGGGGCAGTTCCTCTATTTTTTTAAAAGTGCTCTGTCGGGTCTTTTTGGGTTTGAAATCGCTCTGTCAGGCTGATCCGGCCTATCCGGCCTTCTCCTTCGCCGCTTATTCCCCGGCTTACTTATTCCGCCGCCAGGGCCTGGCTTAAGTCGTCGATGATATCCCCGGCTTCTTCCAGTCCTACGGAAAGCCGGATCAAGCCGTCGGAAAAGCCGGCGGCCTCCCTTTCTTCCTTGGAGTAAGCGCTGTGGGTCATGGAAGCCGGGTGCTGAATCAAAGTTTCACAGTCGCCTAAAGAAACCGCCAGGCAGCAGAGCTTCAGGTGATCCAGCATCTTTTTGGCGGCCTCATAGCTTTTTACCTCAAAGGAAATCATGCCGCCAAACTGTTTCATCTGGCGGGCGGCAATCTCATGACCGGGATGACTTTTAAGCCCGGGGAAATAAACCTTCAGCACCTGAGGGCAGGAGTCCAGAAATCTCGCTATCTTCATGGCGTTGGCGCAATGCTGGTCCATGCGCAGCTTCATGGTCTTCAATCCCCGCAGGATCAGGAAGGCCTCAAAAGGCCCGAGAACGGCCCCGGTCAGGTCCTTCAGTCCCACGCTCCTCACCGGCTTCATCAGTTCATGGCTGCCGCAGGCAAAACCGGCCACCACATCGCCGTGGCCGTTTAAATACTTGGTGGCGCTGTGCACCACGATATCGGCCCCCAGCAGCAAAGGCCGGGTCAGGTAAGGCGTGGCAAAGGTGTTGTCGGTGATCACCAGCATCCGCGCCGACGCCTGGTGAGCCAGCCGGGCCACCAGCTCCACATCAATGATCTTCATATTGGGATTGGCCGGGGTTTCGAAATAAACGGCCCGGGTATCGGGCCGCAGGCTTTTTTTCACCTGCTCAATATTGCTGAAGTCGATGAACTCCACTTCGATACCCAACTTAGGCAGCAGATGGCTGAACAAATCAAAGGTGCAGCCGTAAAGGGTTTTATCGGAAAGCAGGTGGTCTCCCGCCTGCAAATGGGGGACTACGGCGCCGGAAATGGCCCCCATGCCGGAGGAAAAGGCAACGCATTCCTCCGCCTCCTCCAAAAGGGCGATCTTTTCTTCCAAAGCGTTTATCGTCGGATTGCCCAGGCGGGTATAAATATAGCCGCCCTCTTCCCCGGCAAAGCGTCTGCCGCCCTGGGCCGCGCTGTCAAAGATAAAGGTGGAGCTCTGAAAAATCGGAGCGGACAACGCCCCCTCGGCATTTTTTTTGCTGCCGCCATGGATCACCTTCGTGGCAAAATTTTCGCTGCTGGTACTCATGACTTTGACTCCTTCCGCCGTAATTTTACGGTTTTTTTCCGCACAGCATGAAAAATCTCCCCTGGAGACCGGAAATTTGCTATACTGTTTCTAAAGTGATTATCCCAGACCGGCGGCGGTCTTTCAATGCTCCCAGGCCAAAAACTGTTGCGTAACAGTCAGGCTACTGTTCTGTATTCTCCCCGCCGGGCCGCGGTGACCCGCCCGAATCATACGTAATGGCCGGCGCCTTCTTTTGGCTGCACCGCCGGCAAAGGAGAGGATTTCCATGCGGATTGCCTTGGACAAGAGTAAAGAGGAGAGCCTGTATCTGCAGATTTACCGCAGCATTCTGGGCCAGATCATGGACGGCCAGCTGACGGTGGGTCAAAAGCTCCCTTCCTACCGCTGGATGTGTCAAAAATACAACATTAATATTTCCACCGTGGAAAAAGCTTATCAGCTTTTGGAGGAAGAAGGGGCTATCCAGGTGATCCACGGCAGCGGCTGCTATGTCCGGCCCCTGGACAGCTATCATTTTTTTGCCGACGAGGTGATCCTGGAAGCCTTTGACCGGGGACAGATCACCGACAGCCACCGGATAAATTTTGCCAGCGCCACCCCTTTGCCGAGAATTTATCCCGTGGCCGACTTCCAGAATATCCTTCAGGAAATTGCCGGAGAAGACGTGGGGGATTATCTGAAATATCCGCCCACCCAAGGTCATCCCGCTCTGCTCTCCGCTTTGGAGGACCGGCTGCGGGCCAAGGGCATTGCTTTGGAAAATCAGCAGCTCCAGGTGGTCAACGGCAGTCAGCAGGGCCTGGATATCCTGTGCAAATCCCTGATTTCCAGCCATAGCCGGGTCCTGGCGGAAAATCCCTCCTATCCGGTTTCCCTTAACGCTTTCCTGAACTGCGGAGCGACCCTGGATACCATCCCTTTGGAAGAGGACGGTCCGGAGATAAAAGAGCTGGAGTCCATTCTTGCCAGGAAGAAAATCGATTTTTTCTACACCATGATAAATTTTCAGAGCCCCACCAACATCTGCTGGTCCCGGCCAAAAAAAGAAGCCTTGCTGCGCCTGGCGGAGGCCTATAATTTTCTGATCATCGAAGACGATTGCATGGGAGAAATCTATTTTGGCGCCGCCGGTCCGGAAAGCCTGAAATCGCTGGATACCAGGGACCGGGTCATTTATCTCAATTCCTTTTCCAAAAACCTGATGCCGGGTATCCGGCTGGCTTATTTGCTTTACCCGGCAAAATTCAGCCGGCGCATCCTTTCCGCCAAGTTCCACACGGACCTGTCCTGCGGGGCGCTGCAGCAGGAACTCCTGGCCCGCTATCTTGGAAGGGGCCTGTTTGAGGGCCATCTGGAAAAGGTCCGGGACTACTATCGGGAAAAACAGAAAGTCATGGCCAGAGCCATAAAAAAAAGCCGCCACATGCAAATCGTCTACGATCAGCCGGGCGGACTCTTTTACTGGGTGGCTCTGTCGGAAAAAATCAGCAGCTTTACGCTTTATGAAGAAATGAAGGCTCTTGGCGTGGCCCTGTTGCCCGGCAGCATGTTCAGCATCGACGGACGCTGGAAAAACTATCTGCGCCTGAGCTACGCTTCGGCTTCTTCCCCGGAAATCCGCCGGGGCCTTGGCCTGTTGGACGAAAAGCTTGCGGAACTCACAACTGCTTGCGAACCCGGCTCAAAGCCCCCTTCTCCAGCCGGCTGACCTGAGCCTGGGAGATGCCGATTTCTGAAGCCACCTCCATCTGGGTCTTTCCCTCATAAAAACGCATCTGCAGGATCATCCTTTCCCGGGGATTCAGACACTGCATGGCGTCCTGAAGACAAATCGCCTCGATCCATTCCTTGTCGGCGTTCTTTTCATCCCGGATCTGATCCATCACATAAATGGGATCGCCGCCGTCATGATAAACCGGTTCAAACATGGAGACCGGTTCCTGAATGGCCTCCAAAGCAAAAACCACGTCTTCCCTCTGCTGGCCCAGTTCTTTTGCCAGTTCGGTAATGTCCGGCTCCCTGCCCAAAGCTCCGGAGAGCCTTTCCTTGGCCTGCAGCGCTTTATAAGCGATGTCCCTGAGGGAGCGGCTGACCCGGATGGGATTGTTATCCCTTAAATAACGCCGGATTTCGCCGATAATCATCGGCACGGCATAAGTGGAAAACTTGACGTTTTGGCCTAAATCAAAATTATCGATGGCCTTGATCAGGCCGATGCAGCCTACCTGGAACAAATCGTCCACGCACTCGCCCCGATTGTTGAACCGCTGAATCACGCTTAATACCAGCCGGAGATTTCCATTGATCAATTCTTCCCGGGCCGATTTATCCCCGTTTTGGCAACGAAAAAAAAGCTGCCGCATCTCATTGTTTTTCAGCACCGGCAATTTCGCCGTATTAACGCCGCAGAGCTCAACTTTATTTATCATAGGCCATATCCTTTCGCAGGTGAACTATGATCAAATTATTGCCTGCTAAGGAATTTCTTATACTGGAAAAAGTTTTGCTTTGCGATGCGTCAGGAAAGGTTTTCGACAAAAAAACCTTGTCCGGTGCGGCTTTTGTGCCGGGACAAGGTTTGTTTTTCTTTGGATTTCTTCGGTTTTTCCTAGGCCGCGGCGGCAAGCCGCAGCAGAAGCATCTGGAAAAGATAAGCGCTGGTATTGAAGCCGCAATGAATAGCGCAGGGAGCCCAGATAGACATATTGCTGAGATAGACCCGGCTCAGCACCAGAGCCAGCACAAAGGAAAACATCCCCTGCACAAGATTGCCGTGGCAGACGGCAAAAATAATGGCCTGGGCCACCGCGGCTACCCGTACGGGGGAG